>NZ_MDZC01000046.1 GCF_001816165.1 Hymenobacter glacialis
GAAGGAGTACAACGCCAAGTTCATCGAGCGGCGGCTCAACCCCAAGAAGGGCCACCGCTTCCTGCCCTTCATCGTGCTCGTCATCGACGAGCTGGCCGACCTGATGATGACGGCCGGCAAGGAGGTGGAAACCCCCATTGCCCGCCTGGCCCAGCTGGCCCGCGCCATCGGCATCCACCTCATCGTGGCCACAAGCAGGCCATCCGTGTCTGTGCTTACAAAAAATATCAAGAATAATTTTCCGTGCCGAATTTCTTTTCGCGTTACCAGCAAAGAATCTTCGCTCCTTATTTTAAATGGTAGTGGTGCCGAGAAGCTTGTATCACCAGGCGATATGCTTTTTTCGGATGGCTCAGACCTTGTTTGGATTCAATGCGCCTTCATCGACACGCCGGAAGTGGACCGCGTCTGCGACTTCATCGGCGGGCAGCAGGGCTATTCCGACGCCTACCTGCTGCCCGAAGTGGCCGGCGCCGACGGCGACGCCGGCAGCGGCAACGAGGACATGGACCCCACCGAGCGTGACGCCATGTTTGAGGAAGCCGCCCGCTGCATCGTGCTGCACCAGCAAGGGAGCACCAGCCTGCTCCAGCGCAAGCTCAAGCTGGGCTATAACCGCGCTGGGCGCCTCATCGACCAGCTCCAGCACGCGGGCATCGTGGGCCCGTTTGATGGCGATAGGGCGCGGGACGTGCTCATTCCCGACGAGTACCAGCTTGAGCAATTGCTGAACACCATGAGCAAATAGGGGAGGGGCTGGCGAATCCTGTACGGTTCAGGCGGCCCCTTTCTAATTATTTTTGCCTGTGATGGGGTGAAAGTAGCACTTTGGCCGGGCGTTTGTTATACGAAATCCGTATCAGGCCATCAAAGTGTAGCTAACTCGCTTCAGTTCTTACTCCTTCTAATGAAAAAATCATTCTCTCTGCTCCTGCTCGCGGCTTCGTTGGCATTGCCCGCCGCTGCCCAGCAAGACCCCAAAGCAGGCAAAATTCTTGACCAAATGAGCGCCAAATACCAGGCGTTAAATGCTTTCCAGGCCACCTTTACCCAGACGCTAGAAAACCCCAGCGCCAAAGTGAAGCAGAACATCAACGGCGACATCACGGTGAGCGGCCAGAAGTTCCGGCTGAAAATAAGCGGTCAGGAGGTCATCAACGATGGCAAAACCACCTGGACGTATCTGAAAAATGAGAACGAGGTGAACATCTCCGATTCCGACCCGGACTCGCAGGACATGTCGCCTTCCCAGATTTATACCATGTACAAAAAGGGGTACAAGTACTCCTATGTGCAGCAGGTGCAGGAGGGCGGCGAAGCCATTGACATAATTGAGCTTTCGCCCGAAAACCGCCAGAATGACGTGTTCAAGGTGCGGCTTAAAGTACGCAAAAAGGATGCGTCGGTTAAGAGCTGGCAGATGTTCAAGAAGAACGGCAACCAGTATACCTTCCTCATTCGCAAGTTCCAGCCCAACCCACCTGTCGATGCCAGTTCATTTGCTTTTGATAAAGCCAAGTACAAAGGCGTGAAGGTGGTGGATTTGCGCTAATTATTTAGTTATTAGCTATTTGTTGTCGATTATTAAATTGATAATAATTGCGGCCCGCTTCGAAAGAGGCGGGCTGTTTTTATTTTGCGCGGTAGCCAGTTTTACCGCTGACAACGGACAACCAACAACTGACAACTAATTTGCGCCATGCGCGAAGATTTCCTCCACTACGTCTGGCAGCACCAGTATTTTGACAAGGCCGACCTGCGCACGGCCGCCGGCGAGGAAATCCAGGTACTGCGCCCCGGCCAGCGCAACGCCGACGCTGGGCCCGACTTCCTGAACGCCCGGCTGCGCCTGGGTGAAGTGGAATGGAATGGCGCCGTGGAAATTCACCTGCGCGCCTCCGATTGGGCCCGGCACAACCACCAAACCGACCTCAAGTACGACCAGGTAATCCTGCACGTAGTGGGCAGCCACGACGCCGACGTGGCCCGCACCAACGGCAGCCTGATTCCGGCGCTGGCCCTGCAGCCGCGCCTGCTGCCCGAGCTGCTGGCCCGTTACCAGGCCTTAGTAGAAGCCCCCGCCGCAGCGCCGCTACCCTGCGCGCCCCTGCTCAACCTGGTGCCCGAAATCACCAAAACCATGATGACGGAGCGCGCCTTGCTGGAGCGCATGGAAGGCAAAGCCGACGTCATCGCGGCCCTGCACCAGCACCTGGGCCAGGACTGGGAAGCCACAGCCTACCACGCGCTGATGGCTGCTTTTGGCTTTCAGAAAAACAGCGAACCGCTGGCGCGGCTGGCCAAGGCCGTGCCGCTGGCAGTGCTGCGGCGGCACCGGCACGACCAGCGGCAGCTGGAGGCGCTGCTTTTCGGACAGGCCGGGTTTCTGGCTGATAATGAGGAGACCATCAGCGACGACTACATCCAGGACCTGAAGCGCGAATACGATTTTCTGAGTCACAAATACAGCTTGGGGCCCACGGCCATGCGGGTGCACGAGTGGAACTACCTGCGGCTTCGGCCGGCAAATTTCCCGCCGGTGCGGCTGGGGCAGCTGGTGGGGTTGCTGCATGCCCGCCCGGCTTTGTTCGATGCGCTGCTCACGGCGGACAGTACCACCGCACTCACTGAGTTTTTCCAGGCCCCCACGCCGCAGTATTGGCGCACGCACTTCCGGCCCGGCCGGGCCGGCAAGGTACCTGCCCTGGGCAAGGCCAGCATCGCCTTGCTCATCACCAATGTGGTGGTGCCACTGCGGGTGGCCTACGCCCGCCACGTGGGCCAGCCCGCATTGGTCGAAAGTAGCCTGGCCTTGCTAAGCGAGCTACCGGCTGAGCACAACCAATACACCGACGTATACGAGGCCTTGGGTTTCACGCACCGCACAGCCGCCGACTCGCAGGGGCTGCTGGCGCTGCACAAAGGCTATTGCGCCCCACGCCGCTGCCTGCACTGCGCCATTGGCAGCCGCCTGGTGCAACAACCGCGCGTGGCCCGATGAAGGTAGCCCTGGCCATTTTGCTGAATATCGGCCTGCTGGCCGTGCTGCTGCCGTGGCTGCAGCGGCAGTGGCGCTGGGCCGGCCCTACGTGGTGGCGCTGGGCGCTGGTGTTGGGCCTGTGCCTGCGGCTGGGGGTTGGGCTTGCCCGTAACTGGACCCTCAAGCTGGATGCCGAGTACATGAGCTCCCTGGCCCGCGACGTGACTACGCAACTATGGACGAACCCTGCCGCTGCATTTCAAACCTTCACGCAGGCAGTGGTGATAATTCCCTATAAAAGCCTCAGCGGCGGTGTTCTTTACGATGCCGTGTTTCAAAGTACTTCCAATACGTGGATTCTCATTAAGATTCTGGCTTTGCTGAATTTGGGGTCGTTGGGTTTTGGCTGGATAAATAGTTTTTACATTAGCGTCTTTGCGTTTGTGGGGTGCTGGCAGTTGGTGCGCTGTCTGCGTTTGGTGCTGCCGGGCACTCCCGTAGGGGCGGGTGTAGTGGCTTTTTTGCTGTGGCCCACGGCATGGTTCTGGGCCACAGGCATCAGCAAAGAAGCTGTTTTGCTCGGGAGCGGTGCGTGGCTCACGGCCAGGGTACTGGGCCCCCTTTACGGTCCGACAGATACCCGGCCGCGCCGGTGGTGGCGCTCGGTGGGGTGGTGGCTGGCCACCGGCGTTTTGGCGTGGCTACATTTTCACCTGCGGTATTTTTTCGCCCTGCCGCTGCTGGGCGTGCTGGGAGCGGTGGCATTGGCTCGCGGTATTGCTCTGCTGGGCTGGAGGCACACGCGCATGATTCAGGGGACCGTTATTATCTCTGTGCTGGCGGCTGGTTTGTGGCTCTTGCCGCAGTTGAGTGTGGCTTTCAGCGTCAACAAGTTCACGTACCAGGTTATCAGGGTGTATTCCCACGAGGTAACGCAATCGGTGGGCAAGCCGCATATTGAATACCCCAACCTGCGGCCCACCATCGAAAGCATTGCCGCGCACGCGCCCTTGGCGGCCGCCAACAGCATCACCCGGCCGTGGTTGGGCGAATCCCGCCAGCCCTTATACATCATTATGAGCCTGGAAAATGCGGGTCTTATTCTACTAATTTTACTTGCCCTGGTGGCTGCCTGGCGCGGCAGAAGCGGCCACCTGCCTTTTGAGTTAGGCGTAGGATTGGCAGTGTTCTGCGTGGTATTGGCCATCTTGATTGGACTCACGACGCCCAACTATGGCTCCCTGAGCCGCTACCGCAGCGGGCTGCTGCCGTTCCTTGTGTTCCTGCTGCTGCAAAACGATTACGCGGCCGCGCTGCTACATCGGCTAGGGCTGCGGGAGATTACACCGCCCGTTCCAAGTTCTGTTGAGGGGCTTGCCGGGCCGGCGGCGTAACTTTGTGGCTCGTTCACCTGCTGCCCCAATTGCTTTTGCCGGGGCCCGAACGCTAAACAGACCAAGCTCCTCATGGAAAATCCCGTTATCATTCTTGGTGCCCAAACCGTTGGCACCGCCGCCCTCGATGCCTTTCTATCCAACGATGTAGTAGTGTATTGCCTGCTCGACGACGACAAGGCACTGCAAGGCACCGAACTACTCGATGTGCCCGTGATGGGCAACACCGACGACGGCGAGCTGCTGAAGCTGCTGGGCAAGAAATGCGAGGTTTTTGTAGCCACCGACGACACCGCCAGCCGCCGTAGCCTCACCCAGATGTTGCGCACCGAGTACGAAGCCGTACCCGTAAACGCCATTCACCACCGCGCCAGCGTGGCGCCGCACGCCACCCTGGGGCATGGTAACTACGTGGGTCCCAATGCCGTGGTTGCGGCCACCGCCACCCTGGGCGACGGCTGCCTGCTGGGCGCCAACGCCGTAGTAGAGGCTCGCGCTACCATTGGCGACTTTGCCCAGCTTGGCAGCGGCGCCCTGATTGGGGCCGATGCTTCAGTTGGGGAACAAGCCTTCATCGGGGCCGGTGCCGTGGTGGTTTCGGGCGTAAAGGTTGGCGATAAGGCCCGCGTAGGCGCCGGCTCGGTGGTCGTGTCCGATGTGGCCAACGGCCAGACGGTATTCGGCAACCCAGCGGTGAAAGTTTGAAAGAGTTAAGAGTTATGAGTTAAGAGTTTTCGTTCTTCCCCAACGCCGCTTTCAACCTTAATTCTTAATTTGCAATTTTTAACTCGTTATGTATCAGGTTCTACTTTACTACTGCTACACGCCCATCGACAACCCCGAACAGTTCCGGGATGAGCACCACCGCTTTTGCCTGGAGCTGGATTTGCGCGGGCGCATCATCGTGGCTGCCGAGGGGTTGAATGGCACCGTATCGGGCACGGCGAAGAGCTGCGCCCGCTACATGGCGGCGGTGAAAGCCGACCCGCGGTTTGCCACGCTGGAATTCAAAGTTGACGAGGTGCCGGCCCATACCTTCCAGAAGCTGCACGTGCGCGTGAAGCCGGAAATTGTGCACAGCAGCCTACGCCATGTGCGTCCCCACGAAAAAACCGGCCAGCACCTCTCACCCGAAGAGTTCAAAGCCCTGAAGGACCGCGACGACGTGGTGGTGGTGGACGTGCGCTCCGACTACGAATACAACCTCGGCCGCTTCAAGAACGCCGTGACGCTGGACATGGAGAACTTCCGCGACTTTCCAGAGCGGGTGGAGCAGCTGAAGCAATTCAAGGACAAGAAAATCCTGACCTACTGCACCGGCGGTGTCAAGTGCGAAAAAGCCAGCGCTTTCCTGCTCGAGCAGGGCTTTGAAAACGTGTACCAGCTGCACGGCGGCATCATCAAGTACGGCATTGAAGCCGGTGGCGAGGACTTCGACGGCCAGTGCTACGTGTTCGACAACCGCGTGGCCGTGGACGTGAACCGCGTCAACCCCACGGTTATTTCACGCTGCCAACACTGCCAGGAGCCCAGCAACCGCCTCGTGAACTGCGCCAATCCTCAGTGCAACGCCCACCTGTCGCTCTGCGAAGCCTGCGGCGAGCAGCTGCAGGGTGCCTGCTCCGCGGCCTGCGCCGCCCACCCCGACAAACGCACCTACGACGGCACCGGCGCGTATCCCAAACTCAGCAATCACTACAACCCCGCCCAGGGCCTGGCCTCTTATGCCAAGGCTTAATTAAAAATTTTGAGTTATAAATTAAAAATTCATTACTGCCTACTGTAGGGCTCCTATAGGCGGCAATTTTTAATTCATAATTACTAATTCATAATTACCAACTCCCTCCTATGATTCCTTCCTCCGAACTCATCCTGAATCCCGACGGCACCATTTACCACCTCAATCTGCTGCCAGACCACATTTCAGATACCATTCTCACCGTGGGCGACCCCGCCCGCGTGGCGCAGGTGAGCCGGCATTTTGATTCGGTGGAGTTCGAGACCACACACCGCGAGTTTGTGACGCACGTGGGCTACTACCGCGGCAAGCGCATCACCGTGCTGAGCACCGGCATGGGCACCGACAACATCGACATCGTGATGAACGAGTTGGATGCCTTGGTCAACATCGATTTTATGTCGCGCACAGTGCGCCCCGTGGAAGAACGCATCAACCTACGCATTATCCGGCTGGGCACCAGTGGCAGCTTGCAGGCCGATGTGCCCATCGGGGCCATGTTGGCCACTGAGTACGCCGTGGGCCTCGACAGCCTCATGCAGTTCTATCCGTTGATGGAAACCGGCCTGGAAACTGAAATTGCCACCGAACTACAGCAGGCAATTGGGCTGCCCTACGCCCCCTACGTGGTGCGCGGCTCCGACCTGCTGCGTGAGCAAGTGGGCGCGGGCATGGTGATGGGCAACACCCTCACGTGCCCCGGTTTTTACGGTCCGCAGGGCCGCGTGCTGCGCCTCGACCTGCGCCAGCCCGACTACATTGCCCGCCTGCAGAATTTCCGCCACGAGAGCGCAGAAGGCCAGTTCCGCCTCAGCAACTTTGAAATGGAAACGGCCGGCTACTACTCGCTGGGCCGTATGCTGGGCCACGAAGTACTTTCCCTCAACGCCATTGTAGCGAACCGGGCCACCGGCGAATTTGCCGAAAACGCTGGTGCCGTGGTCGATGCTATGATTGAGCGCGCCCTGCAGCGCCTCTAGTCACGAGCTGACGCCTCGCTTCTATAATTCAATACCCTAAATGATGCCGCCGCCAATGAACAGGCGGAAGCAGGCAATGAGGATGGCAACGCCGTTGAGCGTCATTCCGGTCTTACGTTTGCCAAAAGCGCCGATGATAAGGCCAACGATGGCAAAAATGAGGATAAACCAGTTGGCCCAGCCCAGAAACGGGAACAACGCCAATATGGCCAGCAGGAGGGCCACAATGCCCCAAAGCGTTGAAATGATATTCATTGGGAGAGTTGAGTTAAAACAGGCGCGGAGAGCTTCCTAATAAAAATCAAAGCCCAGAACGGCCCGCATGGGCAGCGAGCCGCCTGATTTGAGGGTGAGGTGGTCCGCATCGGCGGCCCAAACGGTGGTCGCCACGCGCTTGGTTCTGCCGTCGGCGGTCTGGAAATAGATGTCCAGCTTGCCGTGGTAGGCGTTGCCGAGCGTGGCGGCCCGGTCGGCATCGGCCCGGCGGCGGCGCTGCGCGGCTTCATCAGGCAGCACATCGTCGCGGCCGAAGACCATTGCGACAATATCTTCTTTCTCAACAATTTCGACGGTCGGCGAGGCGGGCAAAAAAGACATGGCGAAGGGGTTAAGCGAAAAGGTGGTGTTGCCAGATATGAACACATTCTGGACCTGTTCTATGAACGAAAATTAAGCCTGGCAGGCCGTGATTTTCTGCAAAATACTAGGGCAGTTCCGCCAGGAACTCCATGGTATCTACCCGGTCGGCGTACTCCTGCACCCCGGGCGATTGGGCCTGGCCGAACGGCAGGCTGCCGGCAAACCGGCTTCCGGCCGATACCACGCACTGCGTCCGGGCCGCAATGTCGGTGAGCTGGTCGACCAGGTCGATTTCACTTGTGTACTCGGCGTAGTGCACAACCGAGATGGGCGACACCAGGGCCGGGCTCTCCCGCAAAAGCAGGAAGCCGCTGTCGAAGTGAGGCACGCGGTTTACTAGTAATATGCTCTTGTTGTAGTCGTAGTTATTGTTGTATTTGTGGTGGTGGAGCACCCCTTCGTGGGGTTGCAGCGCATCCAGCAGGGGCACAAAGCTGTAGCCGGTGGGCACGAAGAGCTTGCTCACGTTGCGGCACCCCAGGCCGTAGTACTGGAAGATATCGGCCCCGAGGCGGGCCAGCTCTTCGTCGGTTTCCTGGCCCGTGAGCACGGCCACGCTGGTGCGGTTGCGCCGAATGAGATGAGGCTTTTTGCCGAAGTAAAATTCAAAGTAGCGGGCCGTGTTGTCCGAGCCGGTGGCAATAAAAGCGTCGGCCGCATTCAACCGCGGCAGGATTTGGATGAAGCCGGCGAAGCGGGGCTCCAGGCGCGTGAGTTCTTCGATGAGCCAGGTCATGAGCACGGTGTCGTCGGCGCTGAGCTTGGCCAGGAGCACATGGCCGCTGAGCAGCACGCACAGCAGGTCGTGAAAGCCCACCATGGGGATGTTGCCGGCCATCACCACGCCAATCTGGTGCACCGTTGTGGGCTCGGGGGGGTAGCGCGCCGCCCACTGGCGCAGGGGCTGCTCCGCGAGCATGTGGACCAGGCCCCCCACGGCAGCCGTCACGCTGGGCTCGTCAAACCAGGCATTTTGGTTGCGGGCCCGAGCCGCCAGCGTCGTGATTTCTTCGGGCAATAGGCTGCTGAGGCGGTGGCCCAGGGCCACAAAAGCAGCTAAACGTTCGGAATGATTCATAAGGAATAAAAGCAGGCCAAGAGACCGTAGTCTGGGAAAAAAGCAGGCACTTGCCCGGCAAAATTGGGCAAAACCATGCAAACCCCACCGCTGTTGGCTAATTTTGTACCACCAAAGAACGGCGCTGGCCGGGCGTTTTACGTAAAGCCAGCTAGTTCTCCTTTGGTTTACCCTCACTCCCTGACCCCCGACGCCCCATGGCCATCATGATAACCGACGAGTGCATCAACTGTGGTGCCTGCGAGCCGGAATGCCCCAACAACGCTATTTACGAAGGCGGTGCCCAGTGGCGCTGGGCCGATGGCACCACCCTGAAAGAGGTGGCTACTCCCGACGGCAGCACCGTGAACGGCACCACCCCGCAGACGCCGGTATCGGACGAGTACTACTACATCGTGTCTGACAAGTGCACCGAGTGCGTGGGCTTCCACGAGGAGCCTCAGTGCGCTGCCGTGTGCCCCGTCGACTGCTGCGTGGACGACCCCGACTATCGCGAAACCCGTGAGCGACTGCTCGAAAAGAAAGACTGGCTGCACATCGCCGCTTAAGAAATCAAAACCCGAAAAAAGCCCCGTAGCAATTGCTACGGGGCTTTTTTCGGGTTTAAACAGTTGGTAAAAGGGTTCTGCAAGAGCTATTGGTGGTAGCCTAATGGAGTGCCCATATCATGATTAGCAGGAAATAACCGAAGGTTCAGGACTCAAGTACCGCAATTAAAATATTTGTCGTAAGCTGATTCTGGAATCAGGTTCAGGCGGCTCATCACCTTAATGGGCCACCGGCACAGCCGGAGCAGCCGGTAGCTGTTGGGGTAGTCGTGAAAAGTTTTGGGGGGCGTGGCCACAATGGCCTCAAACTCTGCGCGAGTCAGGCCGAGGCGCTTGATGCATAGTGCAATGACCGCCTCGTCTTCAATGGAATTGATGCGCAAAACCCGGTCCAGGGCCACTTCCCGGCTCATTTGCCCCGAGCGCACCAGCGCCGAATAGTTGAAAAGGCGTCGGTCGATGCCAAACTTGACGCGGTTGAGGTAATAAATCACACTCTGGTATAGGTCATCGAAATAGTGAGCACCGGGATTTTTCCAGTCCAGTTCGCGGACCAGCAACTCGTCCACTTCGCTCCGCACGTAGTTTAGGTGGTACAAGAGGGTGACGGTTTTGATGCCCCGAATAAAAGCGTAGTACACCATCTCCTTAATGCCCAAGTTGAATCCGGGGTCGTTGGGTTGCCACGGGCGCAGCGGCACAGTGCCAAACTGCTTATGTACGGCGCGCAAGTACTTGCCATCCAGGAAATTCCAGCTGAGCGGCGCGATGCCTTCGGTGCGGAAAGATTGCCCGATAACTAGATGCTGCACGCCTTCCTTGGCCGCTACGCCATAGAGTGCGGTGGCAATACCGAGGTCGGTACCTTCTTCCATGTCAGGCACCGAGGCCTTTAGGAAAGCAATTTTCAGGTCCTTCGACTCGCGCCAGTCCGAGGTGATGGTGCGCAGCTCTACGTCCAGGCGCTGGCACATACGCAGCATGTTTTCACCGGCAATGGGGTTGCCAAAGCCGTCGTTGAAGTGCACGGCCAGCGGGCGCAGTTGCAGTTGGGTCACGCAATACCACAGGGTATAGGTGCTGTCGCGGCCACCGCTCACGCCCAGCACGCAGTCGTAGCGCCGGCCCCGGCCGGCTTTGCGCATATCGGCGGCCAGGCGCTGCACGGTAAGCCGGCCGGCTTCTCCCAGCGGGAAAGACGCATCGAGCCGGTCGTGCAGGTCACAGAAATTGCAGGTGCCCGTGGCATTGAAAGTGATGCCAGGAGCCGTGGTGTCCATAATGCACCGGGTGCAACGCTGGTATGTCGGGGGAGTGTGAGTTACAGCGGGCCGTTCTGCCGTGAGGATATATGTCTGCAATTGATAATGCTAAATCGGCTGCTGAGTAAAAGGCGGTAGCAGAATGGAAGAGTGAGGTGTTGACAATTAAAGCGAAGGCATTTTGTCGAAGTGGTACCCTTTGGCCTGGAGCATTTCGCCAATGGCTGTGCCGCGTTCGGGGCGGTGGGGCCGGGCCAGGTCGGCTACTATAAGTTGTCCTGCAAACTCATTAAAAGCCCCCTGGGCCTGCACGCCATTGGCATCCACGGCCAGTGAGCAGCCGATGCTCTTTTTACCCTCGTAAGGGCCGCCCACAATGTAGCCTACGGAAGTGGTTCCCACCACTACCACATTGTAGAGGTTTGCCAAAATGGAAAACGGCTTAATCCACTTTTCCTCGTAGGGGTCGTGTTCTTCGGTAACGGAGTAATCCACCGTCCAAGACGACGGCGCCAGAATAAACTCCGCACCCATTCGGGCCAGGGTATGGCCAATGGAGAGCCCATCGAGGTAATTATCGGCGCAAATATTTACGCCGATTTTACCCAGGGGTGTATCCACTACGTTCAACGTCTGGCCCACGGCATAGTAGGGGAGCTCCACTGCCAGCAGGTTTATCTTGTGGTATTTCACAATGATGTGGCCCTGCGGGTCGATGAGGATGGCAGCGTTGTAGTTGCGGCCATCGGTACCGCGCTCAGTGAGACCCGCGCATACGTACACGCGGTGCTGGAGCGCTGCCTGGCATAGTTGGTCACTGAAAACGCCCGGAATTGGTTGGGCTTCCGTCAGGGCGCTGGGGTGCGTCCAGGCAAAGTCGAGGGTTTCGGGCAGAAGCACAAGGTCGCACTGTTGGGCAGCAGCTTGCGCTATTTGCTCCACGGCCCGGGCTAGGTTCCGCATCGGCTCGCCACCTTCTACCAGCAACTGGCCCAGCCCAATGCGCATGGTGCCCAGCTGAACCGGCGCATCGGCAGCAATTGGAGCTGCTGGAGCAGATTTGAAAAAAGAAAAAAGCGAAGCCATCCGGGATTAGAGCGAAATAAGCGGTTTTGGATTCAAATTACAGTATTTGAATTAAACCTAAGGCACTAATTTTTGTCGCGTGGTCTCGGTAAAAGTATCAGTCTGCCATTCAGTTGATGTAGAATGCTGGCTGAATGATTCTGCATGGCGGATTGAATCTGATTCATGACTGATTTCTCCCTACTACCTCGGGTGAGTAAATTTTCTGTGCCGGGCCTGTATTGCCAGGCTGCCTGGGCCTCTGACGGCCCTGAACTATACCGTTTGAAGCTGCCAATGCTTAATGCCTTACTTACCGCCGCATAAGTTCTCGCGCAGACGTCGGAGGCCACTTTTCTAATGCCTATTTTTGGGGCTTCTGATTCTAGCATCATTTTATGTCCCTCGCCACCACGTACTCGCCCACCGACGTTGAAGCCAAATGGTACCAGCGCTGGCAGGAGCAGGGCTTTTTCAAGGCCACCGCCAATCCCAAAAAAGTCCCTTATACCGTCGTCATTCCCCCGCCCAACGTGACCGGCGTGCTGCACATGGGGCACATGCTGAATAATACCATCCAGGACGTGCTGGTGCGCCGGGCCCGCATGCAGGGCAAGGAAGCCTGCTGGGTGCCCGGCACCGACCACGCCAGCATTGCCACCGAAGCCAAGGTAGTGGCCCAGCTCAAGGAGCAGGGCATCGCCAAGAGTGACCTCACCCGCGAGCAGTTCCTGTCCCACGCCTTCGATTGGAAGGAAAAATACGGCGGCATTATCCTGGAGCAGCTCAAAAAGCTGGGCGCCTCCTGCGACTGGGACCGCACCCGCTTCACCATGGAGCCCGACCTGACCGACGCCGTCCTGCGCGTGTTTGTAGACCTCTACAACAAAGGCCTGATTTACCGCGGCGTGCGCATGGTGAACTGGGACCCCGAAGGCCGCACCGCCATCTCCGATGAAGAGGTGATTGCCAAGGACGTGCAGGCGAAGATGTATTACCTCAATTATGCAGTGGTAGGGCAGGAGGGCCAGTTCCTGACCGTGGCCACCTCCCGGCCCGAAACCATCATGGCCGACGTGGCCGTGGCCGTGAACCCCAACGACCCGCGCTATGCGCACCTGGCCGGCGCTACCGTGCGCATCCCGCTGCTGGGCCGCGAAATCCCGGTGATTTTTGATGAATATGTATCGATGGATTTCGGTACGGGTGCCCTGAAGGTGACGCCCGCGCACGACCTGAACGATTACGAGCTGGGCGTGAAGCACAACCTGCCCGTTATCGACATTCTGGCCGACAACGGCACGCTCAACGAAAAGGCTGTGCTCTACGTGGGCCAGGACCGGTTTGCCGCCCGCAAGCAAATTGCCAAGGATTTGCAGGAGGCCGGGCTGCTCGAAAAAATCGAGGAGTACGCCAGCATCGTGCAGACATCGGAACGCACCAAGGCCGTGATTGAGCCCAAGCTCAGCCTGCAGTGGTTCATGAAGATGGAGCACCTGGCCAAGCCCGCGCTGGACGTGGTGGAAAACGACACCGTGCGCCTTCATCCGCCCAAGTTCAAAAACATGTACCGGGCCTGGATGGAGAACGTGCGCGACTGGTGCATCTCGCGCCAGCTCTGGTGGGGCCAGCAGATTCCGGCCTATTACCTGCCCGATGGCACCTTCGTAGTAGCCCTCACCGCTGAGGCTGCCCTAGCCCAGGCCCGCACCCAGAGCGGCGACGCCGCCCTGCAGCTCAGCGACCTGCGCCAGGACGAGGACGTGCTCGACACCTGGTTTTCGTCGTGGCTGTGGCCCATTTCGGTGTTCGATGGCTTCAAGGACCCCGACAACGCCGACATTAACTATTTCTACCCCACCAACGACCTGGTGACGGGGCCGGACATCCTGTTCTTTTGGGTGGCCCGCATGATTATGGCCGGCATCGAATTCCGTCAGGAAGTGCCGTTCAAAAACGTGTACCTCACCGGCATCGTGCGCGACGCGCAGGGCCGCAAAATGAGCAAGCAGCTCGGCAATTCGCCCGACCCGCTGGACCTCATCGCCCAGTACGGCGCCGACGGCGTGCGCACCGGCATGCTGTTTTCGGCCCCGGCCGGCAACGACCTGCTATTCGACATAAAGCTGGTGGAACAGGGCCGTAACTTCTCCAACAAGCTCTGGAACGCCTTCCGGCTCGTGAAAGGGTGGGAAGCAGATGCCAAGCTGCCGTTTGTGAATGAAAAGGCCGTGCTTTGGTTCGAAGCCCGGCTACAAGCCGCCATCATCGAGCTCGAAGACCACTTCGAGAAATTCCGCATGAGCGACGCCCTGATGACGGTGTACAAGCTGGTCTGGGACGATTTCTGCGCCCTGTACCTGGAAATGGTGAAGCCCACCTACCAGCACCCCATCGACGCCGAAACCCTGCGCCACACCACGGCCTACCTCGAAACCCTACTCAAGCTGCTGCACCCGTTCATGCCCTTCATCACCGAAGAGCTGTGGCACGAGCTGGCCGAACGCGGCCCCCGCGAGTACGTGTGCGTGGCCCCGTGGCCCAAGGCCAGCGCGCCCGCCGCGCCCGCCCGCATCCTGGCCGATATGGAAAAATCGCTGGCCATCGTGGCCGGTATCCGCTCCGTGCGCAACCAGAAAAACATTGGCCCCAACAAGCCGCTGGCGCTGGTTGCCAAGACCGACGATGCGGCCCTGCTCGCCGAGTTCGACGCCATTATTCGTAAGCTGGGCAATATTTCTGAAATGAGCTTTGCCGATGCCGGCCCCGCCGCCTCAGTAAGCTTTGTACTGGGCGGGAGCGAGTTCTTCATTCCCCTCGAAGGCCATATCGACATGGCCGCCGAGCGCACTCGACTCGAAAAGGAGCTGGAGTACGCCCAGGGCTTCCGCGAATCGGTGCAGCGCAAGCTGGGCAACGAGAAATTCGCCCAGAATGCCAAGCCCGAAGTATTGGAAAAGGAGCGCCAGAAGCTAGCTGATGCTGAAGTGAAAATAGTGGCCCTGGAACAAGCCCTGTCGGCACTATAAGAAGTCATTTGAATGCAAAAAAAAGCCACTTCCTGTAACGGGAAGTGGCTTTTTGATTTTTAAGCGAGGTCATAAACGACGACCTTATTTCGCTACCTCACTGCTTGCTTTCTTCTGTAGCATAGCCAACTGGTTTTGCAGCTGAAAGGTGACCTTCTCACAGTCTGAAAAGCGCTGCTCAGACGTCTGCAGTGCCTTCTGAGTAACCGAAAGTTGCTGATACAAATAGCCAATTAACCCAAGTGCGAGCACCAGCGCGCCAATAACAAAAACGTTTTTCATTGTCCTTTCAAAATGATAAAAGAACGTCATGCTGAGTTTGCCGAAGCGTCTCTACTGCAATACTAAAATCGATTAGTAGCGTACCAGAGATGCTTCGGCAAGCTCAGCATGACGTGCTGATAATTGGCTTGGCCAGAATTAAATTGCCGTGTTCGGGTCGAATTGTTCGAGGTAATCGGCCACTTTACGCACGAACATGCCGCCCAGCGAGCCATCCACCACGCGGTGGTCGTAGCTGTGGCTCAGGAACATGAACTGCCGCACGCCAATCAGGTCGCCCTGCGGCGTCTCAATCACGGCGGGCTTTTTCTTGATGGCACCCACGGCCATGATGGCTACCTGCGGCTGCATGATGATGGGCGTGCCCATCACGTTGCCGAAGGAGCCCACGTTGCTCAGCGTGTAGGTGCCGCCTTCGAGGTCGGCGGGCGTGAGCTTGTTGGCCCGGGCCCGGTTGGCCAGGTCGTTCATCTTCTTGCTCAACCCGTTGAGGTTGAGTTGGTCGGCGTTGTGAATGACCGGCACAATCAAGTTGCCACTGGGCAGGGCCACGGCCACGCCAATGTTGATGTCGCGCTTCTTGATGATGTAGTCGCCATCAATCGACACGTTTATCAGCGGGTAATCCTGAATGGCGCGGGCCACGGCCTGAATGAAGAGGGGCGTGAAGGTGAGGTTCTCGCCCTCGCGCTTCTTGTAGGCGTCCTTGTGCTTGTTGCGCCAGTTCACCAGATTGGTCACGTCGGCTTCCACAAAGCTGGTGACGTGGGGCGAAATGCGCTTGGAGTCCACCATGCGCTGCGCAATCATCTTGCGCATGCGGTCCATCTCAATCAGCTCCTGGCCGCCGCTTACGCTGGGCACAGGTTTCACGCTGGCTGCTTGCGGGGCCGCCGCCTGGGGTTTTGGTGCGGGGGCAGCAGGTGCTGCGGCCGCGGCCGGTGCGGCTGCTGCAGGAGCCGCGCTGGCCGTGAAGGGCTGCTTGCCGCCAGCCACGTAGTCCAGAATGTCTTTTTTGGTCACGCGGCCCTCCTTGCCAGTGCCGGGCAGGTACTCCAGGTCCGTCATGCTCACGCCTTCTTCGCGGGCAATGCTGAGCACGAGCGGAGAGAGAAAGCGGCCGGGCTGGTGCTCGGCACCTCCTCCGGTGGCAGCGGCTTCGGAAGGCACAAAGGGCACAGCGTTACCATTGCTCGAAGCGGCAGGAGCAGCTTGCGGAGCAGCGGGGGCAGCGGCCGGCGCAGGGGCACCAGCAGCCGCCACGTCGGTTTCCATGATGGCGATGGGCGCGCCCACGGCCACTACCTGGCCTTCCTGCACCAGAATTTCCGTCAGCACGCCCGCATAGATGGCGGGGACTTCAGTGTCAACCTTATCAGTGGCCACTTCCAGTACTGATTCGTCCTGCTCAATGGTGTCGCCAATTTGCTTGAGCCACTTCAGGACGGTGCCTTCCATGATGCTTTCGCCCATTTTGGGCATCGTCATTTCCACTCGTGCCATATAGGAGGGGTATTTTGGGAGTTAAGGTGGGATGGGAATTTGGTGGCACAAAGGTAGCCAGAAAGCTGAACGCCCCCGGCGCGAAGCGGCGGGGGCGTTTCAATCAATATTTTCATTCATCACATCCTGCGCGGTGCGGTGGAAGTGCTTGCGTTTCAGCTTCCGGCGTATGCCCGGTGGAATGGAACCACCGGCCCGGTAATGCCGAACAATGGCGGCCTCGTTCTCGGCGCTGAACTCACTGGCCCGCGCGGCGCCTACCAAAAGGAAGACGGTACTACCCAGGTAATCCGGTTTCTTATCAACGTTTACGAAACGACTTGCGCTCTGCTGGACGTAGCCAGTGGTGCTGGCCGCGCTGTCTGCCGCCGCCAACCAGCCGTTGCCTCTGCCGCGCTTCTGATAAAACAGCTTGCGAACCGCAAAAACAGTGTCACGGCCTTGACTGAACGCTGGCAGGGCCAAGCTCATCAATAAGAATATCCCCCAGTATTTTTTCATGCAGGAGCTTTTTGGCGGCGAGGTCAATGGCGTAAGTGGTAGTGCCCATGGCTAGCTCTGAGGTTGCACATCCTTGCCGGTTTTGCTCAAAAAAACAAGTCGTTTCGCGCACAAAGCTGTCATAATAGCCTGAACGGTACCTTAGAAGGTGCCAGCCGCCCTTGCTACTCCACAGTAATAACCGGGAGCCCTTCCTCCATCAAGTCGCCGCCGGTAGTGGCGGCCTCCTGCCGGAACTTCGAGAAGCAAATGGTGCGATTCGACGCGAACCGGTTGGTGGGGTCGTTGATGATGACCACGTTCTCAAACGTGCCAAACTCCTTGCCCTCGTACATCAGGCTTTGCTTGATGCCCAAGTCAGGCTTGTTCACCACGTTCACGTAAATGGACCGGCCCACCGCTTTTGGTCCCGGCTTGGCGTAGAGCACCAGGGTTTCGATGCTGCCCTCGCAGCTGTCGGCGCAACTACCAAGCAATAGCGAAGCACTGAGGCAAAGCATCAATCGAAGTGAATTTTTCATGACCAGAATGAAAAAGCGTAAACGGCTGCGCCTAACCATGAGTGGCTAGGCGCAGCTGTCAAATCAATTTTTAAATCTTAAATCGTCGAGAAATCAAACGACTGCTCCAGAAACGCCGTCGTGAAATTGCCTTCGTTAAACTGAGCGTTATCCATCAGCGCCAGGTGGAAGGGAATGGTCGTTTTCACGCCTTCTACCACAAATTCGCTCAGGGCGCGCTTCATTTTTACGATGCACTCCTCCCGGGTTTGGGCCACGGTGATGAGCTTGGCAATCATCGAGTCGTAGTTGGGCGGGATGGTGTAGCCCGCGTACACGTGCGTATCCACGCGCACGCCGTGGCCGCCGGGAATGTGCAGGGTCGTGATTTTGCCGGGCGCCGGGCGGAAGTTGTTGCGCGGGTCCTCGGCGTTGATGCGGCACTCCATGGCGTGCATCTTCGGGAAGTAGTTTTTGCCCGAAATCGGGATGCCGGCCGCCACCTTGATTTGTTCCTTGATGAGGTCGTAGTTGATGATTTCCTCTGTCACGGGGTGCTCCACCTGAATACGGGTGTTCATCTCCATGAAGTAGAAGTCGCGGTTGGCATCCACTAGAAACTCAATCGTGCCCACGCCCTCGTAGCCAATGGCCGAAGCGCCCGCAATGGCCGCCTTGCCCATCTTTTCCCGCAGCGCATCGGTCATGAAAGGGGAGGGCGCCTCTTCCACCAGCTTCTGGTGGCGCCGCTGAATGCTGCAGTCGCGCTCCGAGAGGTGGCACACGTGGCCGAACTGGTCGCCCACAATCTGCACCTCAATGTGGCGGGGCTCCACTACGAATTTCTCCAGGTACATCCCGTCGTTGCCAAAGGCCGCCTTGGACTCCGTCCGGGCATCGTCCCAAGCCTTCTGGAATTCGTCGTCGGAGTGAATGATGCGCATGCCGCGCCCGCCGCCCCCGGCCGTGGCCTTGATGATGACGGGGTATTTGATTTTATTGGCAATTTTCTTGCCCTGCTCCACCGAATCCAGCAAGCCCACCGAGCCGGGAATGCACGGCACGCCGGCCTTTATCATGGTGGCTTTGGCCGTGGCCTTGTCGCCCATCTGGTTTATCATCTCGGGCGAAGCCCCGATGAATTTGATGCCGTTTTCGGCGCAGATACGGGAGAATTCCGCGTTTTCTGACAGGAAGCCGTAGCCGGGGTGAATGGCGTCGGCGTTGGTGATTTCAGCTGCCGAAATCAGGCTCGGCATGCTCAGGTAAGACTGGGCCGAAGCGGGTGGGCCGATGCACACGGCTTCATCGGCAAATTTCACGTGCAGGCTTTCCTTGTCGGCAGTCGAGTACACGGCCACCGTTTTGATGCCCATTTCCTTGCAGGTGCGGATGATGCGCAGGGCAATTTCGCCCCGGTTGGCGATGAGTATTTTCTTGAACATGGATGGTGGGGTCTTGGGAACTTAGGGTCTTGGGAACTTGGTTTTTTGCGCCTTTAGGAAGGCGTTAAAAAAAGCTTGGGAACCTGAAGGAGGGTTTTGCGCCCTACGGCGTGCAACCAAGTCCCCAAGTCCCCAAGCTCCTAAGTGCCTGTTATTCTATCAAAAACAACGGCTGGTCGTACTCAACGGGAGTCGCGTTTTCCACCATTGACTTCACAATGCGGCCGCTTTCCTCGGCTTCAATCTCATTGAACAGCTTCATGGCTTCGATGATGCAGATAACCTGGCCTTTCTCCACCATGTCGCCTACCTGCACGAAGGCCGGCACATCAGGACCGCTGCTGCGGTAAAACGTGCCAATCATCGGGGCTTTCAGGGGGCGGTGGGTGGCACTTGCTTCGGCCGCAGGGGCAGCGGCTGCTGGGGCAGCGGCTGCTGGCGCGGGCGCCGCGGCAGCTACCGGAGCGGGCGCTTGGGCAACGGGCGCCGCCGCGCTCATCACGTGCTTGGTAGTGGGGTCGCGCTGTACCGAAATCTTAAACTCTTCGGTTTCAATATTGACCTTGTTAAGGCCCGATTTGGCGATAAAATCGAGCAACTCCTGTAATTCTTTGGCTTTCATGGCAGCGTCCTTTTTGGGCGAATTTGACATTTGATTAGCTGCTAGCATTTAGCTGCTAGCTGTCGGCTTTATTTGGAGTATCAGCTACTGGCTAAAGGCTATTTAACGCGCTCTACGTAGCTGTAGTCGCTGGTTTTGATGCGAATCTTGGTGTCCGTATCAATAAACAGCGGCACTTGTATGCGCGCGCCGGTTTCTACCGTGGCCGGCTTCAATGTATTGGTGGCGGTGTCGCCACGCAGGCCGGGCTCGGTGTAAGTCACCATCAGGTCAACGGTAGTGGGCAGCTCGGCCGTTAGCGGCATCTCCGTTTCGGCGTGCATGAGAATGGTCACCTCCTGGCCTTCCTTCATCAGGTCGGCAAAAGGCAGCATGGCTTCGGGAATCACCACCTGCTCGAAGGTCGCGTTGTCCATGAAGTTGTAGCCGTAGTCGTCCTTGTACAGGAACTGATGGGGGCGCTGCTCCACGCGGGCAGTTTCCACCTTCACGCCAGCGTTGAAAGTGTTGTCGATGGTGCGGCCGGTTTTGATGTTGCGCATTTTGGTGCGCACAAACGCGGGGCCTTTGCCGGGCTTCACGTGCTGAAACTCGGTGATGACGTGCAGCTCGTTGTTGTAATTGAGAACGAGGCCGTTGCGGAAGTCGGCGGTACTTGCCATTGGGTTGAAGCTTTTAGCCGATAGCCGTTAGCTATTAGCTTGTTGGGTGGGAATGTTTTACTGCTGTTAACGAACAGGTGTTGGCCAACGGCTGCTTTTTTGAGCAAAGAAAAGGGCTGCCAGCTTATAGCAACTAGCTAACGGCTTTGTAGTCGTAGGCCCATTTCAGGTAAATGGAACCCCACGTGAAGCCGCCTCCGAAGGCCGCCAGCACGAGGTTGTCGCCGCGGTTCAACTGGCTTTCGTAGTCGGCCAGGCACAGCGGAATAGTGGCGTTGGTGGTGTTGCCGTAGCGGTCTATGTTGAGCATCACCTTATCGGGGCCCACGCCCATGCGGTTGGCGGTGGCATCAATGATGCGCTTGTTGGCTTGGTGCGGCACCAGCCACGCCACGTCGTCGTTGCTGAGGTGGTTGCGTTCCATAACCTGCGCGGCCACGTCGGCCATGCTCTTCACGGCAAACTTGAACACCGTGGCACCCTCCTGGTAAAGGTAGTGCTCCTTGTTGTCCACGGTGGCGTGCGACGGCGGGCGTCGGCTACCCCCGGCTTTCTGGTGCAGGTAGGCCTCGCCGCTGCCATCGGTGCGCATCACGTGGTCGAGCATGCCGTAGCCTTCGGCGTTGGGCTCCAGCAGCACAGCCGCCGCGCCGTCGCCGAAGAGGATGCAGTTGGCGCGGTCGGTGTAATCCACGATGGACGACATCTTGTCGGCGCCCACTACAATTACTTTCTTATAGGTGCCGGCCTGAATGAACTGGGCCGCCGTTACCAGCGAAAACAGGAAGCTGGAGCACGCCGCGTTCAGGTCGTAGCTAAACGCCTTGGTGATGCCCACGCCGTTGGAAATGATGTTGGCCGTGGCCGGAAACAGTACATCGGGCGTGGTAGTGGCACAAATAACCAGTTCAATATCCTCCGGATTGGTCCCGGTCTTGTCCAGAAGCTGCTGCACCGCCTTGATGCCCATAACGGAAGCGCCCTGGTTTTCTCCTTTCAGAATGCGCCGCTCCCTAATGCCGGTCCGGGACAAAATCCACTCATCGGTGGTATCTACCAGTTTTTCAAGCTCGGCATTGGTAAGCACATAGTCGGGCACGTAAGCACCCACGCCGGTGATGGCAGCAGTAATCTTCATATGGGCAAAAGTAGGCGGGGCAAGCGAGAAATGGGCAAAGCAGAATAAAAAAGCGCAACCAACGCGCCCGTTTTGCCCTAAGGAGATAAAAGAGGTTGAGGAAAAAAAATCCGGCCGAAGCCGGATGTTTTTCTCAGCCTAAGCAAGCAGCTACGACTTAAAAGTAGCTTTTATTTGGTCGACAATCCCGGATTCGGCCATGGTGCAGCCCTGCACCAGCATGTTGCATATGGCCAGCGGCGTACTCCGGCCGTGGCCGATAATGGCGTTGTCGTTGATGCCCAGAATAGGGGAGCCACCCACGGCCTCGTAGTTGAACTTGTCAAAAAACGGGTCGTGCATGTTCTTATCGTCCAGTATCTCGTAAATGGATTCCGCCATTTTCAACAGGATGTTGCCCGTAAAGCCGTCAACCACCACCACGTCGGCCTTTTCGTTGAACATGTCGCGGCCTTCCAGATTACCCACAAATTGAATGCGCGGGTTGGCCTTCAGCAGTTGGTAAGCGGCCTGGGTGTTGGGGGTTCCTTTGGCTTCTTCTTCCCCCAGGTTTACCAGGCCAACCTTGGGCCGTTCGATACCCAGCACGTACTGGGCGTAGAGCGAGCCCAACTCACCGAATTGCTCCAACATCTCGGGCTTGCATTCGGCGTTGGCGCCCACGTCGAGTAGGATGCCCATTTTATCTTTTTTCTTGGGGACGAAGTTGGCAATGGCGGGGCGGATGACACCGGGCACGGCCTTCACCGTAAACATGGCGCCTACGAGCATGGCCCCGGTGTTGCCAGCCGAGCAAAAGGCTTCTACCTCACCTGACAAAAGCAATTTATAACCAATGGCAATGCTGGAATCCTGCTTTTGCTGGAAGGCCTTGGCGGGATGCTCGGCCATTTCAATGACCTGGGAGGCGGGCACAAATTCGAGGGCAGTACCTGCGGGGCCGGCGGCCTCAAGCAGGGGCCGCACGGCATCTTCCTGGCCAATGAGGACGATGGTGGCCCGGCCGGCTAGTAGTTCGGCGGCCATCACGGCACCCGCCACGGCGGCTTGGGGGGCAAAATCGCCGCCCATTGCGTCGAGGGCTATTTTCATGTAAAAGGTGTTTGGGGAAGTCAGGTGAAGGGTGGTAACCAAAAGTCCGGCCTCGCTGGCTTACAAAAGCGCGAAGCCGGACCGTAAGGTACCGCGAATTAACAACCTGACGCGCTATTCGTCGTCGCCGGTAGTGTCGGCGGCGGGCGCAGAGCTCACCTTCGAGTAGTTTTTGATAGCCAGCTGGCCGTTGTGGTACAGGTCGCCATCTACCACATACGCCTTGTGGCGCAGGTGCAGCTCGCCCGTGTTGGGGCACAAGGTCACCGCCTTAGGAATCAGCTTGTAGTGGGTACGACGCTTGTCGCGAACGGAGGAGGAGGTGCGGCGCTTAGGATGAGCCATGGTATTGTTACGTTATGAGTGTTGAGTTGTAAATGTTGAGTGGGGGAGCGACTCGGGGCGCTGACGGATTAATTGAGGTTGCGCAGCGCGGCCCAACGCGGGTCGGCCGGCTCGTCGTCATCGGGCGCATCGTCAGCAGGACGGGTGCTGAAGATGAGCTTGGTGGGAGCATCAGGATTGTCGTCGGCTTCGTTCTGGAAGCGCGGGTGCAACTTCTTCATCGGCAGCGCCAGACCAATGTAATCGTAGAGGTGCTGCGCCAGGGGCAGGGACTGAGTTTCGGGCGTGATTTGCAGCACGTTGTCGTCCAGTTCCTTGCTTTCGTCGCCGAAGCGCACCAGCAGCTGCTCCTCAATGTCCATCGGCTGGTCGAACTCGTCCAAGCTGCGGTCGCAGGTCAGGCGCACGGTGCCGCTAATGTGGAAGTTGAGGGTCATTACCCGCTCGGTTTTAATGAGCTCCACATCGGCGTGCAGGTCGCCTTGCTCCACCAGAGGCTGGTCGAATAAGGCAAAAAAGTCGGGGCCCAACTCGAACTCAAAGTGGTGCGTTTTCAGCGCCAGCTTGGCTAGGTTGATGTCGTATTGGCTTTCTTTTTTCACGGTGGGCTGGATAGCAGGGGGCAAAAGTAGTGAAAATTCGGCTTTTTGCCAAAAGAATGGCTCAACTTTCTCGGCGGTTTCAGCTAGAAACGGCGGGTTGTTGCGCTGAGCATCAGCCATTCTTTGGCAAGTTGCGCGAACCTCTATACGTTGCGCACCCGGCAATGGTGCCCGCAACGACCGGGCGGGCCCTACCGCGCAGAGCGCGGCTGGGCCGCTTCCCAGCGTTGCTTCCACACCTCACAAGCCAGGTAAACTGCTGCCCGAAAGGAAGATTCGTTGGCTTTAAACTGCCCTGCCAGGCCATAGGCCGTGCCGTGGTCGGGGGAGGTGCGCACCACTGGCAGGCCGGCCGTAAAATTCACGCCCTGCTCAAAGGCCATCAGCTTGAAGGGAATCAGGCCCTGGTCGTGGTAGAGTGCCAGGGTAGCGTCGAACTGCCGGAACTGCTGGGTACCAAAGTAGCCATCGGCCGGATAAGGGCCCATTACCAAGTGGCCGTCGTGCGCAAACTGTTGGATTACGGGCGACACGATGTCGCCTTCTTCCTTGCCCAGCAGGCCGTTTTCGCCCGCGTGCGGGTTGAGGCCCAGCACCGCAATGCGCGGCTTCAAAATGCCGAAGTCCTGCTTTAAGGATTTCAGGAGCAGCGTGATTTTGGTGCGCAGCAGCTCGGCGGTAAGGCGGGCGGGCACGTCCTTGAGCGGCATGTGGCCGGTGACGGTGGCAATGCGCAAGCCGCTCTCATCTACCAGGAACATAAGGCTTTCGGGCGCTCCAAAGTAGCTGGTCAGGAATTCGGTATGGCCGGGAAAGCGGAAATCGTCGGCCTGGGTATTGTCCTTACTGATAGGCGCGGTAACGATGGCATCGAGCTTGCCGTCTTTGAGGTCGCGGCTGGCAGCCAGTAGGCTTTCGCGCGCGGCCTGGCCCGTGGCGGCCGAAGGCTGGCCGGGCGCCAGCACAAAGTCCTCGTCCCAGCACGTCACGGCGTTGAGGCGGCCGGGCGCGATGTCGGCCGCGTCGCGCAGCTGCCGGAAGGTGAGGGGTTCCGCGTCCGGCTCGGTCGGGAAATCATCAAACAGCGCCGTGGCCGTGCCGTAAATAACCGGGGTGCAGATTTTAAGAAGCCGCTCGTCGAGCAGCGTCTTGTAAATGACTTCGGGGCCGATACCGGCAAGGTCGCCCACGGAAAAGCCGAGGCGGGGAAGGTTTTGGGGCATTTTATCTGTCATCCTGAGCATTCCGCGGATGGAGCGGCGACGAAGGACCTTATCACGTCCGCATCGCAGGGGTTAGTAAATCTGACAAAAGAAGCCGTGATAAGTTGCTTCCTTCGTCAGCATGACAACCATTCCTAGCTCAGTTTCTTGGTCAGGAACTCATACAGCAGGCGCACGCCCATGCCGGTGCCGCCTTTACCGCGGTAGTTCTCCGCAGCAGTGAGGAAGGCCGGGCCGGCAATGTCGAGGTGAATCCAGGGGTAGCCTTCGGCAAAGCGCTCCAGGAACTTGGCGGCCGAAATCTGGCCGGCTTCGCCCTTGCCCAGGTTGCTGAGGTCGGCGATGTCAGACTTGATGTGGTCGGCGTACTCGTCCCAGAGTGGAAACTCCACGAGGCGCTCGTGCACGCGGTAGCCCGCAGTAGAAAGCTCGGCCAGCGTTTCAGCACCGGCCGTGCCCATCACGGCGGTTGCTTCGGTGCCCAGGGCACGCACGGCGGCACCGGTGAGGGTGGCCAGGTCGATAACCAGCTCGGGGTCGTACTTCTTGGCGAAGCTCAGGGCGTCGGCGAGGAGCAGGCGGCCTTCGGCGTCGGTGTTTTTTACTTCCACGGTGAGGCCGCTGTGCATGGTGATGACGTCGCCGGGCGCGTAGGCGAGGCCGCCGGGGCGGTTGTCGGTGGCAGGCACCAGGCCGATGACGTGCAGCGGCACGTTGTTTTTGGCCAAGGCGTAGAGCGTGCCGGCCACGGCAGCGCCGCCGGCCATGTCGCACTTCATCATGTCCATGCTATTAGGGGTGGGCTTGAGGCTGAGGCCGCCGGTGTCGAACACCACGCCTTTGCCCACCAACACGTAGGGCTTGGCATTTTGGGCACCTTCGGGCTTCCATTCCAGGATGCTGAAGGTGGGCGGCTCGGGCGAGCCCAGGTTCACGGCCAGCAGGCCGCCCATGCGCAGGGCTTCAATTTTGGGCAGGTCGAGGATGTCGGTGGTGAAGCCGGCTTCGTCGCCCGCTGCGGCAATGTTTTCGGCCAGCTGCAGGGCGTTAAGCTTGTTGAGCGGGGCATTGACCAGGTTGCGCGCCAGAATTACGCCTTGCAGCAAGCCTTCAAGCGCGGTGAGCGCCTCGGGCGTGGCCGCGTCGCCGACCACCGAGATTTTGGTGAGGGCGGCGGGCTTCCGGGATTTCTCATCGGTTTTGTAGCCTTCAAACTGGTAGGCCGTCAGGGCCAGGCCTTCGGCCAGGAGCAGGGCGGCGTCCGGAGTTTCGCTCAGGTTGTGGATGAAGACTTCGGTGGTTTTCTCTTTTTTCAGCTGGCCGTGCAGGGCGTGGCCGCTGCGGCGCAAGGCCTCGGCTACCTGCCCGGACGTAGGTTTCTTGGCCAGCACCACAAAGTAGTGCTGGTGGCTGAAATGGTTGAGGTGAACGAGCTTTTGGTCATCGGCGAGCGCGGCGGATACGTACGCTTGGGCTTCGGCCGAGAGGTCGCCGGCAGCGCCGGTGGGCAGGGCAGAGGTGCCATTGGCCAGAATGAAAACCTGGGTAGACTGGGCCGGCGCGGCGGCTACGTGGGCAAGTGCTGGGGACATGAGCAAAATTGAAGGCCGTAGATTTGAGTCCGCAAGGTACTGTTTCGGCAGCAAGGTTTTTTCGGCTGAATTTTAAACCGCTGAGCCGGGCTGACCGAAGCAGCGCTACCGCTTGGTTGTGGTGGTATGAATTACTTGCGTCGTCGCGCGGCGCCGTCCAGCTCAGCCCACCGTTCTGTTACTTCCTAACGCCTTCCTATCGTGAACACCGTTCGCCCCAAAAAACACCTCGGCCAGCACTTTCTGGCCGACCCCAACATTGCCCGCAATATCGTGGGCGCGCTGCAGTTGCCGGACGGCGTGCAGCAGGTGCTCGAAATTGGCCCCGGCATGGGCGTGCTTACCCAGTACCTGCTGCAAAACCCAGCCTACCAGACCAGCGTGGTGGAGATTGACACCGAGTCGGTGGCCTACCTGAAAGTGCACTACCCGGCGCTGGCCGACCGCATCTACGCCACCGACTTTCTGAAGCAGAGCCTGAGCACGATGTTTCCGGACCAGCCACTGGCCATCATCGGCAACTTCCCCTACAACATCAGCAGCCAGATTTTCTTCGCCGTGCTCAACAACCGCCAGCAGGTGCGCGAGGTGGTGGGCATGATTCAGAAGGAAGTGGCCCAGCGCCTGGCCGAGCCGCCTGGCTCCAAAACCTACGGCATTCTGAGCGTGCTGCTCCAGGCTTATTATAAGATTGACTACCTCTTCACGGTGCCGCCGCACGTGTTTGTGCCGCCGCCCAAGGTGGAGTCGGCCGTGGTTCGCCTCACCCGCAACGACACGGAGCGGCTGGACTGCGACGAGAAGCTGTTTTTTCGGGTGGTGAAGCAGGCGTTTCAGACGCGCCGCAAGACGCTGCGCAACGCGCTCAAGCCCTTCGGCCTGCCCCCCGAAGCCACCACCGATGCCATTTTCGACAAGCGGGCCGAGCAATTGGGCGTGGCCGAATTTGTGGGCCTGACCCAACGCATCGGGCAGCACAACGCCGGCGCCAGCGCCGCCCTGCCCGATTTGGACCTCAACGACCTTGCGGACTAGCAGGGGATGTGTTTGACATGAAGCAATTTCGTACTGCCAGACTTCTATTGCCACTGACCTTGCTGTTGGCTGGTTGCTTCTGGGGCGACGAACGCGAGACGAGGCACTTGGTCGGTAATTATTACCTGAATGAAACCGGACCTGATTCCGGTGCCTGGTACCTGCACTTTGATGACGAAAATTTCGGCTTGGCCGATGCGCTGTTTAATTGTCAGATTGTAGAGGCTGGCTTCAATAAGCAATGCATCATTATGCGAGCCACCTGCACCAACCCTCAGTTTTATATCGCACGCATAAACAGGGCCAATGACCGGGAAATTGCCCGTAATGCAATACAAGGCCCTTATACTAGTCAAGAGCTTCAAGCGAAATTACAGCGGCTGTCTGGCGATGATGTGCTCAGCTTCGATGCAACCCTGACCAACCCAAGTAGATGGTAAGTACCTGCTTAGTAATAGATGAAATGCACCCTTCGCTGCCGGAAATGCTGCGGGCCGTTGGGGTTGAAATTCATTACCAGCCCACGCTCAGCGCCGCCGAAGTTCCCGCTGCCCTGGCTGCATTTCCTTACGATGGCCTGATGGTGCGCAGCAAGTTGCGCGTGACGGCCGCTCTGCTGGCCCACGGCCCGCACCTGCGCTACGTAGCCCGGGCTGGTGCGGGGGTTGATAATATTGACGAAGCGGCCATGGCAGCGGCCGGGGTCACGCTGCTCAACGCGCCGGAGGGCAACCGCGACGCGGTGGGCGAATACGCCTTGGGCCTGCTGCTGGCGCTTTTCCGCAACGTGACGCGGGCCCACCAGGAAGTGCGCCAGGGGCAGTGGCACCGCGAAGCCAACCGGGGCGAAGAAATCGGCGGCAAAACCATTGGGCTGCTGGGCTACGGGCACATGGGGCGGGCGTTTGCGCGCCGGCTCAGCGGTTTCGGCTGTACTGTGCTGGCCCACGACACGGACCCAAATTGCGCCGCCGCCGACCACGCCACGCTGGTGAGCCTGGCCGAGCTGCAGGCCCGGGCCGAGGTGCTGAGCGTGCACATTCCGTACTCTGTGGCCAACCATCACTACGTGAATGCGGGCCTGCTTCAGGGATTTCGGGCGCCGCTATGGGTGCTCAATACGGCTCGCGGGGAGGTGCTGGACCACGCCGCATTGGTAAGTGGCCTGCAAGCTGGCACGGTGCGCGGCGCGGCGCTCGACGTGCTTGAAAACGAACGGCTCGGCGCGCTCACAGCTGAGCAGCAGCAACGGTTCGACTTTCTGGCTCAGGCCCCCAACGTTGTGCTCACTCCCCACGTGGGCGGCTGGACGCATCAGAGCTACGCCCGCATCAACGAGGTGCTGGCCCAAAAGATTGCGGCTTTCCTGCGCGCCGGCAAACCGGAGTTGGCGGGGAGCTAGCCGGTTTTGCGTATCTTTGCAGGGAACCTAAGAAGGGAGAACGGTTGGCAGTGCCAGCCGTTCTCCTTGCTTTTTAGCCAAACCGTCAGCATCTACTCCCATGGCCACCACCATCAATTATTACACTCCCGAGGGCCTGCAAAAACTGAAGGATGACCTCCAGGACCTCAAGGTTCGGGGCCGTGCCAAGGCCGCCGAAGACCTGCGGGAAGCCCGCGACAAGGGCGACCTGAGCGAGAACGCCGAGTACGACGCCGCCAAGGATGCCCAGGGCCTGCTCGAGCTTAAAATCTCCAAGCTCGAAGAAGTAGTGGGCAATGCCCGCGTCATCGACGAAACCAACATGGACTTTAGCAAGGTGCTCATCATGAGCAAGGTGAAGCTGAAGAACCTGAAGAATAACATGGTGCTCGACTACACGCTGGTGGCCGAAGAAGAGGCCAACCTGGCCGCCGGTAAAATCTCAGTGAAGTCGCCTATCGGCAAAGGCCTGCTGGGTAAATCGGCCGGCGACATGGCCGAAATCATCGTGCCAGCCGGCAAGCTGCAGTTTGAGATTCTGGAAATCAGCCGGTAGATTTTTGAGCTATTAGCTGATGGCGGTTAGCTGTCAGCTTTTTCAACAAAGGCCATTGCGTTGCGCAATGGCCTTTGTTGTTGTTGGCGGTAACTTGCCGGCGGTAAACAAGGCCGTTAGCTATTGGCAAAAAAGCTAATAGCTAACGGCCATCAGCTAATAGCTTAAAAAAAACCATGCCTTCAATTTTCTCCCGCATCGTTTCCGGCGAGCTGCCGGCCTACAAAGTAGCCGAAGACGGCCGCCACCTGGCTTTTCTCGACATCACGCCGCTGGTGGAAGGGCACGTACTGGTGATTCCCAAGAAGGAAACCGACTACATCTTCGACCTGCCCACCGACGAGCTGGCGGCGCTGCACGCGTTTTCGCAGCGCGTGGCCAAAGCCGTGAAAGCCGCCGTGACGTGCAAGCGCGTGGGCGTGGCCGTGATTGGGCTGGAAGTGCCGCACGCGCACATTCACCTCATTCCGATGACCAGGGTGTCGGACATGAGCTTTGCCAACCCCAAAATTAAAGTAGCCGAAGCCCGGATGCAGGAGCTGGCTACCGCCATTGCCGCCCAAGTGGAAGGCGGCAGTGGCCTGAGCGAGACCAAAGCAGGAGCAGCCAGCGCCGCGAGCGCCGCCGTACCAGCCCCGCTGGAAGCTGCGGTGAAAGGCCTGCACTTCATGAGCGAATCGGAGGCGCCACTGGAAGCGGTAGCGTACCCGGCGCCGGGCGGCGAACTATCGGATGCCGTGCTACTAAAGCTGCTGGGCGAGCCGGGCGATGCCAAAATAGAAACGGTGGAGCTAACCAAGTTCCTGCGCAACCACACCGCCGACGATGGCGTGCTGGGCGACGTTACGCTCGCCAACCGCTTCAAGGCCCTGCAAATGTTTATGAAGCAGGAAATGGACGGCGTGCAGGTGTACCGCGTGGGCAGCGAGCCGAAAATCCACGCCTACGCCCTGGGTCGGATGATGGACGGCACGCTGGCCGGCTTCAAAACCGTGCTTACCGAAACGTGATAACCAATTAAAAATTAACCAAATAGGCAGTCATGCTGAGCGCAGCCGAAGCATGACTGTTCAACTTTTTAAAGCCCAGGATATCAACGCCCTTGGCCGCTGTCCACCAGCTTTTGTAGGCGGGACTGAGCATCGCGTGGCAGGGCACTGAGCAAATCCAGGCCGGTGGCGGCTTCTATTTTATCCACAGAAGTCAGGTAGGAGCGCCAGTCGGGGGTGATGGTGTTGTCGTTGGGCGTGTCGATGGCCAGTACGCGCACGTTGGGGTCGGTGCTGATGCGCTGGAGGTCGTTCTGGCCTTCGGACAGGATAACCATGACTTTCCAGATGCGGGCGGGGACGGTAACGCGGCCCTGGTCAAGGGTTTGGGCGAAGCCGTTGGAGCCGGTGCCACCGCGGCCGTAGCTGCCCATAATGATATAGATTTCCTGACCGCGTTGCACCTGGGCGCGGCCATACTCTTCGAGCTGGGCCCAGGCTTGCTGGTTGTTGCGCGGGGCCTGGGGCACCATGTTGGACATGAGAAAAGTGGCGGAGTTTGCGTCGAGGTCGGCGGTGCGGTCGCCACTGGGGCAGTTGTGGCCTTTGTCGAACCCCGATCGGCTGTAGCTGCCGGCCGAAACCTGATAGAATTGCCGGGGTAGGGCCGGGTCGGGGCGGAAGTTGTTCTGGCGGGGCGCTTTGCCGATGTCGGCCCGACCCAGGTGCCAGCTCACCCAAGTGGGGATGCCGCGCCCGGCGTGGTATCCGATGGTGAATTCGGGATGGACGAGTAGGTAGTTGGAGGCGTTGGCGGGGTCGGAAGTTGCGCCGCTGGGGTTGCCCAGCGCCAGGTTGTCCGCAGAGGTGCTGGATGCCTGGGTTCCGGCAGGAGCGGGGGCTGGGCCGGAGCTGGGCGGTATAGAGGGGCGCGGGGCCGTGGTGCTAGGTTGCGGAGCGTCGCGGTTCTCAAAGTAGCCGCCCGTGACGCTCGTACCAGTGGCTACGGCGGGGCCGGCCGTAGTTTCAATGCGAATGTCGTCGATATTCAGCCGGGCGTTCTGGCCGCTGGTTTTGCGAATTTCGAGCCGGATGGGCTGGTTGGCAATGCCCTCAAATACGTGCGGCACCAGCCGGGGGCCGCGCGTTTCGATGCGCTGGCCGGTTTGCGCGTAGCTGCGGCCGCCGTCGCGGCTCAGCCACAGCTCCCAGGTGCTGGGGGCGTCCTGGCCATAAGCCGCCGCGCTGATGGTGATGCGCTGCACGCCGGCCGGCACGTCAAATTGCATGGCAATGCGGCCCAGGTTGTGCAGGCGAGCAGCGCGTTGGCCGTTCTTGTGGTCCTGCGGGCTGCTGCCAATCAGCGCTTCGGCAAACTTCCAGGAACCGGTGGCCAGGGGCTCGTCGGCTTCGGCATAAGCGCCTTTACTGCCTATTTCAAATGTTTCGGGGAAGGGGGAGGCTTGAGTGGTGGGTTGCTGCCGGGAGGGTGCCTGGGTGGTGGCGTTTTCGGCAGTTTGCTGCGAGCACGCTAACAGGCCAAATGCGATAAGGAGCAGTGAGGGACGATACATGGGGCGAAGATATGCAGCCAGCCAGCGCCCTGGTGTGCGCCGCCATGCACCATCTGTCATGCCGAGCGCAGCGAAGCATCCTCTCACCGGCGAACAAATTGTTGGGAGGTGAAAGGATGCTTCGCTGCGCTCGGCATGACAGAAGATAAGTTGTTCTGTACCGGACAAGAATTTGCTCCCTACGAGCTACACGACAGCGTAGCGCAGCCGGGCATGTCCCAGGCCCAATCAGGCCGTTTTGCGGCCAGCTCCTCGTGTTCGGGTTGCTCGTCAAAAGGTTTTTTCAAAACTTCGAGCAGCGTGTGCAGGTAGGTAAGGTCGCCTTTTTCGGCGGCTTCAATGGCCTTTTGGGCAATGTAGTTCCGCAGCACGTACTTGGGATTGGCAGCCAGCATGCGGGCCTTGATTGCTTCGGGAGTGCTGCTTTCCTGGCGCAGGCGGGGCAGGTAGCGGTGCAGCCAGTCCAGCAGCGGCGTGTGGGCTGGGTTGGGCAGCGGGGTGTAAGATGCCGCTGCCAGAAGCTCCTGGAAACGGTCTTGCTCCTGCTCGGGCGCAGCAAGTAGCGCGGGCGCAGTATGCGAGAGCTGACGGAAGAAAATGGTCATGTCCACTTCGGAGGTGGCCAGCGCATCTAGCAGGCTCTGTATCAACTTGCTATCGGCCTCAGCGCTGTCGGGCGTGAGGCCCAGCTTCTTTAGCAGTATTCCCTGGCGGGTACGCTCAAACGTGGCCCTGTACAAATCCAGGCCTGGGCGCAACTGCTCGATATCCGGAATCAGCAGCGCGAGGGCCTCGGCCAGGCGGGCGAGGTTCCAGAGGGCCACCTGCGGCTGCTGGCCGAAGGCGTACCGCCGGTGGCCAAAGTCGGTGGTGTTGGGCGTCCAGGCGAGGTCGTAAGGCTCCAGCCAGCCGTAAGGGCCGTAGTCAATGGTGAGGCCCAGGATGGACATGTTGTCGGTGTTCATCACGCCGTGCACAAAGCCCACGCTCATCCAGTGGGCCACCATCAGGGCGGTGCGGCGGCAGATTTCCTCGTACCACTTCACGTAAACTTCGGCCGACGGAGTGCCCAGCTCAGGGTAGAAGTGGGTAATAACGTAGTCGGCCAGTGCGCGCAGGTTGTCGAGCTCGCCAGCCGCGACCATCATCTGGAAATTGCCGAAGCGGACGAACGTGGGCGCCACACGGCACACAATGGCGCCGGGCTCGGCCTTGGGGTTGCCGTCGTAAAACATGTCGCGCACCACTACGTCGCCAGTGCCGGCCAGGCTCAGGGCCCGGGTGGTGGGCACGCCCAGGTAGTGCATGGCCTCGCTGCACAAAAACTCGCGAATGGAGGAACGGAGCACGGCCCGGCCATCGGCACGGCGGGAGTAGGGCGTGGGCCCGGCCCCCTTTAGTTGCAGCTCCCAGGAGCTGCCATCGGTGGCTTTGAGCTCGCCCAGCGAAATGGCGCGCCCATCGCCCAGCTGCCCGGCCCAGTTGCCAAACTGGTGGCCCGCGTAGCGCGCCGCAAACGGCTTCATGGTGCCGGTGACGAGGTTGCCAGCCAGTACGTCCACGCTGGGGCCGCGCTCGGCGGGCTGGGCCAGACCCAGAAGTTGGCCCAGGTCTGAAGACCAAGCCAGCAAATGCGGGTCGGCCACGGGGGTGGGGTTAATGCGGGAATAGGTGTAGCCGGGTACCTGGCGGGGGCGGGCATCGGGGGCGACTTCACCACGCAATTCATCGACGAGGGTGTTGGTAAAATCGGCTTCGTGGAGGTGTTGGGAAGACATGGGTTTTTCAGGGTGCATGGGTTTGGGATAAACCGCTATCAGAGGAAGGCGGTTCGGTGCGGGCTGTGCGCGCACCACTGGACGCGCGTTGACTCACCACTGCAAAACAGCAATTCAAATACCGTTTTTTCACTGCGGCGCTACTTCCCGCGCCGCCCTTTAGGCTTTGGTTTTTCCGTTGGTAACTCTGCCGGGGGCAGCAGGCCGGCCGCGCGCAGGGCATCGCGCAGGCCGTGCAGGGTGCGGAACTCCTCGCGCAGCTCGCCGGCCAGGCGCAGCACGGGGCTCGGTGAGGCGGGGGCGCGGCGCGGCGCGTGGTGGCCAGCCAGCTGGCCAGGCGCTGGTAGAGCACGTGGCCGCGCTTGGCGTTGGCGCGGCCGGCCAGGTAGGCGGGCAGGCGGGTTTCCAGCTCCAGCATCAGCGGCAGTGGGTTGAGGGCGGCGAGGCGGGCCAGGGCGCGGTCCATGTCATCGAGGCGGCTCACGCTCAGCCATTCCAGGCCCAGCACAAACTCGCGCAGGGCGTTGGGGTCACCTTGCTGGGCCAGTAGGTCGGCGGCAAAGGCTACGCCGTGCAGGCTGGCGCGGGCGCTGCCCACGGCAGCCTGCACGAATCCTGCCATCTCGGCCGTGCTCAGCAGCGGGCGTAGCAGCGCAAAGTCGGGGAGGCTGTGATTGGCCAGGGCGCGGTGGCGCAGGGCGGCGCGGTAGAGAACGGGAGCGGTTTCGGGAGTAAAGGTGTCGAGAACGATGCCACCAAAGCGGTCAGGCCAAGTGGCGAATGCTTTTTCGGCCGTGCGTAGGCGAGCGGGTGCATCACCCTGGCTGTGGTAAAAGTACAGAAGCTGCTGGGCAACATCGGCATTGGTGGGCAGCAGGGTTTCGGCGGCGGCGGCCCAGGCGGCATCGTCGGCCAGGGTGCGGGCGGTGTGCAGGGTGAGGTGGGTGCGGGCTGCGGGGCTGAGTTTGGCCTTTTGAAGGGCTTCGGCGAGTTGGGGGGCGGCACCGGCATCAGCGGCAAAGGCCAGCAGCAGGGGCAGCCAGCTTTCCTCGAAGTTGGTCCATTGACCGGGTGGGTTGGCCAGGTAATCGCCGAGCCAGTGGAGGGCAGCGGCCAGCTCGGCGGGGGGCAGCACGGCGGCCAGCAGCACCTGGGGCCAGCCGGCGGCTTGCAGGTCGGTTTCCCAACGTTCGAGCACGTCGGTGCCGTAGTCGCCGAAGATGCCAAAGTCATCAAGCGCCGGCTCTTCCACCTGAAAAATGGCCAGGCTGGCGGTAGCCCAGTAGCGCAGGGCCAGTACCAGCTGCCCGGCGCGGGCCAGGCCCAGCAGCTCCCGCACGAAGGGTTCGAGCTCGGTACTAATTTCCTCCAGCCCGGCAGTGTAGAGGCCGTTGCCCTCGTCGTAGGCATCGTAGGCCTGGCTTTGCTCCCAAAAATCCTCATCAAAGACCATCGCGCTGAGCGTGTCGGTGAGGCGTTCGGCCAGGGTGTTAAGCAGGTCGGCAGGCGTAACAGAGGGCGTAGCGGACGGAACTGGGGCCGCCCCGAACGCCACAAACTGCCGGGCCAGGTCGTCGCTCTTACTCAGGGCCTGGTGCAGAAAACGCAGCTTATCGATTTCGGGAAAGGCGGCCCAGGCGGCGGCCAGAGCCGGGACAAGAGCATCGGTAGGTTCACCGGCAACAGTGGCGACGGGCGATAGCGAGGCGCCGTAGGTATCAATAATGGCCAGCCCCAGCGCCACGCAGTGCTTGCAGATGCCCTCAAAATCATAGGGACAGTCGCAGCTGAATTCTATGTCGCCGCTGGCCAGCCAAGCCATTGTGTTGTAGGGGTAGGTGCCTTTTACGCGGGCCAGGAAGCGGGTAGGGCCGGGACGTTCCAGTTTTTTTACCGCGCCAGCCTCGTATAGGTCCTGGCCCCGGTCGAATACTTTGTCGGTGGCGAGGCCGCGCAGGGTTTGGCGGGTAAGCATGGATAGGTGCTGGTTAAGTAGTTCGTGCGGCCGAAAAACCTCACCCCCAACCCCTCTCCCCAAGAGAGGGGAGCCGGATAAAAGGTTTTTTTAAATCCTAAACGAATCAAAAATACAGGAGTAGCTAGAGGGTGGCCCCGTTGGCTTTCAGCACCAAGTGCAAAAACAGCACTTGGTAGGGCAGCGCGTTCTGCCAGTAGTCCCAGGTGTGGGCGCCGGGGCGCTCGGTGTAGTCGTGCGGGGTGTGGTTGTAGAGCAGCCGGCGGTGTACTTCGCGGTTAATATCGATAAGGCCGTCGTCTACGCCACAGTCAATGAGCAGGGGCAGGTTGTTGCGCTGCATTAAGTCCGTCAGGTTCACCACCGAGTTAGCGCTGAAACGCTCGGGGTTAGCGGTTTCGGAGCCGAGGACGGGCGCCCAGAGCTGGGCGCGTTGCGCTGCGGCTTCGGGAGTGAGCTTGCGGTTTTTGGTCTGCAAATCGAGGGCACCGCTCATGCTGCCGGCGGCGCAGTACAGGTCGGGATGGCGGGCCGAGAGGTAGAGCGCGCCGTGGCCGCCCATCGACAGGCCGCTGATAACGCGGCCCTTGCGGTCGCGAATGGTGCGGTAGGTTTGGTCGATTTTGGGAATAACCTCCTTAGTCAGGTAAGTTTCGAATTGGCTGCCGGGGTTCACGGGGCTGTCGAGGTAAAAGGCAAAGGTTTCGCCTTCGGGCAGCACGATAATCAGGTTATACTGGTCGGCCAGGCGGTGCACCAGCTGTTTGTCGGCGGGGCTTTTCAGCCAGTCGGCAAAGTGGCCGTAGGCGCCGTGTAGCAGGTAGAGGACGGGGTAGCTGGCTTTTTTATTCTTGGCATAAGAAGCGGGCAACACCACCGCGGCGCGGTAGGTCTTGTTCATGGCCGCGCTGGGAATGGCCACAGTGTCTACTCTGGCGGCGTGGGCGGTGAGGGCGGTGGTGAGCAGAAAAAGGGCGAGGATGATGCGCATGAGTAGGACTGTTTTGGTTTCGGCTGGCGTCAACCTCACCCCCTGACCCCCTCTCCAAAAAAGAGGGGGCACCGGCTCGTGAGGACGATTATCCAACTGAAAGCATATAAGAGCAATTCCGGTGCCCCCTCTTTTTTGGAGAGGGGGTCAGGGGGTGAGGTTGACGAGAGGGGTGAGGTTGACGCCAGCCGAACTACTGAATAAACACTGGCCGAATCAAATTCTCAAACGTGAAAATCTCGTCCCACTTTTCCTGCGTCAGGAGCCCGCGTTCCTTTACGGCGATGTCGTGCACGGTTTTGCCGGTGGCCAGGGCTTCTTTCGCAATGCCGGCCGATGCCTCGTAGCCGATAACGGGGTTGAGCTGGGTGACGATGCCGATGCTGTTGCGCACCATTTGCTCGGCGTGGGCCACGTTGGCGGTGATGCCCACCACGCATTTGTCGCGCAGGGTGCGGCAGGCATTGGTCATGTAGCTGATGCTGGTGAACAGGGCGAAGCTGATAACCGGCTCCATCACGTTGAGCTGCAACTGACCGGCTTCGGCGGCCATGGTCACCGTGAGGTCGGCCCCAATGACGTAGAAGGCCGTCTGGTTCACCACTTCCGGAATCACGGGGTTCACCTTGCCGGGCATGATGCTGGAGCCGGGCTGCAGGGCGGGCAGGTTGATTTCGTTGATGCCAGTGCGCGGGCCGGAGGAAAGCAGGCGCAGGTCGTTGCAGATTTTGGAGAGCTTCACGGCCGTGCGCTTGAGCACGCCGGATAGCTGCACGTAGGCGCCGGTGTCGTAAGTGGCCTCAAAAAGGTCGCCGGCCAGCACCAGATTCAGGTCCGTGATGGTGCGCAGTTGCTCGGTTACGAGCTCAGGGTAGCCAGCGGGCGAGTTTACGCGCGAACCGATGGCGGTGGCGCCCATGTTGATTTCGTTGATAAGGCGCCGTGAATCGTCGATGCGCAGCAGCTCCTCGCGCAGGTTGGTGGCGAAGGCCTTAAACTCGTCGCCCATGCTCATGGGCACGGCGTCCTGCAGCTGGGTACGGCCCATTTTGAGCACGTTGCGGAATTCATCGCCCTTGGCCGCGAAGGCTTCGGCCAGCGCGCCCAGGGTTTCGCGGTAGCCCACCAGCTTGTTGTTGAGGGCAATGCGGAAAGCCGTGGGGTAGGCGTCGTTGGTACTTTGGGAGCAGTTGACGTGGTTGTTGGGGTGGCAGAAATCGTACGCGCCCTTCTGGTGGCCCAGGATTTCGAGCGCCACGTTGGCAATGACTTCGTTGGCGTTCATGTTCACCGACGTGCCGGCTCCGCCCTGAATCATGTCGGTCAGGAACTGGTCGTTGAACTCGCCGGCGGCCACCCGGTCGCAGGCGGCTACAATGGCATCGGCAATGGGTACGGGCAATACCCCAAGCTCCTTATTGGCCAGGGCTGCGCCCTTTTTCACGTACGCCAGCGCCTGCACAAACAGCGGTTCCGTGTTGATGGGGATGCCGGTGATGGAGAAGTTCTCCAGCGCGCGCAGCGTCTGGATGCCATAGTAAGCAGAGTCCGGCAGCTGGCGTTCGCCTAAAAAATCGTGTTCGGTGCGAAAATCATTCATGAAACAGGGGGCGGGTGGGATGGTGGAGCTTGTACGATCAGCCAGTGGCGGCAGACAAACCTACTGCCGGGCGCCGCAACGTATCGGGTTTGCGCTGTTCCTTTACGGCACTTGCCCGCCGGGCAAGGCATCCACACCACCGCTATTTCGCCCCGTTTGATGAAATTTAACTACCTGCCTTTGCTGGCCCTAGCTGTGGTCAGCTGCTCGCCGGACGCCAAGTCCGGCGCCGACGCCTCTGCTGGCGCCGATGCCTGGTTTGACGCTTTCAAAGGCAACTTTATTGAAGCCTTGTGGAAGCAAAACCCGGAGTATGCCTCCAATCAGGGCTACCATAAGTACGATTCGCTGCTAGTGATTCCCAACGCCGCCCAGCGCCAGCGCGACGCCGCTTTCTCCCAGAAATACCTGGCCGAAATGGGCACCTTCGCCCTCGACAGCCTTTCGCCCAATAACCAGATTGACCTGCGCCTGCTCCGCAACGAGTTGCGTGCCAGCCGTTGGTACGCCGACACGCTCAAGAACTGGCAGTGGAACCCCGCCAGCTACAACCTGGGCGCCTCGGTGGGCGACTTGCTCAACGGCCGCTACTACCCGCTGGACCGCCGCCTGCGCAACATTTCCGACAAAATCAGCCACGCGGCCGACTACTACGCGGCCGCCAAAGCCAACCTGAGTACGCCCACCCGCGAGCACACGGAGCTGGCCATTAAGCAAAACGCCGGCGGACTGGCCGTATTCGGCGCCGCCCTGGCCGATTCGGTGCGCAAATCCGGATTGAGCGAGGCGGAGAAAAAGACATTTGCCGACCGCGTGGCCGCCACCCGCGCCGCCGTGCAGGGCTACATGGACCACCTGAAATCCAATGTGCTGCCGGCCGGCAAGTTCCGCTCGTTCCGCATCGGCAAAACCTTCTACGACCAGAAATTTGCCTACGACATTCAGTCGCATTTCACGGCCACCGAGATATACGAGCAGGCCCTGCAGCACAAAACCGAGCTGCTGCACGACATGGGCCGCCGCGCCGCCCGCCTCTACCCCAAGTACTTCCCGGAGCAGGCCGCGCCCAAAGACACCCTGGCCCTGATTACGGCTGTTATCAACCAGCTCACCCTGAAACACGCGCCGCGCGAAGGCTTCGTGGATGCCGTAAAACGCCAGATTCCCACGTTGGTGGCCTTCGTAAACGATAAAAAGCTGCTCACCCAGGACCCCAGCAAGCCGCTGGTGGTGCGCGAAACTCCGCTCTACATGCGCGGGAGCGGCGCGGGAGCCAGTGTATCATCACCCGGCCCGTACGACACCGGGGCCAATACTTATTATAACGTGGAGCCCATTCCGGGGGAATGGACGCCGGCGCAAGCCGAAAGCTACCTGCGCGAATACAACGACTTCACGCTGCAGATTCTCAACATTCACGAAGCCATTCCCGGCCACTACACGCAGCTGGTGTATGCCAACCGCTCGCCCTCGCTGGTGAAAAGCATTTTCGGCAACGGCGCCATGATTGAGGGCTGGGCCGTGTACGCCGAGCGCATGATGCTGGAAAACGGCTACGGCAACAACTCCGACGAAATGTGGCTGCTCTGGGACAAATGGAACATGCGCGTGACCCTCAACACCGTCATCGACCACATGATACAGGTAGACAACGCCAAGGAAAATGACATCGTGACCTTGCTACGCCGCGACGGTTTTCAGGAAGAAGCCGAAGCCCGCGGCAAGTGGCTGCGCGCCACCCTCAGCCAGGTGCAGCTCAGCAGCTACTTCACCGGCTACACCGAAATCTACGCGCTACGCGAAGAGCTAAAGAAGAACCAGGGAAAGGATTTCGACCTGAAAACCTTCCACGAAAAGTTTCTCAGCTACGGCAGCGCCCCGGTGAAATACATCCGGGAATTGATGCTGGCGAAGTAGGGGCAGGACTCTGGAACCATAAAACCCGTCTGTCATCCTGAGCTTGCGAAGGACCTTATCGCGTTTGAACTATACTTGTTCAATGAAATTCCCTTCGTGCTAAGGTCCTTCGCAAGCTCAGGATGACAGACGGGTTTTGACTGCTCAAACCGCCCATTATTCAACCTCTGCCCTTGTTTTTCCTGCTCTCAAAAGTCCTGGATTTCGTACTGCTGCCCACGGTATGGCTGCTGGTGCTGCTGGTAGCCGCGCTGGTGGCCCGGCAACCGCGCCGGAAGCGGCAGTGGCTGGTGGCCGCGCTGGTGGTTTTCCTGCTCAGCACAAATACTGCTTTGGTAAACGAGGCGATGCTGGCCTGGGAACGGCCGCCGGTGCCCTTAGCCGCGTTGCCTGCACAGGCCGACGCCGCCGTGCTGCTCACGGGCATTACGGGCGTCAACAAGTCGCCGCACGACCGGGTTTATCTGGGCCAGGGCGCCGACCGCCTCACCCACGCCCTGTGGCTGTACCGCGCCGGTCGCGTCCGGCGCATCATCATCTCCGGCGGCTCGGGCGCCCTCCTCCGCAAAGCCCACACCGAGGCCGACGACCTGGCCACGTTGCTCCGCCTAACCGGCGTGCCGGCCCGCGACCTGCTAATTGAGGAACAGAGCCGCAATACCCACGAAAACGCCCATTACACCAAAGAGCTGCTGGCCCAGCACCCCGATATAAAGTCGTTGGTGCTGGTTACCTCCGCGTTCCATCAGCGGCGGGCCATGGGCTGTTTTGAGAAGGTTGGCCTGCATCCCGTAGCCTTCCCCGCCGGCTACCGCAGCTCCGACCGGCTCGCCACCCTAGAATATTGGCTGCTGCCCAGCCCCGGCGCCATGCAGGAGTTCAGCGTGCTGGTGCACGAGGTAGCCGGCTGGCTGACATACCGGCTCCTGGGCTACCTGTAGCGGAACTTCCGGGCTATTCCGTTTTGGCTGTTGGAGCAGCTTCTTTGCCAATCCAGATGGATTTCTGGTTAACAAACTCGCGGATGCCCAAATAAGAAAGCTCCCGTCCGTAGCCAGACTTTTTCACGCCGCCGAAAGGTAATTCCGGCATTGATTTCACGAGGCCGTTGACGAAAACGGCGCCACTTTCAATCTGCCGGGCCATTGCCTCGCCCTTCTTGGGGTCGGCAGTCCACACGCCCGCACCCAGGCCAAAGCGCGAGTCGTTGGCCAGGCGCACGGCATCGTCCGCGCTTTTAGCTTCCAGTACCAGGGCCACGGGACCAAACAGCTCCTCTTCATAAGCACGCTGGCCGGGCTTGATATTCGACAAAATAACAGGCCGAAACAGGGCGGTGCCGGGCTTGGCCTGGCCACCAAACAGCTCCACCTTAGCGCCTGCAGCCACCGAATCTTCCACTTGCTGGGTAAGCTCGTCGGCCAGGTCGGGGCGAGCCATGGGGCCATATTGCGTTGATTCTTCCAAGGGGTCGCCGGGGCGCATGGCCAGCAGGTGGGTTTTTAGCTGGCTGATAAACTCTTTAATAACTGGCTTTTCTACAATGAAGCGCTTGGCGGCAATGCAGCTCTGGCCGCTGTTTATCATGCGGGACTGGGCCGCCGTTTTGGCGGCCAGGGCCACATCGGCATCTGCCAGCACAATAAAGGCATCGGAACCGCCCAGCTCCAGCACCGTTTTTTTAATCTGAGCACCGGCTATGGCCGCTACCGAGGCGCCCGCGCCTTCGCTACCCGTGAGCGTCACGGCCCGCACCCGGTCGTCGGTCAGCAGCTTTTCTACCAAGTCTGACCCAATCAGCAGGGTGCGAAAACATGCCGCGGGCAGCCCTGCGTCATGAAATATTTTCTCCAGGGCCAGCGCGCACTGCGGCACGTTGGATGCGTGCTTGAGCAGGCCCACGTTGCCGGCCATCAGGGCCGGGGCGGCAAAGCGCACCACCTGCCACAGCGGAAAGTTCCAGGGCATCACGGCCAGCACCACGCCCAGCGGCTGGTAGCTGATGAAGCTGCGGCTGGCGTCGGTTTTCACTACTTCATCGGTCAGGAAGCCTTCAGCGCTCTCGGCGTAGTACTCGCAGCAGGCGGCGCATTTTAGCACTTCGGCGCGGCCATCGGTCACGGGCTTGCCCATTTCCAGGGCCATCAGGCGGGCTAGCTCGTCCTGGCGCTCGCGCAGCAGGGTAGCGGCCCTCCGCATGATGCCGGCGCGGTGCGCAAACGTGGTTGCCGGCCATGTGGCCGCCGCGCGGTGTGCATGGCCGAGGATTTGTTCGGTTTTTGCCCAGCTGAAGGCTTTGAAGCGGCGGAGCACGCGGCCAGTGTGGGGATTGTAGGATTCGATGGGCATGGCAATGAAGAAAACAGAGCGCTTGGGCGGGCCTAAGGGCGTCCGAAAGAGGGTGAAAAGACAAGCCCTGCTCAGAAAATGCAGCGGCCAAGGTAATTTACTGGCTACAAGGTTCAACTTGTGGTGGGGTAATTCGGTTACGCAATGCCCAGCCGTATGGTGGCGATTAGGTGCCAGCGCGTATTTTCGTGCACTTACGATAGCACCGGCCTAGGTCCTGTTTCTCACTTTCTGTCACTCCCGTGTCCGATACCTCCCTTATTTCCTTACCACCCGCCGCCGAGGCGGAACTCGTCCGGCGCCTCCAGGCGCGCGACGAATCGGCCATGACGCTGTTCTACGAGCGGTATTCATCGGCGCTCTACGGCGTCATCTTTCGCATCGTGAAGGCCGAGGACGAGGCCGAAGACGTGCTGCAGGAAGCCTTGGTCAAAATCTGGCACGCTTTTGCCAGCTACGACCCCGGCAAAGGGCGACTCTTCACGTGGGTGCTCAACATTTGCCGAAATCTTAGCATCGATAAAATCCGTTCGCGGCAGCACCGCGTAGGTTCTCGTACTCAGGGACTGGATGATAGTCTGACGGCGCAGCGCCAAGCTGCTCCCACGACCTTCCGCCCGGAGCACATCGGCCTACAGGAAATTACCCAAAAGCTAATTCCTGAACAGCGTCTGATTATCGACCTGCTCTATTTCGAGGGCTTCACCCAAAGTGAGGTGGCCGAGGAGCTGAACATTCCTCTGGGAACGGTGAAAACCCGGGCCCGTACCGCCATCAAAGTCCTTAGCAAACTTATCCGCTGAACCACGTGGAAAATATCCAACAATATATAGAATCCGGTATCCTGGAGCAATACGCTCTCGGAGAGCTGTCTTCGGCCGAACAAGCTGCTGTAGATAACAACGCCGCCAGCCATCCCGAAATCCAGGAGGAACTGCAACAGGTACAAGCGGCACTAGGTTTTTACGCCGAAGCCCACGCCATCACGCCGCCAGCTGGTATGCGTGAACGAGTATTGGGCAACGTGCTGGCCCAGATTGCCAAGCCTGCCAGCACCCTGCGCGCCGATGTAGACGCCGTGGCGCAAGCCAGCACAGCCAGCAACCAGCCCACGCACGTAGCAACGCAGCCCGTGGCGGCTGCCTCCGGCGAAGCCGTGGTTCGGCCCATGGCAACGGCGCCCGCAACCCAGCCGGCCAGCCGGTCGGTGTGGGCCATGGCGGCTTCGGTGGCGCTCATTATGAGCCTCGCTGCCAACGCCCTGTTCTACTCGCGGTGGGTAGAAGCCAGCGACGAGGTTGTGGCCCTGCAAAGCTCCCAGGCCCGTTTCGCCGCCACTCAAAACGTGGTGCAGAAGCAGCTAGGTGCGTTGCGCGAAGACAACCAGGTGCTCCGCAGCGACGAGTTCCGCGCCGTAGCCCTGGCTGGTACCAAAACGTCTCCCTCGGCCCGGGCCAAGGTCCTGTATAACGCCACCACCCGCAAGGTGTACGTGGATGTGCGCAGCCTGCCCGCGCTGCCTGCCGGCAAGCAATACCAACTGTGGGCCCTCGATAACGGCAAACCGGTAGATGCCGGCGTGCTGCTGGCTTCCACGGCCACCGGCGAAGGCATTCAGCAGATGAAGGACATTGCCAGTGCCCAGGCTTTCGCCATGACGGTGGAGCCCATGGGCGGCAGCGTCAATCCTACGTTGAGTACCATGACCGTGGTGGGGACTATCTAAAGCAGGACCAGCCTGCAGCTAACATTTAACTGCATGGTGCTGTGAGTTGAATTACCGCTTGTGAGCCAAACCGGCCTGCAAGCGGTAATTTTGTTTAGTCCAATCTTCCTTACATCATTTTATGCACGGTTCCATTATTACGTTGCTAAAGCGCTACGTGCAAACGCAATACGACCACAGTACCTGGGTGAAGCTCATGGAGTTATCCGGTCTCGATACCGTTGTTTTCGACCACAAAACAGTTTATCCCGACGAGCATATGTATGCTTTGGTAGGCCATGCGGCGGAGATGACAGGCATTCCGGCCGGCGAGCTTCACGAGAAATTTGGGGAGTACCTCGTACCCGACCTGATGTACATGTACCAAAAGATGGTGAAGCCCGAGTGGAAAACACTTGACATGATAGAGCACACTGAGCAAACCATGCACAAGCAGGTACGGCTCGAACATACCCAAAACATGCCTCCTGTGCTCAACGTTACCCGGCTGGGCGCCAATGAACTGGTCATAGACTACGTATCGCCGCGCCGTATGGGCGGGCTGGCCGTAGGCATTGTGCGCGGGTTGGCCACTTATTTCGATGAGAGCGACCTGATAGACGTGCAGCCCACTACATCCGAAGACGGGGAACGGGTGCGCATTCACGTGCGTCGCTCTTCGCTTTAAACTGTGAAGGCGGCTTTGTCAGTAATTCCAGACTTTGGCAACGGCTATTTTTTGGCTGTTTAAAGAAGGCTTGAACCACCCGAAACGCGCAAACCGAACAATTTACAGTGGTTTCGTCGTTACCTTATTTATGGCTATAAAACGTGCTTTCCTCGCTTACATGGGTATCTGCTTAGGCTCCCTGACAGCCTGTGGCCAAACCGAGCCGGGCAAAGCCGCTGGCCCAAGCCCTGGCTATACCCGGCTCCTGCAGACGTTGTACCGCAACACCGTTCCAACCGTAATGCCGGCTGCTTTGGCTAAAGAGCTGCGCCAGCCAGCAGACGTGCTGCTCCTCGATTCGCGTACGCCGGTGGAGTACAAGGTGAGCCACTTGCGCGGCGCCCGCTTCGTGCATTACGACTCGATTGCGACCGAAAAATTTGAAGGAGTCGACCGCAGTCGGCCCGTGGTGGTGTACTGCTCTGTGGGCTACCGCAGCGAGCGGCTGGGCGAAAGACTCCATGCCCTGGGGTTTAAGCAAGTACGCAACCTCTACGGCGGGTTGTTTGAATGGGTGAACGAGGGCTACCCGGTGTATAATGCGCAGGGCCCGACCAAAAACGTGCATCCGTATTCGTTGCTGTGGAGCCCCTGGCTGAAGCAGGGGAATAAGGTCTACAAGTAACCCTAGCCCGCGTTAAGCAGACGCTGGCAGCGCGGGACTTTGCTCCGGCTTGCCGCGAAAAACCTCCCAGCCCAGCATTACGAAGACCACCGTGTACTCCAGCGCCACCAAGCCCAGCTGCTCCTGGTACTGGCTGTTGGTGTACGCTGAGTAGGATAGTATGGCCACGCCGCCCCACACCAGCGGATACCGGAAGCGCGCGAACACACTCAGGGCAATGAGCTGGGTGAGGTACCACGGATGCACCGTGGTGGCGCACGCATAATAGACCGTGAGCATCAGCAGCAAGGTTTGAGGGAGGGCCGCTAGGGCGTGTCGGCGCTCGCGCCAGGCAATCAGCAGGCCCGTGAAGCCACTTGCCAGGGCCAGTGCCGGGCCAATGATGGCAATCTGGTTGTAGCCCGTAAGCCAATAGCCCACTGACCGGAGCAGGTAGTACAGGCTGGCGTTGAACTCGAAATTACGGAAGTACAACCGCAGGCTGCGGCTGATATTAACCGCCAGCTCTACGGACACGAAGGGACTAAAGAGCAGCGCCAGCGTGCCCAGGCTAAGGGCTGCGTAGACTGCGGCCATGCGCCACCCCAGCCGGCGCACCAGCAGCGGCAGCGCCAGCAGCGGCAGCAGCTTGGTGGCCACACCCAGTCCCAGGGCCACTGCCGAAGCCATCCGCCGGTGCCGGCTCAACAGCCACAGCGCCAGCAGCACAAAAAACACCATGACGCCTTCAAAATGCAGGTTGCCAGTGAGCTCTACTACCACCAGCGGGTGCAGTAGGTAGCGCAGGGCCCATTCTCGCGGCATGCCCCAGGCCGCCAGCAGTGCCAGGAGCAGGCCAGCCGCAGCGGCCTCAGCCGCCAGAATAAGTACGCGCAAGCCGTACACAAAGCCCGGTGTGGAAGTGGGAAACAGCCACGCGGCGGCCCCAAAAATGTATTGGCAAACCGGTGGGTACAGTGAGTAATAGTGCGGGGAGTTCAGCTGCTGGTACAGCTGCTGCAGCTCCGGCAGGGCCTGGCTGCGGGTGGCGGCATCGGGAATGGCAGTACGGGCCCCATCGGCGATGATTTCATCGGGGCGAAACCGGAATGGATTGGCGCCGTGGGCCACCAGCATGCCATCCCAGCGGAACCGGTAGACGTCGTCGGACAGCGCCGGCAGGGCCGGCAGCCACAGCAGCCGGAACACCAGCGCCGCCCCCACGCCCCAGCGCCAGCTCAGCCCGCTGCGCAGGAGCCACGCATAGGCCAGCAGGGCCCCCGCAAACAAGCCCGCCAGCTGCAGGAAATGGGTGCGCGGCGTGGCATAAGCCAGCACCAGATAGGCCCCAGCAGAAAGCAGCAGCGCCAGAACTTGCGAAACGGAAGGAAAAGTGACTCGCACAGAACGAATGAAAGCGGGGCACCCGGCCACGTGTGCCTACCAGTACCGGAATATGGTCCATAATATCTTGTAGCCGGCCCCCAGCGTACCCCGCACTGTGCCCGATACCTTGCTGGTGCCGATGCGCTTGCGGTAGCGCACGGGCACTTCCACGGTGCGCAGGCCCTGGCGGGCGGCTTTTACCTGCATCTCTACGGTCCAGCCATAGGTTTTGTCCTCCATGTGCAGGCTGAGCAGGGCAGGGGCCAGGATGGCCCGAAAAGGCCCCAAATCGGTGACGGTGCCGCCGTAGCGCAGGCGTAGCAGCCGCGACGCCAGCCAGTTGCCGAAGCGCTGCTGGGGCAGCAGCGACCCGCGCTCCCGCACCCCCAACGCCCGCGAGCCAATCACCATATCGGCGGTGCCGCTCAGCAGCGGTGCCAGCAGCTCGGGTAGTTGCTCGGGGTAGTCGGAATGGTCTCCATCGAGAAACACGACGATGTTGGGCTGCTGGGATTGGGGTTTGGCAAATGCGTAGGCCATGCCCGCCAGGCAGGCGTAGCCGTAGCCGGGGCGGGCCTCGTACAGCACCGTGGCGCCCGCCGCACGGGCAGCGGCGGCGGTACCGTCGGTCGAATTATTGTCGACTACAATAACTTCCGTGACGAGGCCGGCCGGGATTTCAGCCAACACCAGGCCAATTGCGCTGGCCTCGTTGTGGGCCGGGATGATGACGTTGATGCGGGGCTGGGGCATGAAAATGAAACGCGGAACCAAGCCGCAACTACTCAGGAAACCGGACAGCACACGCCTACCGCAGCACAAAGATGCCGCTACCTCCGTAAAGCAGCGCAGTGCCGCTATCTTGCGGCTGATATTCACGTGCCCTATTATGCTGCAAGTAGGCCAGCCAGCCCCCGATTTCTCGCTGAAAACCACCACCGGAACCACATTCCGCCTGCACGAGCTGCGCGGCCGCCACGTGGTGCTGTATTTCTACCCCAAGGACGATACCCCCGGCTGCACCACCCAGGCCTGCTCGTTCCGCGACCAGTACGAGGACTTCAAAGACCTGGGGGCCGAGGTGGTGGGCGTGAGCTCCGACAGCGAGCAGTCGCACCAGAAATTCACGGCCAAGCACAGCCTGCCGTTTGAGCTGCTGGCCGACGAAAACGGTGCGGTGCGTAAGCTCTACGAAGTGCCCCGCGCCATGCTCGGCCTGCTGCCCGGCCGCGTCACCTTCGTTATTGACAAAGAAGGCGTTATTCAGTATATTTTCAACTCGCTAACCGGTGCCACCGACCACGTGAGCAAAACCAAGGAGGTGCTGCGGGGATTGCCGGCTTAAGCCCGGTGGGCAGAATCTAGAACGAAATACACAACCGAGTAGAGTCGCAATGAGAAAATACCTAGCGCTAGCGGCCATCGTGTTGGGCATGCCTGCATGCGACCTTCTGGGCAACGAGTGCGGCCGGACCCGGCCCGCTACGTACTACGACGTGCAGGGAGTAGAGGCTGTTGTAACCCTTCAACCCATGGACCAGCCGTGGACGGTGGTGGCGCCCAATGGCACAGTGGCCAGCCGCGAGTTCCGCCTGCGCATTGGGCTGAAAGAACGGCACTATACCGTTGTTCCGGTCTCAGGATTTATCTCAGTTGCTTACGCTTGCTCCCCCGTGCCGGCCGGCAGTCTGGGCTCGGTCGAGCGCATGGACAGCCTGAGCATCACCAGCCTGTATAATTACGATGCCCAGCACCCGGCTGGCACCCCGCTCACCGATTTACTGGTGGTTGACGGGCGAACCCGGATTCCGGTGCCATCGCGTCAAAACCCGCTGGAGCCTTTCCGGTTCGCGGAAATCAGTTTGCTGAATCCTCCTGCTGCCACAGGGCCGCAACAGTTCCGGGTGTATTACCGCCAAACAAATGGAGAGACTTACATCGCAGAAACCGATTTAATTACCCTGGTGCGGTAAGCGGGCCCCGGTACCGAGCCGGTACGTGCAAGCGGGCACAGCCCGTAGCTTAGCTCAGTATCCGCAACGAATCGGCGTGAATGAGCTGCGAGCCCTGGTAGCGGCCTTCTTTTGGGCCATTTTCCAGGTTGAGCACGCCGCGGGGGCAGGCGGTGCTGCACATGCCGCAGCCCACGCAGGAGGCCCGGATGATGGGCTCGCCGCGCTGGGCATACTGCTGCACGTCGATGCCCATCTCGCACACGTTGGAGCAGTTGCCACACGAAATGCACTGGGCGCCGTTGGTGCTGATGCGGAAACGCGAGAAGTGCTTCTGGAGCAGGCCCAAGTAAGCGGCCATGGGGCAGCCAAACCGGCACCACACCCGGCTGCCCATCAACGGGTAGAAGCCCACCCCAATCACGCCCGAAAACACCGCGCCGATGGCGAAGCCGTACCACTGGGCGGCCACCGTGCCGGCCTCGCCAAGCAGGGTGTTGCCCGTGGCAAAATGCACCCACAGCAAGGCCGTGAGCACGATGATAATGCCGAGAATAGTATAAATCAACCGGACTTCCCAGCGCCAGGCGGTGCGGCTTTTGTCGGAGAGGTGGCGGTACGGGTCGCCGGCAGTTTCGGCCAGGCCACCGCAGCCGCACACCCAGGAGCAATACCAGCGCTTGCCAAAAAAGTAGGTGAGTACCGGGGTGGCTACCAACGACATCACCGCCCCCCAAAACACCATGAACACCCCCAGGCCGCCGTTTTGCACCAGCGACGTGACGGTGCCCGGAAACAGGTAGTCGTACTTGAGTGGCCAGAAGTATGAGAAGTAAAACTCCGGCTGCTGGAAAAACTGCAGCAGGCCGGGAATGATATAAGCAAACCCCAGCTGAAAAAACATCACCGACGCCGTGCGAACTACCTGGTAGCGGGAATGGCGGTATTTCCAGATGGCGCGGCCGCCCATGAGCAGGATGGCCAGCGTGTAAAACGTGCCGTAGAGAAACCACTGGTCGGCGGGCCGGGCGCGCAGCCACTGGCTAAAGCCGTCCAGGGCATGCACCAGGTTGTTGAGCGGCCCAAAGTTGCCCTGGCCGTCGTTGCCGCTGTACCAGTACAGCACCACGTAAAAACCGGTGAGCACCAGGCCCGTTACCCACGCCACTGCGCCGCGGCCGGTGCTGGCGCGCAGCCACAGATTGTTCTGCTGCACCCCGGCCGGGTGGCCGCCGTATTTCACCCAGCTCCAGGCCAGCGTGCCGCCGCTGACCAGGGCCAGCGCCGCGTAAAACCAGGTTTGCCGGCGGCCGAGTTCGCCGTCGGTAAGGGCGAGCACCAGGGCCAGCAGGCCGGCCGCCACAACGGCTAAGCTTAGCTTTTCGGCGGGGGAGGAAGAGGGAAGCGGGGGCGAGGCAAGGGTTGGCGACATGGGGGAAGCGGTGGGGAGCAGAGCAAATGAAAGCAGCAGGAGCCGCGTGGCTCACCGGTGCAAGCGCCGGTTTTCCGGAGCGGGCTTAGTGGTGGTGATGGTGTCCTTCGTTGGGCTTGCCAAACAGGTTTATGAGCGTGCCCACGGCGTAAAAAGCTGCCCAGCACACGTAAAGCCAGTTGAAGCCCGCGGGCATGGGTCGGCTCACAAAATAGAATAGTATCAGGTGGGCGCCGGCACTCATTAGCAAGCCCGTGAGAGCAATAAACTGGAAGCTGTTGAGGGCCGAAGGCCGGTATAGTTTGGAGTAGTCCACGGTAAGAAACAAGTTAAAGTATAAGATGAATTAGCTAGTGTAAATAAGCTACCAGCCAATGCCGTAGTCCTCGCCGTGATTGCTGGAGCCACCCCAGAGGCTGCCGTGCTTCCAGTCGAAGTAAATGGCGTTGATGGGCCCACTGGTGCGGTCTTCAAAGCTTAGGGTGTACCCCATCTTTTTCAGCTCATCGCGCACCTGCTCCGGGGTGGTTTTGTTGAGCAGAATGTGGCCGGGCTTGGGTTTGCGGTCGTCAATTTTGGTGCCGCCCAGTGAGAGCCACAGCTGGTTGGTGTTGAAGTTGGCGGCCTCGGAGGCCTGCTGCACGGTCATGCCAAACTCCACTACGTTCAGGAAAAACTGCAGCAGGTTCTGGTCCTGGGTGTCGCCGCCCTGCACGGCAAAGGACAGGAAGGGCTTGCCGTCTTTGAGCGCCATGGAGGGCGTCAGGGTCACGCGGGGCCGGCTGCCGGGCGCCACCACGTTGAAGGGATTAAGGGAGGGGTCCAGCACAAAGCTTTGCATGCGCTGGCTCATGCCCACGCCGGTGTTGCCCGCCACGCAGGCCGGCAGCCACCCGCCGCTGGGCGTGATGGACACCACCCAGCCTTCTTTGTCGGCTGCCTCCATGGTCGTGGTGCCCATCCACAGGCGCTCCTGGTACTCGGCGGCGGGGCTGGTGTTGCTGCCCAGGTCGTGGGTGGGGGCGAAATTGCGTTTGGTGGTGTCCATTTCGTAGCCCCGGCTTTTCAGCAGGTCCAGGTACGGGTTTTTCTTGCCCTCAAATGGATACGGGTCGCCGGGGCCAATGCGGGGGTCGTTTTTCTGGTACTGAATCAGGCGGGCCCGTTGCTTGGCGTAGGCCTTGCTGAGCAAGCCTTTCATGGGTTCTTCGGGGCCTGCGTGCGAATCGCCGTAGTAAAAATCCCGGTCTGCAAATGAGAGGTTCATGGCCTGGTACACCGTATGGATGTACTTGGTGCTGTTATAGCCCATAGCCTTCAAGTCAAAGTTTTCCAGAATGTTGAGTCCCTGCAGCATGGCGGGTCCCTGGGTCCATTGCTGCATTTTGTACACGTCCACTCCCTTGTAGTTCACCATCAAAGGCGATTCTTCCAGGGGTTTCCAACGGGCCAGGTCCTGCATCGTTATTAGCCCGCCTTGCTCAGTGGAACCGCGCACAAACTCCTTCGCAATGTCGCCGGTATAGAACCGGTCGTAGGCAGCCATGATGGCCTGCTTGCGGGTTTTGCCTTTTTTGAGGGCTGCTTTTTCGGCGTCCACCAGCTTGGTCAGCGTCTGCAACAGGTCTTTCTGCACGAATATTTCGCCGGCTTCGGGCGCTTCCCGCGTCTGGCCGGGGTGGGTCAAAAACAGCTTTTTGCTGTATGGCCACTGCTTTAGCAGGTCTTTGTTTTTCTCAATGCTGTTGGCCGTCTGGGCTTCTATGGGGTAGCCGGCGGCCATTTCCAGGGCCGGGGCCAGCACCTGCTCCAAACTCAGGGTGCCGTAGTTGGCCAGCATGTGCATGAGTCCGCCGGGCGTGCCGGGCGTGGTGGCGGCCAACGGGCCGTTCTGCGGAGGAAAGTTGTAGCCTTTGTTTTTGAAAAATTCGGGTGTTGCGCCGGTGGGGGCCACGCCCATGGCGTTGATGGCAATTACCTTTTTGGTCTTGGGGTTGTAAATGAGGGCCTGGGTTTCGCCGCCCCAGCTCAGCACGTCCCACATGGTGCAGGTGGCGGCCAGCATGGCGCAGGCCGCGTCCACGGCGTTGCCGCCTTTCTGAAATGTCATGGCCCCGGCCGTGGCCGCCAGGGGCTTGCCGGTTATGGCCATCCAGTGCTTGCCGTGCAGGGGCGGTTTCTGGGTCTGTTGGGCCACGGCGGGCAACGAGAACACCAGTTGGGCCAGGAAGATGTACAGAATTTTCATACCGGGAAAGCTTATGGGGTTGCGGATGAGGTGTTTAGAAAATCAATCGGGACAGAAGCTTGCACTTACGGGTGGCGGGCAGGCTACGTGGTGGCCTGCTTTGCAAAGCATTGGCAACCACAAGCAGCCGGATACAAGGCTGAGCCCCAACAGCTCACCGTCACCGGTTCATTGAAAACAACCCCTTGCGCCGCTTAAGTGCAATGGGCTGCGTGGGAAACTGGATATTGTAAGCGGCCACCATAGCCTTCTCGTGCTGCGTAAAGAATTCGGGGTCGAAATTGGCCCGGCCAAACTCGGCCATTACCGCGGCAATGGGTACCTGCTGTGCAATCCACTGCTCACATACGGCGTGGCGCAGGCGCAGGCCCATGGCGTTGAAGCCCAGCACGGCGTGCGGGGCCTCGGCGCGGTAGTACACCCGCAACGCTACCCGCGCCGATGGATGTTCCCAGTACAGACTTTCCACGCCCGCTTCGGCCTTGGCCGGGGCTTGGCCGTAGGTCTGGTATTCGAGGTTGAAGAACTTGGCCGAGTTGAACCAGATGCCGCGCCGGTAGGCAGTATCCTGCCCGCAAATGGTGTGAGCCACGGTTTCGCCCTGCATGCGGCCGGTGTACCAGAGCTGCTCCACCGGCACCTGTCCGGCGGCAGGCTGGCGGTGCTGGGCACAGTCGCCGGCGGCGTACACCTGCGGCGCGCTGGTGCGCAGGAACTCGTCGACCAGAACACCCCGGTCGGTTTCAATGCCAGACGGTTTGGCCAGCCCCAGGTTGGGCGCGACGCCAATGGCGAGGCCCACCCACTGGCAGGCAATTTCTTCGCCGGCGGTGGTCACCACGGCCCGCACCCGACCCTGGTCGTCGCCCAGAATCTCGCGCATCTCGGTGCCGTAGCGCACCAGCACGTGGTTTTCGGCAAACTGCCGGTCTACCAGGTTGCCTTCGGCAGGAGGCAGCACCGCCGACCAGTAGTAGGCTTCACGCACTAGCACCACGGGCTCTATGCCGCGGGTGTGCAGCATTTCGGCCAGCTCCACGCCAATGAGGCCGCCGCCCACCACCACGCCCCGGCTGATGCCGTGGGTGTCGCGGGTAATGGCGGCCAGGTCGTTCAGGTTATACAGCCCCTGCACGCCGGCCAGGTTCTCGCCGGGCCAGCCAAAGCGCTTGCTCTCGGAGCCGGTGGCCAGCAGCAGGTGGGTGTAGGGGAGGGTGGTGCCGTTGTCGAGCGTGACGTACCGGTCCGCGGTATCCAAGGCCGTGGCCGTGGCGTGCACCAATTCCAGACGGTTCTCGGTCCAGAACCAGTCCTCATACGGCTTGATGTCTTGCGGCCGCATGTGGCCCATGTACACGTACATGAGCGCCGTGCGCGAGTAGTGGTGCGTGCTTTCCGACGAGACGAGCGTAATTCTCGCTTCCGGACGCAGGCGGCGCACCGTGAGCGCACAGGTCACGCCCGTGATGCCGTTGCCAATGATAACCAGATGCATGACGATGGGCAGCAGGATGTAAGTGAGAAGCTAATAGCCAAATGTAGGCGGTGAGGCCGCAAATTTCACTGCCGGAACCCGGCTGGTTTGTGGCTCATTCACAGGATTGCTGGTATCTCAACACTGCCGCTTCGGTCTTGTTCAAAATCCCTAGACACATCCGCCCGGCTTTGTGAACGGGACTTAAAGTGCCATTCGCCGCCCCGATGCATGGTAGTTAGTGCCGCGCTTTTTCAAGATTTAAGGCAATAGCCTGATGCAAAATGTTGCGTCTGTTCAATACTGCTCTATCAGCAAAAAAATGTGGTAGCAGCAACGTACTAAAGGCCCGCTAATAGATAAGGTGACCAAGCTGCTAGCGCAGCTAAACCGGCCCAAAAGGTATATTATGCGCAAAAAGCCCCAGACTATTTTTGGGAATCAACCAGCCTTAAAACGGGAAAGCAGAACAATGGCGCACTTCTGAAATTCAGCATTATTCCCTAAACGGGAATGTTGTTGCTATCTGAATCCTGGAAGGGTGCAAGGCAGTAGTTTCAGCATTAACAACTGCTTCAACCCTCCCGCTATGAACAACCTTTTCTCTTCGATTAAGCGTTGGGCCACGTTTCTCACCTTGGTCCTGATTTGTGATTTGCCCGTGCCTGTGGCTGCGCAGCAAGCGCCAGCTACGGACGTTATTACTGCCAAAACCACCGCCTTCCTGCATAAATATGTGAACAAGGAAGGCAAGGTAAATTATGCAGGAATCAAGCGCAGCCCCGCGCAGCTGAACGAGTTGCAGCAGGCCATAGCCGCATTTGATGTGACCAAGGCTGAGATGGCCGACCAGTACGCCTTTTACCTCAATGCCTACAATGTGCTGGTAATAGGCGAAATCGTGGCGCATTACCCGTTGCAATCGGTGCAGGACATGCCCGGCTTCTTCAACAGAACCCAACTGGAGGTGGGCCGCGAGCAGCTCACCCTCGACCAGATAGAAAACGATAAGCTGCGCAATATCTACGCCGACCCGCGCCTCCACTTTGCGCTGGTGTGCGGCACCAACAGCTGCCCGCGCCTGAGCCGCACCGCTTACGTGGGCAAGAACCTATTCGTGCAACTCAACGACCAGGCGAAGTTTGTGCTGCTCGACCCCGCTTACGTGAAGGTAGACGAGGCCCGGCAGGAGGTGAAGCTGCCCGAAATTTTTAAGTGGTATGAAGCCGATTTCAGTACCGCCACCAAACCCGGCGTGATGTTCGTGAACCAGTTCCGCAAAGACGCCCGCGTGCCCACCTGGTACGCCGTAGACTACCAGCCTTACAACTGGGGCCTGAACGACCAGAAATAGCGCGGTTCTCAAGGGCGCTGCTGCCCAGCGGTATCGTAACTGAATGCAAGGGGATTCGTAAGCCTGAGAAGTAAAAAAGAACTTCCTCATCCACTTTTCCCCCACATATATGATACCCGATGATATTTCCGGCAACGGCACCGATACCGACGAAGGCGAGCACGCCCGCATAACGGAAAACAAGGATTTTGTTAAAAACGAAGAGCTCGAAAAGCAGAAAGAGTACAAGCAGGACCAGAGCAACAACAAATCGAGCAACGACCCCTCGGCGGCCCGCAACACCGGCGCCAACGGCTACACCGAGCGCAGCAACCAAAAAGACCAGCTCGAAAACCTGCACATCGGCGGGTCAGAACTTAGTCCCCAGGGCGGCAACGACCATACCGGCGCCGGCGAGCAGGCACAAGGCCCTGGCTTTGAGGTGGAGGGCAGCGTCGAGTTGGACCACAAGCTGCGCACCCGCGAGCAGCCCTTTGGCGCTCCTGCTCCTACCGGCCCGGCCACGCCCGCCGGCCCAAGCGAAAGCATCAGCGACAACTAAGCCCACCGGCAGCCGCCGAACGAGCTACAAGCCCACGAGCGGGGCCGGTGCGCAAGCGCCGGCCCCGCTTCTTATGTGGCAGCCACGCGGCCCTTATGCCGTTCTCCCCCGAAGCAGATGTTGCAAATTCACCCGTGGAGACATCAGTGGGGAATTGGATAGAACCAATGACGGGTACATAAAAATTATTTGACTAATATTGAGGATAATGTGCTAAAATGTTAACTTGCGTGTCGTATGCGGGCTGATGCGTTCAATCAGCTGTTAATTATGACTTGCGTTTAATGTCCTTTTAAATTTCATTTTGAAACTATGAATCAGGAAAATCTACCCAAATTGGAAGAGGAAGTATACAACCCCAACCTGGACGCCCAGGACGAGGAAGTAACCTCAGGCGGCAACAGTAAGCTGCTGTATATGCTGGCGGCATTGGTGCTGGCGCTGGTGGTGGGCTACGTGGCCCTGCCCAAGGGCGGCGGCGATGGTCTTGCTTCCGTGACGCCCTCATTTATGCTCGACGACGCCGCGGTGATGGCCACGGCCCCCACCGCGGCCGATAGCATCGCGGCTGGCTTAAAGCCCGTAGCGCCAGTGGCCCAGAGCGCAGTGACCGAAGACGTTAAAGCCGCTGCCAAAACAGAGGCAGTGGTTCGCTCCGTAGCGGCCGCCACGCCCGGGGCCGCGCCCACAAGTGAGGTAGCAGCAGCACCAGCGCCCGCCGCCGCCGAAGAAGAAGAAGCCCCGGCTCCGGCTGCCCCAGCCCCCGTTGTCGCGCCTGCCGCCCCCGCCTCCATAACGCTTTCGGGCCGCATTGAGGACGAGAACGGCCGCCCCATGGTGGGCGCTACCGTGTTGCTGCGCGGCAGCACCAAAGGCACCAGCACCGATGGCAACGGCAATTACACCCTGGAAGTACCCGGCGGCAACGACCGCACCCTTATCTACGGCTACGGTGGCTACGAAGACGAACTGGTTCGCGTCAACGGTTCCAAGCCCGTGAACGTAACCCTAACGCCCCGTGCCAAGGCGGGCCGGAAGCGCCGCTAATGGTGCCGCGCCGTGCGGGTAGCCTCAAACGCCTGCTCGTGTAATTGCCACCAAAAAAGGCTTCCCCGTACGGGGAGGCCTTTTTTGGTGCAGCTGGTACGTCCAGACTGATGCTACGTGTGGCTGCCGAACCGGCGGCCGAAGAGGAAATACACGGGTATGCCAAAGGCCGTAAGGGCCAGGCCGCGACGTGAGAATTCGGCTGTATCAGGAGCAAAGAGCAGGATGATGCAGAAGGCGGAAGCCAGCAGCACGTACAGGCCCGGCACCAGGGGATAGCCCCAGGCGCGGTAGGGGCGGGGTGCCTCGGGGCGCGTGCGGCGCAGCACAAAAATGCCGATGATGGTGACCACGTAAAACAGGATAACCGAGAACATGACGTAGTCGAGGAGCTGCCCGTACTTGCCGCTCAAACACAGCAGGCAGGCCCACAGGCACTGGGCCCACAGCGCCCGGCTGGGTACGCCCGCGCCGTTGAGGCGGGCCAGGCCGGGGAAAAACAGGCCGTCTTTGGCCATGGCGAAGTAGGCACGGGCGCCGCTCAGAATGATGCCGTTGTTGGCCCCGAAGGTGCTCAGCATGATGAGCACGGCCATGACGTAGGCGCCGGCCCGGCCGAGCACCGATTCGGCCACGGCGGTGGCTACACGGTCGTCGGTGGCGTACATAATGCCCCGGCCGGCCAGCGTGGTGGCATCGGGCGTGCCTTCCAGCGGCAGCACCAGTAAGTATACCACGTTGATGAGAATGTAGAGCACCGTGACAATGGCCGTGCCAATGGCCATGCTGCGAACCAGGGTACGCTCGGGGTTCTGAATTTCTTCGCCGGCAAAGCCGATGTTGTTCCACGAGTCGGAGGAGAACAGCGACCCGGTCATGGCCATGCCAATGGCCACCACCAGCGTGGTGCCGCTGATGGGCACCGTGGGCAGCGAGAGGCCCGGTGCCGCGTGCCGGCTAGCCGACCACAGGTCGGTGAAGTTGGCAGCAATGGCGTCGGAGTTGAGGCCCAGCGCCACGCCGAGGATTATGAGCAGGCCCAGCGCCACCAGCTTGGTACTGCCCAGCACGTTCTGAATGAGCTTGCCGGTGCGCACGCCCTGCGCGTTGAGGGCGGTGATGCCCACAATGAGGGCAATGGCCAGCATCTGCACCGTGCTAAACTCAAACGAGCCCACCGAAAACAGGATGTTGCTCACGCTGAAATACGGCAGCAGCACCCCCGTAAACTTGGCGAAGGCCACGGCCACGGCCGCAATCACGCCGGTCTGAATCACGAGGAAGAGCGTCCAGCCGTAGAGGAACGCGGTGAGGCGCCCGAAAGCCTCGCGCAGGTACACGTACTGGCCGCCCACTTTGGGAAACATGCTGGCCAGCTCGCCGTAGCTGATGGCGCCGGCCATGGTGATGACGCCCGTGAGCAGCCACACTACCAGCAGCCAGCCCGCCGAGCCCACCTTGCGGGAAATGTCGGCCGAGACGATGAAAATGCCCGAGCCAATCATGCTGCCCGTGACGAGCATGATGGCATCGAAGAGGGTGATGGCCCGTTGGAAATGGGGTTGTGAGGGTTGAGATTCGGTCATATAAAACAGAGATTTTTGTCAAAGAAAAGCAAAAGACCCGCTGTAGGAGGCAGGTCCGGGTTAGCGGAGCCGTGATTAGGTCGGATTTCGGTCGGCAAGGCCCCAAGGTGCAAGCGTCTGCATTGAGCAGTTTTGGCGAGTCAGCCTCAATGTGGCGCTCCCCGAGAGAAAAGGCTGTCCGCTGTTGCACAGTACAATAAGGAGAAACCAAGCACGTTCTCCATACTTACAATAACTATTGTTATCTATGCGTATCCAGCTACTGCTGCTGCTTGTGGTGCTCGGCCTGCCAAAAGCCGGCCACGCGCAAAGCAAGCTCTACCTCGACCTGCGGGCGGGCATCAACCATAATTCTGCCGAAGGGGCTTATTTCGGCAAGGGAGAAGCTCCCTTCAAAGCCTACAGTAAACTAAGTTTTGGGGTGCAGGGCGTCGGAATGTTGCGGCTGCAACTGAGCGAAAAGCTGGGACTCGCAGCCGGGTACAGCGGAAGCGAATTGGGCTGGGCCTACAGCATCGAGCTTCCGAAGCAGTACAGGCCCAATCCGCCTTATACCGGATGGCGGGGCGCTGGCTCGGGGGTGTACATGCACCAGTTTCCACTTCTGCTTAGTAAAACAATCAAGGAATACAACATTAAAGAAATTGACACCGTCCGGCACACCTACCTGGCCAGCTTCCGGCTTGATGCAATATTCGGGGGCGGCCTGAACCGCATCGGTAATAACTGCCTGGACTGCGGCAGGCTCAGCAGCGGCGGATTCAACGATGAAATCGACTTTCTGGAAACCACTAGCGTGCGCCGCCAGTGGGGGCAGTTCCTCATCGGCGGCGTCACGGCGCGCTTCTACCGCCGGGGCAAGGAGCGGCTGAACCTGAGCCTCTACTACACCCAAGGCCTGACCGATATGCTACTCGTGCCGGTGGATTACCGCTACGGTCCGCAGCGCGGCGCTACCACACTGCATGTGCGCGGCTCGGGCTTCAGCGCCACGCTGGGCTACCCGCTACGCCTGGCCACCTTCGGGCGGGCCACGCCGCCGGGTAAGCCGCGCCCCTAACCCCGGTGGAGGCAGGCCCGAAAACCTGCGGGCCGGGCCGGCCGGGTGCTAGTAACATTGACAGCGGCACTAAACCGGCTTCGGCCGTACTTTCGTCGCCCGTCATCCGCTTTCTTTCGCATGTCCCGTAAGCTCCTGGCGCTACTCATCGCCCTGCTGCTCCTGCTGTCGCTGGCCACGTTCGTGTACTACCGGCGCACGCTGGCGGCGGCACCCGTCGACCCCTACAGCCTCGTGCCCGACGATGCGGTACTGGTGCTGAGCACGCACGACCACCCCGCGCTGGTGCGCCACCTGCAGGAAACCGAGCTGTGGGACAATCTTACCTCGGTGCGCTACTTTCAGCAGGCGGCCGGGCACCTGGCCTTGGCCGACAGCCTGACCGGCGGTGGCAGCCGGCGCCGCAACGGCGGCCTGCTGGCCCTGCTGGGCCGCAAGCTGGTCATCACCTCGGTGCACGTCACGTCGGCCCGGGAGTTTGATGTGCTTTACCAGGTGCCGCTGAGCCGGGTGAGCGAGCTCCGGCAAGTGCGGAGCCTGCTCGAAACCCTGGGCCGCGACAACCGCTACCGCCTTACTACCCGCGACTACGAGGACCATGAGCTGACCGTGCTCACCGAGCGCAGCAGTGAAAGCAGCATCACGGTATTCAATCACCGCAACCGGTTGCTCATCAGTGCCAATCCGGCGCTGGTAGAGGCCGTGGTGAGGCGGCTGGCCCACCCCAAAGCGCCCACGGTAGTGGCTGCCTTTGGCTCGGTCGATGTGCTCAAGCTGCGCGGCATGGACGCTTCCCTGTTGGTAAATTATCGCCGCCTGCCGCAGTTTCTGGACGTCATGTTTCGGCGTGATGCGCACGGACCCTTCGACCAGCTCACCGGCCTGGTGTCCAAGGGCCTGCTGGGCCTGAAGCTAGCTGGCAGCCGGGCCCAGCTGCAGGGCTTTTCCAATCCCGAAACGGCCCGGGGCACGCTCCAGCAGCGCATGCGCGGCCAGCAGCCCCAGGCCATGGGCCTGGCTTCCTTGCTGAGCAATCGCACGGCCCTGCTCATTCATTTGGCGGCCAATCCAGCCCGCACCTGGCCGGCCCCCGGCTTGGCAGTGGCCGACTCCTTGGGCCGCGGCGCGGCACTGGACAGCCTGCGGGCGGGTTTTGACGGGGAAATGGCCATCGGCTACCTGGCTACTACCACGGCCCGGGGCCAGCCGGGGCGGCTGGCGTTTGTGCGCTGCGTGGCGCCGGCCCGCACCGCGCAGTGGCTGGCCCGCCTGCGGCGCCTCTACGGCACCTCGCCGGCCTTCACCAAAGTGGGGCCCTACCAGATACACCCCGTGAGCTTTTCCGAGGCCGCGGCGCTGGGGCCTTTGCTCAATCCCTCGCAGCCCTACGAGGTAGAGGCCCGGGCCGGAGCTGCCGTGTTGGTGGGGGAATACCTGGTTTTTTCCGACCAGCTTACCCTCAACGGCTACCTGGCCGATGTGGTGGCCGGTCTCACCTGGGCCCAGACGCCTTCACAGGTTTCTTTTCTGCAGGAAACCCTGCCGCGTGCTCGCCTGAGCGTGTTCGTGGACACGCGCAATAGTTGGAACGCCTTGCTGGGCGTGCTCACCGAGGAGCGCCGGGCTGGCCTGCTGCGCAACGAAGGCCTGTTCAAGCGGTTCCCGCAAATAGCCTGGCAGCTGGCGCCCCCCACCAACGAAGGCGGCCCCGAAGCCCAGTACTTTACCCAAATGCTGCTGCGCCACCCGGACCTGGGCCCGGCCTCCGCCCAAACGGCCGGAGCAACCTCCAACGGCCGGGTTATCACCTTCAAGTACCCGCTCACGGGCTCGCCTACGCTGCTGCCGGCCGCTGGCACGCGCATTCCCGCCGTGGTGGTGCAGGACTCTGCCCGCGCGCTGCACTACGTGAGTGCCGATAACACCCTGCTCTGGTCTGATACCCTGACCGGGCCGGCCGTGGGGGCGCGGTTGGTGGCCGCGGGCAGTGGTGGCCCCAGCGGCCTGCTGGTGGGGGCGGGTCACCGGCTACACCTGTTTGGCAGCGACGGGGAGAATTTGTTGCCATTTCCGCTGAACCTGCCGGATACCGTGCGCGTGGCCGCGCTGGTGGCGGCGCCGGGCGCCACGCCGGCCACCGCCACCCGGCTGCTCGCCGTCACGGCCGGCAACGACTTGCTGCTGCTCGACGCCAAAGGCCGGCTCTTTCCCGGCTGGCAGCCCAAGCGACCCGATTTCCCGTTGGCCGGGCGGCCCGCTATGTTCAATGTGAACGGCCGCGACGCGGTGGTGGTGCCCCTGCAAAACGGATACGTATATGCCTTCGACGGGCTGGGAAGCCTGTTTCCGGGCTTTCCGGTGAGCATGGGCGCGCGCCTGGCCGGCGATGTGCTGGTGCAGGCCGCCAGCACGCTGGGGCGCACCCAACTCAAGGTGGTGAACCAGCACGGCGAGCTGGTGACCTTCACCCTGAGCGGCGACATTCTGACCCGGCGCCGGGTGGCTACCTGGAGCCGCACCGCGCGCTTCCACCTGGTGCCCGACGCGCAGGGCCGGACCTACGCGGTAACTCGGGAAGATGGCAACCGCCTCGATTTTTACCTTCCCGACCGAACCGCGCCGCTCATCACCCAGCGCTTCGTAACGTCGGGTGAGAAGCCGGTGCAGTACTTTGATTTTGGAAAAGGCCGCCGCGTGGTGGCCATCACCGAGCCCGGTCCCGGCCAGGTATTTTTGTACGACGGTCAGGGCCGGCTGCTGGGCGGAGCATCGCTACCCAGCACGGGCACGGGGGTTGGCCTGAACTACGACGCCACCACCGACACCTACCATCTGGTGCGTGTGGTGGGCCGCGAGTTGCGCCGCACCGAGCTTAAAGTGACGCTGCCGTAGCGTCGCCTATCCATTTCCGCCGGCGGGCCCTCACCAGCCTGCTTACAGCCGTTTATGACGCACTCCTTTGAGACGGGCCTTGTGGTAGGAAAATTCTGGCCGCCCCACCGGGGCCACCAGCTGCTGCTCGAAACCGCCGCGGCTCAGGTAACTGAGCTGCTGGTATTGGTGTACGCCAACCCCGATTCGGCCACCACGCCGGCCGCCGTGCGCGCCGGCTGGCTCCGGGAGCTGTATCGTGGGGATGATGTTGCAGACGGTCCCCGCATTGGCACCACGCCGCTCCGGATTGTAGCCCTTTCTGCCGATGCCGACGGGGTGCCGCCGGATGCGGCTGAAGTCGCCGTGCAGCGAGATTTTGTGCGCGAGTGGCTGGGCCGGCAGGGGCTGCGGGTGGGGGTGGTTTTCAGCAGTGAGGACTACGGCCCGGGCTTCGCGGCGCACCTGGGAGTGCCCCATGTGGCCGTGAACGTGGCCCGGGTGCAGGTGCCAGAGTCGGGCACCGCCACCCGCCAAAATGCGACGGCGGCCCGCTACCTGCATCCGCTGGTGGCGGCGCAGCTGGGCACGGTGCCGCCCGCCCGGGTGCCGCGCGTGGTGTTGCTGGGGGCCGAAAGCAGCGGGAAATCAACCGTGTGCCAAGCACTGGCTGAGGCGTACCACACGGCGTGGGTACCGGAATACGGCCGCACCCTGCACGAGCAGAAAAACGGCCACCTAGAATACGAGGACCTGCTCTACATTGCGCGCCGCCACGCCGAGCTGGAGGACGAAGCCGCCGCCACCGCCCGGGGCGTGCTGTTTTGTGACACCAACGCCGCGACCACCGCGCTGTATTCCTACTACTATTTCCATGCCTGTGACCCCGCCCTGCAAGCCATGGCGGCGGTGTGCGGCCAGCGCTACGCCCACACGTTTGTGTGCGCGCCCACTGTGCCTTTTGAGCACGACGGCTGGCGCGGTCCTGAGGCCCTGCGTAGCTTTCAGCACGGCATGGTGCTCATGCAGCTCGACCACTTCCACATTCCCTACACGCTGCTGCAGGGCACGGTAGCAGAGCGGGTGGCCCAGGTAAGGCAGCAGCTGGGGCAATGGGGTATGATGAAGGGTATTATTTAAAGACGTCATGCTGAGCTTGCCGAAGCATCTCTACCGCTTCGTTGGTTCGATTGAATTACTACTGCGGTTGAGATGCTTGGCAAGCTCAGCATGACGTTCTTCTAAATAGATTTTTTTACCGTTGCTTCGTCATCCAGCCTTTGCGCCAAAAATAGAAGAGCTGGCCTATCACCATGAGGGCCATGAGACTGAGCACGGCAGGATAGCCCCAGGGCTGGTAGAGCTCCGGCATGTTCAGCGGATTGGCGCCCGCGGGCGGGGCTTCGCGCTGGAAGTTCATGCCGTAGACACCGGCCACAAAGCTCAGGGGGATGAAAATGGCGCTGATGATGGTCAGCACCTTCATCACCTCGTTCATGCGGTTGCTTTGGTCCGAAAGGAACAGTTCGGTGAGGCTGGTGATGTTTTCCCGGTAGCTTTCGGCCAGGTCCAGCGCCTGCATGGCGTGGTCGTAGGCATCCTTGAAAAACACTTTTATGTCCTCCGGCATTACTTCATCCGGCATGCGCAGGATTTCACTGATTTTGTCCCGCTCCGGGTACACCAGCCGCCTAAAGCGCACAATGTCCTTTTTGATGCGCAGAATGCGGTTGAGCATGCGGCGCTCGCGGCGCTCCGAAAAAATCCGTTCCTCCAGGCCTTCCAGGTAGTCGCCGATGGCGGCCATGGTGGGGAAGTAGTGGTCGATGACCACGTCGGTGAGGGCATAGGCCAGGTAGAGCGAGGGCTTGCGCTTCATCTGGCTGAAGTTGCTGCGCAGGCGGTTGCGCAGCGAGTCGAGGCAATCTTCGTAGTCGTCCTGAAAGCTGAGCACGTAGTTTGGCCCGGTGAAAAGCGAGAGCTGGTCGTCGTCGATTTCGAGGCTGGAGGTAAAATCGGTCATGCGCGAGACCATAAACAAGCGGTTGTCGTCGAAAACGTCCACTTTAGCGCGTTGGTAGTCGCCAAGCACGTCTTCCATTTGCAGCGGGTGCAGGCCGAAATCCCGCATGATGCGTTCCATCAATTCCAGGTTGCCATAGCCGCGCACGTCCACCCAGTGGCGCAGGTCGGGACGCCCCTGGAAGCTGTCCCACAGCTCGTCGTAAGTAGCGTATTCCTTTTCGATGAGCGTGTTGGCATCGTAGGAAATCATGAACAGCCGCGGCTGAAGGGCGCCCTCCCGAATGACCAGGGCCCCCGGCCGCTTGCCCAGCGTTTCCGTCTGGTGCCGGGCCTGCAGAATGGCTTCGCGGTCGCTGATGCCAAATGCGGGCTCGTGCTCCTCGTTGGGGGGCGGCGGCAGGGCAGGTGCAGCTTTGGCAGCGGGGTTGGTGGGGTTCATGGGAAGAAAAAACAAGAAAGCCGGGCGGGCCACTGCGGCCTCCTATGCCCGTTGGCACCCCGAAGATGGTAACCGGAACGCAGGTTTACGTGCCGAGCGCCCCCCAAAGCTGGCTTTGCGTGGAAGCAGTGCCGTACTTTGCCCGCAGAGCGACGAAAATCAGGTTTGAAAATAACGCATTCTTTGGGCACAGCAATCCCGGGCGGCTCCGCCGCACCCGCCGGCTTGCGCGTGTGGACGGCCGAAAGCGCCGACGCCCCGGCCGCCCCCCGGCTGCCGCTGGCCTTCGAGTCGTTCCTGTACCTGCGCCCCGCTCACCAGGCCCTGGCCACCAGCCCCGATGTGGTGCTGAGCTTTTATCTGGAAGATGCCGCGGCCGGCCGCACTGTGGCGCAGCTGCACGTAACGCTTGCCCCCGGCAGCACTGTGGCGCGCAGCCCCGCCCAGGCGCCGTTTGGTGCCGTGCAGCTCGCGCCGGGCGTCAGGGGCCCGGCCCTGCACCAGCTGCTGGACGTGGCCGAAGCAACGCTACGCCAGCGCGGGCTGCAGGCACTGGCCATGCGCAGCTACCCCTTTGCCTACGACCCCACCGGAGCAGCCCTGCTGGCCGAAGCCCTGCGGCAGCGCGGCTATCGGGTGGTGCTGGCCGAGCAGAACTACCACCTCGACCCGGCCTGGGACTACGAAGCGCACCTGCACCCCTCGGAGCGGCGGCGGCTGCACAAGTGCCGGCGCCACGGCCTGCACGTGGAGCAGGAGCCGCCGTTTTTGCTGCCCGCTGCCTATGCCTTCATTGAGGCCTGTAGGCAGGAGCGGGGCCAGCAGCTTTCGCTGTCCCTGGCGCGGGTGCAGGAACTGTTTAGGCGCTTCCCCCAGGAGCATTTCCTGTTTTCCGTGCGCCAGCCCGATGGGGCGTGGGCCGCGCTCACGGTGGCCATTCGCGTAAGCGAAACAGTTCTCTACAACTTCTATCCGGCCAGTCCGCTGCGCTACAATGCCCTTAGCCCCGTGGTGCTCCTGAACGAGGGCCTGCACGCCTTTGCCCGGGCCAGCGGCCTGACGGTGCTGGACCTGGGCACGTCTACGCTCGACTCCGGGCCCAATGCCTCGCTGCTGCGCTTCAAGCGCCACCTGGGAGGTGTGGCCGGTTTGCGCCTGAGCTGGGAGAAGCAGCTCTGACCGCGGGTTCGGCTTCTAGAAAAACCAATGCTGCCGCTGCGACCGCGGGGACGTGCCGATATTTGCCGGGCCCATTCGCCTGACCCCGCGCCGCCCGTGCCCCAAGCCGCTACCACCACCCGTGCCGCCCAACTCACCATTTGGCGCGGCTTCGTGCGCAATTCCCTGGGCACGGGCGTGGCCGTAGTAGCCCGCGCGGCCGGGGCGCTGTTGCTCAATAAGCTCTTCGCGACCTATGCCCCAGCCGGTGGTCTCACGCTGCTCGCGCAGTTTCAGAACTTAATGGCCCTGTTCACCACCCTGCCCAACGACGGCGTGCACGTGGGCGTGGTGAAGTACCTGGCGCCGCTACGGCCTGGTAGCCCGCGCTACCGCCTGTGGCTGGGAGCCGCGGCCGGCCTCAACGCGGCGGCGCTGCTTGTGGGCACAATTGTGCTGGCTGTGCAGGGCCTGCTGGGGTGGGGGTGGGCCAGCTTGGGCGCTTTTGTATTGGGCATAGCTCTGCTCACGGCGCAGGGCCTGTTGGGCGCTGCCCTGCTGGCCGCTGGGCGGTTGCGGGCCTACATCATGCTGTCGGTAGCCCTGGCGGCGCTGGGCGCTGGCGCAGCCAGCATCACGCTGTTGCGGGGCTATTCGCTGGAGCTTGTGCTCCTGGCTTATTTGCTGGCCCAGGGCGCTACGGTGCTGCCGGCGCTTGCGCTCGCGGCCCGGGCGGGCGTGTTGCAGCACCTGCGTTGGCCGGCCCCAATCAGCCGCGTGGCGGTGCGTGGCCTCAGCCAGTTCCTGCTGATGGCGGTGAGCACCCTCGTCTTTGGCAAAGCCGTGGAATACGTGCTGCGCGACCACCTGATGGCCACGTATGGTGCCGCCCGCACAGACCTGTGGCAGGTGGTGGCCAAGCTCTCGGATAATTATACTATGGTGTTTGCGGCCGTGATGAGCAGCGTGTTCTACCCGCGGCTGGCGGCCCTGGGCGCGCAGCCGCGAGCGGCCCGCACCTACCTGCAAAGCGTGCTCCTGCTGCTGGCGCCGGTGTTGGCGCTGGGCTTAGGGGTAGTGTTTGCCTGTCGGAGCTGGCTGCTGCCGTTGCTGTTTGCCCCGCATCTGGCGCGCGCCGGCGAGCTGCTGGGGCCCCAGCTGGTGGGCGACTGGGCCAAGTTTCTGAGCTGGCTTTTTATCTTTCAACTGGTGGCTAAGGCGCGGACGGGGGCCTACGTGGCGGTTCAGGCGGCCTCGGCGGCCGGGTTTGCGGTGCTGCTGGTTTTGCTGCTGCCGCGCTACGGCTTGCCGGGCGCAGTGCTGGCCCATGCGGCCCGCTACGGGCTGGTATTGGCGGCTTGCCTGGGATTCTATTGGCGGGCAAAAGGTGCTTCGATGAGGCATGAAAACGCTGCATAAGCAATGTTTCTTAGTTTTAATTTGCGGCTTCAGTCTCATGTCTGTTTCTTCATCCCATCCTGCGCTATCGGTTTCTGGCACTGCGTCCCTGGTCACCATTGTGGCGCTGTGTCACAACCATGCATCCTTTCTACGGGAGGCTCTGGATTCAATACGTAGCCAAACTTACCCCAACCTGGAAGTGTGGCTCGTGGACGATGCCAGCACCGATGGCAGCGCCGCCATCCTGCGCGAGTATGCTGCGCGGCAGCCCGGCTGGCAGCTGCTGCTGATTCCCGAGAACGTGGGCAACTGCCGCGCCTTCAACCAGGCTTTCTTTCAGAGCCGGGGTGAGTTTGTGATTGATTTTGCGACCGATGACGTCCTGCTGCCCACGCGGGTTGCGCAGCAATTGGCCGCGTTTGCCGCCGCAGCCCCCGAAGTGGGCGTAGTATATTCTAATGCCGAGCTGGTGGCCGAAGACGGCAAGCTTCTGGGCCTGCACCACCGCCCCGATGCGCAAGGCAACCTGCTGCCGGCCCCCGCCAGTGGCTGGGTATTTGGGGAGGTATTGCGGCGCTACTTCATCAGCACGCCCACCATGATGATGCGCCGCGCCTGCCTGCAACAGGTAGGCGGCTACGACGAAACTCTGGCCTACGAGGACTTCGATTTCTGGGTGCGGGCCAGCCGGCAATGGCAGTTTCTGTACCTGAACGAGGTGACCACGCGCAAACGCATTCACCCGCGCAGCATGAGCAGCCGCGCTTACCGGCGCCACGACCCTTATCTGTCCTCCACTATCCAGGTGTGCCACAAGGCCCTGGCCCTGGCCACCGGCCCCACCGAACGCGCAGCGCTGGCCACCCGGCTCCGTTGGGAAATGCGCCAGGCCGCCTGGCGCGGCCGCCACGCCGAGGCGCGGGAGCTGTTTGCGCTGCTGCGCCGCACGGCCCGGCCCAGTGCGCTCGACGCGGCCCTGGCGGTATGGTGCCGCCTGCGCTCGTGAAATAGCAGCTAATTTTAGCCCGGCTAGCCGGGCCTGAACGCTGGACTTTTGCTGGTGCTTTTTTCGCAATTTCTATTCCTGACTCTTTTGCCTAACCAAACCCGTCGCGCCATTTTTCTTCGGGTGGTGCTGCTGCCGCTGGCGCTGGTGCTGGGCACGGTGGCAGGGCTGGGGAGTTACTATGAATCCAGCGACGACTCCACTCTGGCGTGGCTCTTTTCCGGGGTGCTGGCCCTGCAGCCTGTGCCCTCGGTGCCACTGTATTTCCATGGCTACGGGCACGTGTTGGCGGGCGCTTACACGGCCCTGCCGGGGGTGTCGTGGTTTGGGTGGCTGACAGGCGGCCTGTTGATTTGGGCCACAGTACTCACTTTTGCCGTGCTCGACAGATGGCTGCGGCCCCGGCTGCCACCGCGGCGGTTAGTGCTGGCGCTGCTAGCGTTTTTCCTGCTGGCCTGGCTGGAGCACGTGCTCTGGTTCAGCTTTGTGCGGGTGGCGTTACTGTTGGCAGGGGCTTCGGTGCTGTATGCTGCCCAACGGGCGGGGCGCCGGGGCGCGCTGCTGGTTGGGCTGCTGGGAGTGGGCGCGGCGTGGCTGATGCGGCCCAGCCTGGCCCTGGTGGCGGTGGGCGCGGTGCTGCCGGCGGCGGTGCTGCTGGCCGGCGGGTGGCGCCGGGCCGCCCCGCTGCTTGGGGGCACATTCCTGGGCCTGGCGTTGGCCGCGGCCCTGCTTTACTGGCAGCAAACGCCCACGGAAACGCGCATGCAGGTGCGCGACACCTACTTCGCTCAAATCCTGGATTTTGACCAACTGCGCCCACAGCCCTATACCCCCGCCGACAGCCTGGGCACCGCCGCCCTGAGCCTGTGGCTGATGGGCGACACCACCGTGGTAAACGCCGGCCTGCGCCAGCGGGCCTACCGCTTCGACGCGGCGTATTTCCTGCAGCGCGAAGTGCCGGCCAAATTGCTGACACGCGCCGAGCTGCTGGTGCGCGACTATTTTCCGCTCCTGCTTGCCCTTTTGCTCAGTGGAATAGTGGTGGTGCGGCGCGGGGAGGGGCGCGGGTGGTTCTGGCTGGTGCAGCTGGGGTTTGCGGCCGGGCTGATGGGGTTGGCCGGCTTCTACAAATTGCCGGCGCGCCTGGCCATGCCCTTGCTCGATTTCTGGTTGCTCACTAACCTGGCTTTTCTATTCAAAGCATCCAGCTTTTCCCAGGCTGAACCTTTCTCGGTACCACTTGCCGCCGTGCCAGCGTTAGGTGTCAATTTTTCCTTATCCGTTAGAGAACGGCGTGCGACACTGATGCTGGGAATGCTTGCGGTAGTCCTGTACGGTGCTAAAACGCTGCACCGCTACCAGGTGCTGAGCCGGGAGCAGTACCGGCACGAGCGGGCTTGGGTGCAGCTGGCGCAGCGCACGGCCGGCACCACGCGGGTATTGGCCGGCACCAACGACTTACTCAAAAGTCTGTCGCCGTTTCGCGTGTATACTCCTGGTCCTGGTCTGGTACTGGAGCTGTCCGGGTGGCAGTCGCACGACCCCTCGCAAGCCACGCTGCGAAGGCACCTCACCGGCGCGCCGGGGCAGGCCGAGTGCCTGCGCCGGCTGGCGCAGGCGGCGCCCGCTACAAGGTGGCTGTTGTCGGCCGAAACGGCGCAGTGGCTCAATCGGCGTTTTAGGTTTGAGGCTGCGGGGCAGCCGCCGGTTGTTACATTGGAAACGGTTGAGGTTTTTCCGGCCGATACTTCTCTGCATTATTATCGGCCGGTAGCGCGGTAAATTGGGGCTGAACTCGTATAAAGGCACGATATGCTCGTATTTCGGTTCGATTTATGCCAATGCATTTCAGTAATGCCATAATTTTATACCCGCCTCCGTGCCGCCTCAGCGGACCTTTGCTTCGCCAAAAGCGTTTCCTACTTAATTACTCACGCTATTGCGTCCTACTATGCTCTCTTCCACTATGACTTCCCGCTCAGAAGTCCTCCAGCACATGGAGGGTTTTCTGAAAGCCAACATGAACACCTTCCTCAAGAGCGTGGAGGAGAGCTGGCAGCCCGCCGACTTTTTGCCGGACTCGCGGCACGACACGTTTTTTGACGAGGTAAAAGAACTGCGCGAAAAGGCCGGCAACCTCAGCTACGACCTGCTTGCCGTGCTCATCGGCGACACCATCACCGAGGAAGCCCTTCCCAACTACGAGGCGTGGTTCCACGAGCTCGACCACCTGAACCGCGACCCCAACAACGGCTGGGCCGAGTGGATTCGGGGCTGGACCGCCGAGGAAAACCGCCACGGCGACCTGCTCAACCGCTACCTCTACCTCTCGGGCCGCGTCAACATGCGCGAGTTTGAAGTATCTACCCAGTACCTCATCAACGACGGATTCGACCTGGGCACTGCCCACGACCCGTACCGCGCCTTTGTGTACACCAGCTACCAGGAGCAGGCCACCAATATTTCGCACCGTCGCGTGGGCCAGCTCGCCCGCACCGCCGGCGACGACCAGCTTTCGAAAATATGCGGCATGATTGCCGGTGACGAAAACCGCCACGCCCGCGTGTACAAGACCTTTGTGGAGAAAATCTTCGAAGTGGACCCCAGCGAAATGATGCTGGCCTTTGAGGACATGATGCGCAAGAAAATTGTGATGCCTGCCCACTACATGCGCGAAATGGGCATCGAGATGGGCAAGACCTTCGGCCACTTCACCGATGCCGCCCAACGCCTGGGCGTGTACACCAGCGCCGACTACACCGATATTCTGGACTCACTCATTCACGACTGGAAAATCGAGCACATCACCGACCTCAACGGCCCCGCCGAAAAGGCCCGCGACTACATCATGGCCCTGCCCAACCGCCTGCGCCGCGTAGCCGACCGCATGCCCGTGCCCAAGCTGGAATACAAATTCAAGTGGATTTCGTAAGCACTGCGTGGAAATGAAAAAACGGCCGGCCTTCGTAATGAGGGTCGGCCGTTTTTCTATTGAGTTGTGCCGTAATGTAAGGCGTCGGTGCTCTTGGCTGTTTGCCAGCCTGCGCCTTATTTCTCCACTTTCACGCCTTTCCAGAACGCCACACGGCCCTTAACTTCCTTGGCGGCTTCCTTGGGCTCGGGGTAATACCAGGCGGCGTCTTTGTTCTTCTCGCCGTTCACGCTCAGGGAGTAGTAGCTGGCGCGGCCCTTCCAGGGGCAGGAAGTCTGGGCTATGCTGTCCTCAAAAAACTCTTTTTTGATGGCATCGGCGGGGAAGTAATGGTTGTTCTCAACGACTACGGTATCATTGCTTTCGGCGATGACGGTGTTGTTCCAGATGGCTTTCATTTTAGTGATTAATGGTTAGGGATTAAAGGGCAGTGACTCCGGAGAGAATGGCTGGGGGTGAACATTGAACCTGCGGCTCATGTTTGCCAGAGTGCGATTCAATTCCAGGTTGACTTCAACCCAGTCATTAACCACTAATCGTTAACCACTAACCACTACTTTTATGGCCGTTGGCTTCCGCTTCCGCGATTTTGTGCCCGAAGACCAGCCCGAGAAGGGCTTCGAATCGTTGTTTAAGCTGTTCATGCAGCTCGTTACCATTACTTCGGGCGACGTGGGCGAGGCCCTGCAGTGGCTCAATGAGCTCGATAAGCAGTACGGCCTCACCGACGATAATTACGGCATGGGCAACTTCATTGATGACCTGAAGAAAAAGGGTTACATCGATGAGAACGAGCAGCAAAAGGGCGAGTTCAAGATTACGCCCAAAACCGAGCAGGGCATCCGCAAAAGTGCGCTGGAGGAAATTTTTGGCAAGCTGAAGAAAAGCAGCACCGGCAACCACCGCACCCCCCACACCGGCCAGGGCGACGAGCAGAGCACCGACCTGCGCGAATTCCGTTTCGGCGACTCGATGGAGTCCATCCAGATGACCGAGTCCATCCGCAATGCCCAGCTCAACCACGGCATGGAAAGCGGCGAATTTATGCTGACCGAGGGCGACCTGGAAGTGCGCGAAAACGAGCACAAGTCGCAAACCAGCACCGTGCTGATGATTGACATCTCGCACTCCATGATTCTCTACGGCGAAGACCGCATCACGCCGGCGAAGAAAGTGGCCATGGCCCTGGCCGAGCTGGTGAAGCAGAAGTACCCGAAGGATTTTCTCGACGTCATCGTGTTCGGTAACGATGCCTGGCAGATTGAAATAAAGGACTTGCCCTACCTGCAAGTCGGCCCGTACCACACCAACACCGTGGCTGGCCTGGAACTGGCCATGGACCTGCTGCGCAAGCGCAAGACGCCCAACAAGCAGATTTTCATGATTACTGACGGCAAACCAACCTGCCTCAAGGAGGGCAACGGCTACTACAAAAACGCTTTCGGCCTCGACCGCAAAGTGGTGAATAAGACCTTGAACCTGGCTGCCGCCGCTCGCCGCGTTCACATCCCCATCACCACCTTCATGATTACCTCCGACCCGTACCTGCAAAAATTCGTGGAGGAATTCACGGAAGTGAACCAGGGCAAAGCCTACTATTCGGGCTTGAAGGGCCTGGGCCATTTGGTGTTCGAGGACTACAAGAAAAACCGCCGCAAGACGCTTTAAAATCCGTCGATGCGGCTTAACTAGGACTATTATCCTGTTTCAACTCTCTTCCACTACGAGCCACACTCCCGAATTACTTGGGGCTCCCGGCACCATCTTCGGGGGTGGCGTTCTTGATTTTGGGGACCGTTTTCAGGTAAGTCCACAGGGCGTGTACCTCGTCATCGGTTAGGGTAGAGAATTTGGGCATCGGCGCGTGGAGGATGCCGCCAGGAGCCATTCCAAACTTCACCGCCTTGCCGAATTGTGCTTCGGTCCACTTGCCGAGGCCGGTTTCGGGGTCCATGGTCAGGTTCCGGCTAACGCGGACCTTCAGGTCGTCGTCAAGCATTTTTTCGCCGCCACCCATAAAGCCCTTGGACAGTTCGGGCTGGGCTTCGTTGTTGGTGCCAATGCTCTGGGAGTGACAGAAATAACACTGGTAGCGCCCTATCGCCAGGTAGCGGCCCAACGCCACGGGCTGAGACGCGGGGGGCGCCTCGGCGAGGTGCTTCACCAGTGGGGTTGGTTGTAGCGCGGTGCCCATGAGGGATTTGGCCAGGGGCGAGAGTTCCTGCGGTGGGGTGGGCAGGGCCGTGGCTCGCGTCAAGGGATTGTCGGACCGCAGAAATGCTACCAAACTGGCCGCGTCCTCGTCGCTTAGGTATGCGAAGCGTGGCATGCCTAAGTGCAGGCGGCCGTCACGACCTGTGCCCGTGCGCATTAGGGTCACTACCTGCTGGTCGGTCCACTTTCCAATGCCGTACACTGGGTCTCGGGTGATGTTGGCAGAATACAGGTTGCCCAAATCAGTGCCCAGGTCGGGCATGGGCCGGCCGGCCAGGGTTTTAATGGACGGGTCGCGGTGGCAATGCACACACATGAGGGCCACTATCTTTTCGCCCTGGAGCACACGCTTTGGGGTGCTGGGCCTCACCGCTGCTCCGCCCGGCGCTTGTTGGGGGGGCACGTTTGGCTTGGCTGCAAATTCGGCAAAGCCAGCCACAGCCAGCAACAACAGCCCCATTACCATACTCAGGACGCGCAGGGACATTTTCATAGGAGTACCGAATAGGACGCGTGAGAAAATGGCATTTATTTATTAAAAAACAGAATAATTATCGATAAAAACAATGGACGAGCTTATGTTATTGTGTAGTTCCGGGCCCTGACTCTTTGGTGTATTGCAGCTGGCGGCCTTGCTGCTGCTGCGTGGTGCCAGGCCCAAGGCGAAGCAGCTAATGGGCTTGCTGCGTGGGGAGGCACGGGAACCGGCCTGAACCTCTGCCCGCCTAACACGGTTAAAGGAACCGGGAAGCCTGTTTCCCCTTACCAGTCTCCATGAAGCACGAAACCATCAATACCCTGGGCCAACTCCGCGCCAGTGGTTACAAGCCCCGTAGCGTGAAAGCCGAGTTGCGGGAAAACCTGATTAAGAAGCTCAAAAACAAAGAGGACGTATTCCCCGGCATCTTCGGCTACGAAGAAACCGTTATTCCGGAGCTGCAGCGCGCCGTTCTGGCCGGGCACCACATCAACCTGCTGGGCTTGCGCGGGCAGGCCAAGACCCGCATCGCGCGCCTGCTTATCAATTTACTTGATGAGTACATGCCGGTGGTAGCCGGCTCCGAGCTCAACGACGACCCCCTGCAGCCGTTATCGGTGTTCGCCAAAAACCTGATTGGTGAGCACGGCGACGACACGCCCGTGACCTGGATGCACCGCGACAGCCGCTACACCGAGAAGCTGGCCACCCCCGATGTGTCGGTAGCCGACCTCATCGGCGACGCCGACCCCATCAAAGCCGCCACGCTAAAACTGCCGTACTCCGACGAGCGGGTGATTCACTTCGGGCTGATTCCGCGGGCGCACCGGGGCATTTTCGTGATAAACGAGCTGCCCGACCTGCAGGCGCGCATCCAGGTGTCGCTGTTCAACATCCTGCAGGAAGGCGACATTCAGATTCGTGGTTTCAAGGTGCGGCTGCCGCTGGATATCCAGTTCGTGTTCACGGCCAACCCCGAGGACTACACCAACCGTGGCAGCATCGTGACGCCGCTCAAGGACCGGATTGACGCGCAGATTATCACGCACTACCCCAAGTCCATCGAAATCGGCAAGCGCATTACCAAGCAGGAAGCACGCATCAAAGACGAGCAAAAGGGTATGGTGACCAGCAACGAGGTTATCCATGACTTGGTGGAGCAGGTAGCCATCGAAGCCCGCGGCTCCGAGTTCGTGGATGCCAAGTCGGGTGTGTCGGCCCGCCTCACCATCTCGGCCTACGAGCAGGTGATAGCCGGCGCCGAGCGGCGCGCGCTGGTGAACGGCGAAGCCACCACCTACGTGCGCCTGGGCGACTTTATTTCGGCCGTGCCCGCCGTGACCGGCAAGGTGGAGCTGGTGTATGAGGGCGAGCAGGAGGGAGCCGGCATCGTAGCCGAGAAGCTGATGGGCAAGGCCATTCGCACGCTGTTCCTGAACTACTTCCCTGACCCTGACAAGAGCAAGAAGCTCAAAAACCGCCCCTCGCCCTACAAGGCCATTCAGGAGTGGTTCGGCAACGGCAACACCCTGGACCTGCTGCACGACTCCAGCGGCGCCGACTACCAAAAGGCCCTCGACCAAGTGCCCGGCCTGCGCGACATCGTGACCGAGCTGCACCCCAACGAAACGCCCGAGCACACCTACTTCCTCATGGAATTCCTGCTCCACGGCCTGAGCGAGCACAGCCTGATTTCGCGCAACCGCCTCACGGCCGGCGCGCAGTTCAAGGACCTGCTCTCCTCCATGTTCACCATGCCCAGCTTTGGGGAGGACGACGACGAGGACGAAGAGGAAAAGCCGCGCGCCGGCGGTAGCGCAATACAGCCTGGACTTTTTGTCCGCGAATAAAAACATAAATGCCCCGCGTGCCGAATGGTGCGCGGGGCATTTATGATACTGATAGGAAGTAGTGGCTGACCCCTGCCTCAAGAAATTACAAGCCTGCCACTAATGCATCTTTGTACCACTTATGTTGAACAATCAACGGTTCGTATATGCCCGCCCACTTTTGGTGGGATTATTATTGCTGGCAGTGGTGCCTTTTGTTGGGCTTCTGCTATTTGCCCAGCCAGCCATTGACGATTACGATAATGCAGCTACCGTGTCCCGGCTGGGCTACTGGGGAGCCCAATGGTACTGGTACACACAGTGGTCTGGGCGATTTGTAGCCATTACCTGCTCTACATTGTGCAATCCGTTGTCATGGGGACCACGCACGGGTGACGCGCCCACGGGGTTGTGGGTTTTGCGGGGAATGCTGGTGTTACTATTTGCCGCCTTTGCAAGTGTCGTTTATCTCCTGCTGCGTGTATTGCTGATAATGCTTCCTAAAGCAACAGACTCCTTGGGCCCTGATAACCGCCTAGCTTGGGGCCTCACCTTGGCAATTACTGCGCTGGGTATCAATGCACTGTCGGAACCGTTCACGCTGCTGTACTGGTACAGCGGTGCGGTTAATTATATGTTGCCGCTGATATTCACGGTGGCTTTTGCAGCGGCAGCATTGCGTGTGCTGGCCATGCCCAGAGCCACGTGGAGCCGCTACGGATGGGCTGGGGCCGCAACAGCGAGCTTAGCCTGTGCCGTAGGTAGTGGTGAAATAGCGTTTCTCTCTTGCCTAGGTATTCTGGCAGCACTAGGCACTTGGATGTACACCACGCCTCACCGGGGGGGCAATTATCGGATTTGGCTACTGTGGCTGGGTGTTACCGTTGTCGTTGGGGGAATATTGTTAGCCGCGCCCGGCAACTGGCAGCGGCTGGAAATGGCCGACCCCGATGTGGCTGGGCGCTATCATCGCTGGGTGCTGCTGCTGCCTCGCACGCTGCTCACGGCTGCACGTATGGCAGCGCGGCCTCCGGTGCTGGGAGCAATACTGGTGCTGGCCGTGGGCGTGGCGCTGACTGTCTCCGGCCCAGTGTTACCACGGCCTGCGGGCCAAAAGATATTATTAGTGCTGGCTAGTTATGCCGCGTTCAACTGCTTGGGAGTAGCTTTTCTCAAAGCAGCATTTATGCGCGACCTGTGGGTAGAAGCAATGCCTGCCCGTGTGGTAAATGTCCTGGTGCTACAATTATTAATGTCCACGGTAGTAGTGGCGCTATGGGTGCGACACTGGCTACCTAGTAGTAGGGGATTAAATTGGTTGCGGCAGCGTCCGTTGATAATGGTAGCGGCAGTTGCGGGAGTACTATTCAGCGGGCAGGCGCGGTGGGCGTGGCCTGAGTTGCTCCTAATGGCTCCCGCTTATGAAACCCAAATGGGGGCCCGCTACAAACTGCTGGCCGCCGCCTACCGGCAGGGGAGCCCGGAAGCAGTGGTGCCACCGCTGCATCTGAAGTACGCTGCTGGCTTGCTCGCTCCCATCCCATCAGCCCAGCAGCGGGCTGATGTGAATTTGGAATTGCATATTGACTGCCGCCAGAAAAATAATGAGTTACTGGCAAATTACTACAGCATACCTTGTGTGCGTCTGACGGAACCGCCTGTAACTCGGCAGCAATGATAAGGTCGTTTTTCGATGCCAGTATCGCCGACTACCGCAAGGCCCTCGACCAGGTGCCCGGCCTGCGCGACATCGTGACCGAGCTGCACCCCAACGAAACGCCCGAGCACACCTACTTCCTCATGGAATTCCTGCTCCACGGCCTGAGCGAGCACAGCCTGATTTCGCGCAACCGGCTCACGGCCGGCGCGCAGTTCAAGGACCTGCTCTCCTCCATGTTCACCATGCCCACTTTTGGGGATGACGAGGACGACGAGGACGACGAGGAAAAGCCGCGCCGCCGGCGGTAAATAGCGTGACCTGTTAGTCCGCTACCAAAAAAGCAGAACGCCCCGCATACCGATTGGTGCGCGGGGCGTTTTTGCGTGGTGGTCAACCTCGGCGTTCGCCTCACCCCCTGACCCGTGCCCGGCAGGAGGCAGGGGGTGAGGCAAACTATTGCTACGCCCTATAACTGCCCCGTGCCCAGCCAGCGCGCCACCGGGTAGCGGTTGAACCCTTTTTCGTGGTAGGGCGAATTGAGATACACCCACTCCAGCTGCGCGGCGCCGTTGCTGGCGAAGGCAGGGTTTTGTTTTTTCAACGCTTCCAGCCGTTCGCGCAGCGCGGGGGCGCGGCGGAGCAGGTCGGCGGCAAGGTCCTCGAACACGTAGTCGGAGAAATGCTCCTTCTGCTGCAACACGCTGTCAAAGAAGCCCCAGGCGAAGAAGGAGTCCGTTGCCTGGGGCTCCAGGGTTTCCATAAGGTAGCGGACGGGTGCACCGGCACGCAGGTACACCACGTAGTCGCCCCGACGGAAAGCCACCGATTCGGTGGCAGTGCGCAACTTCACCTGGCTGTGCAGGTAGTGGCCTTCGTAGGCCCGCGGACTGGTTTTGTAGTCTTCCAGATACTGCACTTCCACGGGCAGGGTCATGTCGGCGGCCAAGGGTTCCAGCGTCGCGCCGTTGCGCCGCAGAATTTCCACCACTTCGCCCCAGGCCTGGGGGATGAGGTAGGCCGTGGGACGGGTGGCGGTAGCGGTGGGCTGGTAGGTGTTGTAGTGTTTCACGGGCCGGGTAAAGGGCGCCGTACGGTCGTAGTAGAGGCGGGGCTGGCCGCTCACGTCGCTGGGTTTCATACGACCCTCGTAGCCGCGGAACTGCACAGTTTCGTGCTGGCTCTCGTCCAGGGTCCAGGCCAGGGGGAAGGTGGTTTGGGCAGCTTGGTCGGCGGTGGCCTGGGCGCGGGCAGCGGCCAGTAGGTCCGCCTGCTGGCCCACGGTTTCGAGCATGGTTTTCAGAAAGTCATAGGTGGCGTGCACCCGCGGCGCAAAGGCCTTCAGCATGTGGGTTTCGGGCATGAACCCAATGGTGTTGAACAGCGCCGCGTAGCCGGTGGAGTAGCGCGGCGTTTCCAGAAAAGCCCGCAGGCCGCTTTCCGGCGTCTGGCCATTGAAGTCCACATAAGGAGTCATGGGCCACTTCTTCTTGTCCATGCCCTTGTAGAGAGCCGGCAGGAGCTGTTGCTGTAAGTAGCGGCTCAGCGCCGGCGCCAGCTTGCTGTGCTGGGTGGGAATGAGCGTCATGGTATACTGGTAGTCAGCGCCATTGGACGTATGCGTTTCCACAAATACGTCAGGTTGCCATTTCTGAAACAGCGCCGCAAACGAGCGGGCATTGCGCGAGTCCTGCTTGATGTAGTCGCGGTTCAGGTCGAGGTGGCGGGCGTTGCCCCGGAAGCCGTATTCGGCGGGGCCGTTCTGGTTGGCGCGGGTGGTGCTGTTGCGGTTTAGGGCGCCGCCCACGTTGTAGATGGGCACAATGACCACCGTCACCGTGGCCAGCAGCTTTTGCAGCTTGGGCTGCTGCATAAGGTCGCGGGCCAGCATCATGCTGGCGTCGATGCCCTCGGGCTCGCCGGGGTGAATGCCGTTTTGAATGAACAGGATGCGGCGGTTTTTCCGGCGCACGCTGGCCGGGTCGGTGTCGCCGTCGGGCGAAAGCACCACCTCATGCAGGGGCAGGCCGGAGTCGGTGGGGCCGGCCTCGCCCAGGTGCAGCCGCGTGGGGTAGGCCGTAGCCAGTTTTTGGTAGTACGCAATGCACTCGGCGTGGGTGGCCGTGGTATTGCCCCCGCCGGTTTCAAAGGGGGTGCGCCATTCCGGCGCCGGAGCGGTGGGAGAAGTCATCAGCAGGGCAGCGAGAAGTAACGTGAGCATGGACGAAAGTAGCGCGCAGCCGTGCTTCGCGTCTGCCACCGGCCCGAACCTACTTCCCGATTACAACGGCGTGGCCGGTGCGGCCCTGCCCCGTTTCCTGGTGCCTGCCAACTACCGCAGGCGGTTGCCCGAGAGCCGCGCATCGAGGCTGTACTTGCCCGGCCCGGCAAACAGCAGCCCCAGAAACACAAACGCCGACTCCAGCGCGTGGGAATAGCCGCCGAAGCCGTCGCCCTTGCTCACGTGCATCACCGTGGCCATCACCATGGTCAGCAACAAAACCACGCACGCAGCCCGGAACCACAGCCCCACCGCCAGCAGCAGCCCGCCGCCAAACTCGGCAATAGCCGCCATAAAGCCCCAAAAAGTGGGCGCGAAGCCCAGTCCTACCTTGCCCATGACTCCGCCCAGCCCCGCCCAGGCTTCCGGCCCGCCCGCTAGCTTCGGAAACCCGTGTACCATAAACATGACGCCCAGCCCCACGCGGAGCAGCAGCAAACCCAGGTCGTGAAAGCGGTAGCGGTTGGTGAGATTCATAAGATGAAGGCGCAAACGGAATGGTTTCGGGACGCTAGTTACGATTGCGCCACGAGAAACACCCCGGCCGGGCCCCAAAACAATTTCCTGCGGCCCACAGTAGGAGGGAGCCTACCTTTGTGTCCGGTGCCGGCTCGCACCTGTTTTTTCCTTGCCCCATGACCCCAACGCGTCCCCTTATTCTGGTATCAAACGACGACGGCATCACCGCCCCCGGCATTCGCTGCCTGGTTGAAACCGTGCTGGCCCTCGGCGCCGAAGTAGTGGTAGTGGCGCCCGATGCCCCGCAGTCCGGCATGGGCCACGCCATCACCATCGGCCACCCCCTGCGCTTGTCTAAAAACCCGATTTTCGGCCCCGACGTCGAATCCTACGAGTGCTCTGGCACTCCGGCCGACTGCGTGAAAATCGCCAAGCATTACGTGCTGAAAGACCGCACCCCCGACCTTGTGGTGTCCGGCATCAACCACGGCTCCAATGCCTCGGTGAACGTGCTGTACTCCGGCACCATGTCGGCCGCCATCGAAGCCGCCATTGAAGGCCTGCCTGCCGTGGGATTTTCGCTGTGCGAATACGGGCCCAACGCCGACTTCTCGCACGCGGCCGAGTGGGTGAGCCAGGTGTGCCGCCACGCGCTGGAGCACGGCATTCCCGCCGGCACGGCCCTGAACGTTAACATTCCCAAAAACTCGGATACGCCCATTGCCGGCCTTCGCCTGGCCCGCCAGGCCCGGGCCAAGTGGCAGGAGGAATTCGACCGCCGCCTCGACCCCTACCAGCGGCCGTACTACTGGCTTATCGGTTCCTTCATCAACCTCGACCACGGCACCGATACCGACGAGTGGGCCCTGGCCAACAACTATGTTTCCGTAGTGCCCTGCCAGTTCGACCTTACGGCCTACGCCGGCCTGAAGCAGCTCAGCGCCGACTGGCAGCTGCCCATGCCCGTGGCCGCCGAAGTGGCTGCCCCGCCACAACCAGTGCCCTCCGGCGACTACGGTCCTGCCTCACTGGGCTAGACCAAATATATTCATCGCCCCGGCCCTTTCCCTACAAGTTCGTACTTTGCTATAGCATCGACTCACTACTTTCCATTCTGAATAAATATGTCTGCTCGTATATCTTTTTGGTTGTTTTTGCTGACTGGGTTAGCCGTGTTGATGGGCAGCTCGGCCTGCCAGGCGCAGATGCCGGCTGCTGCCGGCAAGGGCAGGGCTAAAGCCAGCCTGACCACCATTTATCTGATGCGTCACGGCGAAAAGGACACCATCGGCAATCCCGCCGACCCGGCCCTGACGGCCGTGGGGCAGGCGCGGGCCCAGGCCCTGCGGCAGCTGCTGGCACGCAAGCGCCCAACCGCCATTTTTACCACCGATACCAAGCGCACCCGCGCTACCGTGGCGCCGCTGGCGGCCGCCGTTAAAGTAGAGCCCGAGGTGTACAACGCCCGCGAAACCACGGCCCTGGCCCAGCGCCTGCGCCGCGACTACCTGGGCAAAACGGTGGTCGTGGTGGGCCACTCCAACACCTTGCTGCCCCTCATCGAGTCGCTGGGCGGCACGCCGCCGGTGGAAGAAATCGGCGACAACGAGTACGACTACCTGTTCACGGTGCGCATTGCCGAAGGCGTGCTGCCCGTGGTGGAAGTGCGCGGCTACGGCCCCGAGCGCAAGGTAGAGGTTGCGCCCAAAGCCTCGCGCCTGCGCTAGCCACGGCCGGCCACGTACTTTCGCAGCATTGTCTTCGTATTCCGAGGCAACTATTAACGACTTATATGATTGATTTTCGTTCCGGGGCCTGGGGCCGCCGCACCGCTTTGGCTGCCGCTACTGTGCTGGTAGGCCTGGCGCCCGCCCACGCGCAGCGCGCTTCCAAAGCCAGCAAAAACAAGGCTGCTGTGGCCGTTGCGGCCACCTCTTCCCGGGTAGACCCCACGGACTCCGTGGCCCTGCGCAAAATTTACGACGAAGCCCTGCTGCGCGGCCAGAGCTACGAAAACCTGCGCTACCTTACCGGCACCATTGGGGCACGGCTTTCGGGCTCACCCCAGGCCCAGCAGGCCGTGGAGTGGGGCAAGCTCACCATGGAAAAAGCGGGCTTCGACCGCGTGTACCTGCAGGAGGTGATGGTGCCCCATTGGGTGCGCGGGAAAAAGGAGCGCGGCGAAATCGTGGGCAATAAGGGCAAGGAAGTGAAAGTGGCGGTATGCGCCCTGGGCGGTTCGGTGGGCACGGGCGGCAAGCTCAAGGCCGGTGTGGTGGAAGTTCGCAGCTTCGAGGAGCTGCGGGCCCTGCCTGAGGCGGCAGTGAAGGGCAAATTCGTGTTCTTCAACCGACCCTTCGACGATGCCCTTATTGAGCCTGGCACTGCCTACGGCCGCGCCGGCGACCAGCGCCGCAGCGGCGCCATTGAGGCCGCCAAGCGCGGTGCCGTGGGCGCCCTGGTGCGCTCCCTTACCAGTGCCCGCGACGACAACCCGCACACGGGCACCATGAGCTACGACCCGGCCGTGACCAAAGTGCCGGCCGCCGCTCTCAGCACCAATGCTGCCGACCGGCTCAGCCTCCTGCTCAAGGCCAATTCCCAGCTGGAGTTTGAGCTGGAAATGGCGTGCGAAACCCTACCCGACGTGAAAAGCTACAATGTGGTCGGCGAAATCAAGGGCAGCAAGCTGCCAGAAGAAATCATCACCGTGGGCGGCCACCTCGATTCCTGGGACCTGGGCCAGGGCGCTCACGACGACGGCACGGGCGTGGTGCAGAGCATAGAAGCCCTGCGCCTGCTAAAAGCCACCGGCTACCGGCCCGAGCGCACGGTGCGCGCTGTGCTGTTTATGAACGAGGAAAACGGAAACCGCGGCGGCATGGAGTACGCCCGCCTGGCTGCTCAGAACAAGGAAAACCACCTGGCCGCCATCGAGTCCGATGGGGGAGGATTCACGCCCCGCGGCTTCAATATTGAAGCGGACCCCGCCACCGTGGCAAAGTTCAACAAGTGGAGCCCCCTGCTCGAGCCTTACCACGCCGGCGGCGTGAAGGCCGGCCATGGTGGCACCGACATTGGCCCGCTCAAGGACGCCGTGAAGCCCAAAGCCCTCATCGGCTTCGACGGCGACTCCCAGCGCTACTTCGACATTCACCACACGTCGGAAGACACCTTCGACAAGGTGAACCGCCGCGAGCTGGAGCTGGGCGGGGCCGCTATGGCGTCGCTCATTTATCTGCTGAGCAAGTACGGGCTCTAAGCCAGGCACGCCCCGGGCCGAATGGGTCCGGGGCCTGCCATCTCGGGCTTAGAGCATAATCCCTGTATCGTTACCATTCGGGCCGTCCGTTTTCCTGCCCTTCGCTACCACGCAACAGATTTTGACCAGATTTTGGGGCCGTTTTTGGGGCGCAACGGGAATCTTTCTCGTGCTGGGGCACCACGCCCCGGCCCAAACCCGGCCTGCTGCCCCATTGGAGCGCTACGTGGTGTTGCTCCGTGATAAAACTGGCGTTCGCTTCAACGCTGCACTATACTTTTCGCCTGCGGCCCAGGCCCGTCGCCAGCGCCAGCACCTGCCCGCCTACGACGCCACCGACCTGCCAGTTCGGCTTGATTATCAGCAGGCCATCAGTGCACAGGTCGATACGGTGACGCTGGTGAGCCGCTGGCTCAATGCCGTGGTATGCCGGGCCACGCCCGCGCAGGCTGCTGCAGTGCGCTGCCTGCCGGGGGTGTTGAGCGTGGCCGCGTGGCCAGTGCCTACTGGTGGCGTGGCCCGGCGTGGCAAACCCCTGCCAGAGCGTAAAGAAATAATAGAACAGCCGCCCAAGCCCATATCGGCCAACGACTATCTGCTGGCCCGCCGCCAAACTGCCCACCTCGACGGTGCGGCCCTGCGCAACGCCTCCCTGGATGGCATGGGCCTGCGCATTGCGGTGTTCGACGTCGGTTTTCGAGGCCTGCCTTCGCACCCAGCTTTTAAGGAGCTGGTGGCCAATAAGCGCATTGTTGCCACCCACGATTTTCTCCGCAACACTCCCGACGTGTACCGCGGCGGCAGCCACGGCACCGAGGTAATGGGCTGCCTGGCCGGCCGCCTGCCCGCCGGGCCGGGCAGCACATCGGGTCCCGCCCTGGGCCTGGCTCCCGGGGCCGAGTTCCTATTGGCGCGTACCGAGCAATCGGCCCGGGAGCGGTATGCTGAAGAGGAAGCGTGGTTGGCGGCCGTGGAATGGGCCGACCGGCTGGGCGCCGATATCATCAACTCCTCGCTGGCTTACACCGAGCAACGGTATTTTCCGGAGCAAATGAACGGGCGCCTGAGCCTGATTTCGCGGGCCGCCAACATGGCAGCCCGCAAGGGCATGCTGGTGGTGAGTGCCGCCGGCAACGACGGCGACAACGACTGGGTCCGCATAGGCACCCCAGCCGATGCCGATTCGGTGCTGGCCGTGGGGGGGCTCGACCCTGAAACCGGCCTGCACGTCGACTTTAGCTCCTACGGACCCACCGCCGACCGCCGGGCCAAGCCCAACCTGGCCGCTTTTGGCGTGGTTCTCACCACTACCACCAACAGCTACGAGCGGCTGGAGGGCACCTCGTTCTCGGCACCACTGGTGGCAGGATTTGCCGCCTGCATGTGGCAGCAAAACCGCCAGCTCACGGCCATGCAGGTTTTTGGCCGCCTCGAAAAATCAGCAGAGCTCTACCCTTATTTCGACTATGCGCACGGCTACGGCCGGCCCCGGTTCCAGCAGTTTGCCGGGTCGGCACAGTCTCCGGCAGCTGTGGCGGCCACTTTCGATTTTGTGCCGCACGATAGTTTGGTGGCGGTTGTAATTCGCACCGAAGCCGCCACCCGGCCCGCCGAAGTGCTACCGCTGATGCTTGACCAGAGCGAGGTAGGGCTTTATTTTTCTTCGGCGGAAGCCGATGCCAACATGCCTGCCGCAGGCGCGGTGCCGCTGGTGGGCCGCCAGCAGGCCCTGTCCGCCAGGCCGGAGCCCTTGGCGCCCATGCCAGCGCCGCATTACCCCGATTACTTATACTGGAGCCTGGCCGACCGCCGGGGCGTGCTGCGCCGCTACGAAACCCGCGCCGTGACCCAGCGCCTGGTGGTGCAGGTACCACGCCGCCTGCTGCGCGGGGGCGATGTGCTGCGGGTCCATTTTAAGGGATACACAGGTTCTTATTCAGAATGATGCACCGTCCCGCGCCCGAGGCTGGCCGTGGCCTACCGCCCCATTTTCAGAACCCAAAGGTTCTGTGGAAGACAGCGCTGGTGCTGGCAGGGCTGGCTAGTGGGCCAGCGGCCCATGCCCAACAGGTGCTGGTGCAAGCCAATGTGGCCAATGATACCCTGAAAGCATCTCTGGGACCCAACCGGCGCTATTTTGGCCATTTGTACGCCGGCTACGGGCTGGTGGCGGGCCGGAGCGAAGAAGGCGCGGCCCTGCGCCACGGCCACGCGTCTTCGGAACTGCGGGCAGGAGGGCGGCTCAAGTTTCGCATCAACCAGGCGCTGGCCCTGAACCTGGACCTGGGGTACGCGTATCTGCGCTACGACCTGCGACAAGACAACAGGAAAGTGGTGCCGGCACCCGTGCAGCACCGCCGCGAAAGTCTGGGCCTTCACCAGCTGTACTCGGAGGCCAGCCTGCGGCTGAACGTGGGGCGGCGCGGCAATTCCGTGGGCAGCTACCTCGACTTGCTGGGCGGCGGCGGCTGGGTAGCTGCCACCAGCCACGTGACGGAAGACGTGCCCAGTGCCGGGGTGCGCTCTGTAGAAACCACCGAACGGGGCTTGCCCTACCTGCGCCGCTGGACCGGTGCCACCGGCGCCCGCCTCGGCATGGACCGCTATGCGCTGGTGGGTCGCTACCGACTCACCCGGGCCTTCGAGCCGGAACTTCGAGCCTGGCCCGAACTGCCCCGTTGGGTGGTTGGACTGGAAATAGGCCTCTTTTAACTGGCTTACCCAAATAATCTAAACCTATAGTTAAGCCTTTGCCGTAAAATCCGCAAAACTGCCGGCTCTGGAAATAATACCGGCATCCTTTCCTTCCCGCCTTACCTTTGGGTGGCAATTACTTATTGTCGCTTACCTACTATGAAAACCTCTTCGCTTAAACTTGTTGCCCTTGCTTCTGCCGCTGCCGTGCTGCAGCTCACTTCTTGCGTAAGTACCGAACGCGAGGTGAGCACCTCCACCGTAGACCCGCGGTCTACTTATACGCCGCCACCCGCCGGCAGCCGCAGCCGCGTGACCAGCAAAACGGTGCTCAACACCGTGAGCGTGACACATTCCTTTTCGAGCCCCGATACCAAGGATAATTTTATTCTGCAGCTGCGCGGTCCGCGTGTGCTCACGGCCCAGGCCCACCTCATTGTGACTAGCAGCACCGGCGATACCCTGCGCCACGAGGTGCTGCCGGCCCGGGCCCTTATCAACGATAAGTCTCTGATTGACCCGCAGGCATCCACCTCCAGGGCCCAGGAGATTGCCATCTTGGAAGGCATGAATAACTTCTTTGCCGATGGCCGTTTCAGTCAGCCTGCGGTGCCCGTCGGGGCTGCACAGCCCGCCGAGATGGACACCAAAACCTGGGCTGCTTTGCGTGAAGACGCCAGTGCCGTGGGTTTCGACTACATCGGAGCCGGTGGCGAAGAGCGCCGCATGACCTATGCTCGCAAGCTAGGTAAAGCAGTTGTAATCAACCAATAAATATGGTTTGCTTTAAGTAGCAAAGCAAGTTAAGCGTAGTATCCCAAACAGGTATTTTGCTTGCCTTTATTCACTAATTCTCTCCTCCTGAAATATGAAATACATACTCTCTTTTGCGGTTGTACTCGTTGCCATTTTGCTTTACATCCGCTTTGTGCCCTCGGCCCCAATCAACCCGGTGCTGCCCGTGGAAGGTTCGCAGAAGGAGGTGAACGGCCACAATGCCGAAGTGCCCCCCGGCGACGAGAGTAATACCACCGAGAGCGTGGAAGAAGGCCCCAGCACCCTAGTGGCCCCGGCCGCCGCCGGCCAGACGTTCGGCACCGTTATCACGGCCGATGGCGCCCTGCCCATCAGCGCGCTCAGCGTGGCCTTGGGCTCGCGCGACTCGGCGCAGGTGAAACTGGTGGGCAAGGCCAAGGCCGTGTGCCAGGCCAAAGGCTGCTGGATGACCCTGCCCACTGCCGATGGCAAGGAAATGCGCGTCCGCTTCCGGGACTATGCGTTTTTTGTGCCCAAAGACCTCAGCGGCCGCACGGTGGTGGTGAGTGGTTGGGCGCACCGCAGCACGGTGCCCAAAGCCGACCTGCAGCACTACGCCAAAGACGCCGGCAAATCCGGCCAGGAAATAGCGGCCATCACCCGGGATGAGCAGCAGCTCACGTTCATGGCCGACGGCGTGCTGGTGCGGGACTAGTTTCCAAGACCTTATTCAAGCTGTTGCCGTCTTGGCGAAATTCTTCAGCGGCAGCGAATTGAATGATATAATTTTCTAGCGATAAAAGCCACCCGTCCAGGTGGCTTTTTCTGTTTTTAAACTCGTTTTAGCCGGCAGGTGTAGCTTGCGGTATAAGTTTAAATCGGGTTCTTTGGTAGCTGTTCTGCCAACGCCTCCCTGATTGCTTCCTCCATTATTTTGACCGGGCCCTCAGCGGCCCGATACGCCTGCCAATCAACCCATGCCTGAAACTTCTGCCGTTCAGCAACGCATTCTGGCCCTCACCGAGCGGCTGCATCACCTCAACCACCAGTACTACCAGCTCGATGTGTCGGAGGTGCCAGACCAGGAGTTCGACCAGTTGCTGGCCGAGCTCACCCAACTGGAAGCCGAGCATCCTGGCCTGGCGCTGGCCAACTCGCCCACGCGCCGCGTGGGGGGCACCATCACCAAGCAGTTTCCCACGGCGGTGCACCGCTACCCCATGCTGAGCCTGGGCAATACCTACTCCGAAGACGACCTGCGCGAGTTTGACGAGCGGGTGCAGCGCGGCCTGGAGGGCGCCCCGTACTCGTATGTGTGCGAGCTGAAAATTGACGGCGTGGCCATGAGCCTGCGCTACGAGCACGGCGAGCTCACGCAGGGCGTGACTCGCGGCGACGGCACCCAGGGCGATGTGGTGACGGCCAACGTGCGCACCATTCGCACCGTGCCACTGGCCCTGCGCGCCGCCCCCGACCAGCCCCAGGAATTTGAGGTGCGGGGCGAAGTATTCCTGCCCCTGCCGGTGTTTGCGGAGCTAAATGCCGAGCGCGAGCAAAACGGCGAAGCCCTGCTGGCCAACCCCCGCAACGCCGCCAGCGGCACCCTCAAGCTGCAGAATTCGGCCCAGGTAGCGGCCCGCAAGCTGCGCTTCTTCGCCTACTCGCTGCTCACGCCCGCCCGGCACTTCTCCAGCCACAGCGCCGCTCTGGAGGCATTGGCCCAATACGGCCTGCCCGTGTCGGATACGTGGCGCCGCGCGGCCACCATCAGCGAAGTGCTGGATTTTGTGCATTATTGGGCCAAGAAGCGCTATGACCTGCCGGTGGCTACCGACGGCATTGTGATTAAAGTAGATGACTTGCGGCAGCAGGACCAGCTGGGCTACACCGCCAAAAGCCCGCGTTGGGCCATTGCCTACAAGTACCCCGCCGAAGCCGCCCGCACCCGCCTCAACGAGGTGATTTACAACGTGGGCCGCACCGGGGCCGTGACGCCTGTGGCCCTGCTCACGCCCGTGCCCCTGGCCGGCACCGTGGTGAAGCGCGCCACTCTGCACAACGCCAACCAGATTGAGCTGCTGGACCTGCGCCTGGGCGACCTGGTGTACGTGGAAAAGGGTGGCGAAATTATTCCCAAAATCACGGGCGTGGACTTGTCGGCGCGTCCCGCTACGGCTGTGCCCATTCGCTACCCCACCGAATGCCCGGCGTGCGGCACCGCCCTGGTGCGCCCCGAGGGCGAGGCCCATTTCCGCTGCCCCAACGAGCGCGGCTGCCCGCCCCAGCTCAAAGCCCGCCTGGAGCATTACGTCTCGCGCAAAGCCCTGAACATCGACGGGCTGGGAGCCGAAACCGTGGGCCGGTTCTCAGACCTGGGACTGGTGGCCACGCCGGCCGATATCTACGACCTGCCCGCCCGCCGCGCCGAGCTGGTGACGCTGGAGCGCCTGGGTGAAAAAAGCATTGATAACCTGCTTGCGGGCATTGAGGCCAGTAAGCAGGTGCCCTTCCCCCGCGTGCTGTTCGGCCTGGGCATTCGCTACGTGGGCGAAACCGTGGCCCAAAAGCTCGCGGCCCACTACCGCACCGTTGATGCGTTGATGGCGGCATCGGCCGAGGAAATGGCCGCCGTGCCCGAAGTAGGCACTGTGATTGCCGAGGCCGCCGCGCACTGGTTCCGCCAGCCCGAAAACCTGCTGCTCATTGAGCGGCTACGCCAGGCCGGCGTGGCGCTCACCGTGACCGGGGAAGCGCCAGTACCGGCTTCGGACCGCCTGGCGGGGCTCACCTTCGTTCTTTCGGGGGTGTTTGAGCAGCACAGCCGCGACGAGCTGCAGCAGCTCATTACTTCCAACGGCGGGAAAATAACCGGTTCCATCAGCAAGAAACTCAGCTACCTGGTGGCCGGCGACAACATGGGCCCCGCCAAACGCGAGAAAGCCCTCACCTTCAAAGTGCCCATTATTTCAGAAACCGAGTTAATGAACATGCTGCCTGATACGGCCCCGGTGCCGGAAGCGGAAAACGGAACGCCACCCCCTGCATCGGGCCAACAGATACCGCTGTTCTAACGAGCGGATACAGCCTCCAATGGCCTAAAAACTTGTACAGTTGAATACAAAAATAGCTCCCGGCCAATCAAGGCCAGGAGCTATTTTTTGTAAGTGGTTGTCATGATAACGGAGGAACTACACTATCAAAGAGCAGTAAGTTCTTCGGCGAGAAACAGGCAGTTCTGCGGGGTAAGATGCCCCCTTCTTCAGCATGACAGGTTTCATGACAGACTGTTCCTGGTTTAGAACGACTGCTTGATGTTGTTGTGCAGGGTGCGCGGCGTCCAGTAGCCGCTGGCGATGATGCGGCGAATGGTGAACATGGGGTCGTTCTGGTCGCGCTTTTCGGCCAGCGAGAAGGCGGCCACGAAGCCGCGCTTTTTTAGCTCGGGGAAAGCCTGGGGGTTCCACAGGCCGAAGGGGTAGGCGAAGTAGGTGATTTTCTTGCCGGTGATTTCCTCCAAAGTTTTAGTGGGCTTTTCGATTTGAATTTCCCAGTCCTTGCCCTGGTATTTCTTCACGTTGTGGTGGTCCCAGGTGTGCGAGCCGATGACGTTGCCCTCGTCGGAGAGCTGCTTCACCATGGCCTTGGTCATGTAGCGGGGGCGGCCCAGGCTCACGGTCATCACGAAGTACATGGCCTTGAAACCGTGTTTCGCCAGAGTGGGGCGCGCCACGGTGTACTGGTCCAGGTCGGTGTCGTCGAAGGTGAGCATGATGGGCTTGCTGGGCAGCTTGGCCCCCGTGGTCATGTAGGCGTAGAGCTGGTCGGGCGAGATGGTGTGGTAGCCCGAATCGGCCAGCATCTGCATTTGGGCCTTGAACTGGGCCACCGGGATAATGTAGTCTTTAGCGCCTTTGGAGTCGCGCGCGGTCCAGTCCCGGATTTGGTGGTAGCAGAGAATGGGCACCTGCGGCCGGGCCAGAATAGCGGCGGCATTGCCGGAGCTGGCGGCCGGAATGGTGCTGGGGTCGGGTGCGGGGGCCGCGTTGGCCTCGGCAGTGGCAGTAGCCTGGGTGCCCGAAGTGCCCGCGGCGGCGGGAGCAGCCTCCAGGGTGGCGCTGCTGGTGGCAGTTTCGCCCAGAGTGGCGGTTTTGGATTCGCAGGCAGCCATGGCAAGGGCGCCCAGCAGGAGGGAAGCAGAAGAAAATTTCATAAGAACTGAGCCGCGTCGCACGCGTCTGCCGGAAAGGTCAGCTATAAAATGGGGTGGAGGCCTACGGCGGCGAACCGGGCGCGTGCGACGCGCCCCTACCTTTACACAAAACTAACCCTTAACCAACTGCATGAACAACTCTGGCTCACATCTTCCGGCGTTTCACGGCACGGGCGTCGCACTGGTCACGCCGTTTTCTTCAGATTTTTCGGTGGATTACGCTGGCTGGCGCCGCCTGCTCGACCACTGCCTCGACGGCGGCGTGGAATACCTGGTGGTGAACGGCACCACCGGCGAATCGCCGACCACGACCGCGGCCGAGAAGGCCGAGCTGCTGCGCGTGGCCAAGGAGCACGTGGCCGGGCGCGTGCCGCTGGTGTACGGCATTGGCAGCAACGACACGGTGGCGGCTGAGGAGCTGTTCCGCAGCACCGACCTCAGCGGCATTTCGGCCGTACTGTCGGCCAGCCCAGCCTACAACAAGCCCACCCAGGCCGGCCTGGTGGCGCATTACCAGCGCCTAGCCGATGCCAGCCCGGTGCCCGTAATCCTCTACAACGTGCCCGGCCGCACGGCCTCCAACGTCACTGCCGACACCACGCTGCGTTTGGCGCAGCACCCCAATATTATCGGCATCAAAGAAGCCAGCGGCAACATGGACCAGTGCCTGGCCATCGCGGCCCGCAAGCCCGCCGACTTCCTGCTGCTTTCCGGCGAAGATGTGCTCACGCCGGCCCTGGTGGCCTGCGGGGCCGAAGGCATTATTTCCGTCATGGCCAATGCCTATCCCAAGCGCTTTGCCGAGATGACCCGCGCCGCCCTAACCGGCGACTTTGCGGCCTCGCGCGCGGAGTTGTTTCACCTGTTGCCACTCAACCCTCTCATGTACGAAGAAGCCAATCCCGTAGGCGTGAAGGCCGCGCTGGAAGCTCTGGGCGTGTGCGGGCCCGCTGTTCGGCTTCCGCTGCTGGAAGCTACTCCGGGGCTGAAAGAACGGATTCGCAAGCTGCTGTAATCCGTTATTTGCGGGTCAATAAACTGTTGAACAATATGGCAGTAATGGACAGACAATCAATTTTTTATTACAAGAAAAAATTGATTGTCTTGTGCTGATAGATTTATAATTCGCAGGGGCTCTCAGCTTTTCTTAATGGGTAATAAAACCTACTGAGAACCGTTGAGAGTCCGCTGCTTTTGCTGGTGTGCTGCTTCTGCCGCCACCACCAAAAAGGAGTAGCCGAAGATGAGCAGGTGGCGTCCGATGTGCAGGGCCGTCACCGAATCGACCAGCATGGCGGTGGCTTCCACCAGTAGAAAAAAGCACACGTACGGGTTGCGTCGCAGGTGTGCCTGCGTCAGGGGCCACACCAGCAGGGCCAGCAGCAGCCCCAGGCCCACCACCCCGCCCCCCAGCAAGGCCAGCACGTACTGGTTGTGCACCTCCACCCGATTGGCGGGGCGGAGGCCAAAATCCTGCCATTGGTACTGCTCCCGCATGGCGTCCTGTGTGTCGGCCGGACCTACGCCCACCAGCCAGTGCTGCTCAATAATGGCCCCGGCCGTTTCGAAGGCTGCCAGGCGGCGGGCCAGCGAATAGTCGTTGATGTCGTGCCCGAGGGTGTATTGCTGCACGTCCCAGATGGAGGAGCTGACCCGTTCCCGCACAGTGGGCAAGGCAACGTAGGCAGCCAAGGGAGTTGCCACCACCAGCACCAACAGCGCCATTCCCAGGGCCATGTGTTTCTGAAAAATTAGTCGCAGAGCATACGCCAGCAGGCCCGTGTAGAGCACCAGCAGCCCCGTGCGATACGCCAGAATATGAAGCGTGGCGGCTGCCGCGATTGCGGCGGCAAGCAGCACACGGCGCAGCCACTTTGGCGCCTGCGCCGTGCGCCGCAGCAGCAGGGCTCCGAAAAAGGTCAGGGCCAGCATCGCGCCGAACGTGATGTGGAAAATGGGCGTTACCGGAGCCATGTTCTGGCCCATGCGAATGGCTTCGGTTGCGCTGCCAATGTCCAGAAAATACTTGCTGAGTGTAGCCACTCCCAGTACGGCCGTGCCAAGCACAAAAAAAGCTCCCACCGATAGTCGTTGGCGTGGGGCTAGCGGCACGGCCACGGCAAACGCCAGCGGCACGGTCACCCAGGGCAGGTACCGCACCAACTCGTGCCGCCAGCCGCCCAGGTCACTGGTGTACAGACCCGTAATCAACAAAAAGATGAACGTAGCCGCGGGCCAGAGCGCGGCCCTGTTGCGAAAATAATTGCCGATATCGCGCTTCAGGTGGGGGTTGGCGAGAACGGCCAGTACCCCGATAATGGGGGCAAAAGACACAAATACCCGCACAGCCAGCAGCCCCAGCACTCCCGCCAGGCAGGCTCCCCACAACAGGGCCTGAGAAAGGCGACCGGATAAATAATACTGCTCAAACAAGGGCGTCAAATAGGAAGTGTAAGTGGCTTGAAAACTCAGTGCGAACAGAAGCGCGCTCACAGCTTGGGCGTAGGAGCCGGGTGCTGCCTGTGTACGGAAGCTCTCCGCGTTGCTACCAGCCGCTGGCCAGGGCATCGGCCACGTGCAGGCAGCGCAGGGGCAGCTTTTCCTTCTTGATGTAGGCTTCCAGATGCATCAGGCAGCTCACATCGGTGCTGATGATGTACTGTGCCCCGGTGTCGAGGGCATGTTCCACTTTTTGCTGGGCCATGGCTACTGAAATGGCTTCAAACTTTACCGCAAAGGTGCCGCCAAAGCCGCAGCAAGTGGTGGTTTCGGCCATTTCAACACGTTCCAGGCCCGCCACACCATCAAGCAACTGGCGTGGGGCGGCCCGAATACCGCACTCGCGCAGTGCCGCACAGGAGTCGTGGTAGGTGTATTTGCCGGCCAGTCTGGCGCCCGGAATGGCCGTAATGCCCAGCACGTCCACCAGAAATTCGGTCAGCTCGTAGGTGCGGCCTTGCACCGCCTGGCAGGCAGGGGCTTGCGGCGCACCGGCAAAAAGCTCGGAGTAGCTGTTGCGCACCATGCCCACGCAGGACGCCGAAGGACTCACAATGTAGCGCGGGCGGGCGCTGGCCTGCGCCGCTGGGGTCTCAAAGTCCTGCAGAAATTTCTCGGCCACGGCCCGGCTTTGCGGGTGGTAGCCGGCGTTATAGGCCGGCTGGCCGCAGCAGGTTTGGCTGGGGTTGTAGTGCACCCGCACACCCACCCGCTCCAGCACCTTCACCATGCTCATAGCAGTGGCCGGGTAAAGCTGGTCAACGAAGCAGGGGATGAAGATGTCGGCGGTAGGAGACATGATTGGATGGTGCTGGCGGTGTTGGCAAATTCTATGAGGGTCAATAAAACGTCGTGCTGAGCTTGCCGAAGCATCTCCACCGTGTCACTAACCGTCCTCACGTCAACCTCACCCCCTAACCCCCTCTTGTGCGGAGAGGGGGGACTAGAAGTTAGTCTTAGCATTTATGCGCTAGCTTTTCAGGTTTGAAGCTAGTTCCCCCTCTCCGCACAAGAGGGGGGTTAGGGGTGAGGTGAACGTAGGGGAGTGACTTCTACCGGAAAATGGCGTGGTTCAGCGCGCTGGCTTCTCCGAGCGCCTCCAGGTTCAGGCCCAGCTCTACGCCGGCTTGCGCAGCAAAATCGAGCAGGTTTTCGGTAGCCATGTTGCCGGTCAGCTCATCGGCGGCCATGGGGCAGCCGCCGTAGCCGCCCAGGGCCCCGTCGAAACGCCGGCAGCCGGCCTGGTAGGCAGCGGCCACTTTCTCGTGCCAGGTGGAGGGCGTGGTGTGCAGATGCGCGCCAAACTCGATGCCGGGAAACGCCGGAATCAGGGCCGAAAACAACGGCGTGATGGTGGCCGCCGTGCTGGCACCAACGGTGTCGGACAGCGCCACTACCCGAACACCCATAGCTGCCAGCTGCTGGGTAAAGTCGGTCACAATTTCGGGGCTCCAGGCATCGCCGTAGGGGTTGCCGAAGCCCATGGAGAGGTATACGACCAGCACTTTGCCGTTGCGCTCACATAGCTCGTGCATGGCAGCCACGTCGGCCAGGGCCTCGGGCGTGCTCTGGTTGGTGTTGCGGCGCTGGAACGTTTCGGATACGGAGAGCGGAAACCCCAGGTACTTGATTTCGGGATAGCTCGCCGCCGTTTCAGCCCCCCGCAGGTTGGCCACAATGGCCAACAGCTTGGTTTGGGTAGCACTCAAATCGAGGCCGGCCAGCACCTCGGCCGTGTCGCGCAGCTGCGGAATGGCTTTGGGCGAAACGAACGAGCCGAAATCCAGCGTGTCGAAGCCCACGCGCAGCAGGGCGTTGAGGTAGTCAATTTTGGTGGCAGTGGGAATGAAATCAGTTAGGCCCTGCATGGCATCGCGGGGGCATTCAATCAGCTTCATGGCGGGGAGGCAAGTAGTGAGACGGGGCATAAAGGTAGCAGCCCCGGCCACGCGGGAACCAAATCCACCGGCTCCCCACCAAGGCAAGCCGCGCCCTGCCGCCGTGGGCCGTGCCTGCACCCAGGGTCGAACTACCCGGTACCAACCGGTGTTTCAGAGGCATGCATTTTAGTAAGGATGAAGTGAGGCAGCGGCCGGGAACCTGGCGGCTGAAAAATGGTTTTTTGCCCGTGCTGCTGGCGGTTGGGCTCGCGCTTGCCGGCTGTGGCAAGCAACAAGCCCTGCAGGCGTTGTTTCAAAAGGCTACCCCCCACGAAGCCTACGCACGCCAGCTCCGGCAAGCGGGCCTCGACCGCCGCGCGGCTGGCCGGGCCTGGCTGGCTGCAGCAGAGCAAGCTTTCCGCGATTCGCTGGTCGTGCCCCTGCCTTTTGCCGAAACCGGGTTTTTTCAGGCCGATAAGCCCAGCGCCGCCAGCTACCGCTACGCGGTGCGTGCCGGCGAGCAGGTGCACGTGAGCCTCACGCTGGGCACCGGGGCCGCTGCGCGCATTTTTCTCGATGCCTACGAGGTAGTGCCTGGCCGCACGCCCGCGCCCCTGGCCAGCGCCGACACGCTGGTGCTGGACTTCCGTTACCGCGCCGAGGCCGATGGGCAGCACCTGCTGCGCGTGCAGCCCGAACTGCTGGCTACCGGGCGCTACACCCTGCGCGTGGCCCGCGAGCCCAGCCTGGGCGTGTTTCCGGTGCTGGGCCGGACCGATGCCGCGGTGGGGAGCTTCTGGGGAGCCGCGCGCGACGCCGGTGCCCGCCAGCACGAGGGCATCGATATTTTTGCCGCGCGGGGCACGCCCGTGGTGGCCGCTACTGATGGCCTGATTTCCCGTACCGGCGAAACGCCTATTGGAGGCCGCGTGGTGTGGCTGGCTGATGCCGAAGCCGGCAACCACATCTACTACGCGCACCTTGATAAGCAGCTGGTGACAGCCGGCCAGCGCGTGCGGGCCGGCGACACGCTGGGCCTGGTGGGCAACACGGGCAACGCCCGGTCCACGATGCCGCACCTGCATTTTGGCATATATCGCAGCGGGCAGGGAGCCGTGGACCCGTTTCCGTTTGTGCGGCGGCCGGCGGCGGTCACGGCTGCTCCCAGTGGCCCGGACCGCCGCGGGGAATTTGTTCGCCTGCGCACCGCCGCTACCCTTTGCCCGGCTACCGGCCAGGACAAACCGGTAAATCCCCGCTCCATTGTCCGGCTCCCTGCGCAATTGCCACTGCTGGTAGTAGGGCAGCAGGGCGCTGACCTGCGCGTGCAAACCCCCAGTGGTCAAATAGGCTACGTGGTGGCCCAGGCCGTAGTGCCTGCTGCTGGCGCGCCGCTCCGCAAGCTGGTGCTGGCTGCCATTACCGAGCTGCTCACGCTGCCCGCTCGCAACGCGCCAGCAGCGGCGGCGCTGCCAGCTCAGAGTGCGGTGCTGGTGCTGGGCCAGGCAAATGGCTACAGCCTGCTCCGCGGCCGGCAAGGGGAGATTGGCTGGGCCGTAATTTAAGCAAAGTGGTGAGCCCGGAAAATCAGAACGTCATGCTGCGGCTGGCATTAAAGCAACCGTAGCATGACGTTCTGATAAAGGCAACTTTGGGGAAGCTCCTAGCGCTTCGACAGCAGCCGGCTTTGCACCAGTTTGCCGCGGCTGTCGTACTGCTCGGTTTTTACGATGCCCACGGCAGGGTCGTAGTAATCAATCTGACGGCCTGTGTTTTTAAGCACCAAGTCGGCGCGGGCGGCGGTCGACACTTCGCGCTGGCTTTCCACGGGGTAGCAGCTGAACGTGCCAGCCGGCACCGTTACCGATACCCGCTCGCCGCTCACCTTGCGCGCGCGCTGAGTGGTTTCCACTTTGGCAATGGCCACCGACGGGCTGCTCACTTGCACCAGCACGCCGCCATTGGGCAATGCGCTGGCCGCAGTGGGATGGTTGGGCCAGGCAATGGGCGTGGCCTGGTAGCTGAGGCGCCGGTTCTTAAAAGACTTAAGGGCGTCGTAGTTAATGATGCCCAGCCCGTCGGTGAAGGTGGTGTCGTTGCGGCAGAAGAAGGTGAGGTCCTGCTGGGCCAGTACGTTGTTACCAGTATCGTAAAGGCCGCTTTTTACCTGCACACTGGCGACGGACGTCGTCTTGCCTTTCTTGCTGGCCACCGAGTCCACGCCGACATTGACTACGCGGTAGCGCCACGTGCCCAGCGCTTTGCCCTTGCCGTCCAGGAGCTGGTACTCCAGGTTTTGGCCGGGGCTCATGTTGAATGCGGTGGTGCAGGTCGCAGATTTCTCTTTTGCGGATTGCGAAGCACCCTCGGCGCGCGTGGTGCGAGCCGTAGCCTGGGAGGCTACCTGGCCCCAGCCGGGAGTGTGGAGTAGAAGGAAGCAGGCAGTGGCGCACACGGGCCAGATTCGAAGGAGTGACATACAGTAAATTTTAACGAAATAAGGACAACTCAACCGAAGTTGGGGAAGGACCTTCCCACCGCAATTCGGCAACCCAGGCCTTTTCGTTGCGTTATGCAAGTGCAAGGTCGTACTTTGCGGCCATCTCACGCGGTGGCGGCTACCACAGCTTTTCGACCGCTTTTACTTTATTCCCTAACAGCAACCATGCCTGATTCTTCATCTACTAACTGGGCCGACATGGCCGCCTCCCTGCTCGGTAAGCTTTCGGGGGGATTGGAACTAAGCTGCGCATTCGACCAGATAGAGCTGCAAGTACCCAACCCGCAAAACCCAACTGCCCCCGCCGCTACCTGGAAGCTGAACGGCTCGTTGCGCATCCGCACCCGTGGCGACCAGCCTGCCGCCCCCGCCACGCCCCAGCTGCCCGCCAGCGCTGCCCAGCCCGGTGCCTAGTTCGCTGGAGATAGAGGCCCAGCTCGTCATCACCTGGAACGGCCACGACCTGCAGCTTGTAGCTGCCGGTACCTACCTCATTCTCAATGTTCCCAGCCAGCAGGTGCTCGACCTGCTCACCGCGGGTCCTCCCAAGCCACCCGGCGCGCCCAAAAAGGCAAAATCAGACGGCCCGGACCCTCTGCAGCAAATCAACGATTTGGCCCGCCAGCTGGGCTGGGTGCTCGATTTGCGGGTGGGGGGCAAAACCTACGTGACATTTGGGGTGCAGCGCACGCCCAAAATCACGCTGAATGCCGTGCTGGGTAAAATCGGCTCGTTTTTCAAGTAGCAAGCTTTGCCCAGCAAAATTGGTCGCGGCTGCAACTAATTTGACTGCAAGTAGTTTGGGAGGAATAGTTCTTTCCACCCGATGAAATCCGAACACGATTCCCGCAACCGAGTGGGTGCCTCGCAGCGGCCGTCTGCCTTTGGCCGCATCGAACGCCTGCCGCCATTGGTGGTGGCCCTTTACCTCGCCCTGCTTGGCATCACTGTCATGTTTGCCATGCTGCTGGTGGCGTACGTGAGCGCGCGGCTGCGCAGCGGTGTCCCAACGGGGCTGCACGCGCTACCCCGCTATTTTTCCGTTAGCACCATTGCGCTGGTTATAAGCGGCTTCACTGTTGGGCAGGCGCGGCGCCTCTATGCCCAGGACGACCTGCCTACGCTGGCCCGCTGCCTGGGCGGCACACTGATTTTAGGCGCTGTGTTTGCGGGCCTGCAGGTGCTGGGCTGGCGCGAATTATTGGGCAACGGGGTGCTCTTTCAGGGCGAGACCAGCAACAGCAGCGGCCAGTTCATCTACCTGATTTCGGCGCTGCACGTGGCGCACTTGCTCGGTGGCATGCTGTTTTTACTCGTCATGATGCTGCGCGTTATCCATGCCAATCGGGATGCCGTGCGCACCCTGGTTTTCATTCGCAACCCCTACCAGGCCCAGCAGCTGCGGCTGATGGCCACCTACTGGCATTTTGTCGACGTGCTGTGGGTCGTGTTATTTGCCGTCTTTCTGTTCCTGTATTAGCCAGTGCTGGTGTGGTTGGCTGGCGCGCGTCTGCGACGCGTGACCGACTGGGCTCGAGCCTGTGGCTCGCTATTGGACAATAGGTATATGACGTACAAGTTCAATGCCCGAGCCGCAGGCTCGAACCCAGCGGGCAACGCGTCGCAGACGCGCGCCAGCCAGCTATACCCGCTGCAGTTTAAATTTTACGGAATTACTTCCAGCCAGCCGCGGTACTTGCGGCCGTCGGTGTAGGTCACGTAGTAATAGTACACGCCGCCCGTGCCCTGGCCGGGCCAGCGAAATTCCCGGTCCGTTGACTCGTAAACCTGCTGGCCCCAGCGGGTGTATATTTTGAGGCTGCCAAAGCGGGCATCGCAGAAGTTGGGCGGCAGGTCGGGCAGGCGGAAATAGTCGTTTTGCCCGTCGCGGTTGGGGGTGATGACGTTGTAAAGCTTTACGGCCAGCGTGTCGGGGCTTTTCACCTGCAGCTGCACTCTCTGCACCTGCGGCAGGGGCTTGCAGGTGGCATCCACCAGCTGGAAGGTCACGATGAGGCTGCGGTGCAGATTGGCGGCGGCGCAGCTCACGTCCCAGGTAAACGTGCCACTGGCGGTGCCAGTGCCGTTTTTGGCCTCGAAACGCATGCCCACCGCAGCCAGGTCGAATCCTTCTTTTCCATCAATTGAACTGCCGGTAGCCGTCAGGGTCAGTCCGTCGCGGTCCAGGTCTATGCCGCTGAAGGTGGCCGTGTAGCGCTGGCCCAGCGGCAGCTCCACCAGCGGTATCTCGGCCGCTTTAGCCGGCGGCAGCGTCGAGGCCAGGGTCGGTGCCTGGTTGCGGTAGCTCACTATAATGGGCACGGTCACGCTGGCCGCCTGCCGCTCGTTGCAGGGCGAAGTGACCGCCGAGAACGTAAAGTTGAAAACGGAGTCAGGCCTCACCACGGCACGGCAATCTACGCGCCACGTGAAGCGCCCGCGCCGCTCGGCCCCTTGTGTGCCCTGCGAGAGCGTGGCCCCCAGGTCGGCGGGGTTGAAGCCCTGGCCCGTCATTTCCAGTTGCACCGCGTCATCATCAGGGTCGGTGCCAATGACGTCGAAGCTAAGCAAATCGCCGATGCGGGCGCGTATGGGCAGGGCCGGGCCGGCAGTGGTCGACAGGCGCGGTGGGGAATTGGGTGGCCGCATGGCCGTAAATGCCACCCGCACGGTGTCGCGTTTGGGCAGGCTGCAGCCATCATCGCCCACCACCACGTCCAGAAAAAACACCTTGCCCTTGGTGTCAATGCATTCCGGAAAGCAGAGGGTGGCCGTGAGGGTATCGGGGGCGCCGGGACTGCGCACCGCGCCACTAGTGGCCGTGGTAAAATTGGGCAGCAGCCCCGAAAAATTGACCGCCTTCAACGACAGGGAGAGGCGGGAGTTCCGGTCGGCATCGGTGAAAGCCACGCGCACGCAGCGGTTGCCACCGGGCACCAGGCGCAGGGTGTCGCGGCCCGGGCGGTAGGCTACCCGGCCCGTGGGCGCGGGCAGCAGCGCCAGGCTGGGTTTGGTGTTGGTGGCGCAGTCCGAGCGCACCATCAGCTGGAAGTCGCGCCGGGTTTCGCCAATTTTCTCGCCGCCGCGGTACTCCGTGCAGCGCACCCCAAACACAAACAGGCCCTGGTCGGTGGGCCGCACCGTGAGCCGACCCGTTTGCGCGTTGATGGCCAGCGTGGGGGCACCCGGAATCTGATTGGTGGCACTCAAGCCCGGCTTCCAGGTAATAAGCGGGTAGGGGGCCGGGTTGGCCGCGGCGGGCTTGGGCAGGTCTGAAAACGAATTGCCATTGAGGGGCGTCACCATGTCGTAAACCAGCGAGTCGCCGTCGGCATCCTGGCCTCCAAAGTCGTAGTAAAACAACTCGTTGATGCACGCGTAGTCGGCCAGCGGCGGGAAGATGCGGGGCGTGGAGTCAATGAACGGCTGCCCGCGCCGCACCACGGCCGGAAACTCAAGGTAGAAAGCCTGCGCCGCGGTGTTGGGCGACTGAATGTTGCTGATGCTGTTGTTGCGGCAGCAGCGCTCCACGGCCACGTAGTAGCCCTGCGGGCTGTTGTAAATGGCAGGCAGCAGCTGAATAGCCCGGCTGTACACCAGCCGCCGCGTGCTCAGCGTGGATTTCACGCAGGCCGGGTTGGTGTAGTTCACGAACGTGTTGCTCACCAACGGCAAGAGCACATTGGCCATCCGCCGGTTGGTGCTTTTCTCGAAGATGCTGGCGGTCAACTCCCCGTCCAGGGCGCTGGGGCTGCCGTTGGCGGCATCAAAATACAGGTTGAGCTGCAGCGTATAGGTATCGCCCGTGCCGTGCACCAGCTCCATTTCGCCGCCCACAATATGCGTACCCCATGCCTGGCCCACGAGCACAAGCCAGCTGCATAAGAACAGCAGGATGGCTGACCGTGCCGGGCCGGACAAACGGAAGTTGAAGGGCATCGAACGAGGAAAAGGAGCGAACCAAATGCGGTGAGAGCCGAAATATACGGCCTCAAAACCCAACTCTTCAAGGCTGGAAACGGTTTGGAAACCGGCGCGGGCCCCTTACTTTGGCGGCTTGGCCAGCGGCCTCCCTGGCAGTGTATTATATTACGCTGCCATTGGGTTGTTTCCTTTGGTTCATCTTCTTGTTTGCGGCATGCGTCTGTCTTTCTACTGGTTTACTCTGAGTATTTTAATTGCTGTAACAGGGGTGGCGCAAGGCCAGGCCCTGGCGCCTGGAATGCTGCCCCGGGCCGTGAGTCAGGAGCTAATCACCAGCGGGCAGGTATGCGCCACGGGCCGCGTGAAATCAGCTCTGCGTTCCACTACGAGTTCGGTGGCCCACCGCCGTAAAATGGACCGGTACGATGTGAAGTACTACAAGCTGGACCTTGCCCTGGAAAACACCTCGCTCAACGTGGCCGGGTCGGTGCTCATGCGCTTCCGGGTAGGCAGCCAGCCACTTGATTCGCTGGCTTTCGAACTCTATCAGGCACCTGCCGGCTCGTCTGCCAGCGCCGCCAGCCTGCTTATAGATTCCGTAGTGGTGGACGGGCGCAAATCGCCCGGCATTCGGCGCAAGGGCCCCGACGCCACCGCCAAACTCGCGGTAGTAGCAGCGGCCAACGCCCTGGTCGATGCCCGCATTTACTACCACGGCACGGCGCCGAGCGGGCAGTCGGCGGCCATTGGCAACGGGCTCAGCAACCGCAAAGAAGTACACCTGGAGCCCGTCAACGGGTCCCCCAACTTCCCATACAATGTTACCTGGTCGCTGTCGGAGCCGTTTTCGGCGCACGAGTGGTTTCCCTGCAAGCAGGTGCTCACCGACAAAGCCGACTCGGTGGACGTGTGGGTGACCACCGCGGCCACCAACAAAGTGGGTTCCAACGGTGTGCTGGTGCGCACCGTGCCCGTGGCCGGCAACAAGGTGCGCTACGAGTGGAAATCGCGCCATCCCATTGCCTACTACCTCGTTTCGGTGGCCGTAGCACCCTATTTGGAGTACGTAAACTACGCCAACCCCGTGGGCGGCCCGCGCATTGCCATCGTCAACTACGTCTACAACCAGGATTACCTCGACTTCTGGAAAAGCCGCATCGACCTGACGCCGGGATTCATCGAAAACTTCTCGGCCCTGGCCGGGCCGTATCCTTTTGCCAATGAGAAATACGGGCACGCCACGGCGCCCATTTACGGCGGCATGGAGCACCAGACCATGACCACACAGGACGGTTTTCCCTTCACTCTCACGGCCCACGAGCTGTTTCACCAGTGGTTCGGCAACAACGTGACCTGTGCCAGCTGGGAAGACATCTGGTTGAATGAAGGCTTCGCTTCCTACGGCGAATACCTGTCGTTGCAGGCCTTCAGCACTCCTGAAAATGCCCGCGGCTGGATGAACGAGGCCCACCGCCTCGCGCAGTTCAGCAGCGGCAGCCTTTACGTGACCGACACCACATCGGTGGCCCGCATTTTCGACTATTACCTGAGCTACAAAAAGGGCGCGGGCGTGATACACATGCTGCGCTACCTGCTAAATGACGATGCCAAGTTCTTCCGGGCGCTGCGCACCTACCAGAGCCAGTTTGGAGGGGGCACGGCCCGTACCGCCGACCTGCAGCGGGTGTTTGAGGCCGAAGCGGGCCGGTCGCTGGACTATTTCTTTCAGCAATGGTACCGTGGCCGGGGCTACCCCACCTTCACCGGGCGCTGGAATCAGGGCGGCAGCCGCTTTGTGCTGCGGGTAGATGAATCGGTTTCGCAACCGGCCGTGACGCCGTTCTTTGAAACCGATGTCGATTACCTGCTCACCTTCACCAACGGCACCACCCAAACCGTGCGTCTGCGCCAGCAGCAGCCCCGCGAAACCTTTGAGTTAACAGTTTCTGGCGAAGTAGCCAGCGTTGTAGTAGACCCCGCCCAGTGGCTGATGGACTTGCCCGCCGCCGCCCCAACCCGCGACAACACCCTGCTGGCCACCCGCCCCAACGCCGCCCTGCCAGCCCTGGGCCTGTACCCCAACCCCTGCCACCACGAGCTGACCCTGCAGGGCCTGGCCGCTGCGACCGCTGCTGTCCAGGTGCGGGACGCTACCGGCCGGCTGGTGCTGCGTCAATCCGTGAGTGCCAGCCAGCCCCAGCTCGACACGCGGGCCCTGCGGCCGGGCCTGTACTACCTGCTCCTCACGAGTGCCCAGGGCCAGCCCGCTGGGCACGGTCAGTTTGTGAAGGAGTAGCGCTCTGACGTTTGCTTTGAAACCGAAAAGAGCGCCTTTCAACATTGTTGAAAGGCGCTCTTTTGACGTAAAAGGCGGTAGCGCCTAAAAAGAGGAGTGATACACCGGAATCAGTGCCTCCGTAGTTTCATTGGGGGGAGGCGCATCGAGCAAGGCTTGCAGCAACTCATCAAAGGTACAGGCCGGCGTAAACCAGGGCTCGAGAACGGGATTGTTCGCGATGCGAATAAATACGGGTTGGCGGTCCACATCCACCAAGTCGATGGTGACCAAGCCGAACCGCTGGTTGCAGTGCCCGGTTTGGGCAGTCGGTGGGATTGGGCTTGAAAAACTGCTTGAGCGTGGTCTCGGTGTGGTGCTCGTGCTGGTTGGCCAATTTGTCGGCGCAGGCGCGGTGGTAGCCCAGGTCCACCAGCCGCTCGCCCAGGTGCTCAAAGAAGTGCCGGAAATTGCCCGGCCCAATGCTGGCATGATACAGCAGCAGGGCTCCCTGGCTACCCTGTTCCTGCACCAGCTGCACCTGAAAACCCCGGGTGCCCGCCGCGCCGCCCTTGCGCAGGTGGTACGCTTTGAAGTACGGGGCCAGCCAGTTCAGGTACACGCGCTGCGCTACCCAGCGGGCATGGCGCTTCGCCTGAGCGGGCGAAAGCACCACGCCTGCCAGGCTGCCGGAGCAGCCGCCTGGGGGCGAAACAGATTATGAATGAAGTTGAACAAAGTGTGGGGGAGAACTGCTGACGAAACACCCTCTTGGGCAAATAGTTTAGGTCAGATGCGGCGAATGCCCGGTTTGGGGCAGCCCGTAATACCCATTTTGGCAAGGTGGTGCCACAAACAAAGGCCGGCCCTTCGCGAAAAAGGCCGGCCTTGGCAGCTGCGTTTTGCGAGCCGGTCAGGGGTTATTTAACCCGCGTCCAAGTCTGGGATTTGCCGATGAGCGAGAAGCCAATGTAGCCCTTCACCTCCATGGTGTTGGCGTTCTCCATCTTCATGTAGCACGAATAGGACTTGCCGCTTTCCGGGTCGTAGATTTTGCCATCGTCCCATTTGTTGTCTTCATCGTACTCGAAACCCTGCATGAACACCATGCCCAACCGAGGACGGCTCCGGAGCGTGGCGTTGGGGTTTTGGGTGTCGGTTTTGGGCTTGCCCGTGGCCGGGTCGTTGGGCACGGTCAGGCTCACGATTTTACCGCAGAGCTTATTGCCGCACTTGTAAATCTCGAACGTGGCTTTCTTCTCCGAATTGGTCCAAATCCCGAGGGGCGACATGGTCTGGGCGGAGGCCATGCTCGTCAGGCCCAGTACGAGGGCGAATACGAAGAGCAGTGTTTTTTTCATTTGTTGATGAACTTTTGGGTGGAGTTGAGGGGAAAAGATAAGGCGAAATATTCAGTAGGTCCGCTGGAACAGCTCACTAGCCTTGGGCAAGTTTACTGCCAACTTCATGCTTTCTTGAAAAAGGGGCGATATTGGTGCCCAAATGCAAAAAAAAGAAACCTGTAAATCAGCGCTAAAGCTATAATTGGGGCGGTTTTAACGAAAAAAAACGCCACAAATTTTGAACCTTAGTCCCTGCTATTAACTTTACCGCTCAGTAGTGAGTACTACGGCCTTACCCAAGCAACCCTAAGGTGCTGGGCCGCGCGGGTGAGGTTATGTCGAACGTAAAGAAAGGAGGTACAAAATGTCTGGTAGTCCCAAACAAATCCTGCCAAGCCTGTCGAATGTCGTACGCTTCACCGCAGTACGCGCCTAACAACAGCTTCGTGGGGTAGCTCCTAAGGCTGCCCACATTCGGCCAGGTCTTATCTCTAAGGAGTGGACGCCGGAGCTGTACCCCAGTTTCGCCGCTCGGTAAGATTTGAAGGATTAGATGCCCGGTTTGCCCAGTCGCCCTTTAGTGGGACGGCAGAGGCAGGCCGGGCATCGCTGCGTTTCCGGAGGGTTGAATGTTGAGGATTGCGTTTTTTGCTGATTATGTGCGTCAGCCCAGCGAACTCAACTTGCAACCCTCAAAACCCAACCCCTCTACAGCACTCGCCGCACCTGCATGAAGCGCCGCTCGTAGTCGGTGCCCTCCACCTGACTGATTTTTACGCCGGACTCGCGGCGGGCCGATGATGAGTGCACAAAGCGCATGGGCACCTCGCCCGGCCGCGTTATTACGATGCCCGCGTGGCCCGGCACGGTGCTGGTGGCCGCAGTACCGGTAAAAACCACGATGTCGCCGCGCTGGGCTGCTGTGCGCGCCACGGGCCGGCCCACCCCAATGAGCAGCGCCGTGGAGTGCGGCACCGCCACTCCAAACCGCGCAAAAGAGAACATGATAAACCCCGAGCAGTCGAACCCCGTGAGCGGGGAGATGCCGGCGTATAGGTACGGAGTTCCCCGCTGCGCAAGACCAAAGGCCACAATGCTATCGGCGAGGCCCACCGGGGGTGTGGCCGGAATTTTGCGCACCACCGCTAACGCCGAGGGCTGGTCCGCCGCGCGCGGAGCCAGGGTTTCGGTGGTGGCCCATATCGCGCGCTTGGCTGGCCCCTCCGTGGGGCTGTTTAGCCGGGGCAGCAGGAACACCATGGCCGCAATCAATCCCACAAATACCAACCAGACGTACCGCATAAATATGTAATGAGCAAAAGCAGCGCCAGGAGTAAGCGCGGCCTTTGTTATTAACGGTCCCGGCGCTGGCTAGGTTAAAGCAAGCGCTGGGGATTTACTTTGTAGTCCTGCTTTACCTCATAACCGTCTAATGTTTCAAAATACAAAACAACTCCTTTGCCAGGCCGTGCTGGCTGGCCTGCTGGCTCTGAGCTTGCCGGCAACTGCCGCCCCCGTCGCGGCCGTACCTACTCTGAAGTACACGCTGGCCATGCCCGCGCCCCAAACGCACTACTTTGAAGTGAAGATGGAGTTGGGCGGCTTTCCGGCCGACTACACCGATATCAAGATGCCCGTGTGGACCCCAGGGTCGTACCTGGTGCGCGAATACGCCAAAAACGTGGAAGGCTTTGAGGCCCGCACTGCCAGCGGCCAGGCCCTTGGCTTCGAGAAGATAAACAAGAACACCTGGCGCGTGCGGCACCCCAAGCAGGGGGCTTTCCAGGTGAGCTACCGGGTGTATGCCTTCGACCTCACCGTGCGCACGTCTTTCATCGACGGCGAGCACGGCTACCTCAACGGCGCCAGCGTATTCATGTACCCCGCCGATAATAAGGCCCTGGCCAGCACCGTACAGGTGCAGCCCGCCGCCGGCTGGGCCCAGGTAAGCACGTCGCTACGGCCTGCTCCAGGCAAGTTCACTTACAAGTCGAGCAGCTACGACGAGCTGGTGGACTCGCCCATGGAAATTGGCAACCACAAGGTGCTGGAGTTCAGCGCCAACGGTACGCCCCACCTGGTGGCCATGTTTGGCAGCTCCAATGCCGACGAAACCAAGCTGCTGGCCGACATGAAAAAGGTGTGCGAGGAAGCGCACCGTGTGGTGGGCCAGAACCCGCTCGACCGCTACCTCTTCATTGTGCACAACCTGGAGCGCGGCGGCGGCGGCCTTGAGCACCTGTTTTCCACTACCCTCGAAGTGGCCCGCAACAGCTACGGCACCGAGGCCGGCTACAAGTCTTTTCTGGGCCTGGTGGCGCACGAATACTTCCACCTCTGGAACGTGAAGCGCATTCGTCCGGTGGCCCTGGGGCCGTTCAACTACGACCAGGAAAACTATACCAATATGCTGTGGGTGAGCGAGGGCATCACCACCTATTACTCCAAAATGATTACCCTGCGGGCCGGCTACACCACCCGCGAGGATTTTCTAAACGGGCTGGCCAACGACATCAGCAGCGTGGAGAACACGCCCGGCAACCGCGTGCAGTCGGCTGCCGAATCCAGCTTCGATGCCTGGATTAAATCGTACCGGCAGAACGAAAACTCCCGGAACAGCGAAATCAACTACTACGCCAAAGGCGACCTCATTGGCACCCTGCTCGACCTGAACATCGTTGAGGCCACCAAGGGTGAAAAACACCTCGACGACGTATTCCGCCTGCTCTACGACACCTACTACAAAAAAGCCAACCGCGGCTTCACCGACAAGGAGTTTCAGGACGCCGTGGCGCAGGTGGCCGGCCGCCGCTACGACGAATTCTTCAGCAACAGCGTGTACGGCACCAAAACGCTTGACTATGCCACGGCGCTGGGCTATGCCGGCCTTGCCATCACGAGTGCGCCCGTTGCCAGCACCGGAACGCTGGGGGCGAATTTTAGCAATCGTACCGGCAAGCTGCTTGTTGCCAGCGTGATACGCGGCGGTTCAGCCTGGAACGGCGGCCTTAGCCCCAACGACGAAGTATTGCTCATCAATGGCGTAGCGCCCACTAATGAATCGGCACAAACGCTCATTACCAGTCCCGTGGGCACCGAGATGAAGCTGCAGATTCGCCGCGACGGCCTCACCCGCGACCTCACGCTCAAAACCCTGGCCAACCCCGACCGGAAATATCAGATTCAGCCGGTAGCGGCGCCCACCGCTGCGCAGCAGCGCGTGTTGGCCCGGTGGCTCGGTTCCGCTAAATAAGGGTAATTGCGGCACGTCTGCTCCTTACACAGAAGGCCCCTTGCTCGTTGCAAGGGGCTTCTGTGTGAATAAGGGTTGTGGACTTTTTGCGTCTCTACTTGTTCTTGCGGCGAGCCGCTCTGTCATTAGTTAATCCGTTTCAGCGCTACTTCACGGACGGGCGCAATCACCATGGGTACCTTCTCCACTTTCACCGACGATGTGTCCAGGCCGAAGTACTGGGCTTCGGAGGCGATGAACTGGCGGATGTAGAAGTACGACTGCATCACGAGCTTCTCCAAGGTGGGGAAGTCGTTTTCCACGCTCAGAAACTTCTCGAGTACCACAAAGCGGAAGTCGCCGGTTACGTGCTGCTTGCTCAGCGACTCGTAGCGCGAGGTGATGTCCACTTCCTTGTTGCGCACCAGGTCTTCAATCACCTTGCGGAAGTAGAGGTTGATGCGCTGCTGCACCCGGAAGCCCAGCCGGAAGTTGATGCGAAACACGTCGTCGGGCGCTACTTCCGTCACTTTGTACTCCATGGTGTAGGGCTGGTCGGTGGTTTCTACGTGGATGAACCAGTAGATATCCGCCCGCTTGGGCCGCTTCTGGAAGATGGAATAAATGATTTTCTGCTCAATCTCCGAGCTGCGCTCCGCCGAAGTCAGGAACACGAGGTGGGTGGCGTATTTGGGAATGGAATCGTCGTCGCTCAGCTGCTTGAGAGCCTCCACGTAAGGCTCAAGCCGCACAAATTCCGTCAGGCGGCGCTTGATGTAGAAGGCCTTCAGCCAGACGTACATCACGGCCATGAGCGCCCCGCCAATGGCCAGCGACACCCAGCCGCCGTGCGGAAACTTTTTCATGTTGGCGATGAGAAAGGAGCCCTCGATGAGGCCGTACAGGGTAGCAAAGCCAATGACCAGCGGCAGCGCCACCTTCTTGGAGCGCAGCCACACCGTGAGCAAAATGGTGGTCATGAGCATGGTGAGCGTAATGGCCAACCCGTAGGCCGCCTCCATGTTTTCCGACTTGCGGAAGTAAAGCACCACGCCAATGCAGCCCAGCAGCAGCAGCCGGTTCATGCTGGGCACGTAGAGCTGGCCCTTCACGTCGGTGGGGTAGTTCAGCTTCACCTTGGGCCACATGTTCAGGCGAATGGCCTCGGCCACCAGCGTAAACGAGCCCGTGATAAGCGCCTGCGAAGCAATGATGGCCGCAATAGTAGCAATGCAGATGCCAATGAGCAGGAACCACTGCGGCATGAGCGCGAAGAACGGGTTGCGGTCGCCCAGCATCCTGCCTTCCTGCGTGAGGAGCCACGCGCCCTGGCCCAGGTAGTTGAGGAGCAGGGCACTCTTCACAAAAGTCCAGCTGATGCGAATGTTGCCTTTGCCGCAGTGGCCCAGGTCCGAATACAGCGCCTCGGCCCCGGTAGTACACAGAAACACCGAACCCAGCAGCCAGAACCCTCCCGGGTAGCGCACCAGCAGGTCGTAGGCATAGTACGGGTTGAACGCCTTGAGAATGACCGGATTCTTAATGACCCAACTGATACCCAGCACGGCCAGCATGGAAAACCACAGCAGCATAATGGGCCCGAATGCTTTGCCCACAATCTGGGTGCCAAAGCTTTGCATTAAAAAAAGCCCGGCAATGATGCCAATAACGATGTACACCACCATATCCTCCGTCAGGCTGGGGTACACGTTTTTGAGCCCTTCAATGGCCGAGGATACCGAAATGGGCGGCGTAATCACGCCATCGGCCAGCAGGGCCGCTCCGCCGATAATGGCCACCGCCGAGAGCCACGGCCCGCGCCGCCGCACCAGGGCGTAGAGCGAGAATATGCCGCCCTCGCCGTTGTTGTCCGCATTCAGGGTGAGCAGCACGTACTTCACCGTGGTTTGCAGCGTCAGGGTCCAGATAACGCAGGAAATGCCGCCCAGCACCAAATGCGAATCAATCAGGCCCGGCACCGTACCGCTCTTAAGAATGGAGGCCATCACATAAAGCGGTGAGGTGCCGATATCCCCATAAATAATGCCTAAGGCAATCAGCAATCCAGCGCCGGATATGGCGCTGTGCGAGTGTTTGGAATCCATAAAAAAGGGGGGCTGGCAGGCGGTAACAGCCAATTAATAAAGGCGTGCGAAAGTAACAGGCAAGCGACCGACGTGGCTGGCAGCCGGCACGGAGGCTGCCGCTTTATACCTCGTCTGGCGCAATAGGTCCTGTATTGCCAGGCTGCTCCTGAGCGGCTTCTGCAATGGCCTGGGCAGCCTGGGCGGCTTGGGCGGCTAGCCGGGTAGCTTCGTCGGCGGCGGCGAGCAGGGCGGCGGCTTCGCGCGCGGCGTGGTCGTGCACCCGAAAAATGCGGCGGTTGATTTCAGCCGTGAGGCGCTGCCAGGGGGCGGTTTCGCCGGGCAGGGCCACGTTCACCACCTCGCGGCCCAGCCTGAACAGGCGCAGGCGATTGGTGCCCCGGTGACCATAGATAAGCAGCAGCGTGGTGAGCGTCATGCCCAGCATGGCGGGCCCGGTTTTCAGCCAGTTCTCCAAAAAGGCAATCATGACAGCGGCCAGGCCCAAAGCACCCAGCAGGTACCACAGTAACCAGCGTACGTGCATCACATCAGCGCGCTCCAGCTCCCGCAAGAGGTAAAGATGGCCGCGCACCAGGAGCGTGGTGCCGGTGAGTTCCACACGGCCGTCGGGGCTAGCTACGGGGGGCAACGGCGCCAGTGGCTCGGGAGCGGCAGGCGGCGCGAAGTATGGCCCTGGCCCGGCTGAAGCCAAAGAAGCCCCGGAAAGTTGTTCCGGGGCTTCTGGCAGGATTGGTTCAGCGGCGGGCTGAGCTTCGGGGTCGGTCATGGGCTCAGCAGCAGCAGCCAAGGTGGGGGTGGGGCGCGTCCAGGTGGGCGCGATGGGGCCGGTGGGGGTAGCTGCCGTAAAACCGCGTGCTGCCCCCACGGCGCCTTAGTTTACTTTGATGAGCTCCACGTCGAAAATCAGGGCCGTATCGCCGGGTATGTCGCGGCCGGCGCCCCGCTTGCCGTAGGCCAGGTCCGATGGAATGTAGAGGCGGTACTTCGAGCCTTCGGGCATAAGCTGCAGGGCTTCTGTCCAGCCGGCAATCACGCCGTTGACGGGGAAGGTAGCGGGCTGGCCGCGCTGGTAGCTGCTGTCGAACACAGTGCCGTCGATGAGGGTGCCGTGGTAGTGCGTGGTCACGGAAGAGCCCAGCGAAGGCTTCTTGCCGGTGCCCTGGGTCAGCACTTCGTACTGCAGGCCGCTGGGCAGGGTGGTCACGCCCGACTTGCTGGCGTTTTGGGCGAGGAAGGCTTCGCCTTCTGCTTTGTTGTTGTTCATGGCGTTGGGGTCTTGGTCTTGTTGGTCGTCATCGGCGCCGCCCATTGTCTCTTGCAATTGCTGCATGGCGGCCTGCATTTCTTCCTGGGAAAGGCGGCTGGGCAGGCCCTGCAGGCCTTCTTTGAGCGCGCCGGCCAGGGTGTCTACGTCCAGGTCCAGGCCCTGCTGGGCGAAGTTGCGGGCCAGGTCGCGGCCAATGATGTAGCTCACCTGAGCTTGGTGGGAATCGAGGTTCATGGGCAGGAAAGGGGGGAAGTGAAGCAACGGGCTTTCGTGCCAAAAGCACCGCCACCAGTGAAAGTGGGTCCGAACGGGTTACGCCGCTCACGGACCAAAGTTCCAAAAGCCGCGCCGAACCGTCTTACCCGGCCGAATTGGCTGTATCCACAACAAAAAAGCCCGGCCATCGGGCCGGGCTTTTTGCCTTTTTTATTGCAGGGGGCAGCGCAAACCCATAATGCGGCGCTTAGCAGTAGTGCTGCGGGTCGTCGTCGCCGTGGAAGAAGAACGTCAGGTCCAGGTCGGCCAGTTTGGCAGCCAAGTAGCTAACGCCACCCAGCAACAGCAGCGAGGAGAACGATAATGCGGTGGTCTTTTTCATAAATAAGCGTGAAATAGCCTAGTGGTAATTCCTGCGCAAAGATACGAAAAATTGGAAGAAATGTTATGCATGCAGCATATATTTTCTTTGTGTTACCCCTCCAGGCTGGCCACTTCTACCACCGCGCCCACCGGCATGGTGCCCAGTAGCACGCCGCCCACCCGCACCCGCACCAGCCGCAGCGTGGGAAACCCCACGGCGGCGGTCATTTTCCGCACCTGCCGGTACTTGCCTTCGGTGAGGGTGATGGAAACCCAGGAGGTAGGGCCGTGCCGGTCGTCCCGGATTTTGCGGGAGCGGGGGGCAAAGTCGGGGGGCGCCTCCAGCCGGAAGGCTACGCAGGGACTGGTGAGGTAGCGCACGTTGTGAATGCCGATTTCCACGCCGGCCTGCATGCGCGCCACGGCGTCGTCGTCGATGAGCCCATCCAGCTGGGCATAGTACTCCTTCTCTACCTTCTTGCTGCGGATGTGTTCGCTCATGCGCCCGTCGGTGGTGAGCAGGAGCAGGCCTTCGCTGTCCTCGTCGAGGCGGCCAATGGCCATGATGCCGGCGGGAAAATCGTGAAATTCGCCCAGCTTTTTCTTCTTGGCTTCGCCCACAAACTGGCTGAGGTAGCCGTAGGGTTTGTGAATAAGAAAATGGCGGTGGGCAGGAGTTTCTACGCTGGGCAACATGTTATTGGTAATGCGTTAATTGATAAGATTACTGCACACCCTGCACTTCTACGCGGCGGTTGCGGGCATCGGGCGAGGGATGCAGCGGCTGGGAGTCGCCGTAGCCCACGGTGCTGATGCGCTCCGGGGCAATGCCCGTTTTCACTAGGTGGGCTTTCACCGCTTGGGCGCGCTGCTCCGATAGCACCTGGTTCTTGTTGGACTCCCCAACTTTATCGGTGTGCCCCGCCACCCTTATGCGTAGGTTGGGACGAGCCAGCAATTCAGCGGCAAGGCGGCTTAGGGCCGGAATGCCGGCGGGCAGCAACTCCGCAGTGCCCAGCCCGAACAATACGGTGGGCAGCACCACCGGCGTGGGCGCCACAATGAGGGCCGGGGGCCGCCGCCTGCTATTGGGTGGCGCAGGAGCCGGCGCAGTGGGCTTGCGGGCCGCCAGTGGTGGCACCGAAGCCGGCTGCCTGGGCGCAGTACCCGCTACCTGAATGGTGATGGCCACCACGGGGCTTTCGCTGGTGGGGTAGTAATTCTGGGTGAGGTAGAAGGTGGTGGTTTTAGTAAGAATGTCGCGGTGGGTGTTGCCGATGGCCACGGGCTGCGTAAGGGCCGCGTCGGCAAACCAGCGCACGTTGCGGCCCGTAACGCGGTGCGTGGCCGGGGTGCCGGCTGCTACCGTGCCCGCCGATTTGAGCTTGACGCGGTAGAAGGTGAAGGCGCCGTGGTCGCACTCGTTGATGGGGCGGTAGGTGGCGCGGCCGGTGAGCTTTTCCTGCGCGGCGTCGTAGGTGAGGCTCAGAGCTCCTTCGCACCAGTAGCTGGTTCGGGTCTGGCCGGTCTCGGTGAGCTTGCGCTGGTGTACCAGCCGCATTTCGGGGCCGGTTTGGGTTCCCTGCACCTGGAACGTGACCGATATGCCGGGGGTATCGCCCACTTCCTGGTAGAGCACGCCAAACAGGCCCTGCGACTGGCTTTTTTGCAGCCGAAGCACCGCGGGCCAGGTGCCGCCGTCGCCGCGCATGTCGGTTTCCACGCCCTGCCAGGTGCCCGTCAGGTTTTGGGCGTGGGTGGGTGCGGCTCCGTGCAACAGGAAGACGATGCCGTAGCAGAGGCTGCGTTTCATGGGTGCGAAAATAAAACCTGGAGTGCGGCGGTAGCGAGATGCGGATACCAACGCTTAATGTAAGGCGTTGTTCGGCTGCGCCTAGGCGGTGTTGTTCCTTTAAAAAGCGCTGACGGTAATGCGGCTCTGGTAAGTGAGTTTACCCAAATTTGGGTAAACTACACCGGGGTGTTATTCAAAAAAGCAGCTGGGCCACCGCCGTGCTACCGCTGGCCTAGCTGCTCCTGAAAGGCTGTCAGAAATAGCCCAACGTGGTAGCCGTCGGCCAGCCCGTGGTGAATGTTGATAGACACGGGCATGAGCGTGGCCGCGCCTTCCGCGTAGGTCTGGCCCACCGAAATCTTGGGGCAGCTGTCGGGATAAGTGAAGCTGCGGGCGTGGCTCAGGCCAGAAAAGCGCACCCACGGCAGCGCCGAAAAATGGATAACATCGGGTCGGCTGGTTGTTTCGCTCAGACGCAGGCCTTGGCTGGCTTGCACGGCCGCAATTTCGGCGTTAGCCGTTGGCAGAAACTCAGCAAGCTCGTGGTGGTGCTCAATAAAGGAAAAGGCAAACGTGTGGTCGGGCCGACCGATGGTGGCCGAGGCGTGAATGCGGTCGTAGCAATACACCTGGCCATCTTCGATGCGGTAGCGAAAGGCTTCCACCTGATTCACCGCTCGCAACGCCGCGTGCAGGTAATACAGAAAAAACGGCACCTTCAGCCGCCTGGCTTCGGCCAGGGCGTGGGTGCAATCAACGGTGGCCACCAGGCCGAAAAAAGGCTCCTCAATCGCGGAGAAGAAAGCAAAATGCTCGCGCCGGTTCCAGCTGGCTTGGTCAATAAGGTGCTTCATGAGCCGGCAAAGGTCGGGCTTTAATGCCGGGGTTGAGCGGTAGTACGCGGCCCGACCTGCACGTTGGGTGCCGGTTTAAATAAAACCACGACTTACGCCTGCCGTTCGGGCGAGGAAATGGCTGGCAGTGGTAGCACTCCCGGCTTATCGACCAATTCGCGCTACTCCGAGGCCGGCGGGCTACATGGAGCGATGCCGGGCCGTGCGTTCGCGTAGGGCTTCGTAGTTGGAGGCAGCTACGGCGTCGATTTTGCGGGGCTCCAAAAAATTGGTTTTGATTTGGGCCTCGCGCTCGGCCCCGCCCATGATGACGTTGATTTGCCCGGCCAGCAGGCCTTCTACCGACGCTCTGGCCACTTCTTCGGCCGAGTCCATGCCCTTTACCACGGCGGTTTTCATCATGTCGGTATCGGTGGCGGAGGGGTACACCGTCATCACGCGCAGCGGGTGCTGGTAGTGCTCGCGGCGCATGGCATCGGAAAACTGGCGGATGGCGGCCTTGGTGGCGGCGTACACGCTATAGAAGGGCATGGCCAGGTAGCCGTAGCCGGAAGAAATGTTTATCAGCGCCCCATCGGTGCTTTGCAGCAGCAGGGGCAGGGCTTTTTTGGTGAGCAGAATGAGGCCGGTGAGGTTGATGTTGATTTGGCTGATGATGTCGTCGTCGGACTGGTCGGCGAGCAGGCCGGCGCTCACCACCCCGGCGTTGTTCACCAAAACATCGAGCCCGCCCCATTCCTCAGCAATGGTGGCCACGGCGCGGTCGAGGTCGGCGGGCTGGCCTACATCGCCGGCAATGAGCAGCAGCCGGGCCTCGGGGAATTCCTGCTTCAGGGCATCAAGGGCAGCCTGCTTGCGGCCCATCACGGCAAAGTCGCGCACACCGTGCCGGATAAATTCGGCCAGCAGCGCCTTGCCAATGCCGGCGCTGCCGCCGGTTATGAATACTTTCTTGTTGGCTAGTTCCATCGGGAAAAGGCTGACGGAGAAGTGAGCGTGCAGCCTACCTGGGTGTACCAGTCCCGCTACCGAAAGGTTGGGGCGCAGGAGCTGAGCACAAGCGTCGGCGCAGCCGTAACTCCTGGCATTTCAAGAGCCGTTTTCTCACGCCTTTCCCGGGATATGGTTTTGTAGCAGCTGCTGCAACGCTGGCGCGGCCCGCATGGTGCGCACCATAAAGGCCACCGAAGAGTTTGGATTGAGGTAGCCAACTACTTCGTCGAAATCCGACTCACCCATCGGGACAAACCCCATGCTCCAGTCAGGGAACTGGCGGCCTGAAACTTCTCCCTGGCTCACCAAGAATACATTGTTGTGCCGGGGGTCGGCGGCGATAATGGCGAAAAGTGCCTCCACGCGTTCCGCATCACCCTCCAGTACCTGCATGAATTTTCCATCGTGGTGGAGTAGCAAGCCAGTAATACTCTGCTGCTGATTGTTGAGCCGGGCCTTGTCGAGTAAATCAACCAGGGCCAGCTCTGTAAATGGCGCAGTCGCCGTGCTGGTGTACAGAAGTTGATAAATGCTCATAAGGGGAATATCAGCAATTTGGCTGCCAATGTTATGCTAAAATAAAAACATTCGACCAGGCGCAAGCAACCTCGGTTATAACCGTAAACAGGCAGCATTAGATTGTGAGCCACTAATTCCAGAAGGGTAGAAGTGGCCATTATCAAGGATACTGCAGTGTGCGGCTTCGGGTAAGGGCTGCGGTTTTGGGAGCAGTCCTAAGTTGCACTCGTGCCTAAATTCCCGTCAGAATGGGAGCGCAACTGGTTCGGTAGCCGTACCTGGCCAAACAGCCACCGGCCGAATGCCTTGTTGGGTTTTGGTGAAGACCGGCAGTTTGGCTTTGCCCTTGGCCCGGCCTTTCTTAAAGGTGATGGTCCAGATGCTGTCATAATCATCGTCGGGCCATGCCTGGGGTTCCTCGATGCCCAGGGCCTCGGCAATTTTCACAATGTTGTGGTGCTCCCAAACCAGCAGCACGGTGCCGCGGTGGTGCCGAAGCTCCTTCACGAGGCCCTTGATTTCGTCGGGGGCGTAGTCGCTGTTGATGGTCAGGTTGTGCTGCACGGCGTAGGGCAGCACGGTTTGCATCATGCGCACCCGGGTGGTGTCCTCCTTGTCGGTGCCGATGCACGGCACGTAGGTGAAGTGGGGTGGCCGGGGCAGCAGGCTGTTAAGCACCGCGGGCAGGGCCAGGGCGCGTTCCAGGCCCTCGGGAGAAAGGTTGTCGCCCTCAGTGGGCTTTTCGCCGTGCCGAATGATGATAATCTGCAGCAAAGGGCCTTTGGGGACGGGCGGGGCCTGGGGGTGTACGGGGTTGAGGTGGTAGAGCAGGAAAAGTTTGGTCCTGTCCAGTTCGGTGAAATGGGTAATCATGAAATGAAAGCGGTGATTAAAAGTCGGAATCGGGCAAAGTACGCCTCCCGGCAACCGACCAGGTGCGGCATACTAGCCCGGCCCACGCAGGGTTACAAACAGGGGCGGGCCAAATGATTTTAGCTGTACAGAATAGATGGGGCGGAGTAGTGGAGTTCGAAAAAAATGAACCGGCCATGTGGCGCGCCACCAGAGCAGCTTCCGTGTTTGGGTTGAACCGTCCAATATCGTGGTATATCGGCCTGCGAACCAGCCACACTGCTCACCGCCGCCGCCCTGCTACCACCTTGCGCAGCACCTGCTGCAATAGCAAAACCCACCGCAGTAACTGCGCAGCAGGCGAGCTCCAGATAACCGCCTGCCGCTATTCCCGTACTTAAAATACCAGCTTCAGCTAGTGCTGCCAGTTGGTTTCCCCCCTTTTTCCTTTTGTCTTATGAACTACAACATCGATAACGTCAAAATGGACCTGCAAACCGTGGGCTTTTCCGAGAGCCCTGCCTTGCTGGAACACGTAGAAAAGGAGCTGCGCCGTGTGATGCACTTCCGCAATGATATAGTGGCCGCCGACGTCTATTTGCGCGAGGAAGGTTCGGACCCCGAAAACAACAAAACCGTGCGCTGGCGCCTGGGTATTCCCGGCAAAGACCTGTTTGCAGAAGGCAGCGGCTCGTCGTGGGCTGCCGGCCTGCGCGACGCCAGCGAAAAGCTGAAGCGGCAGTTTATAGACTAGTTGCTGCTCCAGCTCTTGCGCCAATAAATAGGTCCGTTGGTACTTCCAACGGGCTTTTTATTTGCGCAGGCAGCAGCTGCCGCCATCTCTTCGTGCGCATCATGCTGAGCTCGCCGAAGCTTCTCTACCGCGTTAGGTAATCAAACAACGTTAGTCCTGCGGACGCAGAAAACAGCCTCTCAAGTCAGAATAGGTCGTGCTCTGGCGACAGGGATGCTTCCTGCGTCAGCAGGACAGGCGTTGTTTGATTACCGAGCCAACAAACAAAAAGGGCACCCGGTGTGGATGCCCTTTTTTTAGCGAAGTGTAAATGCTGCAAACGCAAGCCCTTGAAAAAGTCATTCAGCGAGGTTCCCGAACAGCATGCGCAATGCATCGCCAGCGACTATATCAAAGCGCTGTTAGTACATGATGTCAATGCCGCTCAGGTCGCCGGTAGAAAGGCCGTTGCGCTGAATGCTGAACGTGGAGCCATCTTTCTTGGTTATGGTGGGCTGGCCGTTCGAAGAGAAAGAGAACGAGCCGTACATCATAATGGAGCCAAAATCGAGGGCGCCGAAGTCAGACCCGCTGTAGCCCAGGGTAGAGTACCGAGCAAAGTTGTTTTCGTAGCCGGACTGGATGTTCTGCGTCAGGATGTCTACGTAGGTGTCGCGGTCGTTGCGGGTTTGCTCGTGGAACAGGCCCAGCGCGTGGCCGATTTCGTGAATATTGTTGCCGGTGGTGCAGCCCGAGGCCAGGTTGATGTACTGGCGGCCGCCTATCATGCCGATATTCGACGAGCATCCCGAGCCGACCCGGAAGGTCAGGTAGTTGGTTTGGTTAGTGCGCTTCAAGAACCGGATGGTCGTGTTGGCCTGCCAATGGGCAATGGCGTCGGTGACGCGCGCCTGGTTGGGCAGGGCCGCGTCGATGGTATAGTACACAATGGCGGAGGGCCACTTGCCCGTGGTACGGCCCGCACTCTCGGTGCGGGGGCCACTGGTGCTCACCTGCGCGTCGGTTAGCAGAATGTCGCCTTCGTACACGTTGTCGCCGTTGATTTTGCGGTACTCAATTGTCTCGCTGCCCAGTCTGCCGACCTGGCTTTGGCCTGTCTGGCTGGGATAGGCTTCTTCCACCTTGGCATCCTGGCTGCTGGCATTCACTTGCAGTGGTGCCGACTCCTGGTCTTTGCTGCAACCCGTCAACAAAGAGAATGTACTAATGCTTGCCGACAGTAGTAGGAGAGAAGTGATATTTTTGCTCATAGGTGAGATGATGATGGTTGGTGAGTTCTCAATAGGTTGGTACGAAGCAAATGTATCGAAATTTATCAGATTATTGATGAATGTTTCAATATATTGAATGTTTTTTTGCGAACATAGTTTTATTATGCTTAAATATAATAAATTTGATAAAAATAGCTAGGGTGCATTATGTGTTGCAAAAGTCCTATTTTTCGCCCATTGCCTGGCGGTAAGCCCGGCGGGGTTTATCCTGCAGCAGTGCCCTCTTTGCCGTACTCCCCGCTTTGGTTGACACGCTTTTTATCGAATGATTTTGCATCAACCCCGGCCTTATCGTGGCTAGTATTGGCCAGAACGGTAGGCGTAGCAGTATGTCACGCCTTGCATTGGAGCGAGGCAGTGCCTCGCGGCATAATGATTTGCAAAAGCCAGGCAACTACCCATCCCGCGAGCTTGCCACGTTGAGGCAGTTGTGGTACAACCTCCATATGACGGTCGATAATGAGTTGCATCTTGCCCAAACTCGCGCCAGTTTGAAGGCTATTGGTGGTTTGAACCCCGGCCCCCAGACTCCACCCAGCGCCTCAGCCCTCCTCTAGGAGTGGCTGGAGAGGCGAGTTATGCCACCTCATAACGGCGTAAGTTCGGGCGCCGTCTTAAGGTGTCCAGTTTTTTGAAGGAGGCCTTATCGGGTAAGCCGGTATATCATCAGCGCTGCCCGTTCTACCAGCATGGGAAACTCTCTTAAGTTGATGGTTTCGCCGGCGGCGTGGGCGCCCTTGCCCGAGGCTCCCAGCCCGTCGAGGCAGTCGAGGTACTGGGCCACGTAGGAAATATCGCCGGCGCCGCGCGAGCCGGGGTTGCCGGCCGCTACCGGCCCATGGCCCAGGTCGCGGCTAGTCTGGTCGGCCAGGGCGGCCAGCTTTTGGTTGCCGGGGGTGGGCGCCATGCCGGGCAAGCCGTCGGTGAAGGTGATTTCGGCCCGGGTGCCGGCCAAGTTCTGCGCCACGATGGCGCGCATCTTGGTGCGGGCAGCCTCCTTCTGGGCCTCGGTTAGAAAGCGCAAATCGCCGCTGACGGTGGCCGCGGCTGCGATGATGTTGGTTTTGCCCACCACTTCGGCGCGGGCTTTGGTTTCGTCGTAGTTCACCTCGGCGCCGCCCACCAGCAGGCCGGGGTTGAAGGTGAGGTACTGCTCCTGGCTCAGCGTTTCGCGGAAGTCGGTGAGGATGCGGGCGGCCTCGTAAATGGCGCCGTAGCTCACGCCCGGTTTGAAGATGCCGGAGGAATGCGAAGCCGTGCCAAACGTGTTGAGCTGCCAGGTGCTGGCGCCGCGCCGCGCCGTGGCCACGGTGTGCAGGTTGGTAGCGGTTTCAAAAGCCAGGGCAACGTCCGCCTGTTTGGCCCGGGCAATGAAATCGGCGCGGGCTTCGGGCCCTTTGCCGCCGCGTTCTTCGTCGCCGGTGAAATACGCCGTGATGCTGGCGTTCTTGAGCAGGCCGTTGGCTTGCAGGGCCTGCAGCGCTGCCAACATCACCACGTTGCCGCCCTTCATGTCGTTCACGCCCTGGCCGGTGGCCGTGGAGTCGTTCAGCCGGGTAAATTTGCCCGCGGGCATGTCCAGCTCAAACACGGTGTCGAGGTGCCCAATCAGAAAGAGCCGCTTGCCCTTGCTGCCTTTGCGTTCGGCTACCAGGTGGCCGGCCCGCTGCATGCCGACGGGCATGGCCACCCACTCCGTTTTGAACCCCAGCGCTTCGAATTCCTTCTGAAACACAGTGCCCACCTCGCGCACGCCCTTCACGTTGAGCGTGCCGCTGTTAATATTCACCACCTGCTCCAGGAGCTGCTCGCTATTGGGCATGTTCCGTTGCACCGAAGCCACAATTTTGCGTTCGGTCGCGGTGAGCTTTTGCGCCTGGGCGGCGTGGCCAAGGAATAACGCGGAGGCTAGTAGGAGTTTTTTCACGGGGCAGGGTTGGGGTGACACCTTAAACCTACACAAGCTTTGCCCGAATTTACGGGCGGCGTGGGCCTGAGTTCAAAGGGCCACGCCTTTAGGATGCCCCCTGAGCATCTGCCGCCACTTGGTGTTGCAGAAAATGCCGCTGCTTGAAATAATATTAATGTAGCAATGTAGGCAGTTCCCCTCTCTGTCATGCTGACGCAGGAAGCATCCTATCAGGTCAGAACCGGTCGTGCGGCAGCGATAGGATGCTTCCTGCGTCAGCATGACAGGCGTTGTGTAGCTCCCCACCCCCCCAGCGCCCCCGCCGCCTCTTGCCATGGCGGAAGAGGCAGCGAAGCAGTTGTTGCAAACGATACTCTCAAATCTAGAATAGTTGGTGAGGTGGCATTCAGAGCCTTAATTCCAATAACAGAGCACGGTAATTATCTATTCGGCCTTTGACCTCATAAAACAGCAAATTTTTGATGCCACCATCTCCCTCAATTGGGCTACGAGGGTGCCATGAATCCCAAGCTTTTGATGATTCGCCAACAGCTAAGATTCCATAGTCGTATTCGTAAATTCTGTAATTGGTTGATAATATTTCTATTATAATTGAACGTAAATACAATGACTCAGGTAAATTTTTTATCTCAAATTCTGCCCAGAAAGTATTGTCTTTGCCGACATTATTCATTGATTTAGCAAATCCATTTATTTCTAATAAATTAATGGAATGTATTACGCTATGATTTCTCAAAGCATAATTATCGAATGAATCAAGTCTTAATTTCATTAAATTTAATGAGTCAACGCTTCCAAATTCATCGATTACTCTATTTATAAAGGTGATTAAATTTTGAATAAAAAGTACGCTTTGTTCAAGACTAGGAATACTATCGATATCAAAATCAATATTGTGATGATTCCAATTTGAAAAACCTTGTGTAAATAATTTGAATTGAATACAAGCCGATTTTGAAAATTGCGCAGATATTAATTCGGTATTACCTATGCACAGGGGTTGTCTATAAAATTTGCAGTCTCTATACAATCTTCCTGGAACGTATAATACATTGGTTTCTGGATTGTGGAACAGCAGGCGTTTAAAGACAAGTAGAAAATTGGAGGAAAATTCTATGCGTTCTACATTAGATAAGTCAGTCGAATGCGTATTTCCTCTTAATACAGTTACTTCTCTTCCCATCAAAGAGAATCCAATCCTAGAAGTGTCTCCAATTGCAATAAAAGACTTAAAGGGTTTCATAGAGGCTGTAATGAAATGCGAATAGTTCTGCGAAATTTAAAAAACAGAATTTTGCTAAAAGAGGATTGATGACTCTGAAGTCGTAAACTGCATACTTTAAAGCAGAAGTTGTTTCAGAATTTCTACAAATGAGAATTTGCCCAGATTTCTTCAAAATACTAATTGTTTCGTCAGAAATTTTCGAATAAGGTTGTTCTATTAATTGATACTCCATTTTCTTCAGAGCTAACGGTGAGTCAATATTACATATTCCGCCGGTACTGCCCGCCGACCTCAAACAGCGCGTTCGTAATCTGACCCAGCGAGCAGTATTTCACCGTTTCCATCAGCTCCGCGAACAGGTTGCCATTAGCCACCGCTATTTGCTGGAGCTGCTTGAGCCGCGCCGGGGCCTCGGCGGCGTTGCGCTGGTGCAGCAGGATGAGCATGTCGATTTGGTACTGCTTTTCCTCTTCCGTGGCGCGGATGACTTCTGCCGGTACCACCGTGGGCGAGCCTTTGGACGAGAGAAAGGTATTCACTCCTATTATGGGGTACTCGCCGGTGTGCTTCAGCATCTCGTAGTGCATGCTTTCCTCCTGGATTTTGCCGCGCTGGTACATGGTTTCCATGGCCCCGAGCACGCCACCGCGCTCCGTGATGCGGTCAAATTCGAGCAGCACCGCCTCTTCCACCAGCTCGGTCAGCTCCTCGATGATGAAGGAGCCTTGCAGCGGGTTTTCGTTCTTAGCCAGGCCCAGCTCGCGGTTGATGATGAGCTGAATGGCCATGGCTCGGCGCACCGATTCCTCGGTGGGCGTGGTGATGGCCTCGTCGTAGGCGTTGGTGTGCAGGGAGTTGCAGTTGTCGTAGATGGCATACAGCGCCTGCAGCGTGGTGCGGATGTCGTTGAAGTCGATTTCCTGGGCGTGCAGGCTGCGGCCCGACGTCTGGATGTGGTACTTCAGCATCTGGCTGCGGGCGTCGGCGCCGTACTTCAGCTTCATGGCCTTGGCCCAGATGCGGCGCGCCACCCGCCCAATCACGGCGTACTCCGGGTCGATGCCGTTGGAGAAGAAGAAGCTCAGGTTGGGCGCGAAGTCGTTCACGCTCATGCCCCGGCTCACGTAGTATTCCACGAACGTGAAGCCGTTGCTCAGCGTCAGGGCCAGCTGCGTAATCGGGTTGGCGCCCGCCTCGGCAATGTGGTAGCCCGAAATCGAGACGGAGTAGAAATTCCGCACCTTCTCTGTGATGAAGTACTGCTGCACGTCGCCCATCAGGCGCAGCGCAAACTCGGTGCTGAAAATGCAGGTGTTCTGGGCCTGGTCTTCTTTCAGAATGTCGGCCTGCACGGTGCCGCGCACCTGCGTCAGCGTGCGGGCTTTGATGCTGGCGTACACATCGGCGGGCAGCACCTGGTCGCCGGTCACGCCCAGCAGGCGCAGGCCCAGGCCGTCGTTGCCGGCCGGCAATTCGCCCTGGTAGCGGGGGCGGGGCTGGCCCAGCGCCGCATAGATGGCGTCGATTTTAGCGTCCGTTTCCGCTTCCAGGCCGTTTTCCTGGATGTAGAACTCGCACTGCTGGTCGATGGCCGCGTTCATGAAAAACGCCGCCAGCGTAGCCGCCGGGCCGTTGATGGTCATCGAAACCGACGTGCTGGGGTTGGCCAGGTTGAAGCCCGAGTACAGCTTCTTGGCATCGTCGAGGCAGGCGATGCTCACGCCCGCGTTGCCGATTTTGCCATAGATGTCGGGCCGGTGGTCGGGGTCCTCGCCGTAGAGCGTCACCGAGTCGAAGGCCGTGCTCAGGCGCTTGGCGGGCAGGCCCATGCTCACGTAGTGGAAGCGGCGGTTGGTGCGCTCCGGCCCACCTTCACCCGCAAACATGCGGGTAGGGTCTTCGCCCTCGCGCTTGAACGGGAACACGCCCGCCGTGTACGGAAACTCGCCGGGAAAATTCTCCTGCATGGCCCAGCGCAGCCGGTCGCCCCAGCCGGTGTAGCGCGGCACCGACACCTTCGGAATCATATTGCCCGACAGCGACTTAGTGTGCGTCTGTACCCTGATTTCCTTGCCGCGCACCGAGTACACGTACTCCGGGTCGCGGTAGTTTTGCAGGGTGCTTTCCCAGTTTTCCAAAATGGCTTGGCTGTCGGCATCGAGCCGGCGCAGCTGCGTCTGCTTGTTCTTGCTGAACTCCTCCACGGTGCCGGCCGCGCTGGCTTTGTCGGCGCCATAATGCTCTTCGAGCTTGGCAAATGCCCCGGCTACCTCCGCAATGTTGGCCTGCTCACGCACGCGCTGGTCGTAGGCGCGGTTGCTTTCGGCAATCTCCGAGAGGTAGCGCGTGCGGTGCGGCGGGATGATGTAAATCTTCTCCGAATCCGACGTGCTGGTTTCCAACTGCGAGTTGAACGTGGCACCGGTCTTGGTTTCCAGCATCTTCAGCACCGCGCGATACAGCCGGTTCATGCCCGGGTCGTTGAACTGCGAGGCTATCGTGCCGAACACCGGCATCTGGTCGGTGGCCGTGTCCCAGAGGCCGTGGTTGCGTTGGTACTGCTTGCGCACGTCGCGCAGCGCATCCAGCGCCCCGCGCTTGTCAAACTTGTTCAGCGCAATCACATCGGCGAAATCGAGCATGTCGATTTTCTCCAGCTGCGTGGCCGCGCCGTACTCCGGCGTCATCACGTACAGGCTGGCGTCGGAGTGCTCGATGATTTCGGTGTCGGACTGGCCGATGCCGCTGGTTTCCAGGATAATGAGGTCGTAGTTGGCGGCCTTCACCACATCCACAGCATCCTGCACGTACTTGCTCAGGGCCAGGTTGCTCTGGCGCGTGGCCAGGCTGCGCATGTACACCCGCGGCGAGTTGATGGCATTCATCCGAATCCGGTCGCCGAGCAGCGCGCCGCCCGTTTTGCGCTTGCTGGGGTCTACGGAGATAATGGCGATGGTCTTGTCGGGGAAGTCCATCAAAAAGCGCCGCACCAGCTCATCTACCAGTGAGGACTTGCCCGCGCCGCCCGTGCCGGTAATGCCGAGAATAGGAGCGGAGTGGCTGGACTGTAATGACTGGTTCTGGCTTTTCTCATCCAGCTGGAAGTCAGCCACCAACTGGCCTTTTACCCGCTCAAACTCCTCAGGGAAGTTCTCAGCAGCCGAAATCAGCCGGCCGATGCTGCGGGCATCTTTCTCTTTTACGTGGTCGACTTCACCGTTAAGGTTCTGGCCGGTTGGGAAGTCAGCTCTTTCCAGCAAATCGTTAATCATGCCCTGCAGGCCCATGGCGCGGCCATCGTCGGGCGAGTAGATGCGGGTGATGCCGTAGCCCTGCAACTCCGCGATTTCCGTGGGCAAAATTACGCCGCCGCCGCCGCCGAAAATTTTGATGTGGCCCGCGCCGCGCTCTTTCAACAGGTCAAAAATGTACTTGAAATACTCGTTGTGCCCGCCCTGGTAACTGGTAATGGCAATGGCCTGGGCATCTTCCTGAATGGCGCAATCCACGATTTCCTGCGCCGAACGGTTGTGGCCGAGGTGAATAACCTCCGCGCCGCTGCTCTGAATGATGCGGCGCATGATGTTGATAGCCGCGTCGTGCCCGTCGAACAAAGCGGCGGCGGTAACGATGCGAACGTGGTTCTTCGGTTTGTAGGGCGCGGTGGGAGCAGGGTGCATAGCGGAGGAGTAGCGCAGACTTTCAGTCCACGACCATGAGGATAAAAAACGTGCACGAAGGTACGGAATACGCCCCGGTGACGCAGGCGGCGCGCTTCGTGTTGCCATCACAAATTCCGGGCTTGCTTGTTAAGTACCGAAAGATTCCACAGCCAAACGCGCTTGCCTTAGCAGTATGACAACTCCCGAACTAACGCCCGAAGACATTGACCGCATTATCGAAATGGCCTGGGAAGACCGCACGCCGTTCGAAGCCATTGAGGCCCAATTCGGCCTGGCCGAAACGGAAGTTATCAAGCTGATGCGGCGGGAAATGAAGGCTTCGTCGTGGCGCATGTGGCGGGCCCGCGTGCAGGGCCGCGCCACTAAACACCGCGTAAAAAGCGCCGTCGATGACGCCCGTTTTAAATCCACGCTGCAGAAGAATATTACCTTCAATAAGGTTTCCAAACGCAGGTAGCGTAGGCTTACCTTGTGTTTTTATGGGGCACCCTGGTTTCAAAACTCCGAAACCAAAACAGCCGGACTGCCTCAAAAGGCTGTCCGGCTGTTTTGGTTTTAATGATAGTCGACTAAGCGTCGGCCGTTTCCTTTTTGGCTTTGGCTTTCTTCACATCGGGAATCATATTGTGGGGGTTAATCACAAACTTCTTTGCCACGCCGCTATCAAATTCGGCGTAGCCTTCGGGCGCCTGGTCCAGGCTGATGATTTCCACATTCACGGCTTTCGCAATCTGCACTTTGTCGTACAGAATAGCCTGCATGAGCTGGCGGTTGTAGCTCATCACGGGCGTCTGGCCGGTGTGGAAGGAGTGGCTCTTGGCCCAACCCAGTCCGAAGCGGATGGACAGGTTGCCGGTTTTGGCGGCTTTGTCTTCGGCGCCGGGGTCTTCGGTCACGTACAGGCCGGGAATGCCAATGGAGCCGCCCGCGCGGTGATTTCCATGAGCGAGTTGAGTACGGCAGCGGGCACTTCCTTTTTCGAATCGGTGCCGTGGCCGCTGGCCTCAAAGCCCACGCAGTCGATGGCGCAATCAATTTCGGGCACACCCAGAATCAGGGTGATTTGCTCGGTAAGGGTGGCGTCCAGGGTAAGGTCCACGGTTTCGCAGCCAAAGGAGCGGGCATGCGCCAGGCGCGCCTTGTTCATGTCGCCTACTATTACCACGGCCGCGCCCAGCAGCTGCGCCGAAGCCGCCGCTGCCAGACCCACGGGCCCTGCGCCGGCCACGTACACCGTGGTTCCGGGCCCTACGCCCGCTTTCACCGCGCCGTGGAAGCCGGTAGGGAAAATATCGCTCAGCATGGTCAGGTCGCGGATTTTCTCCATGGCCTGCTCCTTGTTCGGAAATTTCAGCAGGTTGAAATCGGCGTAGGGCACCATCACGTACTCGGCCTGGCCGCCCACCCAGCCGCCCATGTCCACGTAGCCGTAGGCGCCACCGGCGCGGCCTTCGTTCACGGTCAGGCAGATGCCGGTTTTCATCTCTTTGCAAGTGCGGCAGCGGCCGCAGGCCACGTTAAACGGCACCGACACCAGGTCGCCCTTCTTGAGAAATTCCACATCGGCTCCGGCTTCAATCACCTCTCCCGTGATTTCGTGGCCCAGTACCAGCCCGGCCGGGGCCGTGGTCCGGCCGCGCACCATGTGCTGGTCGGAGCCGCAGATGTTGGTAGACACAACCTTTAGAATAACGCCGTGGGTAATTTTCTTGCCCTTGGGATTTTTCAGCTCGGGGAAATCAATGCTCTGAACCTCGACTTTGCCGGGACTCAGGTAAACGACGCCTCTGTTACTTGCCATGGTGGTGGGGTTTAGTAATGAAAAGGATAAAAAAGGAACGTCATGTCAGGTAGTGCCCAACATGACGTTTTTACTGCCAGTTAGGACAGCTTATTTGCCTTCCAGGGCCTGCACGCCGGCTTCGGCCACGGCGTGGTCGTCTTCCACGGTGCTGCCCGAAACGCCAATGGCGCCCATTACCCCCCCGCTACGCCCCTTAATGGGGATGCCGCCGGGGAAGGTGATGAGGCCGCCGTTAGAGTGCTCAATATTGAAAAGCGGGCCGCCGGGCTGCGACAAACCGCCGATGGCACCGGTGGGCATGTCGAAGAAACGGGCCGTTTTGGCTTTTTTAATGGAAATATCCAGCGAACCAAGCCAGGCGTCATCCATGCGAATGAACGCGACGAGGTTGGCCCCGGCGTCAACCACGGCAATGTTCATCTTGACGTTCATGTCAACCGCTTTCTGGTGGGCGGCTTGGAGGGCCGTCTGTGCTTGTGCTAAGGTAATTCCCATGGTGCTGTTGGATTTGTAAGAGAAAATATTCTCTATTACAACGGCTATCAGCCCAGCATGTTCAGCAGCGACCCCACCTTGCGACGATACCCGGCACGTATTGCGACGATTGCACAAGTTCAATTACCCGCCCTGCGCTCGCCCCGGCAGCTATTAAAAAATCATGGGCGGATTGAGCAGCGCGCGCCAGGCAATGGCCATCACCAGGGCCAGCCCCACCAATCCCCACGCCACGTAGGTGGGTTGTGGACGCCGCACTGTATTAGAAAACAGTTCGTTGAGGCAGGCCGCCGCCAGGGGGACCACTAGCAGCCCCATGCCCACCAGGTGCAGCCCTTCCTGCATACTCAAATACGGGAGCTTGAGCAGGGCGATTAACGCCCCTCCCATAACCCAGGGAATAACCAGGGTGGCCACCACCATCAGCCGGCGGTTGGTGAATTGCATCACCGTGCGCGAGTCGTGGGCCTGCAAAAAGGCCAAGGCGCCGAAGTAGCCCAGCGCTACCTGCACCAGTCCGGCTAGAATGGCCAGCAGGGTATTTACCACGTTACCGGCCTGAAACAGCCAGTCGGGCACATACCAGAAGCCCGATTGAACAAAGGTGTCTGTGAGCAAGGCGCCAAACACGGTATTGCAGCAGTGGAACGCCGTCCACAGCAACAGCAGCTTGAAAAGGCCGCGCTGGGCCCGCTCGCTGCGCCAGTACCAGGCAAAGGCGACCACGCCCAGTAGCAGGCTCACCAGGGGCCCAATGCCGTGAGCCGCAATAATGGCCGCGGGCCACCATTCCGCGTCGGCCATGCGATAAGCTATGCGGCTGGGTCCCCAGGTGCCGTGCAGCTCGTAGAACCAGGCCACGCCTACTTCGGCGGCCTGCTGGAGCCCCCACACCACGTAATACGTGAGCACGTAAATGGCGAGGCCGTTGGCTGCCGCAATCAAAAATTTCCCCTTTTCTGCTTGAAGAGTGGCGGAGGGTATGGTATCAGTTTCCGGTTGCATAGGTGGCCCAACAATGCAGGCAAGAATGGGTAATCGCCAAATCTAAGCAGGCAGCGAGAATGTTAGGAGAGGCGGCCTACCAGATGGCTGGCCGCCGGCTGGGTTTTGCGCCAGGCCTTCGTACCTTCGCGAACTGAAAAACTGCCCTCTGTGAAGAATATTCGTAACTTTTGCATAATTGCCCACATCGACCACGGTAAGAGTACCCTGGCCGACCGCCTGTTGGAGTTCACCAGCACCGTGGCCAAGCGCGACATGCAGGCCCAGTTGCTAGACAACATGGACCTGGAGCGCGAGCGCGGCATCACCATCAAGAGCCACGCCATTCAGATGCAGTACCCCTACAAGGGGGAAATCTACACGCTGAACCTGATTGACACGCCTGGCCACGTCGACTTTAGCTACGAAGTAAGCCGCAGCATTGCCGCCTGCGAAGGTGCTTTGCTGATTGTGGATGCCTCGCAGGGCATCGAAGCCCAGACAATTTCCAACCTCTACCTCGCCATTGGGGCCGATTTGGAAATCATTCCGGTGCTCAACAAAATCGACCTGCCGCACGCCATGCCGGAGGAAGTGACCGACGAAATTGTGGACCTCATCGGCTGCGAACCCGGCGACATCCTCCACGCCTCGGGCAAAACCGGCATCGGCATCGAAGCCATTCTCAACGCCATCTGTGACCGGATTCCGGCCCCCAAAGGCGACCCTGAAGCCCCCCTGCAGGCGCTGATTTTTGATTCGGTTTTCAACTCCTATCGCGGCATCGAAGTCCTGTTTCGCATCAAGAACGGCACCATGCGCAAAGGCGACAAGGTGAAGTTTATGGCCACGGGCAAGGAATACGGCGCCGATGAAATTGGCATTCTGGGCCTCAACCAGGAGCCGCGCCAGGAAATGAGCGCCGGCAACGTGGGCTACCTCATCTCAGGCATCAAAGAAGCCCGCGAGGTGAAGGTGGGCGACACGATTACGCACGTGGCGCGGCCTACCACCGAAGCTATTCAGGGCTTTGCCGATGTGAAGCCGATGGTATTCGCCGGCATCTACCCTGTGGAGACAACCGAGTACGAAGAGCTGCGCTCCTGCATGGAAAAGCTGCAGCTCAACGACGCCTCGCTGGTGTGGGAGCCCGAAACGTCGGTGGCCCTGGGCTTCGGCTTTCGCTGTGGCTTCCTGGGTATGCTGCACATGGAAATTGTGCAGGAGCGCCTGGAACGCGAGTTCAACATGACGGTTATCACCACGGTGCCCAGTGTGCAGTTCCACGCCATTGGCACCAAGGACCAGATGCTGACCATCAACGCGCCGAGTGAGATGCCGGACCCGAACATGATTAAGCTCATCGAAGAGCCTTTCATCAAGGCCCAGATTATCACGGCGGCCGAGTACGTGGGCCCCATCATCACGCTGTGCATGGACAAGCGCGGCATCATCAAGGGCCAGTCCTACCTCACGTCCGAGCGGGTGGAAATGACCTTTGAGCTGCCGCTGTCCGAAATCGTATTCGACTTCTTCGACAAGCTCAAAACCATCAGCCGCGGCTACGCCTCGCTCGACTACGAGCTAATTGGCTTCCGCGAAGCCGACATGGTGAAGCTGGACGTGATGCTAAACGGCGAGAAGGTGGATGCCCTCTCGGCCATTGTGCACCGCTCCAAGAGCTACCAGTGGGGCAGCCGCCTCTGCGAGAAGCTGCGCGAACTGCTGCCCCGCCAGATGTTCGACATTGCCATTCAGGCGTCCATCGGGCAGAAAATCATTGCCCGTGAAACCGTGAAGGCCCTACGCAAAAACGTAATTGCCAAGTGCTACGGCGGCGACATCAGCCGGAAGCGCAAGCTGCTCGAAAAGCAGAAAGAAGGCAAGAAGCGGATGCGCTCCGTGGGCTCCGTCGAAATTCCTCAGGAAGCTTTCCTGGCCGTTCTGAAAATTGATTAATAATTGAAAATGCGGCTTTCAGGCCGCATTTTTTTTGCGTTTATGTCATGCTGACGGAGCAAGCATCTTATCACGGCTTCCTTTGTCAGATTTGCCAACCACATGCAGCGCGAGGCGTGAAAAGGTCCTTCGTTGTGCTCAGGATATCACCTATTATCTTATGACTTCTGTAACCACCAACAACCTCATTGACGGCAAGCAAACCGCCGAGGATATCAAAGTTGAAATCGCGGCCGAAGTAGCCATCCTCAAAGCTGAGGGCAAAAAGGTGCCGCACCTGGCCGCCATCCTCGTGGGGCACGACGGTGGTTCCGAAACCTACGTGCGCAACAAAGTGCTGGCCTGCGAGCGGGTGGGGTTTCAGTCCACGCTGCTGCGCTACGAGGACGACATTACTGAGGCCGACCTGCTGGCCAAAGTAGCCGAATTGAACCACGACCCCGAAATTGACGGATTCATCGTGCAGCTCCCGTTGCCGGCTCACATCAACCCCGAAAAGGTGATTGAAGCCATCCGGCCCGAAAAGGACGTCGACGGTTTTCATCCCATGAACATTGGCCGGATGGTGGCCGGCCTGCCCGCGCTATTACCTGCTACGCCCTCGGGCATCGTGGAACTGCTCAGCCGGCAGGGCATCAAAACAAGTGGCAAGCACGCCGTGGTAATTGGCCGCTCCAACATTGTGGGAACACCGGTTAGTATACTATTGGCTAAGAATTTGGATACGGCCAACTGCACCGTTACTTTATGCCATTCGCGAACTGAAAACCTGGCCGAAATTTGTCGCACCGCCGACATTGTAGTGGCGGCTATTGGCCGGCCCGAGTTCGTAACGGCCGACATGGTGCAGCCCGGTGCCGTAGTTATCGACGTGGGCACGACCCGCGTACCGGACGCCTCCAAGAAGAGTGGCTATACACTGAAAGGCGACGTCAACTTTGCCGAAGTTGCGCCTCTGGCGTCGGCCATTACGCCGGTGCCGGGAGGCGTGGGTCCCATGACCATCGCCATGCTACTCCTCAACACCCTGCGGGCTGCCAAGGGAGATATTTATCCGAAGGCAAGCGCCTGAATTTAGGAATATTTGGTTAACCTTACACCGCGACGTACTTTTAAAGTTCGGCTCTGGGAACGGTGTGTTCCTTAGCCTGCGTTCAGGAGGCTTAGCTTTCCGACGCATTACGTTATGATTTCCGTGAATATACTTTCCTCTGAAATAGTTGCACCCATTGGTGCTGTGCCGGCTAGTCCGGCAGGCGTTATGCTCCCCGTGATGGAGCAGTTCTACACCATTCAGGGCGAGGGCTACAACACTGGCCGGGCTGCTTATTTCATCCGCCTCGGCGGCTGCGACGTGGGTTGCGTGTGGTGCGACGTGAAAGAGTCCTGGGATGCCGACGCGCACCCGCGGCAAGCGGTGGCGGAGCTGGTGGCGGCCGTGCTGGCCTACCCCGGCCGCGATGTGGTCATTACCGGGGGCGAGCCCCTGATGCACGAACTGGGACCGCTCACGGCCGCTCTGCACGCAGCAGGCTGCCGCACCTGGCTCGAAACCTCGGGGGCTCATCCGCTCTCCGGCACCTGGGACTGGATATGCCTATCGCCCAAAAAATTCAAGGCCCCGCTGCCCGAAGTGCTGGCCACGGCTCATGAGTTGAAAGTGGTTGTTTTTAATGGGCATGATTTTGTATGGGCAGAGGAGCATGCGGCGTTAGTGCCCGCCACCACCCGCCTGTACCTGCAACCCGAGTGGAGCCGGGCCGCCCGCATGACGCCAGAATTAGTAGAATACGTGAAGCAGCACCCGCGCTGGCAGGTGTCGCTTCAAACGCATAAATACCTCGATATCCCGTAGCTAACTCTATGCACCGTCTTTTCGTGTTGGGGGCGTTCCGCCTCGGAATTGTATTTCTACTGTGGTTGACCGCTACAGGCGCGGCCTGGAGCCAGCTTCCTGTCCGGGTCCAGACCCCCACCAACACCAAGGCGCGCACCCTGCTCGAAAAGGCCCAGCAGCAGGTTAAGGCCCGGGATTTTATTAAGGCCATTGAAACGCTTAACCAGCTCAACCAGAAGTTTCCATCGTTTGGTGAGGCCTACTTGTTGAAGGGGTCGCTGCTGAAAGCCATTGGTGACAACCGCGGCGCCCTGGCTGCCTACCGCGACGGTCTGACCAAGGTGCCAGTAGAGGCCACCCATGCCTCGGAGTACCAGCTACTGGGCGACCTGGCCCTGAGCTATGGCGAGTACCAAACGGCGCTCGATGCCTATAAGCAGTTGATGAAAGTGGCGCCCAAAACCCAGCGCAACTTGGCCAAGTCGCAGCGCCAGATGCTGACCTGCGAGTTTGCGCTCAAGGCCATGCAGGAGCCCGTGGGCGAGGCTCCGGTGCCGCTGCCCGCGCCCCTCAATAGCTTTAAGTTTCAGTATTTTCCAGCCCTCACCGCCGATAACCGCTTTCTGCTGTTTACGGGCCGCCCGGCGGCAAGCAGCGGCGAAGACCTGTTTGTGAGCCGCCAGAATAAGGACGGTACCCTGGGGGTGCCGGTACCTATTTCGCCGGCCATCAATACGAGCTACAACGAGGGGGCGGGCTCGATATCCGGCGATGGCAAGACCCTGGTTTTTGCATCGTGCGACCGGCCCAAAGCCATCGGCAACTGCGACCTGTATATTTCGCGGCGAACCGGCAACAACTGGAGCGCGCCGGTCAACCTCGGCATCAACGTCAACTCCACGGAGTGGGACTCGCAGCCTACGCTCTCGGCCGATGGCCGCACCCTGTACTTTACCTCCACGCGCCGGGGCGGCCAGGGGCAGGAAGATATATACGTGACCACCCTGCAGCCCGATGGCAAATGGAGCCCCGCCAAGAACCTGGGCACGCCGGTAAACACGGCGGGCAAGGACATGGCCCCCTTCATCCACGCCAGCGGCACCACGCTCTATTATGTCACCGATGGGCTGGTGGGCATGGGCGGCCTCGACGTATTTCGATGCGAAAAGACAGCAGCCGGCACCTGGAGCGAGCCCCGCAACCTGGGTTACCCGCTCAATACCTTCGAAAACGAAGCGTCCCTTTTTATCACCTCTGACAACCAGCGGGGTTTTTGCTCGCGTAGCCGCGCCACCGATGAGCCCGCCGCAGGCTCGCGCCTGGTGCGGGAGCGCCCTGTGGAACTGTTTGGCTTTGCCGTGGCGCAACCCGTGAAGGCCCGCGAAACCAGCACCTACACGCAGGGGCGGGTATTTGATGCCAACACCAAAAAGCCGCTCAAGGCCGAAGTAAAGCTGTACGACCTTGAAACCGATGAGCTCATTCAGTTTGTGACGTCGGACCCGGAATACGGCGACTACACCGTGGTACTCAACGAGGGCCACCACTACGCCATGTACGCTGCCGCCGACAAGTACCTGCTCAAAAGCCTAAGCTTTGACTACTCCAGCCAGCGCACCTTCGACCCGCTCACGCTGGATATTTACCTGGAGCCCGTGCGCTCGGGCCGTAGCGTGGTGCTGAATAATCTGTTTTTCGATACCAATAAGTACGAGCTCAAACCCCGGTCTCGCACCGAGCTCAACCGTCTTATTGAGTTCCTGCGCCAGTACCGCGACGTGCAGATTGAAGTATCCGGCTACACCGACAACGTGGGCACGCCGGAAGATAATTTGCAACTCTCGCAGCGCCGCGCCCAATCGGTAGTGGAGTATTTGTCGGCGCACGGAATTTCGGTAAACCGGCTGCGCTCGAAAGGATACGGCGCAAAATCTCCTTTGGCAGCCAATGATACGGAAGCCCATCGGCAGCTAAACCGCCGCATTGAGCTTCATATTCTGTAATAACTAGGGTCGACTTGGGTTTGAGAGCGGAACCGGTCTGAGCACTAAAAACGTGTTTTTACTTAAAGCAAGGCTTTAAAAAGAGTAAAATATAATTGCATTCTGTTAATAAAAATATATGGCTCGCCGGTTGGCGAGCCTTTTTTTTGTTTAATTGACTCATTGGCCGAATATTATTTAAGCATCTATGAATGAGGATTATATATCATTTCACAGAAATAAATAGGTCACAAAAGTGACAAAAAAAAGATTGTCCGTTTGAGAAATTATTTCCCTTACGTTTGGACCAGTCAAACACACCGGTTTGGCTTTGTCACTCATTCTCTCACCCAATCTTTCTTAATCCCATGAAAAATTTATTCTTGGCTACTTGCATTGCAGCGGGCGTATCAGTTGCTTCACCTGTCTGGGCAACTGGCGGCCCCGGACACGGTGCTTACTCACCTGCCATGATGAGCCGCGCTACAACGCTAACCCGCGCCCTGGCCGAGCGCATCCAATTCAACGAAGCCCAGTTCATTGCTGTGAAGCAGCTTCACCTGAACATGCTCACAGAGCGCCGCGACCTTGAAATCCTACTTAACGGCGCCAGCGCCGAAGAGCGGGACACCCAACTCTCCTGGGCGCAGCAGCGCTACGAGAGCGAGTTGATGTTCCTGCTAAAACCCCAGCAGCTGGTGGCTTACCAAGCCCTTCGCACCAACCTCACCGCTCACCGGGTGAAGTAGGGGAGGCCCCTGCTGGACACAAAAAAAGCCCGCTTTGCAGAGCGGGCTTTTTTGTGTGCCAATAGTTACCAATTGTCGGTTGCCAGTTGGTTGATTAACCAGAAACCTGCTCAACTAACCAGTAGCAGCTAGCGGGCGCTAATTTCCTTGTAGTCGCGCTCCAATTCGCCGGTGTAAATCTGGCGGGGACGGCCGATGGGCTCTTTGTTCTCGCGCATTTCCTTCCACTGGGCAATCCAGCCGGGCAGGCGGCCCAGGGCAAACATCACCGTGAACATCTCCGTGGGAATGCCCAGGGCTTTGTAAATAATGCCCGAGTAGAAGTCCACGTTCGGGTAAAGCTTGCGCTCGATGAAGTACTGGTCGGTGAGAGCGGCTTGCTCCAGCTCCTGCGCAATTTTCAGCAGGGGGCTGTCTTGCAGGCCCAGTGCTTGAAGCACTTCGTCGGCAGCCTTCTTGATGATGGTGGCGCGGGGGTCGAAGTTCTTGTACACGCGGTGGCCAAAGCCCATGAGACGGAACGAGTCGTTCTTGTCTTTGGCTTTGTCAATCCACTTGCTGGTGTCGCCGCCATCAGCCTCGATTGATTCCAGCATCTCGATAACTTCCTGGTTGGCACCGCCGTGCAAGGGACCCCACAAGGCGTTGATGCCCGCCGAAACCGAGCCGTAGAGGCTGGCGTTGGCCGAGCCCACGAGGCGCACGGTGCTGGTGGAGCAGTTTTGCTCGTGGTCGGCGTGCAGGATGAGCAGCTTGTTGAGGGCGCGCACCACAATGGGGTTGACTTCGTACTTCTCCGTGGGGAAGCTGAACATCATGTACAGGAAGTTGGCGCAGTAGTCGAGGTCGTTGCGCGGGTAGATGAGCGGATGGCCCACCGAATTCTTGTAGCTCCAGGCGGCAATGGTCGAAATCTTGGCCATGAGGCGCACGATGTTCAGGTCCAGCTCCTCTTTGCTGATTTCGGGCGCAATGCTCTTGGGATAAAAAGCCGTGAGCGAGCAGATAAGCGACGACAAGATGCCCATGGGGTGGGCCGACGACGGGAAGCCGTCGAGAATCTTGCGGATGTCTTCGTGCACCAGGGTGTGCTGCGTGATTTCGTGGTTGAAGTCAGTAAACTCCTTTTCCGTGGGCAAAGCGCCGTAAATCAGCAGGTAGGCGACTTCCAGAAAGCTCGACTTTTCGGCCAGCTGCTCAATTGGGTAGCCGCGGTAGCGCAAAATGCCTTCTTCGCCGTCGAGGAAAGTAATGGCGCTTTTGGTGGCGCCGGTGTTCTTGTAACCCGAATCGAGGGTAACATAACCGGTTTGGTCGCGCAGCTTGCCGATATCAAACGCTTTTTCGTGTTCGGAGCCTTCAATGACGGGCAAGGTGATGGATTTGCCGTCGAGGATAAGTTCAGCAGATTCTGCCATGGGCGGGAGGGATGAGAAAGAAATTACGGTGCGAAACTAACGCATAAGCCGTAAGCCGGGAAATTTCCCGGCCTCGGAGTCAGGGTAAATACAGGATAAACGGGTTAGATGTTCGATAATAAATGCGACCAAGCCGGCCCTGAGCTACTTGCCGATGCAGAATTCGGTGAAAATACTGGTGAGCAGGTCCTCCGATGAAATTTCTCCGGTAATCTCTCCCAAGGCTGCCAGCGCGTGGCGCAAGTCGGCAGCCAGCAGCTCGGTGCCGCGATTAGTGTCGAGGCCGGCTTGCACCGCCGCCAGGTGCGCCGCTGCCGTTTCCAGGGCGCGGGCATGCCGCACGTTGGTGACAATGGTTGCCGAGGCCGTGTTTTCCAGGTCGGAGCCCCGCACCTGAGCCAGCAAGGTCGTCTGCAGCGCGTCCAGGCCCTGTTTGGGGCCGGCTGCCACCAACACCAGCGGTACCGGCTGAGCAGCCCTCCCAAACGCAGCCATAAAGCTGGCCTGGGTTTCCGGCGATGCCAGGTCGGTTTTGTTGCCCACGGCTACTACCGGCAGGTGCAGCCCCTCGGTAAGTGCCTCAATCTCACTCCGCACTTCGGCAGGCGTTACCTCGGTCAGGTCGAACAGGTAAAGCAGCAAAGCTGCCTGGCGCACCCGCTGCCGTGTGCGGCTCACCCCAATGGCTTCAATCTCATCGGCCGGGTTGTCGCGCAGACCGGCCGTATCCACAAACCGAAAACGGATGCCCTCCAGGCTCACTTCGTCTTCAATGAAGTCCCGGGTGGTGCCCGGAATGGCGGACACAATTGCGCGCTCTTCGCGCAATAATGCGTTGAGCAGGGTAGATTTGCCGGCATTGGGACGGCCGGCTATCACGGCGGTGATGCCATTTTTAATAACGTTGCCCAGCTCAAAAGAGCGCAGCAGGCCGCCCACCACGCCCCGCACTTCGGCCAACAGCAGCGCCAGGCCGCTGCGGTCAGCAAATTCCACGTCTTCCTCACCAAAATCAAGTTCCAGCTCCAGCAGGGCCGCAAACTTGATGAGCCGGGCCCGAAGCGCGCGCAACTCCTGCGAGAAGCCGCCACGCAGCTGGTTGAGGGCCACGCGGTGGCTAATGGCGGAGTCGGAGGCGATGAGGTCGGCCACGGCCTCAGCCTGAGCCAGGTCCATGGCACCGTGCAGGAACGCGCGCTTGGTGAACTCGCCGGCTTCGGCCAGGCGGGCTCCCTTCCGGAGCAGCAGGGCCAGCACCTGGCGCACTACATAGTCGGAGCCATGGCAGCTGATTTCCACCACGTCTTCCCGGGTGAAGGACCGTGGGTTGCGGTACAGGGCCACTACTACTTCATCTAGCAGCTGGCTGGTTTCGGGGTCGCGCAGAGTGCCGTAGTGCAGGGAGTGGCCGGGGGCTGTGAGCAGGCCTTTCTTGCTGAAAACAGTGGCGGTAATTTCTATTGCGGCGGGGCCGGAGAGCCTAATTACTGCCAATGCCCCGGCACCCGGAGGGGTAGACAATGCGACGATGGTGTCGGAAAAAATTGTCTGAACCACTGGTTTTTTGGGTTAAGCGGATGGGGCGGTTTTGGCTACCGTACCCCGATAAATGGCTATTCGGTGACGAACAAATTGCAGCTTACTTCAGCTGAAATCAATGCGGTGCGTTCGCCGTTTACTCTGATTTCAAATGAGTTGTCGTAAGTAACCTTATCAAGTACTTCAACCAACGCGCCCAACTGCAGGCCTACTTTGTCGAGGTACTGCAGGAAGGGCGCTGTGGTGTTTTTGACGGCGGCCAGGGTACCTTGTTCGCCAACCACCAGGTCGGCCAACAGGCGGTGGGTGGGGCGACGCATGGCCCCGTCTTCGGCGGGAATAGGGTCACCGTGGGGGTCCAGAGCGGGGTGACCCAGAAAGGCATCGAGCCGGCGCATGAGCAGCGGCGACTGCACGTGCTCCAGCTCCTCGGCTACATCGTGCACCTCATCCCAGTTAAAGCCCAGCTGCTGCACCAGGAAAACCTCCCAAAGGCGGTGCTTCCGGATGGTGAGCAGGGCCAAGCGCTGGCCTTCGGGCGTGAGTTGCACGCCACGGTACTTTTCGTAGGCTAAGAGACCCTTATCGGCCAAACGGCGGAGCATATCCGTAACGGAGGCCGCGCGCGTGTCGAGGGCAGCGGCTATGCGGTTGGTGCTCACACCGGCGGCGTCCGGCGCGTCCTCGGCCAGCTTGTAAACGGCTTTTAGGTAATTCTCTTCGGTGTGGCTGGGCATGCAATCGAATTAAAAATCAAAAATGAAGAATTAAAAATCAGGCTGAATGAATAGACCTATGCCTTACTCATTCAGCCTTTTTTACAATTTTTAACTCTCAATTCTTAACCAGCTTCTCTAGAACTTCAGCAGAGCCGAAGCCCAGGTAAAGCCGCTACCAAAGGCGGCCATGCACACCAGGTCGCCGCGCTTGATTTTGCCTTCCTGCACGGCTTCGCTCAGGGCAATGGGAACTGAGGCCGCGGTGGTATTGCCGTAGCGCTGAATGTTGCTGTATACTTTATCGTCGGACAAGCCCATTTTCTGCTGCACAAACTGCGTGATGCGCAGGTTGGCCTGGTGCGGAATGAGCATATCGATGTCGGAGGCCTCCATTCCGTTTTGGTCCAGGGCTTCCTTGATGACCTGGGGAAAGCGCACCACAGCGTTTTTGAACACAGTTTGTCCGTTCATGTAGGGGTACAGGTCCTGCGGGTTGTCCAGCACGTATTGCAGGCGGTCGGCCCGGTTCGAGCCAGGCTCCTTCACAATAAGCTCTTCGGCGTGCTCGCCCTGCGAGTACAGGTGCGTACTCAGGATGCCCTGGCCTTCCTGGGTGCTATTGCGCAACAGCACAGAGCCGGCGCCATCGCCAAAAATAACCGAAACCGTGCGGCCTTCCGGGGACTTGTCGAGGCCCGAAGAATGAATCTCAGAGCCCACCACCAGCACGGTGTCGTACATGCCGGTGCGAATGAACTGGTCGGCTACGGACAGGGCGTAGATAAAGCCGGAGCACTGGTTGCGCACGTCCAGCGCGGGGCAGTTATTGGTGATGCCCAGCTCGCGCTGCATGAGCACGCCCGAGCCGGGAAAAAAATAATCGGGTGAGAGCGTGGCGAAGACAATCATCTGCACGTCGTTGGGAGCCACGCCGGCCATCTCCATGGCTTTGCGGGCGGCATTGGCGCCCATATTGGCGGTGGTGTCGGTGCCTTCTTCAAACCAGCGGCGCTCCTTAATGCCGGTACGCTCCTGAATCCAGGCATCGGAGGTGTTCATAACCGGCTCCAGTTCCGCGTTGGTAACCACCCGGGTAGGCACGTAGTGGCCGACGCCGGCAATGTAAGATTGACGCAATGTTGCCATGGGGAGCGGGAATTGTGGTGGGATTTCTAGTGAAATGAAGTGTGGAGCAAACGAAACCGCCGCTAAAAGTAACGGCTTTGAGCACGCAAATCGGGGGGCAAAGGTGGCAGGTTAAACGAGAGAATCCAGCAAACGCCACAATTTTTTGCCTTCTTCCGTCCACAGTACGTCAATTGGAACGCCTTGGGGATAGAAATTTGTCCCACGCAGCACATTTACCAGCTCGGGCGCATCAAACGGTTGGCTGAAGTCCAGTTGCAGGCCTGCGCCGTGCTGCTGCAGCACCAGCTGCCATAGGGCGTTGGGCGAGGTGACAACCGGCAGACCATGGGCCAGGTATTCAAAGAGCTTGGTGGGCCGGCAGCGCGCCGTGCTGGTGTGGGGCCGGTAGGGCAGTAGGCCCAGGTGGCTGCGTTCGATTGCGGCCACTACCTGTGCGTGCGGCACCAGCTCCTGGCCGCCGATGAGGGTGAGCCACTCGGCATGCTCGGCCGCTTGCTCCTGCAATTGCCGCAATAGCTGCGGCTGCTGGCAAAACCCGATAATGGTAAGATGCACGCCCCCGGGCCAGGCCTGGTGCAGCAGCCGGGCAAAGGCCAAAGCTTCCCAAATGCCGTTGAGCTCCGAAATGGTGCCCGAGTACAGCAGGCGCAGGGGTTCGCCTGGCGGCGGGAGCTTCACGGGTTGTTGCGGCAGTACCTGGCCGGGCAGGGGCTGGTACTTGTTCTCCAGTACCAACACACGGTGGGGGGGCAGCATGCGCAGAAAAGGCAGCTCGTCGGCGTAGCTGGCTTCGGCCAGGATGATGGCGGCGGCCCGGCTGGCGGCCAGGCCCTGCACCCAGCGCAGGGCCGCGGCTACCCCGCGCCGAACCAGCCCGCGGTACACGCGCTGGGTGGATACGTTAAGTGCGTAGTTTTCCTGAATGTCGTAGACAAACCGGCGGCCTTTGCCCAGCCACTGCCACAGGAGCGTGAGCGGCAGGAGCTCGGGGGCGTGTACGATGACCACCGCCGGCTGCAGCACGCGTAGCAGCCGCCAGTAGCGCCCCTGGGCCAGCAGGCGGTTGAAGCTCAAGCGGGAGCCCCGGAAAATGTCGTGGTGGCAAATCCGGGGAAAGGCTTCCACCAGGCGGTAATCCAAATCATCGGCCGTGGCCCGGCCCGCCACGTGCACTTGCACCTGCGGCCGGCGGAGCAGTGTTTCGGCAAACTTTCCGCGCATACGGGTGTCGTCTACGGGTTTCAACACCGAAGCCAGCAACACCAACAAACGGGGGGGACCGGAGCCAAGCACGCCCCAAAGATGCTATTTTTGCTACTTCCAAACGGGGCGGGCATTTTCCGGCTCCCATTTGCAAGCACATTTTCTTACCTCATGGCTGAATTCCAAACCATAATCGAGCAGGCCTGGGCCGACCGCTCCCTGCTCCAAACCCCCGAAACCAAAGCTGCCATCGAGCACGTCATCGAGGAGCTCGACAAAGGCCGCCTGCGCGTGGCCACGCCCCCTGCCGAAGACGGCGGCGAGTGGACCATCAACGAATGGGTGAAAAAAGCGGTTATCCTCTACTTCCCCATCCGCCAGATGAGCACCCAGGAAGTCGGCCCTTTTGAGTTCCACGATAAAATGGCCCTCAAAACCGACTACGCCGGCCAGCAGGTGCGCGTGGTGCCGCCCGCCGTGGCCCGCTACGGCGCGTTTCTGGCCCCCGGCGTTATCCTCATGCCCAGCTACACCAACATCGGCGCCTACGTGGGCGAGGGTACCATGGTGGATACCTGGGCCACCGTGGGCAGCTGCGCGCAGGTAGGCAAAGGCGTGCACCTGAGCGGCGGCGTAGGCCTGGGCGGCGTGCTGGAGCCCGTGCAGGCGGCCCCCGTCATCATCGAAGACGGCGCGTTTATCGGCTCGCGCTGCATTCTGGTAGAAGGCTGCCGCATCGGCAAGGAAGCCGTCATTGGCGCGGGCGTCACCATCACCGGCAGCACCAAAATCATCGACGTGACCGGCCCCGAGCCCAAAGAGTACCGCGGCTACGTGCCGCCCCGCTCGGTGGTCATTCCCGGCTCCATTCCCAAGCAGTTCCCGGCCGGCGAGTACCAGGTGCCGTGCGCCCTCATCATCGGCCAGCGCAAGCCCAGCACGGACTTGAAAACGAGCCTTAATGACGCGCTGCGGGACTTTGGCGTAAGTGTCTAGACCACGGATGGGCTCGGATTCTTCCGGATTTCACGGATTTTGTGGACGACTACAAACCCAACTGCTTTCTCGATACAAAAATACCAACCACAAAAAAGGCCGATCAATCGAGCGGCCTTTTTTGCTAATTCTGAACTCGTGTACAAAATCCGTGCAATCTGGAAAAATCCGAATCCATCCGTGGTCTAGATGCCCGCTTTTAGTTTATCGCCGAACAGCGCCTTCACTTTATCCACCTTGGGGCGGGCCACAAACTGGCAATAGGGCTCGTGGCCGTGCTGGTTGTAATAGTTCTGGTGGTAGTCCTCGGCGGGGTAGAAAGTTGGGGCTGCCATGATTTCCGTCACCACGGGATTGGGGAAGGCCTGGTTGTCGTTGAGCTTCTGCTTGTAGCCTTCGGCCAACTGCTTTTGCTGCTCGTTGTGGTAGTAGATGCCCGAGCGGTACTGGGTGCCCGAGTCATTGCCCTGGCGGTTGAGGGTGGTGGGGTCGTGAGTTTTCCAGAATATTTCCAGTAGCTCTTCGAAGGTGATAACGGCCGGGTCGAAGGTGATGTCGATGACTTCGTTGTGGCCCGTGAGGCCGCTGCATACTTCCTTGTAGGTGGGGTTGGCGATGCGGCCACCGGCGTAGCCGGATACCACTTTTTCCACGCCCTTCAGGTTTTGGAATACGGCTTCGACGCACCAAAAACAGCCTGCTCCAAATGTTGCTTTTTCCATGTAATGGGGAGATTTATTAAGATGTGAGTACAACGCGCTGCCACCAGCCTTGGTTATTACGAACCCGCTGGTACTGGGCCGCGCATCGTGCAGCCATAACAACCACTACTCCCATATTGTGCCGCAAACAGGCCGCGAAAGCAGAAAAGGCCACCGCAATAAAGCAGTGGCCTTTTTTGCAGAGCCGGTTGTGGCTCCTGCTGACTAGCGGCGGAACCGCTCCGCTACCACCAGCTCCTTCGAGCCGGCCGTGTATTGGTAGAAGCCTTCGCCGGACTTAGCACCCAGGCGGCCAGCCATTACCATGTTTACCAGCAGGGGGCAGGGGGCGTATTTGGGGTTGCCCAGGCCCTCGTGCAGCACCCGCAGAATGGCCAGGCATACATCCAGCCCAATGAAGTCAGCCAACTGCAGCGGCCCCATGGGGTGGGCCATGCCCAGCTTCATCACGGTGTCAATCTCCTCCACGCCGGCCACGCCTTCAAACAGCGAAATGATGGCCTCGTTAATCATGGGCAGCAGAATGCGGTTGGCCACAAAACCGGGGTAGTCGTTTACCTCGGTGGGCGTTTTGCCCAATTGGCGCGACAGCGCCATCACTTGCTCGGTCACGGCATCGGAGGTGGCGTAGCCCCGAATTACTTCCACCAGCTTCATCACTGGCACAGGGTTCATGAAGTGCATGCCAATTACCTGCTGCGGGCGCTTGGTAACGGCCGCAATCTTGGTGATGGAGATGGACGAGGTGTTGGATGCCAGAATGGCATCGGCCGGCGCGAACTGGTCGAGGTCGCGGAAGATTTGCAGCTTCAGGTCCACGTTTTCGGTGGCGGCTTCTACTACCAGGCCCGCGTTGGCCACGCCTTCCTGTAGCGAGGTGAACGTGCGCAGGCGCCCCAGCGTGGTGGTTTTATCTTCCTCGCTCAGGGTGGCTTTGCTTACCTGGCGGTCCAGGTTTTTGGTAATGGTGCCCAGCGCGCGGTCCAGCGCGGGCTGGCTGATGTCGATGAGGGCCACGGTAAAACCGTGCTGTGCGAATACGTGGGCAATGCCATTGCCCATGGTGCCGGACCCAATAACGGCTACGTTCATAATTAGCGGGAAAAGAAGGTAAACAGCTGAGTAAAAAAGTGCAACAAAGCTACACTTGTATTGGCTGCCATCGATTTTGTTTTAATTCTAGAAAATATTTTTTCACTTATTATATCTTTTTAGCAAGTGCCGCGTACAATGCCCCAGAGACACTTCTTTTTTCTTTCACCTCCTTCAATCTCTCTCTTGTCATGGGCAATCTCCTGTACATCATCGCCGTCATTCTTGTTATCATCTGGGCAATTAGCTACTTCGGTGGTTTTTTCACCGGTGGCATCATTCACACCCTGCTCGTGATTGCGATTATCGCCATCCTGCTGCGTGTGATTAGCGGCCGAAGCGCGGTATAGCTAGCCCTCTTAGGGTAACCAACGCGGTATAGCTAGCCCTCTTAGGGTAACCAAAAAGCATAAAAAAGCCTGGCTGTTAATTCAGCCAGGCTTTTTTTGTGTCTGCGAAATGCGAAAAGCTACTTCCCTATGTTGAACAGGAAATTAAACCGAATGACCGGGTTGGGGTACAGGCTCTCAAACGAGTCGTTGAAATTATAGAGCACCAGAATATCGGCCGCTGCCCGGTCGCTGAACTGCTGGCGGTAGCCCGCCCCCAGCAGGGGGCTTTCTATGCTGCGCGAAAGCCCGCGGCCGGTGGGATTTTTGTTGGAGTCGTATTCCAGCACCTTGGCCCGGGTCACTTCGTATTCGCCGTGAACAAAAAACTGTTGGTAAACCCGGAATTGGGCGAAAGCCTTCACGCCAAAGTTGTTGCTCTTTAGCGTCTGGCCCGGAGCCCTGTTTCCATAGTCCACCGAGTTGTTGCTGTAGGAGTAGGTAATGCCGGGGCCGATGGCCAGCCGGTCGTTTACGCGGTAACCCAGGGCGGGCGACGCTCCAATCACAAACTGGCTAACCTGGGCCGCACCCGCGAAATAGCTGTTGTAGCCCAGGCTAAAGCCCGAATACACAAAAAACTTGGTAGGGGGCGGGGTGTTGGCCGCCTCGCGCGACTCCCGCGTGCCCGGCAGGTCCAGGCCGGAGGGCCGGTCGGGCGTGGGCTGGGGCGCTGGCGCCTGGGTGGGCTGCGGGGCAGGCACCGGCTGGGCAACGGGCGGTGCAGCCGGCTCTACCGGCCGCGGCGGTGCGGGCGGCGCCGTCTGGAGCACGGGCTTTTCCTGAGCCAGCGCCCGGTGCGTCGGCAGGCAGGCGGCCGCGGTGACGAGCAGCAGGGGAAGCAAATGGCGTTTCATGGGAAGGGAGTAAAATGGGAAGAGCAAAGTGCCGGGCAGACAACTGCGTCGCACCCAAAATAGTATCCGGGTGCGGCATTCTCCGGCCGTGTTTAGGCCATTTTGTACATTTTTTGCCGCTGCGCCTTAAGGTTCTCGTCGGCCAGGTATTCCTCGTAGTTCATGCGCCGGTCGATGATGCCATCGGGCGTGAGCTCGATGATGCGATTGGCTACGGTGTCGATGAACTGCAGGTCGTGCGAGGCAAACAGCAGCGAGCCGGGGTAATCACGCAGTGCGTTGTTGAGCGCGGTGATGCTTTCCAGGTCCAGGTGGTTGGTAGGGTCGTCCAGCACCTGCACGTTGCCGCCTTCCAGCATCATTTTGGAAAGCATGCAGCGCACTTTTTCGCCACCGCTCAGCACGTTGCTTTTCTTCTGCGACTCCTCGCCCGAAAACAGCATCCGGCCCAGCCAGCCACGCACAAAGCTCTCGTCTTTGTCGGTGGAGTACTGCCGCAGCCAGTCCACGAGGTTGAGCTCACCCGACTGGAAAAAGCTGTTGTTCTCCTTAGGAAAATAGCTGGGGGTGATGGTGGTGCCCCACTTCACCTCGCCGGTGGCTGCCGTGGCTTCGCCGAACATGATGTCGAAGAGCAGGGAGGCGGTGCGGTCGTCGCGGCCCACAATGGCTACCTTGTCTTTCTTATCCAGGGTGAAGCTAACGTTCTTGAAAATCGTCTGGCCGTCTACCTTGGCGCTCAGGTTTTCCACGGTCAGCAGCTGGTTGCCGGGCTCGCGGTCGCTCTTGAAGGCGATGTACGGATAGCGGCGCGAGCTGGGCTTGATGTCTTCCAGCGTCAGCTTCTGCAGCAGCTTTTGGCGGCTGGTGGCCTGCTTGGATTTCGAGGCGTTGGCCGAAAAGCGGCGCACAAATTCTTCCAGCTCTTTGCGGCGGTCTTCGGTCTTTTTGTTGGCATCCTGGCGCTGGCGCAGCACCATTTGGCTGCTTTCGTACCAGAAAGAGTAATTGCCGGGGTACATCTGAATCTTGCCGAAGTCCAGGTCGGCCATGTAGTTGCACACGGCGTCGAGGAAGTGGCGGTCGTGGCTCACCACAATCACCGTGTTCTGAAACGAGTCCAGAAAGTTTTCCAGCCACAGCACGCTCTCGGCGTCCAGGTTGTTAGTAGGTTCGTCGAGCAGCAACACGTCGGGGTTGCCAAACAGTGCCTGTGCCAACAGCACGCGCACTTTTTCGCTGGCGCCGAGGTCGGCCATCAGCGCCTGGTGCTTGCTTTCCACAATGCCGAGGCCGGAGAGTAGCTCGGCGGCTTCGTACTCCGCGTTCCAGCCTTCGAGGTCGGCAAACTCGCCTTCCAGCTCGGCGGCACGCTCACCGTCGGCGTCCGAGAAATCGGCCTTGGCATACAGGGCATCCTTCTCGGTCATCACCGCGTGCAGGCGCTGGTGGCCCTGAATCACGGTTTGCAGCACGGGCTGGTCGTCGTAAGCAAACTGGTTCTGCTTGAGCACGGCAAGGCGCTGGCCGGCGGGCATTTCCACCGAGCCGGTGTTGGGCTCCAGCTCACCCGACAGGATTTTAAGAAACGTCGATTTGCCGGCGCCGTTGGCCCCAATCAGGCCGTAGCAGTTGCCCGGCAGGAACTTAGCCGTAACGTCTTCAAATAAAATGCGCTTACCATAGCGCAGGCTGACATTGGAGGTCGAAATCATTCAATCAGAAAATAGTAACACACAAAAGCCGCGCAGGTGCGCACGGCAGGCTGCAAAATTACACACCAACGCCCGGGCTAAAAGTCAACCCGGCCACGGAGGGCGCAAACCTATAGGAAATAACTGTTCAGCAAGCGAATTAGTGCCCATGAAAAACACGCCCCCTCCTTTCGGGAATCGCAGAAATTTCAGTTCAGCATAACTTCTATACATTAGTGCAAGTATAAAAACCCAAATAGCCGGCTTCGGCAATAATCTCTCATCCACTACTAATTCAAACACCCCCGGGTATGGCTGACCATTCTATTACTTCCGAAAACAATGGCCTGCGCATTGGCATTATCACGGCCCTAGCGCTGATGGCATACACCGGAATTGCCGCGTTGGCGGGGTTTCTGGATAAAATTGAGGCCGGCACGCTCGATATATTTATACTCATTGCTGGCGTAGTGATGGCCATTAAGCGCATGAAAAAGGCGCGGGGCAACCGCCTCTCGTACTTTCAGGGCTTCGGCACCGGCATCATTACCGCGCTGGTTGCTTCGGTGATGCTGGCAGCCTTCTTCTGGCTATTGGGCGGTTTAAGCCAAGGTGTAGTGGGCTCGGTGGAGCGCATTCAGGCCCGCGACCTATTTGGCGCCGACTTGGGCATTCTTATCGGCGGCCTCGGCATCATTTTGCTGGGAACCATGACGGGGGTTATCACCTCGCTGGTGGCCATGCAATACTTCAAGAGCCCCGACCACCAGCCGGTGACCAGTCTCGACTAGTTCTACTTATATATTGGTAATGTTTCATAAAAAGAGGCCCTAAAGGGCCTCTTTTTATGAATAGTAAATCAAGTCATTACCACTATATGTATAAAAAAAAGTAGAGAAAACAGAAACTATCCGTTATCTTGCCAGCGTTAAACAGAAACACCCTTCAGGTGCTCTTACTAATGTTTTGCTCGATATGCTCAAAGCCATATTTACGTCCCTAACGCTCCTCTTCGCTTTAAGCTCATTTTCCGCCCACGCGCAAATGGCCGACCGGCTGTCGGAGCACCCCACTTTCAACAGCGGTGCCAAGCACAAAAAAGGCGGCGACGACGCGGTGGCCATGACCCGGGAAATGACCAACCGCCTGCACCTGAATGAAGGCCAGTTTCTTAACCTACTCCCCCTGAATCGCACCAAGCTGGTTGGGCTCAAAAGCATCAACCGCGAGTACCGGAACGACGGGGCTACCCGCGCCGCCAAGATTGCGGAGCTGGAAGCCCAGTATGAGCAGGAATGCAGCCGCATTCTGACGCCCTCGCAGCTTAGTCAGCTGCAAAGCGAGCAGCCGGGCAGTACCCCCACCGGTTCCGGTAACGGACTTGGCTAAACAAATACAACGTAATAAAAAGGCCCGTCATTTACTTGAGGGGCCTTTTTTATTTGCCAATGCCCAGCGTGAGCGGGTCGGACAGGACTTCTGTGACGGTGCCGATGGGGCCAAAGCGCAGGCTGAGGCTGGGGGAGCCGGAGCGGGTCCGGCGGCCCTGGCAATGGGTACCCGGTTCCAGGTAGTAATAATATACTTTCTCGGTGCCGGCGCGCAGCTCTTCTTCGTCTGGCGGGCCCAGTAGGGCGGTTACGTCGTTGGCGCGGGCTTCATAAAGCAGTTCTTTGTGGAGGAGCAGGGCCGGCAGCACCGTGCGGCGCTGGTTGCGGCAGGCGTGGGGGTCGTTGCGCCACGTTTCAGCATCAAAGCCCGGTACCTCCTTTAGGGCATGGCCGCAGCCGCCCAGCAGCGCACCCAGCGAAAAGAACAGCGCCAGGCGCCAGGTGGAAGCAGGTAATAACGGATTTGACATTAGATTAAGGAAAAAATAGCACCGGGCAGGTGACGAGCCGACGAAGCTAAGCACTAATTTTGTCCCACTTGTGTATACAGCTGAACTCCGATTTGCTCAAAGCACGCATTAGATAAATATGTCCTTTTCCCCTGTCAAGGTTTTTCTGCTGGGCTTGTTGGTTATCGGCTTGTTGCCCAGCCAGCAGGCGGCCGCCCAGAACGTGCCTTCCCAAGCCCTGCCTACGTTGCCGCCCGCGGCACGCCGGGCATATTTCCAAGCTGCGTTTGAGCAGCGGGCCGCCCAGCTATATGCCAAACTGGGCCTCGCAGCGGCAGGGCTGTCGCTGGACGTGTTCCGAAAGGGGCTGGTGGGGTACTACAACCTGCGCCCGGCAGGCCAGGGCGCCGCTGCGCCGCCCGTGCTCACCCTCATCGACTTTAGCCGCCCCAGCAGCCTCAAAAGGCTGTGGGTAATAAACGTGGAGCAGGGCAAGGTCTTGTTTCATACCCTGGTGGCGCACGGCAAAGCCAGTGGCGCCAATGTTCCGATGACGTTTTCAAACAAAAACGGGTCGGAGATGAGCAGCCTGGGTTTTTACCTCACCGCGCCCACCACTTATACCGGCAAGCACGGCCTTTCGCTACGCCTTGAGGGCATGGACCCCGGCTATAACACCAACGCCGAGAGCCGCGCCGTGGTAGTGCACGGGGCCGACTACGTGTGCCAGGACTTTGTGGAGGCCCATGGGCGCCTGGGCCGCAGCCAGGGCTGTCCGGCCCTGCCGCTGGCCGAAACCACAGCCATTGTAAAAGCCATTAAGGGCGGGAGCGTGCTCTTTCTGCACGGGCCCAAAGGGGTGAAGTACAGTTCTCAGTGGCTGAATGTGGACACGGCAGTATCGTCATTTGCCGGGATGCACTAGCCTGTCAGTCGCTGGCTGTCAGTAGTTAGTAGGTATGCTGCGCCTCTTTTGATGATAGTAAAGGGGTGACGGACTACCTGTGCACTCGTCAACGACCACGTAAAAAGTAGCGTCAGGAGAATAACCAGACCGCAGGGCGCGCGTTAAAAGCCGTAGAGCCCGAGCGGGTGACAGTTGTCACGACGCGGGGGCTTGCTCACTCATATTATTCTCCTTTCCCATGCGACTCAATCTCCGTTTCATCATTGCCATAGTCGTGGCGGCGGTGTCTCTGTTCGGTTACTATTTCAACACCTCCAAAAACGAAGTGACCGGCGAAACCCAGCACGTCAGCATGACGGCTGAACAGGAAATAGCCCTCGGCTTGCAAGCCGCGCCTTCTATGGCGGCCCAGTATGGCGGCCTCAGTCCCAATGCCCAGGCCCGGGCCGCGGTGCAGCAGGTGGGCGATAAGATTATTGCGAGCACCAAAGCCAGCCAGTCGCCCTACAAATTTCAGTTTCACCTGCTGGCCGATGACCAGACCGTGAACGCGTTTGCGCTGCCCGGCGGGCAGGTGTTCATCACCCAGGGCCTGCTGAAAAACCTGAAAACCGAAGCCCAGCTGGCTGGCGTGCTGGCCCACGAAATAGGCCACGTAGTGGGCCGCCACTCGGCCGCGCAGGTGGCCAAATCCAACCTGACGCAAGGGCTGGCCGGGGCCGCCACCATTGCTTCCTATGACCCCAACAGCCCCGGCAGTTCGGTGGCCAAAGCCGCTGTTGCGGCGGCTATTGCCAAGGTAATCGGCATGCGCTTTAGCCGCAACGACGAGCTGGAAGCCGACAAGATAGCCGTGGACTTTACCCCGCAGGCTGGCTACGACCCCCGCGCCATGATTGAGGTGATGAACATTCTGGCCCGCGCCGGTGGCAGGAGCTCAACCCCCGAATTTCTGAGCACTCACCCCGACCCAGGCAACCGCATCGGAGAGCTTGAAAAAGAAATTGCGGCCGATTTCCCGCAAGGCGTTCCAGCAGGGCTCAAGCAGTAAGCCCACCGATTTTGTTTACGTGTTTCAAGTCAGCAAAAAAAGGCCGCTCGATGGAGCGGCCTTTTTTTGCTGATTGTTATTTGGAGTCAAAAGAACTGCTCCGGAATCGTGCACAAAATCCGTGAAATCCGGATGAGTCCGAGCCAATCCGTGGTCAAAAGTTGGGAGGGGTCAGGTTTTTAAAGTGGCCATTGAGCCGCACCCGCTCCTTTAGACGCTCGGTTTCGAGCACAACGGGCAGGATGGTGTCGAGGTGGTCGCGGACCATTTCCTGGCGTTCCTGCTCGCTGGTAGTGGCCAGTAGCTGGTATTCCTGTTCGGTGCTGAAGCCGATGTGATGCGCTACGTCGAAAATGCAGTAGTCGGGCGCCAGCTCCAGCAGCAGCTTGCGCAGGCCCAGTGCTTCGTAGAGCTGCCGTACTTGCTTGGTGATAATTACGCGCAGCACGGGGTCGGCCTCGTCGTCCTGCACCACGTCTTCAATCTGCCCGCCCGCGTAAAGCTTGCCAGGGGCCTGGCGGTAAAATTTATTGATACGGAACACCCCCACGGCTTTGCTGCGAATGTCCAGCTCGCCGCTGGAATACGTTTGCTCCACGCTCAGCAGACGCATTTCGGTGCCCAGCTCACTGAGCGTATTGTCGAGGAAGGGCGGGATGCCGAAGGTGGTATTTTGTTCGATGCACTCGCGCACGAGCTGGCGGTAGCGGGGCTCAAAGATGTGAAGATTAAGCTTTTCGCCGGGAAAAACCACCAAGTTGAGTGGAAACAGCGGTAACATGCGCGGCATAGTAAATGACTTAGAGAATATAGCACTTAGGGTAGCAACAAGTTGGGGGCCCGGTTGGGTTTGGCGCCGCCGGGCCGCCGGGCCGCCGGGCAGGAAACCTGCCGAAAGGTAGGAGTGAATGGCCAAACCCCGCCCATCGCGCTACTTTTGCCCCAATGGCCGCTGCTCCCCTTATTCCCTCCCTATCTGAACTGCTCAAAAAAGCCAGCCGGTTGTTGCTGCAAGTCTCAGCCGCGCTGTTTTTGACTTCCGTGGCTTGGGTGCTGGCCTACCGGTGGGTGCCGCCGCCCGCTACCTGGCTTATGCTGGAGCGCCGTGCACACGCGCCCGTGGGCAATGGCTACTCGGGCATTCAGCAGGACAGCCGGCACATCCGTTACCAGTTCCGCACCCTCGACGAAGTGGCCCCCGCCGTGCCCCTGGCCCTGGTAGCGGCCGAAGACCAGCGCTTTCTGCTCCACCGCGGGTTCGACTTTGATGCCATGGCCAAGGCGGCCAGGCGCAACTGGAACGGCGACGGCACCCACATTGTGGGCGGCAGCACCATCTCCCAGCAGGTGGCCAAAAACGTGTTTTTGTGGCACGGCCGCAGCTACGTGCGCAAAGCGGCCGAAGCCTACTTCACAGTGCTCATTGAGTTCATGTGGAACAAGCGCCGCATCATGGAAATGTACCTCAACGTAGCCGAGATGGGCGACTGCACCTTTGGCGTGGAAGCGGCCAGCCAGCGCTATTTCGGTAAGTCGGCCAGCAAGGTGACCCCGGCCGAAGCGGCGTTGCTGGCGGGCGTGCTGCCCAACCCGCTCCGGTTCCGGGCCTCCAATCCGGGGCCAGTGGCGCGGGCCAAGCAGCGGCGCGTGCTGCGCAACATGCGCCGCCTGGGGGGCACCACTTACGTTAATACGTTATTAAAAAACTAACCATGCGTAGTATCCAGCAAGTTGGAAGTAAAGCAGCGCTCCTGGGGCTGTTGGTTGGGGCACAGGCCTGTGCGGTAGCTACAGGACCGGGCACTGGCGCCTCAGCCCGCGACCAGGCCGCAGTAGCCGGCATCCGCACGGTACTCACCACTCAAACCGCCGCCTGGAACCGGGGCGATATTCCTGGCTTCATGCAGGGGTACTGGAAGTCCGACTCGCTCGTTTTTATCGGCAGGAAGGGCCCGACCTACGGCTGGCAGCAAACCCTGGACAACTACCAAAAAAGCTACCCCGACGCGGCCACCATGGGTCAGCTCGATTTTAGCGGGTTGCGCATCAGCCTGCTGGCTCCCAACGCGGCCCAGGTAGTGGGGCGGTGGCATCTGGCCCGGCCTAGTGCGGGCGACGTACAGGGCCATTTCCTGCTGGTAATGCGCCAGATTGGCGGCCAATGGGTGGTAGCGGCCGACCACACCAATAGTGATTAACGGCTAAACCGGCTCTTCCTCGGGGGCTTCTGTTTTCTGGTTGATAATCAACCCGAGGCTGGCTGCATGGGCCGCGGCGGTGGCGTAGTCCGGCACCAACAGCATGGGCACGCCCTCGGTTTTAAGCTCTTCGGTGACGGGGCCCACCAGGAGGGCGCGGGCGGGCACCTGCACATCGCGGATGTAGATGGCGTGAATGCGCCCGGGATGGCGACGCACCACCTCGCGGTAGATGCGGGCATCCTCCTGGCCGCTGTCGCCGAGTAGCACGAAGGGCAGGGCAGGGTACGTGTTAAGCACGTTGTCGATTTCGTGCAGCTTGTGCGCAAAGTGGATGGCGGCCGCGGCCGTGACGCCCGTGAGCGTGGGCGTTTTGGGGCGGGCAATGCCCAGGTCGCGCAGCAGCAGCGGGCCGGGCGGCATCTCGTGGATGCTCATAAACTCTTCCAGCACGTCGTACAGGTTCCAGGGGCTGCTGCTGACGTAGAAAAACGGGTTGTCGGGCTCGCCGGTGCGGCCGCGCTGCAGGCGCCGGTAGAAGTCGGCCACGCCCACAAAGGGCAGTTTGGAATGCGCGTTGCTGAGCAGGGTGCGGGCCAGCATTTTGATGATGTTAGTTGCGCTGGTTTCAAAGACCGTGTCGTCGATGTCGCTGATGATGCCGAATTCGGCACCAAAGGGCGGTACCAGCACCTTGGCCGTGGCCTGCACCAGCAGCTGCGGCACTTGGAAGGCCCGCGGCAGCCGCGACACCCGCACCGGCACCGGATACCAGAGATAGGCCACGGGTGGGGGCAGGGCATGGGGCTCGATGATGAGGGTAAAGTAGCCTTCGTCATCGGTGGTGACGAGGTGCTGGCTGCCATCGGGAAGCTCGGCCACGAGGTCGGCCCCGGCCACTTCGCGGCTGTTGAAGCGCCGCACCATGCTCCGGAAGTTCTGCCAACGCGTGTCGGTTGCGGTTTGGGTGGGCAAGCCACGGTCGGCTAGCAGGCGGCCTTTAATGTAGAATTTCGTGCTGGTGCCGTAGCTGCGGTACGCGTCGAGCTGCAGGGGCCGCAACTGGCCGGCGCGGGCCCGGAAGCGGGTGAGCAAGTGGTCAGACCATTCGTTGATAGTGGAAAGGGCATCGAGCAGCTTCATGCCGCAAACCTACGGCTGAGCGGCCGCACTGCGTAAAAATGGCCGTTTAAGCGCGCCTTCCGTAGAATGCGCTCGCCCGCTGAAGCCGATGCGGGACCATTTGCCCTACCCATGCCTGCTGCCACCGCTCCGCGCCCCAAAACCCGCAAAAAAACCCTCGTTCCGCAGGATGAGGCCCACATTGTCTATAAAGACCCCGCCCGCCAGGCCCAGATGGCCGGCCTGCGCTACGCCACCGACGCCGGCACCGGCATCAGTCGAAAAGCCACCAGAACCGGCAGTTACGTGTTTCACGATGCGCACGGGGAAAAAATTGCAGACGAAAAAACGCTGGCTCGCATCAAGAGCTACGTCATTCCGCCGGCCTGGACCGAGGTGTGGATTTCGCCCTCGGACACGGCTCACTTGCAGGTGACCGGGCGCGACACCCTGGGCCGCAAGCAGTACCGCTACCACCCGGCCTGGGACGAAATGCGCAGCCTCACCAAGTTCTCGCGGCTGCGCACCTTCGGCGAAAAGCTGGCCGAGCTGCGGGCCCAACTTCAAAAAGACCTGCGCCGCCCGGCCCTGGACCGGGAAAAAGTGGTGGCGCTGGTGCTCACCCTCATGGACCAGTCGTTTATTCGGGTGGGCAACAAGGAGTACGCCAAGAAGAACAAGAGCTACGGCCTCACCACGTTGCGCGATAGCCACGTGGCCATAGACGGCGCCGATGTTAACTTCTCCTTCGTGGGGAAAAAAGGGGTGGCGCACGATGTGACCCTGAGTGATGCCCGCTTGGCCCGGCTGGTGCGCAAGTGCAAGGAAATTCCCGGCCAGCACCTGTTTCAATACTACTCCACTGACGGGCAGCGCCATGCCCTGGAATCGGGCGATGTGAACGAGTATTTGCAGCGCCACAGTGGCATGGCCCTCTCGGCCAAAGACTTCCGTACCTGGGGAGGCACTGTGAAAATGGTGGAATGCCTGGAAAGCGTGCTGCGGGAAGAGCCCGAGCTGGCTCCCGATAAAGTGGTTAAGAAAGCCGTGAAAGGGGTAGCCAGCGGGCTGGGAAACACGCCCACGGTCTGCTCGAAATACTACATTCACCCGCAAGTGGTGGAGCTATTCAAATCGGGCCAACTAGTTGATTACCTGCGCGAGCACGACGCCGAACCAGGCACCGCCCACATGCTTTCGCCAACGGAGCGCCTGGTGCTAAAGATGCTGAATAAGGCAGCTTAAGTACTCGTGCAGAAGTAAGCGTACTGAATTTAGAACGTCATGCTCATCTGGCGTCCGCGCAGCCGAAGCATCTCTACCGCATTAGTAAACTGATTGCTTACGCGGTAGAGATGCTTCGGCAAGCGGACGCCAGATGAGCATGACCGCCTTTTTTGCTACGGTTAAGTACGAATGCAGAAGTAAGCGTATGCTCTGGTCTGACCGCCCTAGGCGGTCTGACCGGTCGTCGTCAGACCGAAATTGCTGGTGCTTCAACCGGTCAGACCGCCCAGGGCGGTCAGACCAGTAGGCCCGAATCGAATACGGCTACTTATGCGCCAGTACTTAAATTCGCTCTCCCGGTCCTTTTACTCTTCCTCTGTCCGGTCATAGGCCAGGCGCTTTTTTGGAGGCAGGGAAGGGCGCGGCGCACCAGCAGCCTGTAGGTCCGAGGCGACATCAAAAAGCTTCAGGCCACGCTTGCTGCCGGCAAGCTGAAGGCGGTCGGTTCCTTCACCGCCATAAATAAGCAGTGGAATGAGGTTGCGGCCGTCGCCACTGATTTCAAAAACATCCGCTCCGCCTAGGCTTTCCAGCGTCAGATTCTTGGTTTCGGCGGAATAGTAGGTGTGCTGAAAATGCAGGGAGTCGCCACCCGTGATTTTGGCCCGGGCTGCGGAAAATATTTGCACCGTGGTTGAGTCCGGGTAGCGCTGCACCACAAACCGCTCGGGCAGGGCTGTGCCGCCCAGCACGGGCTTGCGGGCCAGTTCTAGGTAGTAGGCTTCGGCAAACTGAGGCAGCGTCTGGCGGCGGGCCTTGAGCCTGGCAACTATGCCGCGGCCTTCCAAGGCATACACCGCCGGGGGCAGGCGGCGTATGGCCCGCTCAATGGTCGTATCGGATAACCGGCGCTGCAAGTCCGCGGCTACGCGCCTAAAGTCGGCGCGGGTGAGGCGTGCCAGACCGCGCTGGTCAATGAAGTGGGCCTGGTTCAGCAGGCCGGGCACGTAGCCGAATTCGCGCTTAAAGGTGTGAAACTGGGGCGCTATGAAGGGCCGGCTGGCCAGCCACGGCACCAGCCCGTCATCGAAACGGAAATAAACCTGGTCCCGGTCTTTGGGAATGGCCTGGTAGCGCACCCGGCCATCGGGCTGCTTGAATTCGGCCCAGTCCCATTGCCCTTCGTGCCGGTCCCAATCGCCGAGCCACGCATCGAGCAGGCGCGCACGTAAAAACGAGGGCTGGTCGATGCGATGCGCCGGGGACGCGTATACCGCTGCCAGCATCTCCTCACTGGAAACAAAGCCGCTGGCCCCGGACAGGTCCGGTGTGCGGGAGGATAGCGCCACAAACTTCTCCTCTAGCAGCGCCAGTTTGCCCTGAAAACGCTCCGACATGCTGCCCAAGCCGGTTTCGTCCGGGCGCACGTACACCAGGCGGGGACGGGTGTGGGGCACGCCCGCAGCGCGGGCAAGCGGAGGCACGGTAAACGCGCCGTAGGGCATCGCCGCCGAGGTAGCATCGCGCACCACGTTCAGCACAATCGTGTGCCGCAGGGCTTTGGGAAGGGTTTTGCTGGGCTCTTTGTCTAGGGCACGAAGGGCGTATTCGCGCTCCTGCGGGCCCTCCAGGGTCATGCTGATGCTTTGGTAGCCGCCACCGGGCTTGCCGGCTTTAAGGCCGCCGGGCACGACGGTGGCCAGGTGCAGCACCGGCGCCGTGACGGGAGCTGCCCATACACCGCGGTAGTGCTTGCCCCAAAACAGGTGGTGGAATTTAGAACGGTCGTTGTATTGGCGGCCTGCTACGCCCAATACGCTGTCGGTGGCTGGAGCCAAGGCCCCGTCACTGCCCGCTCCAACGCGCGCATCGGACTGAAAATAATTGCGCCGGACACAGCCGGTAGCCATCAAACCCAGCCCCAATACCACAAGGCAGGCGCGAAAAGTGGGTGGTTGAGCAGAAAATAGAGACATCCGAAGGAGCAGGTGAGCAAATTTGGGCTTTTAACGCAAATCACGACCAAAAGTCGACCAATGCCCAACCTAGCACCATAACCATTCGCCTTCCATTTGCGGTATAGGCAGGGCAATGCTTGCGGTAGCAACAATGTGTATGGTGCCAAAAATGGCTAAGTGCCAGCATCACATTCTCCAGAGCGGGGGGTGATATAGAAATGAATTGTCAGTTAATAGAAAATTAATTGACTAATAGGTAATTGATTATGTCAGGATTATTGCAAATAAAAGCTGGCCGTTGGGGTGGGTTGGTTTGCGCGCTCGCATTGCTCCCAATGGCTAGCAACGGCCAACAAACCACCCGAAGCGTACCAACCCAATGGGCGCCAGATTCGGCCACCGTGCGCCGCGCGGCCGGCCCCGAATACGACCGGGGTGCCGTGTGGCGTTTTTTCTGGGGCCAGCATTACCGGAATATCTGGGCCACGCCAGTTACGGCACCGGTGCTGCACCTGGCTACGGCCGTGCCCGGCGGAATGGTGCCGCTGCAAGCCGGGGGCAGCTACCAAACCCGCAGCCTGCGCCTGCGCGCGGCCAATGGGCAGGAGTACGTGCTACGGTCCGTCGACAAGGATGCCAGCGCCGCGTTCACCACCAATTGGCAGCGCAAGCTCCTGGGGGGCCTCATGAAGGACCAAACCAGCGTGGCCCTACCTTATGGGGCCTACGTGGCCGCCCAACTGGCAGAAGCTGCAGGGGTGTACCACACCAACCCCCGGCTGGTTTTCTTGGCCGATGACCCGGCACTGGGTGAGTTCCGGGCGGCATACGCCAACGACTTGTACTTGCTGGAAGAGCGGCCCGATGGTGACCAAACCGCCGTGGCCAGTTTCGGGCGTTCGCCCGCCGTGCAAAGCACCGGCAAGATGCTGGCCGCTGTTCATCAGCGCCCCAATGCCCAGGTAGACCCGCGGGCGTACCTGCGGGCGCGCCTGCTCGATGTGTGGCTGGGCGACTGGAGCCGCCGCGAAGACCAATGGCGCTGGGCCAGCTTCACCAAGGCAGACCAACTCACTTACCGCCCCATTCCACGCGACCGTGACCAGGCCTTTTTTCTCTTCAATGATGGGTTTATAACCCGCATCGTATCCTGGTTCGTGCCAAAGTACCAGAGTTTCAATGCGCGCATTCGACCCGGTGCCATTGATGGCCTCACTGCCACGGCGCGTGCCCTCGACCGCACTTTGCTGGGCACGCTTAGTGCCGAAGACTTCCGGCAGGTGGCCGACTCCATGCGGCTGCGGCTGACGGATGCGGCCATTTCCCGCGCCTTTACAGCGGGCCCGCCCGAAACCCGCGCCACCATCGCGGCCCATTTTGAGCCCTTGTTGCGCGCCCGCCGCGAGCAGCTGCCCGAAGTAGCGCGGAATTATTACCTGCTTCTGGCCCAGGATGCATGGGTAGTGGGTACCGACCAAGCCGAGCATTTTGTGCTCAGCGAGGATACCCAGGGCCATTTGCGTGTGAAGATGTTCGCGCAGCGGCCCAATCAGGCCGACAGTCTGGTAACCGAACGGGTCTATAACCGTCGTGAAACCTCCTCGGTGAGTTTGTTCGGGTTAGCGGGCGATGACATCTTCGAGTTTATTGCTCCAAATAAATCTGGCGTGGCGGTGCATGTTTTCGAAGGCGAGGGCCGCAACCAGCTGCGTAGTCCCAGTCAAATCAATGCCGGTGAAGCTGGCATTACCTGGCACAGCAGGCCCGGCGGAACCGCTATAAGTGCGAAAAAAGGTATCAAAGCAAAGGTCGATTCCGACACTTCTACAACCAGCAACGCCAAAAGTTGGTTGAAGCGCTTCGAGCTTTAGGCGCGGGCAGTGGCAAGCAACCCCGCCAGCGGGTCTTGGCCATCAAGCGTGCCCTGGCTGTCCAGGACCTGGAACCGCGCAAACAATTCTTCGCCGTACCATTTCTCGCTGCGCGTGAGTTTGATAACTTCCCGGTGGCGCACGTCGCGGTAAGCATATTCCTGCATGGCCTGCGCCGACTCCCACACGCTGAAAGTGGCCTGCCTCACCACCGGCAGCTCGCCCAGCCCAATAGCGGCGCGCACGCCTACGGCCTGCGCCAGCGCCGCGCTGGTGGGCTCCACAAACTGCCAGAAGCGCGGCGTTTTGCGCAGCCGAATGCTGGCGCGCGTGAGTACCGCCACGGGCGCATTCTCGGTGCCTGAACTGTCGTTGGGGTAGTCAAAAGGCGCTTTGCCGTCCCAGAGTCCGTGCGATTTCAGCGGGGCCAACTGAAGCGTCCACAGCTCGGTACTGCGCTGGCGGTAGGTGGCCCACAGCGGGTGCTGCACAAAAAAGGCGGCGGCCGCAGCGGCATCGTCCCACACGGCCATGAAGCCGTAGCGGTCCAGGTTGGGCCACAGGCCAAACCCATTGGCTGCTCCGCTGCCCAGCAGCTTAAAGAATTGCAGGCCCGGCACCCGCTTCAGAGCAGGCGGGGAGGTGCCCATCTGGGCGAGGCCCCAGCGTTTGTTGCCGGGCTTGAGGGTGAATACGGTGAGGGTAGTGAGCAACGTGAGAGTAGCTTTAACTGGAACGGCAGCGCCGTAAAGTGAGTAGATGCGGCCATAAACAAACCGAGCCAAAAGGCCGCTTGTTCAGGGCACCTTTCGGCTCGGCAATCTTAATCAGCAAGGCAAACCAGCTGCAGCCCTGCGGCGCCAGCTAACGTTTACCGCACCAACTTACTTGGGCTGCACTTGGGCGTGCTCGTTCACGTCGTCGTCCTTGCTGCGCTCTCCGGTTACCACGGCGCGAACGTAAGCATAGGCCTGGCTGAGGAGGCTGCTGGGCGAGTCCCAGTATTCGGCCTTGTCGATGGTGACTTTCAGAATGTTGATGCGCGGGTCGTCTTTGCCCTTAGGAAACCAGCCACGCATGGGCTCGCTCCACAGTTCGTCTATTTGGGCCTGGTCGCGGTAGGCGTTGGCCTTGCCCGATACCGAAACGTAGACGTTGCTGCCGGGGTCGGAGTAATTGAGGTTTACCTGGCTGTCCTTTCTGATTTCGTATACCTTAGCCGACTCCGAATCGGTGAAGAAGTACAGGGCCTGGTCCTTGCCGGGCTGTATGGTAGCCATGGGGCGGCTGTGCAGGCTGCCATGCTCGTCGGTGGTGGTGAGCATGGCCATGCGCACTTCTTTGATTTTTTCGAAGAGCTGGCTCAGGTCGTGGGTGACGGGTGTCTTATCGGACATGGGAAAGGGAATTGGGAAGTGAAATCATGGGCGGGGCCGGGGTTAGCCGGTGGCTTGTTTGCTTACGGCGGCCCGCGGGCGGGGGTTGGGCACAATGCCGGCCCCAGCCCGTACTTTGCCCTCAATAATGAACTTTCTGGCCCATCTTTTCCTCTCCGGCTCCCCAGGCGCGGCCCGCTATGCCGACGTGCTGCTCGGCAACTTCATCGCCGACTCGGTGCCCGGCAAACAGCTGGAAAAGTACCCGCCCAACGTGCAAATCGGTATTCGCCTGCACCGGGCCATCGACACCTATACCGACCAGCACCCCGTAGTGCGCCGCGCCACCCAGCGGCTACGCACCGCCGGCTACGGCAAGTACGCCGGCGTGATTTCCGACATGTTTCTCGACCATTTTCTGGCCCGGCACTTTGGGAACTACACTCCCGAAATTCTCGCCGACTTTGCCCAGCGCATCTACCGCCAGCTCACGGCCCGCCAGCAGGAAATGCCGCTCCGCGTGCAGCACTTCCTACCCTACATGGTCACGCACAACTGGCTGCTGAGCTACGCTGAACTGGAGAGCATCACCCGGGCCCTGGGTGGCCTGAGCCGCCGGGCATCGCCGGGCTCTGGCATGGAAACGGCCGTAGTAGAGCTGGGAGCTAATTATGCTGCTTACGAAGCCGATTTTCTGGAGTATTTCCCGCAGCTACAGCAGCACGTAACCGAGATGTTAACGGTAAATAATTAGTGGTTAGTAGTTAGTGGTTAATGGTAAACGGTTAGTAAATAGAGGCAAATTGGAGGTAAAACCATCCACTGCACGCTGACCACTAACCGTTTACCAGTAACCACTTATCACTAAACTAGTGTTGGTGGCCGCCTTCGCCGTGGGCGTGGCCGTGGGCCAGCTCTTCGGCGGTGGCTTCGCGCACCTCCTGCACCTTGCCGGTAAAGTGCATTACCATGCCCGCCAGGGGGTGGTTGAAGTCCATTTGCACGGCCGTGTCGCCGATGCTCACCACCTTGGCCTGCATGTGGTTGCCTTCGTTGTCGGCCATGGGCAGAAAGTTGCCCACCTGCAGCATTTCGTCGTCCAGCTTGCCGTCGATGAGGAACACCTCCTTGGGGATTTCGACCAGCGCCTGCTCGTCGTACTCGCCGTAGGCCTGCTCCGGCGTGAGGCTGAATTGAAATTCATCACCAGTATTCTTGCCGTCGAGCTGGGCCTCAAATTCCTCGGGCAGGCCGCTGTGGCCAAAGAGGAAGACCATTGGCGCGTCAGCTTCGGCGGATTCGACCAATACTTTTTCCTGGTTTTCGTCGGTCACACTCAGGTCGTAGGTGATGGTGACAACTTGTTTATCGCTGATTTGCATTGATTTTATTAATTACGTTGATTTCTCTCTGCTGCTGACTAGCGTTGATTCTTTGGTTCGCGAAATCGACTTTAATGGTTTTGATAAACCTTTTAAATTGAAGACTCCGCTGGCCAAAGTTAATAAGCAGGCCTGTTTGGAGGCGGTAGGCCGTGAGATAGTTGATTATTTGGGCAAAGTGGTGGTCATCAATAACAGTTGTCGCTTTCAATTCAACTAGAATGACACTCGCTACTAGAAAATCAACGCGACGCGTGCCAACCTGATGGTTTAAGTAGAAAACGGGTCGCTCTATTTCCCGCTCGAAAACCAACCCCGCATTTTCCATTTCCAAAGCCAAGCTACGCTGATAAACCACCTCCGGAAACCCAGGGCCCAGAGCGGAATGTACCCGCATGGCGCAACCAATTATTACTTCTGTCAACTCCGAATGAGCATAACGCTTGTCAATCATCCCGCAACAACACGAGCCTAAAAGGCCCCGCAATCAAAAAAATCCAACAGGAAAAAATCAGCGAAATCAATTAAATCAACGTCAATCAGCGATTTCCCAAGCCGTACGGTAGCCGCCGATGCGCTCCACATACTCCAGCAGTTGCTTGAAAAAAGGGTTGGAGCTGAGCGTAGACGAGTCGCCTACCAGCAGCAGCTTGCGGCGAGCGCGGGTCATGCCCACGTTCATGCGGCGGATGTCGGAGAGGAAGCCGATATCGCCGTGGTTGTTGCTGCGGGTGAGGGAAATGGCGATGATGTCGCGCTCTTGGCCCTGAAACGAGTCCACGGTGCCCACGCTCAGCATGCGGTGCGCCATGAGGCCGTTGAGCTCGTCGTTTTCCTCAATGGCGTCCTTCAAATAGTTGATTTGGGCGCGGTAGGGGGCAATTACGCCAATGGTGAGCAGGTCTTCCTCGTGCTCCACTTGGTCGTAGGGTTCGAGTAGCTGGGCGAGGCGCTTGAGGAGCAGGTCGGCTTCTTCGGGGTTGGCGGTGGAGCGGCTTTCGGGGATGGTGATTTCCTGAAAGCCGAAGCCGGCCGTGTCGAGAAACTCCACCGGCAGGTCGGGGGCGAAGCTCAGGTCGTAGGCATCCAAGCCGGCGTGGCGCACGGTGTCGTGGGCAATGAGCTGGCCATCGTAGAATTGCTCCGAGCTGAATTCCATAATCTGCTCGTGCATGCGGTACTGCACCATAAGCATGCGGGCCGTGGCCGGCTGGCGCTTGATGCACTTTTCAAACAGCGTTTCGCGCAGGCCCTCGCGGGCTGCTTTTTCACTTTTCACGGTGGGCGGCAGCTGGTGGTGGTCGCCGGCCAGCACCACGCGCTTGGCCTTGGAAATGGGAATCCAGCAGCCCGGCTCCAGCGCCTGGGCGGCTTCGTCAATAAACACCGTTTCGTAGGTGAGGTGGCGAATGTTGCGGTTGCTGGCGCCCACCAGCGTGCAGGTTATCACCTGCACCGACTCCAACAAATCCTCGGTGATGTAGCGCTCCAAATCGTCGGCCTGCTGAAACAGCATCTTGGCCTCCTCCTTCAGCATGCGGCGTTGCTGCTGCTCCTCGTAGCCGAAGTTGCGCACGTGCTTGCTGGCGGTTTCGCGGTACTGGTCGGCAGTCTGGCGCATGGAGCGCATCTCGTTGTAGCTCTTGTGGGCCATTACTTGGGCATCGAGGGTGTGCTCGAGCAGCAGGTCCGACACGCGGCTGGGGTTGCCCATGCGGATGACGTTGACGCCGCGCTCGGCCAGCTTTTCGGTGAGCAGATCCACGGCCGTGTTGCTGGGCGCGCACACCAGCACGCGCCGCTCGCGCCGGATGGTTTCCAGAATGGCCTGGACCAGCGTGGTGGTTTTGCCCGTGCCAGGCGGGCCGTGAATGATGGCCACGTCCTGCGCCGCCAGCACGTGGCGCACCGCTGCCAGTTGGCTCTCGTTGAGCGGGCTGGGGTAGAACAGGTCGTCAGCTTTCTCCTCGCGGAAACGGGCTTCTTTGGCGCCCAGCAGCACGTCGCGCAGCTCGGCCAGCCGGTCGCCGTAGGCGCCCATCACCTTGCCCAGGGCGTAGTCCATCTCCCGGTAGCTCACCTCGTCAAAGGTCAGGTCGATGCCCATCTTGCCGCCGTCCAGCACCCAGTCGGGCAGGTCTTCCTTGTTGGTGGCGAGCAGCAGCTTGTTGCGCCGGACGCTGGTAATCACGCCGCTCAGCGTGGGCCGGTCCGTGGCCGAGCGGCCGGGGACGTTGCCAAAGAGCGAAGCGTTTTTGCCCACCTGAAACAGGTGCAGGCCCTGCTGGCCCGCCGGGCGCTCCAGTTCCAGCACCACTTTGCCCCCAAAGCCAATGTCTTCCTTGGTGATGGTGACGGGGTACCAGGTCAGGCCGCGCTGCTGGCGCTCGGCAATGCTGGCCTTGGCGTTTTTCAGCTTGAACTGCTCCAGGTCTTCCTTTTGCTCGAGCTGCATGAGGGCCTGAACGCGGCGCAGCTCTTTTTCAATGGCGTAAGGGTCGGTGGGGGTGAAGGTGAGGTCGGACAAAAGAATGCGGGTTGATTTCGTTGACTCGGTAACAACGAAATGGGTAATTGTAGTTTGCTTTTTTTTCTCTGAGTCACCAAATAGGTAAGCCAGCGGCGGCAGTAGCTTTCTTACGCAAAAAAGTCGTCTGGGTCCGCTTGGTTTAGGTACTTCTGCAGTTGTGGCAGGGAGCCGAAAAAGGGGTGGACGCAGGCCAAAAACTGGTCGGCAATTGCCTGATTAGGAGCATAAGCTACAAAAGTGTGGCCTCCTTCTTCAAACTCCAGCTCGTCCAGCAGCTCCGGCTGGTGCTCTTCAATAATGGTCTGAATGTGCTCGACCCACGATTCGGCGGTGCCGCCAAACCCGTAGTTCTGAAATAGAACATAGTATTCTTCCAGGCCGCCAACGTCGGCGAAAATGGCTAACTGGCGCTCGGGGGAAGTGGGCGGCGGCAGGGGCGCTACTTCAAAGGGAAAAGATGGGGACATGGGCTGATAACAGGCCTGAGATGGAAGCCAGGCTGGCTGGCAAGTGAGCAAGGTGCGCGGCTTATTTCTTATTCTTGCGCCTCAGGGCTACCAGCAGGCCCACGCTCACCACTGCCAGCAGGGCAATCAGGGCGTCGCGCACAAATTGTCCTTCCTTAGCTTCGGCTACTTCGGCCTGCAGGTCGCGCTGTCGGTCCAGCTGCTGTTTTTCGCGTTGGCGCAGATTTTCGGACTCGTTTTGCAGCTCCGAGAGGCGCTGGGAGGTAAGGTTGCGGTCGTCGCGACCAGTGCTTTCGAGCGTGGTGGTGGTGGCCGCCAGTCGCACCGAAGTACTTTGTGCCTTGCGGGCCGTTTCGTTCAGCACGTCCACAATCTGCTGGTCTTTGTTAACGATGCCCTGCAGCGCATCTACCACTTCCTGCAGGTCTTTTTTGGAGGGCTTGTTGCCAAACAGGCTGTGGCGCTGGGCCGTAGCGGCAGCGTAGCGGCGGGTGAGCACGCTGCGCTCACGCAACAGGCCGGGCAGGTGGCTGTCGGCCGGAATGTTTTCGGGCTGCCCGAAAGCGGGCGAAACCAAGGCGCTGCCAAAAAAGGAAAGCAGGGCCAGCACGCCAATAATGGCCAATCTGGGCCAGGGCTGCATTCTTTGTGGCATCGGGCAGGTAGGGTTAAGAAAAAGAGTCATTAGAAATTTAGCGGTTATGAAGAACTATACGGGGCTCCTGTAGGGAATAGTTGGGGTGCTCGCAGTAGGGTGCACATCCAGTCAAAAAGTGCCAGCCTTGTACGGGACTGCCGCCATGCCAGGTGCCACCCACGACAACGCGAGCAGCACTATTCTGCCTTTTGTGGTGCGGGACGTGAGCAAAGATGAAACTTACGGCTACAGCGAGAAAAACCCCGTGGGCGTGGGCGGGCGCCGCTCGGCCGGCCTGCGCAACCAGCTGCGCTACCTCTAATGCCCTCAAAGGCCCGCAGGGCCAAGCCGTGACATATGAGCGCCAAACCCGTTGCTGTTCCTTTCAGATGCGGCGCGGCGCAGTAGACAATACGGCGATGATTGATGTGTATGCAGTGACGTGGGCCGGCAAAAATACGCCCGTCACGCTGTACATCAACATGTATCGGGGTGGAAAATTGCTGGCCCCGATGGGGTTCACCGGCGCCCGCTCGCAGGGGGCACGCGGCCGGGCGTTGGCCGCAAAACCGTTACTTTTATAGGTATTGCCGTTGCTATTCTACCCCCGATGCCCACTCGCTACTACCCTCGCCTGGCCGCTTTAGCGGCCGATGCTACGGCTGCCCCCGCCGACCAGCTCCCCAAGCTGCGCAAGCTGCTGGAAACGGTGCTGCGCGATGAATGCAAGCAGCAGGAAGCCCCATTTGTGAACCTGAGCCAGGCCATTGGCCTGGTGGCGTACGGCCGCAACCTGCCACTGCCGCTCCGCCAGGAGCTGCAGGCCCTGCGACTCTCGGCCAACCTGGTGGTACACGAAAGCTACGCCGGCACCGCCACCGAAGCGGCGCGCGGCTTCGCGGCCGTAGCTGCCCTGGTGCTCTACCTCACGGGCAAAGCTTACGTAGGCCCCGTCTGGCCCCAGCCACTGCCGGAACCCGAGCATTCGGCAACCTCCGCGCTTCCCGACGCCTTTGTGCCCGCGGATGGTGCCGCCGGCCGGCCCTGGCGGGTAAACGTGCTGCACGCCGACCTGCCCACCGGCGCCATTACCGTAGAAATGGCCACCCCCGCCGATGGCTGCCCCAGCGGCCCGTTCCAGCTGGAATTGCCGGCGGCTTATGAAAACATACTGCCGCTGGCCGCTGCCCTGCACCCCACGCTGCACCTAATCGGGCCGGTGCAGCTGCCTGGTGGCGGCGTGCGCGCCCGGCGCGTGGTGCTGGAGCCCGACTACCTGATAAACGTGACCACCGTGGCCGAATGCGCCCAGGCCACCGCCACCATTCCGGAGTGGGCCCTGCTGAATGCGTTTTTGCCCGATGAAACCTCGCGGCCGTTGGTGCTGGGAAACCTGGTCAACCTGCTGCTGGATGAGGAAGTAAGCCATGCGGCCCGACAGGTAGAAAAAGTGGCACTGGCCAAAGCGCTGGCCTTACAGCCCGTGAACGGGGAAGAAGCTGACACTGTCGAAAACGAAGATTTCAACGTCGATACCTATTTGCGGCGGCGCCTATTTCGAGCGGCGCCGCTGGCCCTGAGCACACTGCCCGAGTTCCAGACGCGCACCGGCGTGCCCGAATTGCTCAACGACCTGCGCCGCCACCACCGTACCCTGCGCGAAACCCGGTCGCAAGGCTTCGTAGCCCAGAGCAGAACCGGCTACCAGCAGGAGCCGCTTCGTCTGGCCGACTGCTTTCTGGAGCCTACGTTTCTCTCGGCCACCTACGGCCTACAGGGCCGGCTCGACTTGCTGCACGAAAGCGCCACGGGCTACGACTTGGTGGAATTGAAAAGCTCGACCAAAGTGCCCCACGCCGAGCCCTGGAGCAACCACGCCGCCCAGGCGCAGCTCTACCGCCTGCTACTCGAATCCGTGTTTGGAGCCGATGGCGAAACCGCCGGCCGGGGCCGTACCAGCATCCTGTACTCCAACGCCGCCAGCGGCCAGGCCGCCGTGCGCCGCGTCGACCAGGACCAGCCAATGATTGACCGGCTGCTGTCGGCCCGCAACCAGCTGGTGGGGGTGGAGCTGCAGCTGGCCCGCGCCACCGGCCCCCGCCAAACCGCCCAGCTGCTGGCCCCGGTTCTCAAGCCCAACCTCGCCGCGCTACCTTCCTTCGGCAAAGCCAAGGCCGAAAAAATAGCCAACGCCTGGGCCGCCGCCGACCCCGTGGAGCGGGCCTACTGCCTGGAGCTGGCCCGCTTCTCGGCCCGCGAAATGCGCCTGACTCTGCTCGGGGATGAAGCGCGGCCCGGCGATGCCGGCGGCCAGGCGGGCCTTTGGCTGCTGCCCCAGGCCCGCAAGCACCAAAACTTTAGTTTGCTCGATGACCTGGTGCTGCTGGAAGACCACAGCAATGCCGATGACGACGCCCGCGACGGGCTGGGGCCGCACCTCATTTTTCAGCGCCCCGCCGGTGGCCGGGAGGTGAACTTCCGCGCCGGCGACACGCTCATTCTGTACCCGCGCCGCCGCCACCGCAAGGATGCCGATGGTGCCGGCCAAACTGCCCCGCAACTCACGGTGCTCGATGCGCAGGTAGTGAAGGTGGTGCTGGCCGAAGACCTGGGTGCCACCGGGCAAGTTGTGTTGAGCGTGCGCAACCGGCGCATGGCCCCGCGCTACCTGCTGGGGCATTCGCACTGGGCGCTGGAGCCCGATACCTACGACACGTTTCGGCGGGAATGGGCCGGCCTGTCGGCGTTCCTGTGCCTGGCCCCGGAGCGCCGCCGTCGCCTGCTGGCCCGCACCGGCCCCCGCGAGCCGGAGGGTTGGGCTGTGGCCAACCCTCCGGCTACCACGGCGCCCGAAGTAGTAGCCCGCGCCCTGGCCGCGCCCGACTGGTTTGTGCTCTGCGGCCCGCCCGGCACCGGCAAGACCCGCGCCGTGCTGCGGGAATTGGCCGTTAATCTTTACCAACAGGATAAGCAGGTGCTGCTGGCGGCCTACACCAACCGCGCTGTGGACGAAATCTGCGAACAGCTGGTGGACGCGGGCCTGCCCTTTATTCGGGTGGGCTCGCGCCTGGGCACGGCGCCGCACTACCGGCCGTACTTGTTGGACAACATGCTGCGCGACTGTCCCAACCGCCAGGCCGTGCGCGGGCGGCTCACCAACTGCCCTTTCTACGTGGGCACGGTGGCCAGCCTGCTGGGCAAGCCAGAACTGTTCGTGCTCAAGCAGTTCGACGTGGCGGTGGTGGATGAGGCCAGCCAGGTGCTGGAGTCGCCCATGCTGGCATTGTTGGCCAAGGTGAAGAAGTTTATCCTCATCGGCGACCACCGGCAGCTGCCGGCCGTGGTGGCCCAGGAGCCCGAAACCAGCGCCATTGCCCCCGAAGTGACTGACCTGCTACGGCAGGAGCTGGGCCTCACCAACCTGCGCAATTCTTACTTCGAGCGCCTCTTCCGCCGCGCCGAGGCCCAGTGGCCCCACGCCCACGGCACCCTGGCCGACCAGTACCGCATGCACCAGGAACTGGCCGTGCTAGTGAACGAGGACTTCTACGAAAACCAGCTGCGTTGCCCCCAGCCGTGGCAGGCTGCCCCGCTGGACCGGGCCGCCTGGCCAGAACCAGCTGCTGGCAATGAACTGGCCGCCGCGCTACGCAGCCAGCGGGTGGTATTCGTGCCCACCCGCCGCCAGCCCGAAGATTTATCCATGAAAGAGTCCAGCCAGGAGGCCGAGCTGGCCGCCCAGGCCGCAGCCTATGTGGTGCAGGGCTACGGCCCGCTTTTCAACCCCGTAACCACGCTGGGTGTCATTGCCAGCTACCGCAACCAGTCGGCGCGCATCCGGGCCCGCTTGGCGCAGCTGGCCGTGGAGCTGGAGCTGCCCGCGCTGGCGCTGGTGAGCGTAGATACCGTAGAACGGTACCAAGGCAGCCAGCGCGAGGTGATTATCGTGAGCTTCTGCTGCCACCACGAGCACCAGCTGGAGCTGATGGTGTCGCCCGACGAAACCGGTAAAGTCGACCGCAAGCTGAACGTGGCCCTCACGCGGGCCCGCCAGCAGTTGGTGCTGCTCGGCAACGAGGAGGTGCTGAGCCGGGCGCCGCACCACGCCGCACTGCTGGCCCGGGTGCAGTAAGCAGGTATTTGCTTTCAGCAGCCGGAGCCCTAAATTGTGCGTGAATAGAAACGCGCTGCATTGTGCCTAAGTTGCGTTAGGAAGTGGCTTCCAGTAATCTGTCTTTTGCGTCTGCCCATGAAAAATTATATCCCCGTCCTGCTGCTCCCGGCCCTGCTGGGCTTGACCCAGTGCATCATGCAGCGCGAAGGCGCTTACCCGGTACAGCCCATGCCCGAAGCCACCCAGACCGGCGCGAACACCGCCGGCTGCCTCGTGGACGGCCTGCCCTGGGTTGCCCACCACAGCGGCACCGGCATTGGGGCCCTTCGCGCGTACGCCCTGACGGCCGAATGGGACAACTTCTCGGTCGGGCGGCCCCATCTCTCGCTTTCCTTCGCCAAGTACATTGACGACCAAGCGCAGGTGCACGACGCCACGCGCCTGCGCCTGGAGCTGCCTGGCATCACCCGGCCCGGCACCTTCGTGTTTGACCAGCCCGCTCGCCCGCGGGTCAACAGCGGTCCCATCGGCTACGCCTCCTTCACCTTCAACAAGCCCAACCCACTCCGGGAGTTGCTCACGGGCCCCGATACGCCCGGCCGCGTGGTCGTGACCCGGTTCGATACCCTGGCCCGCGTCGTGTCGGGCACGTTCGAGTTCACGGCCCGCCAGGCCTCGGGCGGAACCGCCGTGCGCGTGACCGAAGGCCGGTTCGACTGCAAATTCTAGGCGCCTTCCCAGCGCTTTCTCGGCCCCATTTCAAATTTGTCGCTCTAATTCCATTGTAGATACAAAGAATCTTTTTTCACCCCAATCCCCCTTTACTGCAAGAGGCATTTTCATATTTTTTTGCTGGCGCTGGCTAGTTCTTTCGCCAAGCGGCCTATGCCCAATTCCGAGGGATGGCGCAAGACATTCAGTTCGCAGGTCTGCACCACGTAAGAGGGGCGGCAGCACGAACTACTTAGTTCGTGCTGCCGCCCCTTATTTCTCTGTTAATGCGAATACGTGCTGCGCAGCCTATTTAACGTCCACCAACTCTACCTCAAACCGAATTACGGAGTTGGGCGCAATGACGTTTCCAGCGCCCGTGGGACCGTAGGCCAGGGCCGAAGGAATGATGATTTCAGCCTTTTCGCCTTTGCGCATCAGCAAAATACCTTCTTCGAAGCCCTTAATGACTTGGTTGGAGCCGATTTTGAATTGGAAGGGGACGTTGTTCTGCCGGGAAGAGGCATCGAAAATAGTGCCGGCGGCGTCGAAGAGGCGGCCGGTGTACAGCACCGAAACCGTGGAGCCAACCACTGGCCGCACCCCGTTGGGTTCGGTGGTGATGGGCAAGAAATACAAGCCGGAAGGCTGTTTCTGAGCCGTGGTAATGCTTTTGTCCGTCAGGTACTTCGTGATTAGGGCTTCGTCCACCACTTTGTAGTCAAGTACTTCTACCTCAAAGCGTATCACGGCGTTGGCGGGAATAGCACCGCTGCTCGACGGGCCGTAAGCTAGAGCCGAAGGAATATAAATCTCGGCCTTATCGCCGTAGCTCATGAGCGCAATACCCGACTCAAATCCCTGAATCAGCTGGTTAGAGCCCACAATGAAGGTAATGGGCACGTTGTTTCGTTTGGAAGATGCATCGAACACCGTACCCGCGGCGTCGAGCAGACGGCCGGTGTAAAGCACTGAAGCATAAGCGCCAGGCGTGACTTTGGCGCCGGTGGCACTCTTGGAGATGGAGCGGAAGTAAATGCCGTTGGGCTGCTTCACGGCATCGGTGATATTATTATCGGCCAGGTATTTTTTAATGATGTCATCGTCGATTCCACTAAAATCCTTAACCTCGGGAGTGTCTTTCTTGCAGGAGGTGGCGGCCAAGCCCGTAGCAGTCAACGATAGCAGCAAAAGGAAGCGAAGCGCAACCCGGTAAAACGGTGTTTTCATGTTTTAATTTTTGTTGTAAAAATACGCCCTGAAGCCCATAGGTGTGCGCACCGGGCCCACAGCCCTAATGCCAGCCGCCGGTTGTGGAGTTCCCCAATTGCTTGCTGTAGCAATTATTTTAGCGCTGTGAGCACCCGCTTAATCAATTCGTTGGGGCTGCCGTTGTGCCAGCGCCACACCACCACGATGTCGTGCTCGGGGTCTACCCACACGGTGTTTTGGCCCGCGCCCAGGGCGGCGTAACTGGTGGCCGGGGCGTCGGGCCAGGCTTTCTGCTCGGTGTTCAACCACCAGAGGTAGCCGTAGTCGGGGCCCACCGGGCCGCGGGTGGTGGCCTGCTTTACCCAGGAAGGAGACACGATTTGACGGCGGCCCCAGCGGCCCTGCCGGAGCATGAGGTACCCAAACCGGGCCTCATCGCGGGCGTTTATGACCAAGCCACCACCCCAGCGCGTGCCGCCACTCATGGAAGGCATTGCTTTGCCCTGCACGGTGGCCACGGCGTTGGGGTAGGGCACCCAATGCCAGGTGTCGGAGGCGCCAATGGGGTCCATTATCTCTTTTTTCAGCACCGCGGGCAGGGGCTTCTCCCAGAGGCGCAGCAGCGACAGCGCCAACCGGTTGATGCGAACGTCGTTGTACTCGTAGTACGTGCCGGGGGCCTGCTGGGCGCGAGGCTTGCGCTCGCCCTTGCCAAAGGCTTCCTTGCCCAGAAAATTAGCGTTTTTGCCCCAAAGCTCGCCTTCCCATTCGCTGGTTTGGCGGGCGTGGTGTTCCCAGGTAATCTGCCGGTTTTGATCAGAGTCGTAGCCACCGTCCTTGATATACCCGGCCACGGGTTCGTTAATATTTTTAATCAGCCCGCGCTCAATGGATATGCCCAGAATAGTGGACAATACACTCTTGGCCACGCTGTAGGTGGGGTCGGGGCGCTGGGTGTCGCCCCACTCGGCCACAATGTAGCCGTGGCGTAAGATGATGCCGTTGGTGGCCGCGCGACTGGTGGGCATAGGCCCCAGGAGCTTCCCGAAAATCTCCTCCTGCGTGGAGAAGTTGGGCGTCATCTGGGTAGTTTCCTGGGTTTGGGCAAAAGCCACGGCGGCCGCCAGGCGGTCAGGGTCGAAGCCGGCGGCCGCGGGTGCCTGCCGCTGCCAGGCGGCCCCGGCAGGAGGGAAATAGGCGGCGGGCCCGGCCGAGGCGTCGGTGGAGGGGGTGGCCGGACGGGTGCAGGCCGATGCCAGGGGCAGCGTCAGCAGCAGGAGGAGTTTTCTTACCATGGCCCCAAAGTAAGGCCACTGTGGGGTATGCCCATAAAAAGAGGGGGTTGCGCCTAAGCACAAACCCCTCTTTTTAGACAGCTTGAAACAGGCTTTATGGAAAGATGCCGAGCGACTGGTAACTCACACCCACTTTCTCGATGGCGCTGTAGAAGGCCGCCGTGCGCAGGTCCTTGATGCCCTTAATCTGGTTCATTACTTCCCGGATTTCGTGGTAGGCCACTATCATGGTGTCCTCCAGACCGGAGCGAACAAGGTCAATTTCGTCGGTGCCGTGCACGATGAGGGCACGCTCCTGCGGGCTGATGCTCTTGCCCGTGCTTTGCTCAATGGTGTTCACTAGCCGTTGCAGGGAGGCTTCCTCCGCACGCTTGCCCATGCGCCCAAAACGGACGTTGGATAGGTTTTTCAGCCATTCGAAGTACGAAACCGTCACGCCGCCCGCGTTCAGGTACAGGTCGGGCAGCACCACAATGCCGCGTTCGAGCAGAATCTTTTCGGCGCCCCGGGTTACGGGTCCGTTGGCCCCTTCGGCAATTACCTTGGCCTTGATGCCAGCCGCGTTGCCCTCGTGAATCTGGTTTTCAAGAGCAGCAGGTAGCAGCACATCGCATTCGTATTGCAGCAACTCGGCTGTATCAGGTACGTTTTTGGCCCCCGGAAAATCCAGAATGGAGCCGCTGTCGGTGCGGTGCTGCATCACGGCTTCCACGTCGAGGCCATCGGCGTGGAAGATGCCGCCTTCGCGCTCGGCAATGCCGGTAATCAGGGCGCCATCTTTTTGCAGGAAGTGCGCTGCGTGGTAGCCCACGTTGCCCAGGCCCTGCACAATGATGCGCTTGCCGCTAATGCCGCTGCTCAGGCCAATTTTCTTGAGCATGTCCCCGTCGTTGAACAGCTCACGCAGGCCGAAGAACACGCCCAGGCCGGTGGCTTCGGTCCGGCCCCGAATGCCGCCCTGGCCCACGGGCTTGCCCGTGACGCAGCCCAGCGCGCTGGTATCGCCGTATTTAAAGGTGAGGTAGGTGTCGGCAATCCAGGCCATTTCGCGGCTGCCGGTGCCGTAGTCGGGCGCGGGCACGTCGGTGCCGGGGCCGATGAGGTTTTTCTTAATGAGCTCGCTGGCGTAGCGCCGCGTCACGCGTTCCAGTGTTTCCACGGAGCTGGTGCGGGGGTTGATTTTCACGCCTCCTTTGGCTCCGCCGAAGGGCACATCAACCAGCGCGCACTTGAAAGTCATTAGGGTGGCCAGGGCCTTCACCTCGTCCTCGTCCACGTACACACTGTAGCGAATGCCGCCTTTGCTGGGCAGCTTGTGGTGGCTGTGCTGCACCCGGATGCCCTCAAACACCTGGATTTTCCCTTCTACTTCCACTGGGAAATTCACTTTGTAGATGCTATTGCAAGCCTTTATCTGGGCTATAATGCCAGGGTCGAGCTTGGAGAAGCTGGCGGCCTGGTCGTAAAACTGTAGCACGCTGTCGTAGAAATCCTTTCCCTCTATAGGCTGGCTCATACTTGGGTGGGTTAGTGGAAGTGTTCGCGTGCTAACGGCAAATCTTGCTGCACCGTTGTGCAGGCGGTGGCCAGCGCGGTGCCCGGCCGTGCCGTTTCACACTAACTGTGATTCCTGGGTGTTGGGTGAGGCGGCCTGCGCGCTCAGTGCTTTATCGGGCCTTGGAGTGGGGTTCGGCCGCCAGCTTATCGGGCAATATCAGCTTGTCCTTGGGCCGCTTGTAAAAATAGAGAATGAGCAGCGGCAGCAGCGTCAACTCGGCTACCACGCCGAAAAGCAGCGTCAGGCCAATGAGCAGGCCCACGTAGAACGTACCGTCGAATTTGGAGAAAAGCAGTGTGGAAAAACCGCCCACCAGAATCAGTGAAGTGGTAATAACCGCTTTGCCAGCCAGTAGATAGGTGCGCCGCACGGCCTTGAAAATATCGGGCTCCTTCACTAAAGTCAGCCGCAGTTTCGAGATAAAGTGAATGGTGTCATCGACGGCGATGCCAAAAGCAATGGTGAAGATGATGCTGGTGCTCACTTTCATGCTCACGCCCGCCAGGCCCATCACGCCGGCCACGATGACAATGGGCAGCAGGTTGGGAATGAGCACCACAATGGTCATGCGCAGCGATTTGAAGAGGGCCAGCACAATCAGCGTCACCATCAACACGTCAATGGCCATGCCCTGAATCATGTTCAGGGTGAGGTTTTCATTGTTCTTATCGATGAGGTTGGACGAGCCCGTGAGGCGCGTGGTGAGCACCGTCGTGTCAACGGTGGCGCGCAGGTGCTGGCGCAGGGCATCGTTCAGCTTGCCGGCCCGCACGCTGCCCACATCGGCCATGCGGCCCGTGAGGCGCCCGGCCGACCCATCGGGCAGGGCCAGGGCGCTGAATTCGGCTTTTTTGCGGAACAGCCGGAGCTTGCCGCGCAGGCGCTTTAGCTCAGTGGTATCGGCCGGGAGGCGGTATTCGGCCAGCCCGCCGCCGTTCAGGGCTTTGCGCACCGACTTGACCAGCGTGACGGGCGACGCGGCGAAGCGCAGGCCGTAGTTGGTTTCGAGGTAGCCCTCAATTCTCTCGGTTTCCCGCAGCACGTCCAGGTCGTAGATGTCGCGGCCGGCGGCTGGTTTCAACTCCATCTCGAAGGGCCGCACCCCGGCAAACTGCCGCTCAAAAAAGGCGAAATCCTGCCGCACCGGGTCATTTACCGACAAATCATCGAGCAGGGCGGAGTTGATGCGAACCCGCGTGGAGAATCCAATGGCCGTGGCCAGCACCAGCCCGCTCACCATGAAAACCAGCCGGCGGCGCAGCAGCACCTGCCGAAACAGGCGGCCCAGCACGCCGTCCCAGCTGTGGCCCTGGCGGCGGGGCTCCCGCAGCTGGGGCTTGCCCAGCAGCACCAGCATGGCCGGCAGCAGCGTGAAGCTGAGGATGAAAGCCAGGATAATGGCCACGCCCGTGAACAGCCCGAAGTTGTGAATGGGCCGGATGGTGGACGTCATCAGCGTAAAAAAGCCCAGGCTGGTGGTAAGCGCCGACAGGCCCGACCCGAATCCGGACTCCTTGATAGTAGTCCAGAGCGCCTCTTTTTTGCCGGCGCCGTAGCCCAGCTCGCTCACGTAGCGGCTGATGATGTGAATGGTGTCGCTCATGCCCACCACAAAGAGCATGAGCGGGAGCAGGGCCGTCATTAAATCAATGCTCACCCCGAAAGCCGACATCACGCCCAGACCCCACAAAATGGCGCCCAGTACCACTATCAGCGGCAGCACCACGCCCCACCACGTGCGGAACGTGAGCCAGAGCAGCCCCGTGACCAGCAGCACCGATAGCGACATAAACACCACCAGCTCCCACTTCAGCCTATCCACAAACACCGACTGCGCCACCAGCTTGCCGGCGAAATGCACCCGCTCATCAGGCAGGCCCAACCGGGTGAGGCCGCTGCGCAGGGCGGCAAACAGCGAATCGCCGGGCGGCTTTTCCAGGTCGGGCGTGATTTGCAGGACCAAGGTCACGGCCTGGGCATCGGGGCTGAATACGTTGCCCACGAGGCCGGGCGTCTGGTAAATCAGGGTGGAGTCGTCGGCGCGGCGGGCCGGCTCGTTCGGGTGCAGGTACGGGATGTTGAACACGCCCAGGCCCTCCACCACCGGGTTGGCCAGGGTGGTGGGGGAGGTCACGCTCAGCACGTGGCGCTGGCGCCTGGCTAGCTGCGTGAGGGAATCAACCTTGGCCAGGAACGCGGGGTCGAAAACGGTTTTGCCGGCGGGGGATTCCAGGCCCAGCAGCACGTAGTCGTTGTCGTTGCCGAAGCGCTGGGTGTAGCCCTGGTAGTAGTCGAGGTCGGGGTCGCCGGCGGGGTAAAAGTCGTTGAAATTGTAGTTGAACCGCAGCTGCGCGGTTGAATAGACGCTCAGGGCGGTGATGAGGCCCAGCAGAACGAGGGTAAGGTGGGCGAGGCGACGGATGGGCATCGGGCAAGCCGCGCAGCCGGGAAAACCCCCAACCCAGCAGCATCAAAATAGGTACGAACGAGGTAATGCCGGGGACCGAAAAAAAGCTGCCGCCGCAAGTGTATCTTAGAGGCCACAAACCTGTTTTTTTCGTCTTTTGTTTCTCCCTGCTTTCCCAATTATCATGAAAAAGACCCTGTTCGCCCTCGCCCTGCTGGCTTTCACCGGCACCACCGCTTTCGCCAACGAAGGCGACGATAAAGAAGGTAAGAAAGGCAAGAAAAAAGCCGCTACCACGGAGGCCAAAGCCAGTTGCAACATGGGTATGGCTGCGGCTACGCCCAGCTGCTGCATGAAAAAAGGCACCAAAACCGCTGCCGTGAAGCCCGCCGTGCAAGCCCCGGCCACGGTGAAGCTGTAGTTGCTGCCGACTTCCAGCTGTTGCTTAAGAAACGAAAAGCCGCTTCGGAGACGAGGCGGCTTTCTTTAGAATACGAGGCTCAAGTAAGAAACCACAATATGCCCGTTTTGGAAATTGTTACGCACATCAATGCTCCCAAAGAAATCTGTTTTCAACTGGCTTTGAGCGTTGATTTACACACCATATCCACGCAAAGGACGCAGGAAACGATAGTAGCAGGAGTAAAGTCGGGGTTATTGCAACTGGGCGAATCCGTAACGTTTCGGGCCAGGCATTTCGGCGTTTGGCAGACGCTGACCAGCAAAGTGACCGAAATGCATGCCCCAACCTATTTCTGCGATGAGATGCAAAAGGGGGCATTCAAACGCATGAGACATGAGCATCATTTCCGCAGCGAAGGTTCCGTTACCATCATGCGAGATGTTTTCGCTTTTAAGTCGCCCCTGGGTTGGTTGGGCAAAGTTGCTGATATCATATTGAAGCCGTATTTACGGCGTTTTTTGGTAGAGCGCTGTGCTATAATTAAACAGTTTTCTGAGACTGAAGAATGGCGCAAAGTGCTTTCTCTACATGCAGCATACGAGGCCCCACTGCATTAGAAAATTGCCGGTGGTGTTCGGTCTTCCAGTACTTTTGATTTTGTTTTTCTGATTAACGTCGGCGTAAACCGGCGGATTGCTACCATGCGCCAATACCAAGCCCTGCTCCGCCAAATCCTAGCCACCGGCACTGTGAAAACCGACCGCACCGGCACGGGCACCGTGTCCATTTTTGGCCCTCAGATGCGGTTCAATCTGGCCGAGGGGTTCCCGCTGGTTACTACCAAGAAGGTGCATTTAAAAAGCATTATCCACGAATTGCTGTGGTTCCTGCAGGGCGACACCAACATTGCTTACCTCAAGGAGCACGGCGTGAAAATCTGGGATGAATGGGCCGATGCCGCCGGCGAGCTGGGTCCCGTGTACGGCCACCAGTGGCGCAGCTGGCCCGACGGCCGCGGCGGCCACATCGACCAAATCAGCACCATCATCCAGCAGCTCAAGACCCAGCCCAACTCGCGCCGCATCCTCGTGTCGGCCTGGAACGTGGCCGAGCTGCCCGATATGAAGCTGCAGCCCTGCCACGCTTTGTTTCAATTCTACGTGGCCGACGGCAAGCTGTCCTGCCAGCTCTACCAGCGCTCGGCCGATGTGTTCCTGGGCGTGCCCTTCAACATTGCCAGCTACGCGCTGCTCACCCTCATGGTGGCCCAGGTAACGGGCCTGCAACCCGGCGAATTCATCTGGACCGGTGGCGACACCCACCTCTACAGCAACCACCTCGAACAAGCCAACCTGCAGCTGACCCGCGAGCCCCACGCGCTACCGCAAATGAAACTAAACCCAGACGTAAAAGATGTATTTGGGTTTCGCTACGAGGATTTTGAACTGGTGAACTACGCGCCGTGGCCGGCCATTAAGGCCCCGGTAGCTGTTTAAGCGGCAGTTACCCTTACCCAAAGTAGCTGTAGAATAACTGAATCGAATTCGTAATGCGCCACCACGTTATTTTCTGCGTTTTCCTGGGGCTGCTGGGAATGGCCGGCGGGGCCAGCGCGCAAAGGACCGCAAGGCCGTTGCCGGGTGGTAAAAAGGACATGGTGGGCACGCTGCCCTTGCTGCCGCGCTTCTGGCATCTGGCCGACTCGGCCGAGCGTGCGGATGCGGCAGAGGTGTTCAATCAGTACCTCCATCATTTTATCAAGTATCCCATGGAGGCGCTAAATGCAGGGGTGGGCGGCATCATTTACGCCTTGATTACCGTGCTACCTAACGGTAGCGCGAGCAGTATTACCATTATCCGGCGCGATTTAAGCACGGGCGCCCCACCCGGCAAAGCCGTACAAGCCCTCGATGCTGAATTGCAACGGGTAGCTTGGCAGCTGCGTTTTAAGCCTGCCCTTGCGCGCATTGACAGCAGTGCGAGCGCAAACGCCTCTGCTAAAGTAACCGAACTGGATGTTACTACAGATGCCAAGGAAGATACCGAAACCGACGGCAGCATCGACATTACAGAGCAACCCAAACCCAGCCCAATTTTGGCCGATACGGTTACGATTTACTATCGGTTTGCAACTCAGTAAGGGAGGGTAGAATTCACTGCATCGTAAAAAGGCTACGCCTGCACACTAGCTACTCAAATTTTGTATAAACGCCGGTAAAGCAGGCGTAAAGGATGTTTCGCCAACCTGTAGAACCATTCGCACCGCTGCCACATTGGCCGCGAAAACCGCGTCGGCCGCCAGCAGTTCCCCGCGCATGAACAACCCTTCCCGGCACTCTGCATCCGCTGCCCGTGCGGCCCGCAGCACCTGTGCCCGGCGCACGCCCGCCACGCAGCCGGTTTCGAGTGCGGGCGTAAACAGCACCTCATTCTTCACCCAGAAAATGGCCGCCGCACCCGCTTCCGCCACGTGCCTGTGGGCATCGCAGAGAATGATTTCATTGAGCTCGCGCTGCTGCCGCTCGTGGGCGGCTCGCACATAGAGCCACGCCTGCGGGCCCTTGCAAAAGCTCAGCGGGGAATAAATGGAATGGGTTTCGAGAGCGAAATCGGCGTTCGTAATGGCCGAATCATCGGGCACGAAGGTTTCGGCAGTGGCCAGCCACTCGGCGGCATCGGTGGCGGGGGGGTAGCGGCCGCCGCCGCCGCGCCAGAGCTGGAGGCGCAGGCGGGCGGCGGGCAACTGGTTGGCCGTGGCGAGGGTGGCGAGGGTGGCTTCCAGGGCTTCGGCAGTTGCCAACGCGGCAGGCAGCGTGAGGTAGAGCGCTGCCGCTGCTTGCTGCATGCGAGCGTGGTGGTCGGCGGCGAGGCGCAAGTGGCCGGCCGTGAAAACCAAGGTCTCAAAAAAGCCGTCGCCGAAGGCTAGGCCACGGTTGGGCAGGGGCAGGCCGAACCTCGATTCCGCCACTAATTCCCCATTAAACAGCAGCTGTTTTAGTCCCATTATACCGCCTGCAAAATCCGTGAAATCGAAAAAAAACTGCCTGAATCCGTGATTTATAGCAAGGTAAACTTCTTCCCCGGCAGCGCCCGCACCACGCCCCGAAACTCCAGGGCCAGCAGTAGCGAGGCCACGGCGTAGATGGGTAATTGCGCTTTCCAGGCCAACTCGTCCATCTGCATTTCGCGGCCGGGCGCGGCGGTTAGCAGGGTAATAAGGCTGAACTCTTCAGACGTAAAATCGTCGGCTGAATAGGAGGGCGCAGGCTTGAACTTGCCCGACTGGTGCAGGGCAGCATCCCAGTTTAGCAGCTGCTCCAAATCCAGCGGCTCCTGATACAACGCGGCTTTATTGGATTTAATAAGCGCGTTGCAGCCGGCCGATGCCTCCGAGCCCAGGTTGCCGGGCACGGCCAGCACGTCGCGGTCGTAGCTCAGGGCCAGCTCGGCGGTGATGAGGGCGCGCCTTTGATGGCGGCTTCCACCACCACGGTGCCATCGGAAAGGCCGGCAATGATGCGGTTACGGGCCGGGAAGTTGTAGCGGTCGGGCGGCGTGCCGAAGGGGAATTCGGTGAGCAGGCCGCCCTGCTCGCGCATTTTCTCGGCGGTTTTTTGGTGGGTATGGGGGTAGATACGGTCCAGGCCGGTGGCCATTACGCCCACCGTTTCGAGGCCTTCCTGCAGGGCGGCGCGGTGCGCCATGATGTCGATGCCGTAGGCCAGGCCGCTCACCACCAGCGGCCGGTGCGGCAGCAGTCCCTTGATGATGCGCTCGGTTTGCTCGCGGCCGTATTCCGTGGCTTTGCGCGTGCCCACCAGGGCCACTGTTTTGGGGGCGTTGAGGTCGGCCGTGCCCTGGTAGTAGAGGATGGCGGGCGCGTCCGGAATTTGCTTGAGGCGGTTGGGAAAGCGTTTGCTGGTGTAGAATATGATTTCCACGCCGTCCTTTTCGGCTTTCTTCAAATCGGCTTCGGCTTTGCGAAAGGCGGTTTCACGCTCCAAACCGGTGAGGTTTTTCACGGTGACTTCGCCCACACCCGGGATGCGGCGCAGCTTGCCAGGCGGCATCATGAGCACATTTTTGGCTGAGCCGCCGTAGCTCATCAGCTGGCGCGTGAGCTGCGGGCCCACGCCGGGGAGGAGGGTGAGGGCTAGCTCGTGAAAGAGGAGTTCGTCGTTCATTGGTTCACCTCACGATAATCACCATGGGTCGCCCTCAACGTCAACCTCACCCCCTGACCCCCTCTCCAAAAAAGAGGGGGCACCGGTTCGACTGAATATTCGCTCCTGGAAGAAATTAGCATCTAGATGATTTACAACAGAAGGTAAGACTTTGACATTCAGCTGGAGCGTTTCCGGTGCCCCCTCTTTTTTGGAGAGGGGGTCAGGGGGTGAGGTGAACGCGGAGGGCGCGCCTACTCCAACTCCGCCTTCCCCGCCGTGTCTACTTCCTTCTTCAAACTCACCAGAAATGCCCGGATTTTCTCCAGACTCTGCACCACGTCAATTTTCTCCTTCAGTTGCGGGCCCTTTTGCTTGAGCATGTCGCGGGCGCCGGGAATGGTATAGCCGCGCTCCTTCACCAAGTGGTAGATGGTGCGGAACACCTCGATGTCCTGCGGGGTATATAGGCGGTTGCCTTTCTTGCTGCGGCGGGGGTGCAACTCCTCAAATTCGGTCTCCCAGAAGCGCACCAGCGACTCGGCTACCTTGAACTGGGCGGCCACCTCGCCGATGGTAAAGTACTGTTTCTCGATGCTGCGCTCTTTATAGGGCATATGGCTACCTTTGCTTTTCAGCCGAAAAGTACCTAAAAAAACCGCATTCGCTGCCAATCCGGCCGCGTTGCCCTCCTTGTTTATGTCGCTCCCCACCGCCGCCGCTGTTCGCCAGCAATTCCTGGATTTCTTCGCCTCCAAGGGCCACCACATCGTGCCATCGGCCCCTATTGTGGTGAAAGACGACCCGACGCTGCTGTTTATCAACAGCGGCATGGCCCCGTTTAAGGACTATTTCCTGGGCAATAAGCCCGCGCCCTACAAGCGCATTGCCGATACCCAGAAGTGCCTGCGCGTGAGCGGTAAGCACAACGACCTGGAGGAAGTGGGCTACGACACCTACCACCACACCATGTTCGAGATGCTCGGCAACTGGTCGTTTGGTGATTATTTCAAGAAAGACGCCATTGCCTGGGCCTGGGAGCTGCTCACCGACGTGTACAAGCTCGACAAAGACCGCCTCTACGTGACCTATTTTGAAGGGGACGCGGGCGACAAGCTGGCGGCCGACAGCGAAACCCAGGAGCTGTGGCGCACCTTCACCACCGACGACCGCATCCTGCCCGGCAATAAAAAGGACAACTTCTGGGAGATGGGCGACACCGGCCCCTGCGGACCCTGCACCGAAATCCACATCGACCTGCGCTCAGAGGAGGAGCGGGCCGCCACCCCCGGCCGCGACCTCGTCAACGCCGACCACCCGCAAGTGGTGGAAGTGTGGAACAACGTATTCATGGAATTCCAGCGCCTGGCCGACAAAAGCCTGGTGAAGCTGCCCGCCCAGCACGTAGACACCGGCATGGGCTTCGAGCGCCTGATGATGGCCGTGTCGGGCGTGAAGTCGAACTACGACACCGACGTATTTCAGCCGCTCATTCAGTTCATTGCCAAAGAAGTAGGAGTGGAGTACCACGGCACCGCGCCTGCCAAGGTGACCGACCAGCCCACCACCGAAAACGAGAAGACGGACATCGCCATCCGCGTGATTGCCGACCACATCCGCACCATCGCCTTCACCATTGCCGATGGCCAGCTGCCCAGCAACGTAAAGGCCGGCTACGTAATTCGCCGCATTTTGCGCCGGGCCGTGCGCTACGCGTTTTCGTCGCTCAACCAAAAGCAGCCCTTCCTGTTTAAGCTGGTGCCCGTGCTGGCCGACCAGATGCGCAACATTTTCCCCGAGCTGAAAGCCCAGACAGCTTTTGTGCAGCGCGTGATTGAGGAGGAGGAAATTGCTTTCCTGAAAACGCTGGAAACCGGCCTGCGCCGGCTGGATGCGCTGGAGGAATCGGCCCGCGCTAATGGCAGCCACATCGACGGCAAAACGGCGTTTGAGCTGTCCGATACCTTCGGCTTTCCGCTGGACCTCACGGCCCTCATTGCCCGCGAAAAAGGCTTGACCGTGGACGAAGAAGGCTTCCAGAAGGAGCTGGCCCAGCAGAAAAACCGCAGCCGCAATGCCCAGGAAACCGAGCAGAGCGACTGGACCGTGGTAGCCGATACCGACGAGCAGCCCGCCTTCGTGGGCTACGACCACGACTCCGCGCCGGCCCGCATCCTGCGCTACCGCAAAACCACCGCCAAAGGCAAAACCGAGTACCAGCTGGTGCTCGACCAAACCGCGTTCTACGCCGAAAGCGGCGGCCAGGTAGGCGACACCGGCTTCCTGGAAGGGGACTTTGCGACGATGCGCGTGATTGACACCAAGCGCGAAAACGACCTCATCGTGCACACCGTGCTCGAGTTGCCCCAGGACCTGACCGGCGAATTCGTGAGCCGGCCCGATGCGGCCCGCCGCAACCAGATTCGCCAAAACCACTCGGCTACGCACCTGCTGCAGGCCGCCCTGCGCGATGTGCTGGGCTCGCACGTGCAGCAGAAAGGCTCGCTGGTGAACGAGAAGCTGCTGCGTTTCGACTTTTCGCACTTCACCAAGGTGACCGACGACCAGCTGCGCCAGATTGAGCGCATCGTGAACGAGAAGATTCGCCAGCAAATTCCGCTCGACGAGCGCCGTAACGTGCCCATTGCCGAAGCCAAAGAGCTGGGCGCCATGGCCCTGTTTGGGGAGAAATACGGCGAGTTCGTGCGCGTCATCACCTTCGATAAAGGCTTCTCGGTGGAGCTGTGCGGTGGCTTGCACGTGCCCAACACAGGCAGCATTGGTTACCTCAAAATCACGGCCGAAAGTGCCGTGGGTGCCGGCGTGCGCCGCATTGAGGCCGTGACTGGCTTAGGGGCCGAAGCCTACATAGACCAGCAGCTCGACCTGCTCAGCCAGGTGCGCGAAACGCTGGGCAACCCCCAGCACCTGCTCACCACCCTCGAAAAGCAAAATGAGGAAATGACCACCCTGCGCAAGCAGATTGAGCAGTTTGCCCAGCAGAGCATCAACCAGCAAAAGGACCAGCTAATAGGCCAGGTAAAGGAGTTAAACGGCGTGAATTTTCTCGCTGCCCAGGTGCAGGCCGGCTCGGCCGAATCCCTCAAAACCCTGGCCTTCAACCTGCGCCAGGCTGTGCCCAACCTAGTATTAGTACTCGGGGCCGAAATCGACGGCAAGCCCCAAATGGCCGTGATGCTGGACGATGACATTGCCAAAGCCGGCAAGCTCAACGCCACCACGCTGGTGCGCGAGCTGGCCAAGGAAATCCAGGGCGGCGGCGGCGGGCAGCCGTTCTTCGCCACGGCCGGCGGCAAGAACGTGAACGGGTTGGCCGCGGCCATTGCCAAGGCGGAAGAAGCCGTGAGTAAGGCTTTATAAGCGCCATCTTGGTTTCATTGGCCTGCCAGAGGCGGCGGTTCCACTTGCTGGGGCCGCCGTTCCTATTTATGCGCAATCCCGCTAATTGGCTGCACCGTTTTGTTCAGTGTCTATTATCATTACCCTTGGTTTTCTATTCTTTAATTTAACAGAATGGTACTTCGCTTTCGTGTTTCAATGTTAGTTGATTGCTGGGGCTGGCTTTTAGATGGCGTGCGGGAAGATTTGGCATGTCTGCAACCACACATGCCACGACAGGGACAATTAGGTTAAGCCTGAAACAACTCGTCTCCTTAACAAGTACTATATTTCAGAAAATAAACAAAGCTTACGGGCTTGTCACGTTGCTGCCAGTGCGGAGTAACTGAATCCTTACCTCCACCATTTATGCTGCCCCATACTCCGGTGAAAGCACTACTCCTCTGTTCGGCGTGGCTACTGGCTTGCCCATTTGCAGCGATGTCGCAAGCTGTTGCACCAGATTTGCCGGCGTTGCCGCTCCTCAATGCCAGCTTTTTTAAGGCTGATTTCAGTACTGCTTATGCTGATGATTCCACGGCTTACTGCGTCGAAACCACGTTACGCGACAGCCTGTCGGGAATGATGCGAGTGTACTACCCTTCGGGAAAGCTCAAGCAATTCGTCCCTTATGGCGATGTGCGGCAGCGCATAATTTATGGTACCCTTTCCAACTGGTACGAGAACGGCGCGATGCGCTCCAAAGAAGACTTTGTGATGGGCAAGCGCCACGGCGACCTGCTCACCTACTACCCGGATGGTACCCTGAAGCGCCGAGAGCAATATGTGCACGGACGGGGCAGCGTGGGCTCGTGCTACGCTCCCGATGGTTCTCCTATTCCTTATTTTGGCTACGAACAGTTGCCCCTTTACCCGGGCGGAGAATCAGTGCTGTTAAAAGAAATAACGGGAGGCGCGCGCCTGAATGCGAAAGAGACGGCTGAAATGCGCCAAGAAATTGCGCAGGTTGTGACCATGCGGCACCAAATCTGGAAACGTGAAGTGTTGGTTGAACTGCTAGTGGCCAAAGACGGCCACTTAGCCGATGCCAAAATTGTACAGTCCGGAAGCTCTTACCTGGGTACCGCCACCCTGAGGTCCGTGGCCCAGCTTAAGCGGCAGTTCATGCCGGCCCGCCTCGATGGCCAGGCGGTGGAAAGCCGCTTTATAGTACTGGTTTCTTACATGCTCGAGATGCCATACACGCCCGGGAGGTCACGGCGGCCCCATGAAACCGCTGCGGACAATTATCATCGCCCTCCCGGGCTTAGCGGCCAATAAAACATCTGGTGGTCTAAATCGGGACGGTACCACGAACGTTTGGTTCAAGTACCACTACTTCCACAACGAGCCATGATGGTGCCAGCGCTGCTGGCTGGGTACCCCGAACCCCTTAAGGGGAGTTCGGGGTACCCAGCCAAAGAAATGCCCGTGGCCTGCATACAGCTTGCCGACGAGGCATAGGGGCAACAAGAGCAGCTTGGTGCCATGCAAGCTTCCCCGAAGGCGTTACCTTTAGGCCCCAATAGCTACTTAGTACCCCGCGTTTTTTCGATATGGACGAAGCCCTGCTTGCCAAATACCAGCCCGTTATCGGCCTGGAAGTACACGCCCAGCTGCTGACCCACAGCAAAATGTACTCTGCCGACGAAAACGAGTACGGCGTGGCGCCCAACACCAACCTCTCGGTTATCACCCTCGGCCACCCCGGCACCTTGCCCAAGGTGAACCGCACGGCCGTGGAGTTTGCCATGAAAATGGGTCTGGCCACCAACTGCACCATCCGGCGCGACAACCTGTTTGCGCGCAAAAACTACTTTTACCCCGACCTGCCCAAGGGCTACCAGATTACGCAGGACAAAACCCCCATTTGCCACGACGGCCACGTGGACGTGCGCCTGGCCGACGGCTCGGTAAAGAAAATCGGCGTCACCCGCATTCACATGGAGGAAGACGCGGGCAAGAGCATGCACCTGGCTGGCGAGACCGAAACCCTGGTGGACCTGAACCGCGCCGGCGTGCCGCTCATCGAGATTGTGAGCGAGCCGGACATCCGCACCAGTGAGGAAGCATATAACTACCTGAGCGAAATCAAAAAGCTGGTGGAGTACTTAGGCATCTGCGATGGCAACATGGAAGAAGGCTCGCTGCGCTGCGACGCCAACGTGTCCGTTATGCTAGTAGGCGCCGAGCAGTTCGGCACCAAGGTGGAGGTGAAGAACATGAACTCCTTCCGCAACGTGCAGCGGGCCATTGCCTACGAAATCGAGCGGCAGATTGCCATTGTGGAAGCCGGCGGCGAAGTGGACAGCGAAACCCGCGGCTTCGACGCTGCCACTGGCACCACCAATGCCCAGCGCAGCAAGGAAACCCTCAACGACTACCGCTATTTCCCCGAGCCGGACCTGCCGCCCCTTATTATTTCGGATGAATGGCTGCACCGCGTGGCCGCCGAGCTGCCGGCCCTGCCGCAGCAGCTCTACGCGCGCTTCACCGGCGAGCTGGGCCTGAACGACTACGATGCCTCGGTGCTGGTCGACCAGAAAGAAGTGGCCCTGTTCTTCGACGACCTGTCGCGCCTCACGCCCAACGCCAAGGCCGCGGCCAACTGGGTGATGGGCCCCGTGAAGTCCTACCTCAACGAGCGCGCCCTCACCATGGCCGATTTTCCGCTGGACGCGGCCCAGCTGGCCGGCATCATTGAGCTGATTGATGCGGGCAAGCTCAATTATTCGGTGGCATCCAAGCAACTCTTTCCGCATTTGCTCGACCATCCTACGGCCAACGCAACCGGCGCGGCCGAAAGCCTGGGCCTGCTCACCCAAGCCGATAATGGCGAGCTGGCCATGCTGGTACAGCAGGTGCTGGCCGCCAACCCCGCCAAGGTAGAAGAATACCGGGGCGGCAAAAAGTCGCTCACGGGCATGTTTATGGGCGAGCTCATGAAACTGACCGGCGGCAAAGCCGACCCCAAACTGGCCAATCAGCTGCTGCGCGCGGCGCTGGAAGGCTAAGCGCTGGCCAAAGGCATGCTGCTTGCCTAACTGCGCTCAGGCAAGCAAACTGCCATACTCATAACCAGCCGCAAGGAACAATACCTTTACCGCCCTGCGTTGGCATACTTCACGCACCAGCTTCGGCTGGTGCCTCATTTCTCTTCTATGATTAAAACTGTTTTCCTCGCTGCCACTGTGCTGGGCATGGCCAATTCCTGCCAAAACGCCGCCGCTGCGGACGGCTATGAAATCAAGGGCCAGTTGAAAAACGCCCCGGCTGGCACCGTGCTGCGCTTATCGGAGCTGGTATCAAATCAATTTGTTGAGAAGGGCCAGGCCAAAACCGATGCGTCGGGCAATTTCGTGCTCAAGGGCACCAGCGCCTTGCCAGGCATCTACCAGCTCAAAGTAGACGATGCCAATCAGGTGCTGCTGATGCTCGACAACAAGACGCACTTGGAGCTGAGCGGCGATGCCAAAAGCCTGCCGGCCACCTACAGCGTGAAAGGCAGCAAAGACACCGAAGTGCTGCGCAAGCTCACCCAGGTGATGGAAGGCAGCAAGACCGAGCTTCAGGCCCTGGGCCAGCGTTACAACGCCGCCGGCCAGGCCGGCAAAGCCGAGGAAATGCAGGCCGTTGAGAAGCAGTATTACGCCATTCAGACCCGCAACAATGCTCGTTTGAAAAGCCTGATTCGCAGCAATGCTACCTCCGTGGTGAGCGGCTTTGCCGTGGGAGCTTTTCTCAACCCCGAAGAAGACTTCCAGTTCGTGGATTCAGTGGCCAGCGTGCAGCGCAAGGCCAATCCCGGTTCCCCCTTCACCAAGGAGCTCACGGCGCGCCTCGAGCCCATGCGAACCACGGCCATTGGCGCCATGGCCCCCGAAATCAACCTGGCTAAACCCGAAGGCGGCACCATGGCCCTCAGCAGCCTGCGCGGCAAGTACGTGCTGCTCGACTTCTGGGCCAGCTGGTGCGGCCCGTGCCGCCAGGAAAACCCCAACGTGGTGCGTGCCTACAACCAATTCAAAGACAAAGGCTTCACCATCTTCTCGGTGTCGTTGGACCAGGACAACGGCAAGTGGCAGAAAGCCATTGCCGCCGATAACCTGACCTGGCACCACGTATCAGACCTGGCGGGCTGGAACAGTGCCGGTGGCGCGGCTTACGGCGTCAAATCCATCCCCCAGTCGTATCTGATTGACCCCCAGGGACGCATTATTGCCAAGAACCTGCGCGGCGAGGCCCTGCCTGCTAAGCTGGCAGAAGTACTTGGTAAAAAGTAATACTTGTTGCGGCAGTGCAAACAAATAGAGCCCACCGGCATGTTGGTGGGCTCTTTTCGTTTGCATTGCAGTAGGAACACGTCGTGGTGCTCTCAATCGTTGAAGAATCAAGCTGTATAGAAAAGACCTGGCAAAAAAATGTGCCTGGCACTCTATTGCGCGCCGTTAAACATGGCCTGCAATCCAGGCCAGAGTCGTTTCTTAAGGCTCACGTCGTACTCCACCAAATCGACGGTGGCCGATGCCAGGTAGGAGAGGCCCAGCGTGGGGAACGACACGGGCTCATAAATCTGGGTGTTGCGAATGGTCACATCAAGTAGGTTTTTGCCGAAGGCAATGACGTGCGTGGCCGCCAGTTCGCGGCGCAGGTTCTGCAACGCCACGGGTAGTTCCGATTCCACGTTCACCAGTACCACATCGGCCATGACCAGGCCCAGGGCCTGCAGCATCTTATTCAGAAATACGTTGCGGTGCAGCTTTTGAAACTGCTCATTGGGCAAGCGGAACAGCAGCAGCACGCCGTGGGCATTGTCGCCCAGCGTGGAAAACTGCGTGAGCAGGACCGGCGGTACTGCCGGTGCTGCAGTCGGCACAGATGGTTCTGGGGCCCGGGCTGGTGCCACCAGTCGCGGCGCCGGCGCGGCAGCCGGCTCCGGGTGGATACTCGGCTGATTAAAGCCCGAGGCCAACCGTTCGAGGCCGGCTGTGGGGTTGCTGTAGCTTTTTGAAGGAATGGGCAGGGGAGAAGGCGCGGCCGGAGCCACCGCCGACGCTTTGGGCACGGGTGTTGCCGCAACTGCCGCCACCTGGGACACAGGCGCAGCCACCGGGGTTTGTGTGGCAGCTTCCGGTGCCGACACCGTGGGCTCGGCGGGCACGTACAGGGTTACGTCGGTGTAGAAATTCTGCAGGAAAGCCAACTTTTCAGCGGACATGGCTAGGAGGCGTTGGTGGGTGTTGCAGCGTAAAGTAATTATAAAGTGCGACTTGTGCGACCCGAGCTTATATCGCGAACAAAGCTTTGAGCTCGGATGCTTCTTCGGGTTTCATGCGGCCGGCCAGTACCAGGCGCAGCTGCCGTCGGCGCAAGGCGCCGTCAAACAGCCGCACTTCGTCGTCGGTGGTGGGCAGGGCCTCGGGCACGTCGATGGGCCTGCCGGCCTGGTCCACGGCCACAAACGTGAAGAAGGCTTCGTTGGTCTTAAACTTGGTGCCGCTGGGAATGTCCTCGGCCCACACATCGATGTGCACTTCCATGCTGGAGCTGAAAGCCCGGGTGACCTGTGCCTGCAGCGTTACCACGTTGCCGAGGCGGATGGAGTCGCGAAACGACACGTTGTCGACCGATGCCGTGACCACGATGCGGTTGGAGTGCTTTTGAGCCGCGATGGCGGCGGCAATATCCATAAGGTGCATCATGCGGCCGCCCATGAGGTTGTTGAGGGTGTTGGTGTCGTTGGGGAGCACCAGCTCGGTCATGATTACGAACGAGTCGGAAACGGGTTTTTGCTTGCGCATGGGGGAGGTCTCTGTTGTAAAATGGCGGCGGCGAGGGGTGGCCGCACCGGGGCAAAGGTACGGCCCGGCCCCAGCCCGGCCGGGCACAAAAAAGCCTCAATTCTGAACTGAGGCTTTCGTTCAAATAGTAGGGGCGCCCTGTCCCGCCAGGGCCGCCGTCACCAGCCGGCGAATGGGTTTATTGCTTCCAGCCGCTGGCCCCGAGCAACGGCACAAAGCGAAAATCCTCAAACTCTTCCCGGATGAAAGACTCGGGTCCTTCCCGGGTCACGCGCACCATGCGCTGGGTATTGCTGTCGCCCACCGGTATCACCAGCCTGCCGCCCACACGCAACTGCCGCAGCAGCGCCGGCGGCAGCCCCGGTGCCCCGGCCGTTACCAGAATGCAATCGAAAGGCGCGCGGTCGGGCAGGCCCAGGGAGCCGTCGCCGCGGTGCAGCGTAGCCGCCTCAGCGCCCAGGTCCGCCAGTAGTTGGCGGGTGCGTCCGTACAGCACTTCGTTGAACTCAATGCTATCCACGTGGGGCGTGAGCTGCAGCAGCACCGCGCACTGGTAGCCCGAGCCGGTGCCCACCTCCAGCACGTGGTCGGTGGGCTGCACGCCCAGCAGCTGGGTTTGGTAGGCTACGGTGTAGGGCTGCGAAATGGTCTGGCCCTCGCCAATAGGAAATGCCTTGTCCTGGTAGGCGTGGGCCTCAAAAGCGGGTGGGAAGAACAAGTGGCGGGGCACAGCGGCCAACGCGGCCAGCACTGGCTCGGCATAGATGCCGCGCTGCCGCAGCTCGCGCACCAGTGCGCGCCGCTGGCCCTGGTGGCGGTAAGTATCCTGAAGTATCGGAGCGGCCACAATTAGTTAGATTAAAATACTGAATCTGGAGGGTTTTGGCTCTAAAATGCAGCGTGCATCCTGGTTCTTTCCCACAATACGCGCATGCCCTACCTTTGCCCGCCCCGGTTTTTGCGTTCCGGATGCTAAAATACTACCCAACTCTCCGTTTTGCTGCTTATTCGCCGCTATCAATACGCTAAGCTCGTGGCTGCCGATTTCGGGGCGGCACTACTGGCGTGGATGTGCTTCTTTCTGTTGCGCAAGTACTTGCTTAACGAACTGACGGGCTATCATTTCAATTCGGTTGCGCTGCTCAACCTTACTTCCTCAGCCCTGGCCATTGCTATATTCTGGACGGTACTCTACGTCCTGATTGGGGAATACCGGGACATCTACCGCAAGTCGCGGCTTTCCGAAATCATCCGTCTGGCCCGCGTTTCGTTGTTGGGCGCCGTCGTCATCTTCTTTGTCTTGCTGCTCGACGACGAAGGCGTGGTAAACTACCGGCTGTATTACAAGACGATATCGGCCTATTTCCTGCTTCATTTTACCATCACGGCCGTGTTGCGTACCTGGGCCGTGAGCAGTGTGCAACGCCAGATTCGCAAAGGGCGCATATCCTTTCCCACGCTGCTGGTGGGTTCCAATGCGCTTGCGCTGCATACCTACCGCGAGCTGGAGCGCACCAGCAAGCACCTGGGCCTGCAACTCATAGGGTTCACCTCCATTACCAAAACCGTGGACCCCGGCCTGGCCGCCGAGCTGCCCGACCGGGGTGCCTACCACCGGCTGCCGACGCTGGTGCGCGACCTCAAGGTCGAGCAGATTGTCATTGCCATAGAGCCCAGCGAGCACCGCCTTATCCAGAACATCCTCACCCTGCTGGAGGGCACGCCGGCCCGTATCAGCATCCTGCCCGACCTCTACCAGATGCTGCTGGGCTCGGTGAAAGTGAACCACTTATTTGGCACGCCGCTCATCGAAATCAAGCACGACCTGCTGTCGGTGTGGCAGGGGGTGGTGAAGCGGTTATTTGACGTGGTGGGCTCGGCCTTGTTTATGGTGCTGGCCAGTTGGGTGTATGCCTTCACGGCCGTCATGGTCAAGCTGTCGTCGCCCGGCCCGGTATTTTACCGGCAGGAACGAATCGGCATCAACGGGCACCCGTTTCGCATCATCAAGTTTCGGTCTATGTACCTCGATGCCGAGAAGCTGGGCCCCGCCCTCAGCTCCGACCACGACCCCCGCATCACGAAATGGGGCCGGTTTATGCGCAAAGTCCGCCTCGATGAGCTGCCCCAGTTCTGGAACGTGCTCAAGGGCGACATGAGCGTGGTGGGCCCGCGGCCGGAGCGGCAATTTTTTATCGACCAGATTGTGAAAATCGCCCCGCACTACCGCCACCTGCACCGCGTGCGGCCGGGCCTCACGTCTCTGGGCCAGGTAAAGTACGGCTACGCCGAAACCGTGGCCCAGATGGTGGAACGGCTCAAATTCGACATTCTTTACATCGAAAACATGAGCCTGGCCATGGATTTTCGGGTGCTGCTCTACACCCTTAAAATCATTGTGGAAGGGCGAGGAAAGTAGCGGTTAGTGGTTAATGGTTAGCGTTTAATGGACGAGGCTTCTCATCACAATTCGCCAATCACTAACCGTTAACCACTAACCGCTATGCCAAGCCTTACCTTTGCGGTTGCCAGCCGGAACCATTCAAGTCCCGGGTGAATTGCACCACCTATGAATACCGAAGTAAAAGGACGAGTACTCGTTGCGATGAGCGGCGGCATTGACTCCAGTGTCGCGGCCGTATTGCTGCACGAGCAAGGCTACGAAGTGGTTGGAATGACCATGAAAACCTGGGACTACGCCAGCGCCGGCGGGTCTAAAAAAGAAACCGGCTGCTGCTCCCTCGACAGCATCAACGATGCCCGCGACATTGCCGTGCAGCTGGGTTTCCCGCACTACATTATTGATATCCGGGACGAGTTCGGCGATTTTGTCATCGACAATTTTACCGACGAATACCTGGCCGGCCGCACGCCCAACCCCTGCGTGCTCTGCAACACCCACATCAAGTGGGATGCGCTGCTGCGCCGCGCCGACCAGCTGGGCTGCCAGTTCATTGCCACTGGCCACTACGCCAACATTCGCAAAGACGCCGAAACCGGCCGCTTTGTGGTGAGCAAGGGCCTGGACGAGAACAAGGACCAGAGCTACGCCCTGTGGGGCGTGAGCCAGGAGAGCCTCAGCCGCACGCTGTTTCCGCTGGGTGGCATGCGCAAAACCGAAATCTATGACGAGGCGCGCCGGCGTGGGTTCAACGAGCTGGTGAACAAGCCCGAGAGCTACGAAATCTGCTTTATTCCCGATAACGACTACCGGAGTTTCCTGCGCCGACGCGTGCCGGGCCTGGAGGCCCGCGTGGCCGGTGGCAATTTCGTGACCAAAAACGGCCGCGTCATTGGCAAGCACGAGGGCTACCCGTTTTACACCATCGGCCAGCGCAAGGGGCTGGGCGTGGCCCTGGGCTACCCGGCTTTCGTACTCGAAATCCGCCCCGATACCAACGAGGTGGTGCTGGGCAATTACGAGGAGCTGGCCAGCACGGCCACCGTGGTGGGCAAGCTCAACATGGGCAAGCTGGCCAATCTGACGGGCCTGGGCCTTGTGCCCGCCGTGGTGAAGGTGCGCTACAACCACGACGGCGCCCCTGCCTTTCTGGAAGAAGTGGACGGTAAAATCCGCGTGTATTTTGAGGAGCCCGTGCACGCCATCACACCCGGCCAGGCTGCCGTATTCTACGACGGCCAGGACGTGTTGGGCGGCGGCTGGATTGAGCGCCACGTAATAGGGGAATTTCCGCTACCTTTTGCCGCCCTCGCGGCCGGCCAATAAGGCTGCTACCCTTTTTATTCTGCCTTGCTTTATGCTGCCTAATTTATCGTCTTTGAACCTGAAGGCCCGTCCGCGCCGCACCCTTGCGGCTTTTGCCGTTGCAGGTGCCGTACTGACATTGGCTGGCTGTAAAAATGAGTCGGTTCCCGCGCCCGATTCCGGGGCCGGGTATTATCCGGTGGCAGTGGGCAACTTCTGGACCTACGCCGTGGCCGATTCCCTCTGGAGCCAGGCCACGCAAACGGCGCCCAGCGTGGTCACGTCCACGGCCTACCAGTTCAAGGAAACGATAACGGAGGAGTTCACCGATGCGGCGGGCAAAAAGGTGTTCCGGCTGGTGCGTTCCAAGCGGCAAAATGCTTCTCAGGAGTTCAAGAACGACAGCGTGTTTGTGTTGAGCGCCACTGGCCAGTCGGTGGTGCTCACCCGCAACAACACGCGCACCTTGGAATTAATATTTCCCGTTCGCGAGGGCCGGCTGTGGAACTTCAACGCCTTCAACAACAATTTCAACGACACCATAACGGCCGAAACCCGCCGCTACAGCCGGGTAGGAGAGCCCTTTACCATCCGGGCGGTGGCCGGCAGCCCCGCCCAGACGTTCGCCAACACCATAACCACCGCCAACGCCGGCGTTGCCGCCGAAAACAGCCTGCTGAAACGAATCGGCTACCAGCAGGTGTTTGCCAAAGGAGTGGGTCCGGTTTACCGGCGGCGCGACTACTTCCTGAACTACAACTACACCGACTCCCGCACCGGCAACCAGATTTACGTGCCAGGGTCTTACTTTTTTGGTTTTTCGCGTCGCGAAACCCTTATCGACTACGGCCCGCGCTAAGTGCGCCGGGGTGCCTTTCTAACCTATTTTCCGTTCCTGCTCAATGGTAGCTTCCTCGATTAAATGGCTGATTCTGGTGGTAGCGAGCGGGGCACTTAGCGTGCTGGCGGCCGCGCCGGCAGCAGGGCAGGGCACCGTGCGCCGGCACTTGGTGTACTTCCGCGACAAGGCGGGCACGCCGTTTACAGTGGCCCAGCCCCAGGCGTTTCTGTCGGCACGGTCGCTGGCGCGCCGCAGCCGGCAGGGCATTGCCGTGCTGCCCCGCGATTTGCCGGTGAGCCCGGCCTACGTGGCGCAGGTACGGGGCGTGGCCGGTAAAGTCACGGTGCATTATACCTCGCGCTGGTTCAATGCCGCTGTGGTTTCCTGCGATTCTGTGACGCTGGCCCGCGTTACGGCGCTGGCCCCGGTGCGGAGCGCCAGCACCCTCAACCGCAGCTTCCAGGCACACACCCCGGCACCGGCCCCCGCGCAGGTGCCGCCGCCTGCCGCCCGCACCGCTGCGGCCAGTCGGGCCCAGTACGGCTCGGCGTACCGCCAAAACGAGCAGATTGGCGCCCTGGCCATGCACGACGCCGGTTTCCGGGGCGAGGGCATGCAAATTGCCGTATTTGATGCGGGCTTCCCGGGAGTTGATAAGATTTCGGCCTTGCAGCCGCTGTTTCAGGACAAGCGCCTGGTGGGCACCCGCAACTTTGTGGATGGTGGCACTAACGTATTCACCCGTAATAGCCACGGCACCAACTGCTTGTCGACCATGGCTGGCAACCAGCCGGGCTTTTACATTGGAAGCGCGCCCAAGGCTACCTTCCACCTGTGCATCACGGAAGACACCAACTCTGAGCACCCCATAGAGGAAGCCAACTGGCTGGCTGCCGCCGAGTACGCCGACTCCGTGGGAGTCGATATCATCAGCTCCTCGCTGGGTTACACCACGTTTGACCGGCCTTCAAAGTCCTACACCTACGCCGACATGAACGGCCGCACGGCCATCAGCTCGCGGGCGGCTACGATGGCGGCGCGGGTGGGCATCTTGGTGGTGAACGCGGCCGGCAACGAGGGCGATGACCCCTGGCGCTATATTTCGGCCCCCGCTGATGCCGATTCCATTATCTCGGTGGGCGCCGTGGACTCCCTGGGCAATCGGGCAAATTTCAGCTCCTTTGGCCCCACGGCCGACGGGCGCATTAAACCCACGCTTGCAGCCATGGGGCAGGCCGCGGCCGTGCTTTCTCCCAACGGCTCTGCCTTTCGCGGCAATGGTACTTCGTATGCCTGCCCGGTGCTGGCGGGCATGGTGGCCGGTTTCTGGCAGGCCAACCCCACGCTCACGGCCCAGCAAGTCATTGCGGCTCTGCGCGCCACGGCCTCGCTAAGCACCGCACCCAACAACAACCTGGGCTACGGGATTCCAAACTTTGTGACCGCCCACAACGCCGTAAACCCCACCAAACCCCTGCAACCCAACAGCCAGCCACCAGCCGATGGCCTAGGGCTGTACCCCAACCCCACCGACAACGGCACCCTGACGCTGGTCCTGCCCGAGGCGCTGCGGGGCCAGCCGCTGCGGGTGCGCATCATTGACGGACGCGGCGCGCTGGTGACGCAGCAGCAGCTGCCGGCGGCTACTGGCAGTGAGGTGGCCCTGCGGCTGGGCCTCTTGGCCAAAGGCGCGTACACCTGCGAGGTGAGCGCCGGGACCACGCGCCGCACGGCGCGGTTTGTTCAGGAGTAATCTAAAGAAATAAGGATAATTTGTTGTGAAAAAGGCCGGCGGAAACGTCGGCCTTTCTGTAGGGTTTTGCCGTGCATTATGGCTTGTTTTTGAGGGTGGTGTTTCGTACTTTTAAAGCTCAAAACCATCCTATTTTCTTGCAGTACATGTTGCAAATGATGATTTCCAAGCGCATTGGGCGCCGCCAGTTTCACTTTACAGTGCAGGGCAATAATTTTCATGAAACCGTGGCCGAGTACGACAGGCTGAGCTTCTCCGATGTGGCCGCGTGCGGCCTCTGCGGCTCCGATAACCTGGACCTGACCAGCCGCGTGGCCCAGGACAAATTCAAGTACACTTCTGTGAGGTGCCTCGACTGCCGAGCCGACCTCACCTTTGGCAAAACCCAGAAAGACGACCAGACTGTGTTCCTGCGCCGCCGCGAGGGCGGGGAGCTGGACTGGAAAGCATTCGAAAAATCGGTATAGAAAATCATTCGGCCGCCCGGCCGGTTACACACCACCCGAACGGCATCCTGACAGCAGGGTGCCGTTCTTTGCGTTAACGCGTGGGGCCGCCCCACTCACCTTGCCCCATTTCCATGTTCACCGGAATTATTGAAGCCCTCGGCACCATCGTTGCCGTGGATAACCACGGCACCAACCGCCATTTCACCGTCGCGTCGCCTTTTGCCGCCGAGCTCAAAATTGACCAAAGCGTGGCGCACGATGGCGTGTGCCTCACGGTGGTGGCCGTGGACGCGGCCGCGGGTACCCACGTGGTCACGGCCATTGACGAAACCATGCGCGTTACCAACCTCACCCAGTGGCAGCCCGGGCGCCACGTCAACCTGGAGCGCTGCCTGGCCGCCACGGGCCGGTTCGACGGCCACATTGTGCAGGGGCACGTAGACGCCACGGCAACCTGCCTGAGCGTGACCGACCAGCAAGGTTCCTGGCTGTTCCGGTTTGGGCACGAGCCTGGCCCCGGCCGCCTCACCGTGGAAAAAGGCTCCATTTGCGTGAACGGCACCAGCCTGACCTGCTTCGAAAGCACCGACGAGGGCTTCACCGTGGCCATTATCCCGTACACCTACGAGCACACCAGCTTTCAGCAGCTGCAAGCCGGGGAAACCGTGAACCTGGAGTTCGACATCGTGGGCAAGTACGTGGCCAAGCTGCTGGGCAAGTAAAATACCGGCGCAGCAAGGTGCAACCAATAAGTGGAGGTGCCGGTCAGGCAGTAAGCCACCTGCTTTTTCGCAATGAAAATATTGCACCCCGCCATCGCCTTATTAACCTTGCTAACCTCCCTTAGCGGCTGCGCCAAAGTAGACGGCCCCACGCCGGATGGTGACAAAAGCTGCCTCGAAAAACAGGAGGTGCCCGTGAGCGCGCACAGCATCAGCGCTAATGAGAAAGCCACAGTTGACCAATTATTTACTGCCAACGGCATCGACAAACGCAATTTTCGGTATATCCGCTATTCGCGGGGCGAGCTGAAGACGTACTACCCGCCGTATGCCACGTTTGATGAGCAGGTGGTGCGGGTGGAGGAATACGCGAATGGCATTCGGGTATTCACCGGGCAGCTGATTTTTCTTTTTCGAAATGGCGCGTTCAGCTCCCGCACCGGCTCCGCCAGCGAAGCATTCAGCCTTGATGCTACCCCCAATGCAACACCCGAAAGCATTGGCGTGGTATTCCGTGCCGCCCTCAAAGAATACGGCGACCCCGGCCCCCAGCCGTGCGTAGTGGTAGAGTTTGGGTATTACAACCTGAACGCCGGCACCGGCAATGCCCCCGAGCGGCTGGTGAAAGCCTGGAAAGCCTCGCGTAAGGGCAGTGAGTACCCATTCGCTTATGTTGAAGACAGGGAGGGCAAGCTTATCTACTACGACAACGGCATCAGGACCTTTCGGTAGATGGAAGCCAGGGGGAAGGGCCGATTTGCAGGCACCACCCGAAACCCCCGCGTGAGGGACCCGTAGGACCAATAAGTTTCCACGTAATCCCTTTGCCATCATGTCCAAACGTGAACTGATAGAGCCGAACGAAGGCGACAAGCGCTACATCCGCCGCGACGAGGACGGCCAGATTAAAGAGTCGGTTGACCTGAACCGGTCTTTATCGCTGGATGACCAACACAACTCCAAGAAAACCGCCAAGCCCGGGCAGGGCGATAGAGGCGACGGACACACCGGCAACCGCAAGCCTGCCGAATAGGTAGCGCATACTGTTGAGTAGCAGCCTCGTTTTTCTAAGAAAAGGCAAGGCCGCTGGTTAGTGTTTCGGGAGGAAGCGGTTGGGGCAGGCCGGCAGGTGATTCAAAAAAAGTTTTTGCCTCCTGCAGCGCCCTGGCATCGTCCTGGATGTCGTTGGGGCGGGAGCCTGAACCGTAGAGCATGCCACCCCAGAGCATTTGCATAAAGGCGGCGGTGAGCAGCAAACTCCCCTCTAGGGGTTGGGTGTCGGGCCGGTTGCCACTACTTACCACTATCGACCACAGCGTTTTGCCCGTCATCTGCTCCCGGAAATTCAAGTTGGGGGTGCGTAGCCAGGCACTCCAATACTCGAGGTAATGCATGGCATGCACGGGCATGTTGTACATGTAGAGCGGCATGACCAGCACCACATCGGTGGCATTAAGGGTGGCCTCAAGTAGCAGGCGGGCATTGCCGGCGGGCGGCTGGTAACCGGTGCCGTGGCGCAGGTCCGTGAAATCGGGCAAGGGAAAGCTGTGCAGATTGAGCCATTGTTGCTCGTAGTGCGTCGGCAGAGAATGGGCCGCGCAGTAGGCCAGCTGTTCGCTGTTGCCGAGGCGGCGCGAGCTGGAAAGCAGGAACAAAAAACGTCGCCCGTGGCTGAGTACCATGTGAAATGACTATGGATTGAGCTGCTGCCACCGCGGCGCCCAGTACCGGTAAGCAAATCCTGCCAGCACTCCCAGCAAGCCCCCCAGTAAAGCACCCCCCAGCACATCGGTGGGGTAATGGGCCCCAAGATACACCCGGCTGTAAGAAAGCAGCACGGCCCAGCCAAACACGCTCAGCCGGAGGACTTTGAAACGACCCTTCGGTAGCATAGTACCCATAAAAACGGCCAGTGCCATGGAGTTGGAAGCATGCGAGGAAAGGAAACCAAATTGTCCGCCGCAGCCATCGGGCAGGTACAGATAGGGGAAAACCGCGGCGTCGTGACAGGGGCGCAGGCGCGCAAAAAACGGTTTAAATAGCCGGCTGGTAATGAGGTCGGCCAAGCCCACTGCGGCCAGCACCAACGGCAGCAGAAGAATGGCCCGGCGGCGAAACACGTAGATGAACCATCCAATGAGCAGGGCATATACCGGCAACCACACCTGGCGGTCGGAGGCAAATACCATTACGGCGTCGAGCGCCGGGCTGCGCAGGTGGTTGATGGCCAGCAGCAATTGCCGGTCGAGTTGCTTAATTGTTTCAAGCATCGGCGAGCCAGTCTACTCCCTTGCGCAGCCAGGCCAGGGTGGTGGCCTCCGGGGAATGGGGCGCAGGCGGCGCCGGATTGTAGGCCCAGCCGGTGCGGGGCGGCAGGCTCATGAGAATGGACTCAGTACGCCCGCCGGTTTCGAGGCCGAACCGGGTGCCCCGGTCAAAGGCCAGGTTAAACTCGGCGTAGCGGGCCCGGCGCATGCTTTGCCAAGCCTCTTCGCGCGCCGAAAAGGGCAAGGCGTGGTTTTCGGCCATGAGTTGGGTGTAAAATGGTCCAAACAACTCGGCCACGTCCTGCACAAAGCTGAACAGCTCCTCGGCCGAGCCGTCGGTGCCCACGGTCAGGCGGTCAAAGAAAATGCCGCCTACGCCGCGCGTTTCCTGGCGGTGGGGCAGGTAAAAATAATCGTCGGCCCAGCGCGTGAATTTGGGGTAATACGCCGGGTTGTGCCGGTCGCACACCGCACGCAGCTGCTCATGAAAGCGCCGCGCCTGGGCTTCGTCCACGTAAATGGGTGTAAGGTCGATGCCGCCGCCAAACCACGCCTCGCCGTTGCCGGCCTCAAAATAGCGCACGTTCATATGGATGATGGGCACCCGCGGGCTGTGCGGGTGCAGCACCACGCTCACCCCTGTGGCATAGAAAGACGGGTCGGGCATGTGCAGCTGCCGGGCCGCCGCGTCGCTCATTTGCCCCCACACGGCCGAAAACCCTACACCGCCTTTCTCCAGAATGCGGCCGTTTTCCAGTACCCGGGAACGGCCGCCACCGCCGCCTTCCCGCTGCCAGGCATCGGTGAGGAATCGAGTGGGGCCGGCATCGGCCGTTTCCAGCTGCTGGCACAGCCGCTGCTGGAAATCAGCCAGCCACGCTTCAATTTCGGGGCGAATGGTGGGCGAAAGTGAGGAAGATGCTGACATTAAACCGCTGTAGTGGCAGAAGGATACGCTGGGGCAAAACACCAGAAAGCCACGAAAGGTCCGCGGGTATTTGCCGCCACAAAGATAGGGCGGCGGGGGAAGCGTACTTTTGTGCCCTAACCTCTCCTGCCCCTGATGTCTGAATTCGCAGTTTCCGATTCCACCAACCTGGCTTCTACTCGTGTAACCGCCGCAGCTGCAGCGGCGGCCGCTGCCTTCACTGCCCCCACGCCCTCCTCCACCGCCCGGCCCACACCGGAGCTCCTACGCCGCGCCTACAGCCTGATGCACACGGCCGCGGCCATGGCCACGCTTTACGAAGCGGAGAAGGCAACCGCCGCGCGCTACGTGCACGCCACCGCCCGCGGCCACGAAGCCGTGCAGCTAGCCGCCGCCTTCCTGCTCACCGAAACCGACTACGCCGCGCCGTACTACCGCGACGACGCCATGCTGCTGGGTCTGGGCCTGCGCCCCTACGAGCTGATGCTGCAGCTGCTGGCTAAGGCCGATGACCCGTTTAGCGGCGGCCGTACATATTACGCGCACCCCTCGCTGCGGCGGGCGGGCATCCCGGTCATTCCCCACCAAAGCTCGGCTACGGGCATGCAGGCCATCCCGGCTACTGGCATGGCCCATGCCATTCACTATTTTGAAAAGCAGGACCTGCGCATAGAAGCACCCCAGGGCAAGCAGGGCGGGGGGCACGACAAGCCCCTGGTGCTGTGCTCGATTGGTGATGGGGCCATGACCGAAGGCGAAGTTGCCGAGGCCCTACAAATGGCCGTGTTGCACCAGCTGCCCATTGTGTACCTGGTGCAAGACAACGACTGGGGCATCTCGGCCACTGGCCGCGAGATGCGCGCCATGAATGCCTATGAGTTTGCTGCCGGCTTCCCGGGCCTGCACCGCATGCAGGTAGACGGCGCCGATTTTGGCTCCTCGTACCAAGGCTTGGCGGCAGCGTTTGCCCACGTGCGGAGCCGGCGCGGGCCGGTGCTGGTGCACGCCAAATGCCCCTTGCTGGGCCACCACACCAGCGGCGTGCGCCGCGAGTGGTACCGCCACGATTTGGCCAGCCACGAGGAGCAGGACCCACTGCCCCGTCTGCACGCGCAACTGTTGCAAATGGGCTTTGCCGAAAAGGAGCTGGCGGCGCTAAAAACGGCGGCCCAGGCCACTGTGCGCGCCGACTGGGAAGCCGCCGTGGCTGCGCCCAACCCCGACCCCGCCACCTTCGCCGACCATGAATTTGCCCCCGCGGCCGTGACTGCCGAAACCGGCGAGCGCAGCCCCGCCGGCGCCGAAAAAGCCCTGATGGTGGACGCTGCCCTGCACGCCGTGGACGACATCCTGCGGGAGTTTCCGGAGGCCCTGTTCTACGGCCAGGACGTGGGCGGCGAGCTGGGCGGCGTATTCCGCGAAGCGGCGCTGCTCGCCAAAAAATACGGTGAGAGCCGGGTCTTTAATACCCCCATCCAGGAAGCCTACATCGTGGGCAGCACGGCGGGCATGACGGCCGTGGGGGCCCGGCCCATTGTCGAAATTCAGTTTGCGGACTACATCTGGCCAGCGCTCAACCAGCTGGTGGAGGAGCTGTCCAAATCCTGTTACCTCACCATGGGCAAGTTCCCCGTGCCGGCCCTGATTCGGGTGCCGATTGGGGCCTATGGCGGTGGCGGGCCCTACCATTCCGGTTCCATCGAAAGCACGCTGCTCACCATCCGGGGCATCAAAGTGGTGTACCCCAGCAACGCGGCCGACATGAAGGGCCTGATGCGCGCCGCCTTCCTCGACCCCAACCCCGTGGTGATGCTGGAGCACAAAGGCCTGTACTGGAGCAAAGTGCCTGGCACTGAGGAAGCTAAAACGGTGGAGCCCGCCGCGGGCTATGTCATTCCCTTGGGCAAAGCAGCCGTGGTCCAGAGCGCCGACCCCGAAAAGCTGCGCCGGGGCGATACCGCCCTGGTGGTAACCTACGGCATGGGCGTGCATTGGGCCAAAGCGGCCAGCCGCGACTTCGCCGGGCAGGTTGAGATTCTGGATTTGCGCACCCTCAACCCCCTGGATTTTGAGGCCGTTACTACCGCCACCGGCCGCCATGGCAAGGTATTGGTGCTCACTGAAGAACCCTTGATGAACAGCTTTGCCGAGAGCCTGGCGGGCCGAATCCAGCGCCATTGCTTTGAGGTGTTGGACGCACCTGTTTTCACCTTGGGAGCTGCCAACCTGCCCGCTATTGCCCTCAACGTAGAGCTGGAGCGGCAAATGCTGCCCAGCGCGGCCAAAGTAGCCACAGTTCTGGGCGAGTTGCTGAGCTATTAAGAATCGTATAGAAGTAAGTGTGCCAACTCAGAACGTCACGCTGAGCGCAGTCGAAGCATGACGTTATCATAACCTTTGAACGGCTTTCTAGACAGCTTGAAAAAAAAAGAGGCGGCATCATTTGGTGCCGCCTCTTTTTATACGCCGAAAAATCTCCCTTAGAAGGGGTAGCCGATACCCAGGTTGAAGGCCGGGCGGTTTGCATCGGTGTTGAAATTGCGGATTGCCCAGCGCTGGTCCGAGGGAGCAGTGGGGTCGTAAATCTTGGCTGCGATGTCGAGGCGCAGAATGAGAAAGGTGAAGTCGAAGCGGATGCCAATGCCCGAGCCAACGGCAATCTGCCGATAAAAGCTGTTTAGCTGGAATTGGGCTTCGGGGCGCTTGTAATTGCCAAACGAGTCTCTCTGCTCCTGCAGGCCCCATACGTTGCCAAAATCCGTGAAGAAAGCCCCTTTAATAAAGCTGTAGATGGGGAAGCGGTATTCGGCGCTTCCTTCCAGCAGCAACTCGCCGGGTTGCTCGGTGAGGTAGTCGCGAACTATTTCTCCCTTTTCAAGGCGAGTAGGCGTGAAGCCGCCCGGGCCCAGCCGGCGGGGCTGCCACGCGCGTAGGCTGGTGGAGCCGCCGGCAAAAAAGGACTTGTCGTAGGGTACCACGTACTGACTGGTGCCCGTTTCCCGGTCTTTCGTGCGCGTGAGCGCGTGCACGAGTCCCCCGTTGAGACGCCACGCAAAGTACGTTTGGGGCGAGAGGCGGTGGTAGCGGCGGAAGTCGGCGCTGAACCGGGCAAAGTCGTACACGTTGAGCCCCGCTTTCTCAAAAAGCGCGTCCTGGTACAAGCTCCGGGTCACGCCCCCGATTTCAGCAAACATGCGCAGGTATTTGGCGTCGCGGGTCTGGTTGAAATCGTTGGAATTGTAGAGCGAAGTGAAGCTAAAGCTGGGTTCAATCAAGCTCACAAAGGAGCGGAACAGCGAGGAGCCATCGTTCACGCGCAGCTCCTCCAGCCGGCGGGTAAAGTCGGCGCTTTTGGTGGGCGTATTTACCAGCGTTACGATTACCGGCGAGAAAACGTACTGATGGAACGGCGAGCTCTGCCAGAGGTAGTCGTAGGCAAACTCAAAGTTGGAGCGCGTGTACTCGGGCCGTTTTACGTAGGTTTCCGACAAGGATAACCGCGTTTTGGGGTTGAAACGCGCCATCCGGTTGTTGACATTGAACGGCACCAGGAACCGCGGTAGCACCAGGGCTGCCGTGGCCCCCAGCTGGGTGGTGTACACGGCCTGGGTATTGTCGCCCGTTACCCCCGCTACGCGCACCGACTGGCCTTCGAAACCAGCGCGAACACCCAACTCCAGCACCTCGGCGCTGCCGAAAGGATTCCGCGTTTTCAGTCGCACGTTGATGAACGGCCCGGGCAGATAGGCTACGTAAGTGCCGCCCACTTCGCTCGTTTCTGAGAATTTGGGGGCCGGTGAGGCGTTGATAATACCCACCAACTTCCCGGTGCTGGGCTGCATGCCGGTACTGTCGGTATTTGGTGGGTCGGCTACTTTCTGGTAGTTGAGGGTATTGAACCGGAACATGTCCAGGTCGGCCAGCAAGCGCTGGGTTTGCAGGGTGCGGGCCAGGCTGTAGCGCTGGCCGGGGCGCACCAGCACCTTGCGCGCCAGCGTGCGGGTGCTGAATTTCTGGTCGTAGGCTGCGAAATGAATCGAGTCGGTAACGGTAGTGTCGGTGCGCATGCCCAGGTTGGGGCGCTCGCGCAGGTCACCGGCGGTGCCGGCCCGGCGCAGGGTGTCGCCGGTGGCGCTGCGCAGGGTGCGGCCCACACCTGCATCGGTCACAAACCGTACCTGCTGCACGGTGTACACGCGGTGGCCCTGGCCGGGGGCAGGGTTGGCAATGAGCGTGCGCAGGCGCACCGTGAACGCCTCGTAGCTGGTGTCGGCCTCCAGGGTGATATACTGCGGCCGGAAATCGTAGTAGCCGGCATTTTTCAGCAGCGTTTCGAGGCGGGCGCGCTCTTCGCCAATCAGTACCTCGTTGTAGCGGTCGTTTTCCTTGAGCAGCGAGGCTGCCTGGCCGCTGCGCACCACGGCCGCCACGCCCGAATCAGGAATGCTGGGCTCCTGCAGGCGGTAAAAGAATGGCTTGTTCTCGACCACATTGTACGTCACCGACACCCGGCGGTAACGCTTGGTCGCGTCGAGCGAATCTGGCTTGCTGGGCAGGACGGACCCTATCGATTTAAGGGCGCGCGCCACCAGGCTGGGGCGGTAGCGGGCGGTATCAACAGCTGTTACCCGGGCCCGGAAGAATCCCTGCGAATGCAGGTAGATGGTCATTTGCTCTACTGAGCGCCTGGTCAGGGCCGTATCGTACACCACAGGGGGCTCGCCCAAGCGCATGATGGAGTTGCCTTTGTCGAGCACCAGTTGCTTGCGGTTGAGCTGGCGCTCGCGCCGCACCAGCAGCTTGCCCAACTCGGCAGAGTCGGTGCCGGCGGCCTGCATGCGAGCCGCATAGGTTTTCCTGATGGCACGCTGCTTTTCGCGGATGCGCGCCGAATCGTAGAACCTGTAGCCCAGGTGGTAAATGGCCAACTTGGGCAAGGGAAAGCGCGTGTTGGGCTGTTGCTGGGCCAGGGCCACGAGTCGCTCCTGGTCGGCCTGCTCCACGCCCTGCACTTCTACGCGGCTGAGCAGGCGCTGGCCCGGCTGCAACAGCTTAAACGGCGAGCAGGCGGCCAGCCCCAGCAGCACCAGCAGCGAGGCGGCGCGCCAGCTCAGCCGGCTGGGCCGTAGCTTCGGGGTATTATAAGACGATAATGGTTTCAAAAGCACTTGGCAAATACGTGCAGTCGCTGCACCAAAAAAAATACCGGCAACGCCACGGCGCGTTTCTGGTGGAAGGCGGCAAGAGCGTGTTGGAACTGCTAAGTTCTGACCTGGAAGCCGAACACGTGCTAGTCACGGCCGAGTTTGTTACCCAGCACCGCGCCCACCTGCCTGCGCACCTGGCCCTCACCATTGCCACAGAGTACGAATTGACGCAGCTGGGCACGCTGGCCACCAACACCACCGCCCTGGCCGTGGCCCGCCTCCCCGCCGAAAAACCTTTGCCTGCAACGCTGCCCGAAACCGCTTTGTTGCTCGCACTCGACGAAGTGCGCGACCCCGGCAACCTCGGCACCCTGCTGCGCCTGGCCGACTGGTACGGCCTGCCCGGCGTGGTGCTCAGCCCCGGCTGCGCCGACGCCCACTCGCCCAAAACCGTGGCCGCCACCATGGGCGCCTTTGCCCGGGTGCAGGTATGGGAGCGGGACCTGGCCGCGTGGCTGCCCACGCTGCCCGCGGCGGTCGGCATTTTCGGCGCCGACCTGCAGGGCGACAACGTGCACCGCCTCGCCCTGAGCCCTTCCGGCGTGCTGGTGATGGGCAGCGAGTCACACGGCCTCACGCCCGCCGTGGAAGCCTGCCTCACGCGCCGACTGCACATTCCGCGCGGCGCCAGCGGCGGCGCCGAAAGCCTGAATGTGGCCATCTCGGCGGCTATTCTGTTGGATAATTTTTTTCGCAACCAATAGCAGCGATTTTTTCACTTTCGAACGGGCGGTGGAAGGTGGTAGCAGTTTGCCCACAAATTCAGCTGGCAATCAAAAGCCCCGACTCTTGCAGGAGTCAGGGCTTTACTGTTGATGCTGATTTGAAGGTGCCTCGTGGGGCTTAATTGCCGAATAAGCGCACTCCGAAGCTGAGCACCTGCGCCTGGGGGCCGGCGTTGCTTTTGAACAAGTCGTTCATGTTGTACTTGCCAAAGAACTCCAGGCTGCCGTAGCCAATGGTGCCCTGGGCACCGTAGAGGAAGTTTTCCAGGTTGTAGCGGCCTTCTTCTTTTTCCTTGTCGGTGTTGCCATCGCTGAGGTATTTTACCTTGGTGTGCGCGCCAAGGCGGTAGCCCACAAACCCGCCGGCTGCCACGCGGAACGTGGGCTTGTAATGCGAGTCGCGCAGCTTAAGCTGCAGCATCAGGGGCACGTTTACCGAGGAAGTAGTGAGCTTGGATTTCTGGAATTGACGGCCATCGGCCACTTTCACCACACTCGTGCGGCCATTGTTATCTACCCACTGGTTGTTACCAGTGAGCATGTAATTGTTGAACGCGAATTCAGTGCCGATGCTCAGGCCCACGGGGCTGCGTTTGCCGCCGAGGCGGGTTTCCCAGTCAAAACCAACGTTGACGTAGCGCGAGCCTGCCGTGCGCAGGTCCACTGCGGCGTCGGAGCCGGTCAGGCCTCCGTTTTCCTGGTTCACCAGTGCATTCAAACCCAGGTCGAGAATGAAGTTTACATCAGTGCGGTTGCGCTCAATCTGCACCAAGCGCAGGGAGTCGGCTTTGGCCTGGCGCTGCTCTTTGGTTTTGCCCTCGCCGGTGCTGTACGATTTGGAGCCCTTATCGTCGGTGGTCACCGTCACGCCGAAGGTCTTGTTTAGCACCACGTCCACACGGTTGGAGTTGGGGGTTTTCTTGCGGGTGGTGATGCGGATTTGCTCGGGCAGGTTTTTGCCTGGCTGGTCTTTGTCGGGGTAAAACTGCAGCGTCACCTGGTCGGTTTTGGCCGTTTTGGCCGCTGTTTCGGCTTGGGCGATGTAGCCGGCCAGCCGCGAAGTGAGCGAATCGAGCTGATAGTTTTTCATCTGGCGCAGTTGGGCTGCGTCGCGCACCACCAGCGTGATGGTGGCCTGGTTGGGCAGGCGCACCACAATGGTGTCTTTGGCCAGCGTGCGGGGAGTGAGCGGGGCGGCCTGGGCGTCGTTCAGGCCGCCGCTCAGGGCCATGGTAAGCAGAAATAAGGGGAGAAAAGCGCGTTGCATGAGTTCTAAAAGTTGAAAATTAGAGTTGAATGGACTTGGTTAGGGTGCGGCCTGCAAAGGTGGCCTGCACGGTCACGTTCTGGGGCAGGCCCGTGGCCTCGGCCAGGCTCACCCGCTCGCCCCGCACAAGGTTGCCGGCTTGCTGGAGCAGGCGGCTGCCCAGGCGGCGGCGCTCATCGGGCGCCTCCATGGCAGCGACCATGCTGGTGTTCCGACTGGGCCGCACTTCGGGGTCGCCACCGTTGCGTACATCCACCGTAATGATTTTGGCGGCGGCCACGCTGTTGGCGGGTACTGTGCTGGCGGGGACGATTTCCGCCGCCGGCGCAGGTTTGGAGTTGCTGGCCACTACTGGCTCTGGCCTGGTAGCCGGCACCTGCTCGTCAGCAGGAGTGGCAGGGGCCGGGCGGCTGGCCGGCCGAGTAGCAGTCTTGGCTACCAGGGGAGCGGGGGCGGGGGCCGCGTCCGGCCGCCGGTTCACTCCTTGCAAGTAGCGAGGCGACTGCTCGGAAGCAAACATCCTGGCCTTTGGTGCGGTAGATGCCACCTCGGCGGGGCGGGTTGCCTGAGGCGTAGAAATATTTTGTTGTGAAGCTGAAAGTGCGCTGATTACTGGCTCCTGGGCGTTTTTAATGATTGCAAGCTCATCCGCGGCCTTGCTGGGTTGGGTGTCGGCGGCACCGGCTGCTGGCGTAGTGCCGCGTACCGCTACCGGAGTGGTGCGGCTGGGCTGCGTGGCCACGGTACCCGCTGGCGCATTGCCCGAAGGAAAGCCCAGCCACAGGCCCGCGCCGCCCACCACCAGCAGCAGGGCCACGGCCGCGGCCAGCGCCATGGGCCACCACGCGGCGGCGCGCCGCTTTTTGGGGCGCAGGTGCTCATCTTCGAGGCGCTCCCAGAGTTCGCGGGCGGGCGGCGTGGCGTGGCCATTCAGCCCTTGCTGGAACAGGTGGTCTAGGCGCTCGGGGCCGGGGGCAGCCGCGTCGGCGGCGGGCTGCGCCTGCAGGCGCGCCCACAGGTCGTCGGCGGGCGGGGTGGGGTGCCCGTCCAGCTGCTGCCGGAATAAATCGTCTATATCTTCAGGAGGCATAATGTTAATTACTGATAATGGCGGAAAACTGCACCCGACGCTGGAGCATGGCGCGGGCCTTGCTCAACTGCGACTTGCTGGTGCCTTCGGTGATGCCCAGCAGCTCAGCAATTTCCTGATGGCCGTAGCCTTCCAGGGCGTAGAGGTTGAACACTGTGCGGTAGCCCACGGGCAGGGTGGCCAGCAGGCCCATCAGGTCCTCGGCCTGCAGCTGCGTGTCGGCGGTGGCGGCGGTCACGGCCAGGTTCTCGGGCTGCGCAAAGTCTTCAAACGATACGGTCATCATCTCGCGTTGGCGCAGTTGCATCAGGGATTCGTTTACCATAATGCGCCGCACCCAGCCCTCGAAACTGCCCTCGAAGCGGTAGTTGGGCAGGGCCCGAAACATCTTGGCAAACCCCAGGATGAGGGCTTCTTCGGCATCTTCGCGCCGCTTAAGGTAGCGGCGGCACACGGTCAGCATCAGCCCGGCCAGGCGGTCGTAGAGCTGGCGCTGGGCCCGGTGCTCGCCCCGTACGCACGCAGCGATGAGTTCGGCTTCGGTGGTCACGGTAAGAGTAGGCAATGCGCAGAAAAGCTGGTGAGAGTAAGCGGCAGATGCGAAAGTAGGAAGCAGGGTTGCCCGGGAGCTAAAAAACTTTCCCGGCCGCGTCAGGTCATTGCATCTGTAGGCCCGCTACCGCGCCCGTGGGTAGCTTGCGGGCTGCCAGACACCACCGGCCAGCCCTTAGTCGAGAATAATTCGGGCCGTTTTTGCAGTTTTTATCCCGTATGGAGTTGCTTTCAGTATCAGGCATCAGCTTAGCGGAGCGCGGGCAGGAGGTGCTGCAGTCCATCAGTTTTACGCAGCAGGCAGGCCAGAAGCTGGCCCTGGTTGGCGAGTCGGGCACGGGCAAAAGCACATTGCTGCAAGTCATTGCGGGCCTCATTCAACCCAGTGCGGGCACCGTACTGGTGCAGGGCCAGCGCGTGCGCGGCCCCGCCGACACGCTGTTGCCCGGCCATCCCGGCGTGGCTTACCTCACCCAGACCTCGGAACTGCCGCACTCCCTGCGCGTGGAACAGGTGCTGCGCTACGCCAACAAGCAGCCCCCCGCCGACGCCCAGTCCCTGTACCAGCTTTGCCGCATCGACCACCTCCTGGCGCGGCGCACCGACCAGCTCTCCGGGGGCGAGCAGCAGCGCGTGGCCCTGGCGCGCCTGTTGCTCAGCACCCCGCAGCTGCTGCTGCTGGATGAGCCCTACTCCAACCTGGACCGGACGCATAAGCAGGTACTGCAGCAGGTAATAGCGGACGTGAGCTCGCGCCTGGGCATCACCACCCTGCTGGTTTCGCACGACTCCGCCGACATCCTGTCCTGGGCCGACAGCATCCTTGTGCTGCGCAAAGGCCACATTGTGCAGCAGGACACCCCCGAACGAATTTATTACCAGCCAGCCAACGAGTACACCGCCGCGTTATTCGGCGATTACAGCCTGGTGCGCGGCACCGACCGCCAGGCCCTGAAGCCCGTGAGCGCGCGCCGGGCGGCTGCCACGGTGCTGCTGGTGCGCCCGGAGCAGTTCCAGTTGAAATCAGTAAAAAAAGGTAACCTCCGGGGTATCGTGAGAAGCGTTCAATTCTTCGGCAGCTATTATGAGTTGGAGGTGGAACTGCCGGAATCAATTGTGAGAGTGCGAGCCGAAAAAGATGCCCACCGGCCCGGTACCGCCGTTTCGGTCTGCCTAAAGGCCGCGCGGGTTGGGATATGAAAGTGCCCAAGGCTAATAAGTAGCAACTCGCCGAATGGGGTTTGAATCGCCCGGCATGCTCAGTTAATGTGAAATTAACACAGAATTTACACGTCTTGATAGTAACGGTTTGAAGAAGCCGGTGCGTTACGGAAGCGCACTGTAACGGAAATAGATAATTCCAGCTTTTATAAATGACAAAAACTTATACCCTTAACTTTGAATTTATAACGCTATGTGAGCCAATGTTTTAATGGTTATTCCGGTTTAGATAAAATATTTAATTATCTTTTAATCATATTTTCAATGTTGTATATCACAGATAAAGTGGTTATTTGATTAGAATTACATTAGTCAATGCTTAACCAGAACCGCTTGTCGACTCAATCCTTGCCTACGCTTCCGTTTTTCCCGGTTACCTGCCGGGAAGGCTCCACGCTGCTGCGGGGCCGCACCCGACGGGCCCTGACGGCGGAGGAAGTTACCAAAACGTGCGAGGTCTTGCTGGCGGCCGCGTTGCGGCGCAGGTGTTCATTTTGGCTGCTCGACGGCCGCGTGAACACCACGGCGCACACCGCAGAGCTGCACGAATGGCTGCAGGAAGACTACTTTCCACGGGTGCGGGCGCAATTGGGCCACCCTCCGTGCATTGCCCTGCTCGTAGCTCCCTGCCTGTGGCATGATATGGCCAGCATAGGATTGGATGCGCCTGCGCAGTGGCCCATGTGGGGTGCCCGGGTTGGTTGGTTCAGGGAAGAGCGCGACGCCCTGGAGTGGTTGCGCCACCAGGGCGCTCAGGCACGCACCCGCCTGCAGCTAACTGGTGAAGAATGGCAGCCGCTCATCGCCGGCCAGTACCAGCAATTGTCGTTCAACTTTTAGCCCACGCCCCCCGGGCTGCGGTTTAATATTGGCCAATGGAAAGCAGGACCAGGGTGCAGGCCTCCTCTGTGAGAATGCCGCGTTCGTGCGCCAGACGCTCCAGCTCCGGATTTTCGGTGCCGGGATTAAACAGTATGCGGCGGGGCTTCAGGTCCAGAATGTAGTCGTACCAGCCCGGCTGATTCTGCGGCCCTACGTACAGCGTCACGGTGTCGATATCGGAAGACTCGGGCCGGTCGGTATGAATGTTCAGGCCGGCAACCTGGCCTTTACGAATGCCCACGGGCAGGACTTCGTGGCCGTGGTTTTTTAGCATGTGTACCGCCCGATAAGAATACCGAGCAGGATTATCAGAAGCGCCTAGAACGAGGGTCTTTTTCATATAAAGCAAAAAAACGGGGGTGAAGAGCTGAGAGTTTTGAGCGTCGCCCAGGACCGATATCCAAGGCTTACCGTTTGCGGCCGTCGCTAACTGCTGCGCCGGGCCTTTCAAAACTGCTTTATAAATACTCGTTCAGCACGCTACGGGTTATTAATTGCGCGCCATCGTTTGTGCCATAGGGAATTACCTGCCAACACCAACAAAAACCAACCACACCAGCAGCCCTAGGCAAAAACCGCCCGTACGGCTTCCGCGCACCGCTCGCCGTCCATCGCAGCCGATACGATGCCACCCGCGTAGCCGGCTCCCTCGCCGCACGGAAAAAGTCCCGCTACCACGGGGTGCTGCAGCGTATCCCGGTCGCGGGGAATGCGCACGGGGGCCGAGGTACGGCTTTCGACCCCCACAATCTGGGCGGCGTTGGTGGCAAAGCCCGGTATTTTGCGGCCGAAGTCGCGGAAGCCCTGGCGGAGCCGCTCGGCGAGGGCGGCACCCAGCACCTCGTCCATGCGCACCGAAACCAGGCCCGGCTGGTAGGAGGTTTCCAGCAGGTTGGCCGAAAGCTTATTGTTGAGGAAGTCCCCCAGCAATTGGGCCGGCGCGCGCTGGGTGCCACCCGCCGCCTGACAGGCGCGCTGCTCCACCGCTTGCTGAAACCGCAGGCCGGCCAGGGGGCCGTACTGCTCCACGTCCAGGTCAGACAGCTCCACGGCGGCCACAATGCCCGAATTGGCAAACCGGGAGTCGCGGCGGCTCGGCGACATGCCGTTTACCACTACTTCGCCCGGCGCCGTAGCCGCCGGCACAATAAAGCCGCCGGGGCACATGCAAAACGAAAACACCCCGCGCTGCTCACCCTGCACTTCGGTTTGGTGCACCAGCGCGTAGGACGCTGCCGGAAGCAAGCCGCGTTCGGGTCGCCGGTACTGGGCCTGGTCAATTAGCGCTTGCGGATGCTCTACGCGCACCCCCAGCGCAAAGGGCTTGGCTTCGATGAGCACCCCGCGGCGGTGGAGCAATTCGTAAATGTCGCGAGCCGAATGGCCGGTGGCCAGAATGGTGGCCTCGGCTTCCAGCACTTCGCCGCTGGCCGTCACCACGCCCCGCAGGCGGTTGTTGTCCAGGAGCAGGTCGGTCACGCGGGTGTCGAAACGCACTTCGCCGCCCGCTTCGATGATGGCCTCGCGCAAGGCCTGCACCACCGCCGGCAGCTTGTTGGTGCCGATGTGGGGGTGAGCATCTATCAGGATGTCGGGAGTGGCGCCGTGCTGCACAAAGCGCCGCAGCACCCGGCCCACATCGCCGCGCTTGGTGGCGCGGGTGTAAAGCTTGCCGTCGGAGTAGGTGCCGGCACCGCCTTCGCCAAAACAGTAATTAGAATCGGGGTTTACCAATTGCTCTTTGTTGATGGCGGCCAGGTCGCGGCGCCTTGCCCGCACGTCACGGCCGCGTTCCAACACTACGGGTTTCAACCCAAGCTCAATGCAGCGCAGCGCAGCAAAAAGGCCAGCTGGGCCGGCACCAATAATGAGCACGGCTCTCTTGGTTATATTAACATTTGGATAAACAAACCAAGGGCCCGCTAAATCTTTTGGTGTGCCAGATGTGTAAATATCAGCGCGCAGTCTTACAACAGCTTGCCGGCCCCTGGCATCAATAGAACGCTTGCGCAGGTGTATAAAATCGACTTCTCCGGGTTTATACCCGGCGTGTTCTAGCAAGGCTTCGTACCGGGCAAACTCATCAAAAGCTACTTCAGGGAGCAGAAGCGCTTCAATTTCATGTTTTAACATATGTGTAAGATGAAAGGTAGTTATCCTTTATATTAATATATGGCACTGGGCACCACCAGCACAAAGTTAGGAGCGGTGGATGAAGGTAGGCGGCGAAACGTTGGACAAACTGAAAAAGAGCACTTATACCGGCCAACCAAGTATTACTTTGCTGCATGATGTCCTCGCCCGTTCCCCACCAAACTGTTTCGCGCCTGCGCTCCATCGTCAGTGGCTCCATAGGCAACCTGGTGGAGTGGTACGACTGGTACGCCTACTCGGCCTTTGCTTTGTACTTCGCCCCGGTCTTCTTTCCCAAAGGCAGCTCCACGGCTCAGCTGCTGAACACCGCGGCCATTTTTGCTGTGGGCTTTCTGATGCGGCCGCTTGGGGCGTGGCTGCTGGGCATCTACGCCGACCGGCATGGCCGGCGGGCCGCGCTGCTGCTTTCGGTGCAGCTCATGGCGGGGGGCTCGTTGCTGATAGCCGCTACGCCGGGCTACGCCACCATTGGGGTGGCGGCGCCGGCCCTGCTGCTGCTGGCCCGATTGATACAGGGTATCAGCGTGGGGGGGGAATACGGCACCTCGGCCACCTACCTCAGCGAGATGGCAGGGGCCCGGCACCGCGGCTTCTGGTCCAGCTTCCAGTACCTCACCCTCATGGGGGGCCAGTTGCTAGCGCTTACGGTGCAGCTGGGCTTGCAGCGCAGCCTCAGCCCCGACCAGCTGGGCGACTGGGGCTGGCGCATTCCATTTGTGATTGGGGCCGTGGCTGCCATAGGGGCCTTGTACCTGCGCACCCACATGGGCGAAACCGCCGCTTTTGAAGAGCAGCAACGCGTGCGCGTTTCCGATGACCCCGAGGGTGAAGGGCCGGCTCCTTCGCAGGGCCAGATGCGCCAACTGCTCCAGCACCCGCGGGCGGTGCTCACGGTGGTGGGGCTCACCCTGGGGGGGACGCTGGCGTTCTACACCTTCACCACCTACGCCCAGAAATTCCTGGTCAACACCTCTGGTTTTTCCAAAGAGCAGGCCACCCTCATCTCTTTTGTGGTAATGGCCGTGGCGCTGCTGTTTCAGCCCCTGATGGGCGCTATATCGGATAAGGTGGGACGGCGGCCGGTACTGCTGCTATTTGGCATTGGCGCTACCCTGGGCACGGTGCCGGTGTTGCGGCTCCTGGCTTCTACCACCGATGCAGGGCTGGCCGCCGGCCTGCTGGTGGTCGCGCTGTTTGTGGTCAGCGGGTACACTTCAATTAGTGCGGTGGTCAAAGCTGAGCTATTTCCCACCAGCATTCGCGCTTTGGGTGTGGGGCTGCCGTTTGCCCTTACGGTGGCCATTTTTGGCGGCACGGCAGAATATGTGGCCCTTTTCGCCAAAAACCAGGGCGTGGAGGAATGGTTTTACTGGTACGTGACGGCGTGTGCTTTCCTGTCGCTGCTGGTGTACTGGCGCATGGGCGAGCCCCGTGCCTCAGGCCTCATGGATGACTAATCCCAGAAAACTAGTCTGACGCAACGGTTGGGATTCCATCGTTAACCAAAGTCCACGGCTGGTGCCCTTGCTTCCAGCTAATACCAGCGCTGCGGCCAGGCTTACTTGGCTGGAGTGATTTCAGTAGAAGGAAAGCCTTGGGTAAGCTTGCCCAGGTTGGTGTGGGAGCGGGCCGTGTTTTCATACACTTCGGCTACCATGCTCATGATGGCCTGTGCTACTTCCGGCGTGTGGCGGGCCACCGTTCCGCTCAGCACGTTGTAATAAAACGCCGCCAGGGCGTCGCCGTCCCACATGCTGCTCATGTTTTGGTGAAGGCTTTGCAGCTGGGCCAGAGAGGAGTCGATGTTCTTTTTGTCGGGTTGGGACATGGGGTTCGGCGGTTAAAAAGAAAAGGGCAGGTTCTCCAGTACGGAAACCTGCCCTTTTCGTGTTACAAAATGCGAAATATCTCACTGCCGGCCCTGCCCTGCACGAGCCTATATGCGGGGGGGAGTGGCCCGCTCACTATTTGTCCATGCGGTCGTTGCGCGCCGGGGTTTTGCCCGGAATCTCCTCCAGCACCTGTTCCACCCAGCCTTTGCCCCAGTCTTCCAGTTCCTGGGCGCTCCACAGCTGCGGGTAGAAAATGCGGCGCTGGAATTTGGGAGGCAGGTAATTGCGCCAGTTGGTGCCGCCCGTGGCCGGTACGTCGGTGGGGTTGCTCTGCAGGTAGCGCACCGCCGACTTGAAGTGCATCAGGGGCCAGTTCACGTTTACGCTGACGTCGAGCTGGCGCAGGGCGCGCAGCAGGCGCGGGTGCTGCTGGTCTTCGGCGGGCAGGCGCTGCACCACGGCCCACACGTTGCGTTCCTGGTAGGCCGCGGCGTGCCGCACGAGGTCGGCCGTGTACTTGCGCTCAAATTCTATCAGGGTAAGGGCTTTGGCACCGCTTTCCTCGATGGTGGCGCCGGCTTTCCAGTAGATGCAGCCCAGCATCTGGTCGTGGTCGTGGGCCGCGGCTTCGCCCAGGGCCTGGCGCTTGGCCTCGTCGGTGAGGTTGGAGAGGCTGGTGCTGGCAATTTCTATCATGCGGTACTGCACCGACTGAAACCCCGAAGCTGGCATGAGGGCCATGCGGAAGTCCAGGAACTGCTGCTTGTCCATGCCGTCTACCATCACATCAAACGAGTCGATGAGGTTGTCGAAATAGCGGATAATGCGGCCCAGGCGCAGCACCACTTCGCCCAGGGTGGGCTCGGTGAGGTTGCCTATCTGTTCGTATTCGCAGAGGCAAAGCTTGAAGTACAGCTCCGAAATCTGGTGGTACATGATGAAAATTCGCTCGTCGGGGATGTTCGTGAGCGGGCGCTGCAGCGAGAGCAGGGTGTCGAGCTCGATGTAGTCCCAGTAGTTTACGTATTTGGCGTGGTACAAGCCTTCGAGGTAGGCGGCCAGGTCTTGGCCATCGGGCGCGTACCTGGTTTGCAACAGGCGCAATTGCGCCAGTACGGCCGGCGAAAACTCGTCCGGGGAGGGGTGGTTGGGCATAGGTAATAGGGGGTGAGAGGGGTGGGAAAAGCCTGGGTGGGCCCGTGGCAAATATCGTTAAATTCCCGATGCAAGTCCGGCCCGCGCCCGGCCGCCGGTGGCCTACGCCGCAGTTGCTTGGATGTGGCGCATCTTTGCGGCTGAAGAGTGGTGCCCGCGGGCAGGGCGGCTGCGGCTTTCACTTTGCAGCAGGTAGGTTTGCCTGGTATTTGCCTCTCAGTCGGGGTAAGTTCTCTATTTTTAGCCCCATAACCTCAACCTCTGGCGCAAGCCCATGGCCGAAAAATCCAGCATCTTCGATATGATTGGGCCCGTGATGATTGGGCCCAGCTCCTCGCATACCGCCGGCGTGGTGCGCATTGCGCGTGCCGCCATCCGCATTCTGGGCGCCGTGCCCACCGAGGCCGTCGTCACGTTCTACAACTCCTTTGCTCGCACCTACGAAGGCCATGGCTCCGACCGCGCCATTGTGGCCGGCCTGCTGGGCTATGCGCCCGACGACACCCGCATTCGCACCGCGTTCGACCACGCCCGGGAGGCCGGGCTGCAGTTCACGTTTCAGAGCGTGGGCAATGCTTCCACCATGCACCCCAACACCATTAAGCTCAACCTACTGGATGCCCACACCGGCCACCGGGTGGAGGTAGTGGGCCAGAGCCGGGGCGGCGGCGTGATTCGGATAGTGGAGGTGGACGGGTTTCCGTCCGATTTCTCCGGCTCGCTCCACACGCTCATCATCGACGCGAGCGATGTGCCGGGCTCCATCGCCTTCATCGCTTCGGTTATTGCCCACGACGAGTGCAACATTGCCACCATGTTTGTGAGCCGCAGGGGCCGCAACGACGCAGCCCGGCAATTTATTGAAATGGACAGCCCCATCAAAGAAATAACCCTGTCGTATTTGCGGCAGCTGAACTGGGTGCAGCGCATTACCTACATTCCCACCTTGGAATGACCCCCGGGCGCTGTAATGCTTAGCGCCTTCCACCGATTACTATACCCAAGAAGCACCATTTCTCTGCAAGATGAAACGAGGGAATACCATGAATGCCCCCGGCGCGATGGCCGTGCTAGTGGGCGCCATGCTGGCCGCTGGGCCCGCCGCCCGGGCCCAGGCCCCCGCCACACCCCCGGCACCGGCCGCTGCGGTCCTGGGCAGCGGCGTAGCCGCACCCACTGGCCCCTGGACGCTGCAAAGCGCCGTGGACTACGCGTTGAAAAATAACCTCACCGTACGCCAGAGCGAGCTTACTGCTCAACAGCAGCAAGCGGTGCAGCGCCTCAACCGCGCCGCCCAACTGCCCACGGCGGGCCTCTCGGGCTCGCAGGGCTTCAACTTCGGCACCAACCGGGACCCGTTCACCAACCAGTTTCAGCAGCTGAACGTGCGCTCCAACAACTTCTCGGCCACGGCGCAGGCCACGCTTTTTGCCGGTTTCCAGCTCCGCAATACCGTGAAGCAGGGCGTGCTGGACGCGCAGGCCGCCCGCATCGACATTGAGAAAGCCCGCAACGACCTGTCGCTGAACGTGGCTTCTTCTTTTTTGCAGCTGCTGCTGGCGCAGGAACTGATTCGGGCCTCGGAAGCCCGCATGGGCTCGGTGCAGGAACAAGTAACACGCAGCGAGAAGCTGCTAAAGGCCGGCGCCGTGGCCGAGGGCAACCTCCTCGACAGCCGCGCCCAGCTTGCCAGTGAGGAACGTACCCTGGTGACGGCCCAAAACCAGCGCGACCTCGCCCAGCTTGCCCTGGTGCAAAACCTGAACCTTGACCCGGCCACGGCCGGAAGCTTTGAGGTGGTGGTGCCCGCCCTGCCCGACCCCTCCCAGTACGGGGCCGCTACGGCCAACGCCCTCGACCCCAACGCCACGTTCGAGCTGGCCCGCCAGCGCCTGCCCGAAATAAAAGCGGCCGACCTGCGCGTGCAAAGCGCCCGGCGCGGCATCGATATTGCCCGGGGGGCCTACTACCCGCGCCTGACCGTGGCCGGAGGCGTGCAAACCGGCTTCTCGTCGGTGCGCAACCAGACGGTGCGTGTGAACGGAGAGCCTATTGAAGTGCCGGTGTTGCAACGCAACCCCACCGCGCCGGGCGGCTATTCGTCCTCGCCCTTCGTGCTGCTCAGCCCCCAGACCACCTTCCAGACGCTGCCGTATAAGTTTTTCGACCAGCTGGGCGACAACCAGGGCGAGTTTGTGCAGTTCAACCTCAACATACCCATTCTAAACGGCCTGCAGACCCGCGTAGGGGTGCAGCGTGCCCAAATCAATGTTCAGCAAAGCGAGCTGCGCGCCGAGCAAGTGACGCTGCAGCTGCGCCAAACCATTCAGCAGAGCTTTGCCGATGCGCTGGCCGCTCAGCGCCGCTACCAGGCCAGCTCCCGGCAGGTGGACGCCCTCACGCTGGCGTTCCGCAACGCCGAAATCCGCTTCAACAACGGCCTGTTAAACGGCACAGACTTCAACATAGCCCGCAACAATCTTACCGCAGCCGAATCGGACATGATTCAGGCCAAGTTTGAATTTGTGTTCCGCCGCAAGGTGCTGGAGTTCTACGAGGGCAAGCCCCTGACCCTGTAACAGTTGTTCGTGTGCCCGGAGTGGGTCCTGGCTGCGGCTGGCATTGGCAGCGGGAACGAAAACGCATCTACAACTGACTTAAAACAACCGAACCATTAATATGAAAAACAACCGTTTACTCTTTATTCTGCTGGGCATTCTGCTGGTGTCAGTTGTGGGTTATATCCTGGCCAAAAAACAGGGTTGGATTGGCAAGCCCGCCGGCGTGGAAGTGTTGGTGGCCCAGGCCGGCCCTGCCAATATTGTAGAGAAAGTAAGTGCCTCGGGCAAGGTGCAGCCCGAGAACGAAGTGAAAATATCGCCCGACGTTTCGGGCGAAATCATTGAGTTGTATGTACAGGAGGGCGACTCCGTGCGCAAGGGGCAGCTGTTGCTGCGCATTCGCCCCGACAACTACCAGGCGCAGGTGGCCGTGCAAAGTGCTCAGGTGGGCACCCAACGCGCCAACGTGGGCCAGGCCCAGGCCCGTCTGCAGCAGCTACTGGCCAGCGCCAAGCAAACCGAGCTTACCTACCGCCGCAATGCTTCCCTCTATAAGCAGAAGGTGATTTCGCAGGCCGATTACGAAGCCAGCCAGGCTGCCTACAATGCCTCGCAGGAGGAAATAAACAGCGCCCGGCAGTCCATTCGGGCTTCGCAGAGTACCGTGAATGCCGCCTCGGCCTCGCTGGAAGAAGCCCGTAAAAACCTTAATAAAACGACTATTTACTCCCCCGTGAGCGGTACTGTGAGCAAGCTCAACGTGAAAAAAGGCGAGCGGGTAGTGGGGACCACCCAAATGGCCGGCACCGAAATCATGCGCATTGCCAACCTCAACAACATGGAGGTGCGCGTAAACGTGAACGAGAACGACGTGAACAACGTGAACATCGGCGATTCGGTGATGGTGGAGGTAGATGCCTACGCCAGCAAGGACCAAAAATTCCGCGGCCTGGTAACCAACATCGCCAACACGGCCAAAGACGCGCTGACGGCCGAAGCCGTAACCGAGTTTGAGGTGCGCATTCACCTGCTGCCCGAAAGCTACCGCCACCTGCAGCGCACCGTGGCCGGCAAGACCATTATGCCGTTTCGGCCAGGCATGACGGCTTCGGTTGACATCATTACCGACCGCAAGTCCGGTGCCCTGAGCGTGCCCCTGGCAGCCGTCACCACCCGCTCGGACTCGGCCAGCATCAAGGACCGCAAAGACCGGGACAATGCCAAGGGGGGCGCTGTTAGTGCCAACGCTTCAGCCGGCCCCAAGCCCGAGATTCAGGAGGTGGTGTTCATCATAAAAGACGGCAAAGCGGTCATGACGCCGGTGAAAACGGGCATCAGCGACTTCCAGAATATTGAAGTGCTGAGCGGCGTGCCCGCCGGTGCCCAAGTGGTGAGCGGACCGTTCCGGGCGGTGGCCAAAACCCTGAAAGACGGGTCTCTGGTAGACATCAAGGACGAGAAAACCCTCAACAAGGAGGCCCTTAAAGAAGAGGGCGGCGAAGACAAGTAAACCGCCACCTGTACCGATAATCACAATTTCAGGCCGTGCCAAAATCCCTCTCCTTAGAAAAGGAGAGGGATTTTACGTTCTTGCGGCTCTTTACTCACCAGCTCTGTACTCTTGGAAAAAATAGCCATGCTCGGCGGAGGCTCCTGGGCCACCGCTCTCACCAAAATTCTCAGCGAAAACGGTTCCCGCGTGGACTGGTGGCTGCGCTCGAAAGACGACGTGCAGCACCTGCTGCGCACCCGCCACAACCGCCGCTACCTCCCGGCCGTGCAGTTCGACCTGAACCGCGTGTACCCCAGCACCGACCTGGAAGATGCCATTGAGGACGCCGACTGGCTGGTGCTGGCCGTGCCCGCCGCTTTCGTGCAGCCGGTGCTCGACAAGCTGGGGCGCGACGCTCTCAAGCACAAGCGGGTGGTATCGGCCATTAAGGGCATGATTCCGGGCAAAAACCAGCTGGTTACGGATTACGTGGCCGAGCGGTTTAAGCTGAGTCGGCACCAGTTGGGCGTCATTGCCGGGCCGTGCCACGCCGAGGAAGTGGCCCTCGAAAAACAGAGCTACCTCACCATCGGCTCGCCCGATGCCGAGCTGGCGGAGGAGTTTTGCGAGCTGATGCGCAACCGCTACGTGCGGGCCCATCCTGCCACCGACTTAGATGGCATTGAGTACTGCGCGGTGATGAAAAACATCATTGCCCTGACCGGCGGCATTGCGCACGGCGTGGGCTACGGCGACAATTTCCTGGCCGTGCTGGTGAGCAATGCGGTGCAGGAAATCCGACGCTTTCTGCAGGTCATCAGCCCACAGCCGCGCGACTTGTCGGCCTCTGCTTACCTCGGCGATTTGCTGGTTACAGCGTACTCGCAGTTCTCCCGCAACCGCACCTTCGGGGGCATGGTGGGCCGGGGCTACACCGTGAAATCCGCCCAGCTGGAAATGAACATGGTGGCCGAGGGCTACTACGCGGTCAAGTCCATTCACGAGCTCAACAAAAAGATGAAGGTGAATATGCCTATAACCGAAGCAGCCTACAACATCCTTTACGAGCGGATTTCGCCGGCCGTGGAGATGGAGCTACTGAAAGAAAAGCTGCGCTAAAAAAGCAGGTCTGGCCGCAACCTCAAGCAATACTCCTCAATGAACTGGCTCCCGCTTGCTTTACTTACGGCCCTGTGCTTGGCACTCTACAACTTCTTTATCAAGCTGGCAGCTGGCCACATTCCGGCGGCGGTGGGAGCGGTGGTACTGCAGCTGGTGGCGGCTGGCCTCGGGGCTGGGTGGCTGCTGTACCTCAAGCTACAAGGCCAGCCGCTTAGCATCACTTCCAGGGGGGTGGGCCTGGCCGCATTGGCCGGTGTGGGCGTGGGGCTGGCCGAAATCCTCACGTTTGTGGTGTTTCAGCGCGGCGTAAATTCCTCCGTGGGTACCCCGGTTATTGTGGGCGGATCGGTGCTTCTGACGGCCGTGCTGGGGCTGGTGGTATTGCGCGAGGCCCTGACGGTACCGCAGGCCGGTGGCCTGCTTTTGATTGTAGCTGGTATCGCCTTGCTGGCGCGGGGGCACTAAATAGACAGAACCTGTCATGCCGAGGGCCGCGAAGCATTACAGCTTCTTAATGAAACCAGGGTTTGATGTTGAGCGGTAAGTTTGGGGGTACCTGGTAGATTTCCACCTCTTGATTCTGGAAGGCAGGCGGAAAGCCAAACAGTGGCTGGAAGTAACCCCGCTTGTTGGGAAATGCCACTACGTAGCGGTAGCGGGTTGCGCCGCGCTGTTTGCTGTCGATTTGCCACTGGCGTTCGGGCATTTCCGAGTGGGCATAAAACCGAAAAAACAGGTTGTGAGTAGGTTCCGGAATTAAGACCGGGCCCGAGGGCTGGCCAGCCAGCCACTGCAGGCCAGCGTGGTAGGCACCATTGCTGGCGCGTGCTACGGGATTTACGCGCACTACCGAATACGTTTCGTAGGCCACAAATACGGTGATGGCTAAGGCCAGAAGGGGCCGGAGCCGTCGGCGTGTTGCCTCGGCACTGTGGGTAAGCAGCCAGTCCAGCACCAGGCCCACCAGGATAAAGAAGAAAAACCCTTTGTAGAGCAGCACCCGCTCGGGCGGAAAAACGCGTTGCACTACAATGAGGGCGTAAGGGAAGCCCATGAACCAGAGCGCCGGCATGCCCAACTGCCACAGGCGACGTTCCACCGCCACGGGCAGCCGGTGCTTACCCGACAGGTACCAAAGCCTACCCACCAGCGCCAAAACCGGGATGGTAACTAACAATGGCCCCAACGTGCGCTGGCCTGCCAGGAAGCCCTCGTTGTGCCAGATGTATTCCGCGATGCCCGCCCAGAACCTGGCTGGCGTGAGGGACGCCACATAGCCATTGCCAAGCAAATGACCGGGCCCGGATACAAACAGGAGCGGTGCATAGAGTGCCACCGTGCCGGCCCCAATAACGACCCCCACCAGCACCGCCAGACCCAATTTTGGCCAGTCCCGGCGACGAATAATGAGTATGCCCAACCATGAAAACGCCGTTGCCAACACGTACACAAATGGCGGAACTGTATAGCAACCCAGAACACCGGCGACGGCCAGCGCCGCCCAGGCCGCCCGGTGGCTTCCCGTCTTCGCGGCCAGCGCAAGCGTGCTAAAAAACACCATCCCCGCAAAGCCAATCATCAACCAATAGCCCCGTCCCACGCCTGCATGGTAGAGGCTGAGCTGCAGGCAGCTAAACAATGCCGTGGCCGCCAAAGCTGCCCGGAAGCCCGCCAACCGAACCAGCCCGGCAAATAGAAACACCGTAACGCCCGTGCAGGTAAGCAGCACCGGCACCCGCATGGTCCACCAAAACTGCGGGCTGAGCTGGTAAAACAACACGCTGATGGCATTTGACAGGACGTGGTTGTTGGGAATTGGGTAATAGGCCGCTGTAGCCAGTAGCCCCTTGCTCACAAACACTTCGTACGACACGGCATCGTCGTATTCGGGATTATCGAAGCTGAAAAACACCCGCACCATTGTCAGCACTCCCAAAACCAGTCCCGCCCACAGGCGTTGCCTTCGGGTTAGGCTGATTAAGCTGTCAGTCAGCTGTTGCCAGAGCGTTTTGATTTCAGCCCCCAGCAACCGGAATTCGTGGCGGCTCCTGCTCGACGCAATGGCTAGGCCGAACACCAGGGAGAAAAGCAAGCCCGCGCCGGTCAGCACCTGTTGGACCTGCCTGAATTCAGCCGCTGAAAACTCCCTGATAGCTTCGTTGTAAAAAGGAAAGATTAGGTCCAGCGCCTGCACTTCGGCGTAGCTGGCCCGGCCCAGCACCAGGCCCGCGTAGCCGGTGCACAGTGCAAGCAAGCCAATCCCCAAAACCAGTAAAAACCTTATCACTGAATCAATTTTGATGTTGTGCCACTGCGCACTGATTTAGCTGTGGGTGGGCAAGGCGCCTAGCTTTTGCAACTCCTCCCACACCCGGTGCGTGGGCAGGCCCATCACCGTAAAATAGGACCCTTCGAGCCGGCTGATGCCCACCATGCCCAGCCAGTCCTGCGCGCCGTATGCGCCGGCTTTGTCGTAGGGCCGGGCGGTGGCAATGTAATGACTTATCTCGTCCGGGCTAAGGGCGCGAAAATGAACAGTTGTTTGGTCGGAGAATACCACCTGGCGTCCATCGCCGCAGCGTAGGCACACGGCCGTAAACACATCGTGGGCCCGGCCCTGTAGCCGCGTCAGCATGGCGGTGGCCTCGGCTACGTCGGCGGGTTTGTTCAGCACGTCGTCGCCAAGGCACACAATGGTATCGGCAGTGAGCACCACTTCATCGGCGGCCAAGCCGGGAATGTAGGCGGCGGCTTTGTGAGCAGCCAGGTATTCGGCAACTTCAGCGCGTCGCAGGTGGTCTGGAAAGTCTTCTTCCACCTCCAGCAGGCGGATTTCGTAGGTCAGGCCCAGGTCGGTGAGCAGCTGGCGCCGACGAGGAGAGTTGGAGGCAAGTACTAGTTTCACGCAGTAGGGGCTTGAAATATCCTGGCAAACAGGTTGCCCGTTTCCTCATCGGCAATGCTGCTGAACAGAAAGCCGCCGATGGTTTTGGGGTAAAAGAAGGTTGATTTAGGCGGCATTACGGCGCCCGAATGACACACGGCTTCTACTTCGCCCATGGTAACCTCGTTCACGATGAGCGCAGCCCGGGCTTCGCCGCGGTCCACGCGCTGCAGGCATTCGGTGAAGTTGCGCACGTAAGCCACGCCGGGCCAGGTCCGCTGGTTGTCGGGGCCCACAATCCCCAGCACTTTCTCGATGATGAAGAAGTGGAGCACGGTCAAATCCAGGTTTTTCACTTCCTCGGTGGTGTCCCAGTCAAGCAGCGCATGCGCCTCGGGCTTCAGACGCAGCTTGTAAGCCTGTCCGTCCAGGTAGAGGCCTAACGCCCAGCGCTTGCCTGCGATTATCTCAGGCAGGTCGTTGGCGTTTTCTTTGGGCAACACGGTGAAATATTCTTCGAGGCGCTCCAGCATTTCCTTACCCGTCAAGCCGGGTATGTCCAGCAGCAGGCGGTGCGTGGCCAGAATGCGCAGGTCGTCGGCCGCCGCATTGGTCAGGTACATCAGGTGGTAGTTCCAGGGTTCGTGGCCGGTGGTGTTGCCGGTTGCGGCGCGGGCATGCCGGTACGCCAGGGAGCCTTCGTAGCGGTGGTGGCCATCGGCCAGAATAACCTGCCGGGCTGCCAGAACCTCCTGGAACCGCCGGATAACGGCCGCGTCCTGAATAACGGCCAACACGTCGCGGGCGCCCTGGTAGTCCTCCTCGGTCTCGTAGAGCGGCGAACGCATGGCCTCGTCCAGGTAGGTTTCCAATTCAAAATCCTCGTCGCGGTACAGCCCATGCGTGGCACTGGTTTGCAGTTGGGTGCGGGCCAGTAGCTCCGCCCGGTCGTTTACCGAGGCCGGCAGGGTGTTTTCGTGCCTGAGCACCACGTCTTCGGCCCAGTCGTAGGCCCGGATGTGGCACATGAACCCCTTGCGACAATATTCGCGGCTGCTGCCGGGCAGCCGGAAGTACTGATAGTAGGCATAGATGCCGGGCAGCTGGTCTTGCCGCAGTATGCCGGTGGCTTGCCATTCCTGCAGCCGGGTCACAGCGGCCGCAGCCGGGTCCTGGGCCTGCGGCACCGAGAGGTGAATGGAGTTCAGTGGGTTGCGATAAAGAGCTTCGCGCTGCTTAGCCGATACTACGTCGAACAACGGTGAAACGTATTGGTCAATATCGGCGCTGAGCGTGGGGTTGTAGCGCCAGCCGCGCAGGGGTTGAATTTCGGCCACAGGGTGGGAGGGGTAATGTCGGGAATAAAGCACGGCAGGAGCAGGGGCGAAGCCTCCGCGCTGCCTCTAAGGAGCCAGCCGGGTGCGGCGCCACGCCGTACCGTCCAGGTCGTAGGCTATCCGGTCGTGCAGGCGGCTGGGGCGTCCCTGCCAGAACTCCAGGCGGTGGGGCCGCAATATGTACCCACCCCAGTGCGGGGGACGGGGCAGCGGGTCCTGCGCCCCAAATTCGCTGGCCATGGCCGTTTCACGGGCTTCCAGTTCCTCCCGGCTGCCAATGACCTGGCTTTGAGGGGAGGCCCAGGCGCCCAGCTGGCTGCTGCGGGGGCGGCTTTGGAAGTACTCGGTCGATAGGGACTCCGGTGCCTTTTCTACGTGGCCTTCTATCCGCACTTGTCGTTCCAGTCCGGGCCAGAAGAAATTCATTGCCGCCAGTGGGTGCGCGCCCAGTTCCTGGCCTTTGCGCGAGTCGTAGTTGGTGTAGAACAGAAAAGCAGCTTCATTAGGCAACCCCTTCAGCAGCACCACTCGCGACGAAGGCTGGCCGGTGGCTGATACCGTGCTTAGGGTGAGCGCCGTGGGCTCATCGAGTTGAGCGGCAATGGCTTCATCCATCCACACGCGGAACTGCTGCACGGCGTCAGGCAGCACATCGGCTTCGGATAGGGTGCGCTGCGCGTAGGTTTTGCGCAGGTCGGCTAGGTGCGGGTCGGTCATTATGGGGAGGTCAGGCAGTGCAACAACGTGTGCCAAGCAGGCCGTTAATCGATATTCAGGAAACGGTACATAGCGGCAGTAGCCGTCACTGAGTAGAATCTTTTTGAAAGTCCATTATTCTAATCCAACCAAGGCAATTTCAACCCTTGAAATGGTGAAATTGCTGGTTTTCGGCCGCAAGTTACTACCTTATGTCAGGGCTAATGTGAGGGGCCGTTTTCGGCTTATAGGCGCACAATTCGTATACCAGTAGCCGTACAAAGGTTGAGGAGCTGTCAATTTTGCTATGCTACCTACCCACCAATGTGCCATTGACTGACAACCAGCAACAATTGACTTCATATTTATTCGGTTCACTCTTATGCGGCCAGGTACCCTGCTTATCTCGCGGCCCTTTCTGGGCGACCCCAATTTCGAGCGTAGCGTGGTGCTGCTGTGCCGCGACGAGCCCGAAGACGGCACCTTTGGATTAGTTCTGAACCGGCTGACCTCGCTCACGCTGGGCGATGTTCTGGAACTGCCGCCCGAAACCGGCACCACAGTTACCAGCCTGCCCCTTTACGTGGGAGGCCCCGTGGAGCCCGATACCCTGCATTACCTGCACCGCCGCGCCGACCTCCCCGGTGCTGCCCACCTGGGCCAGGATGTATACTGGGGCGGTGACTTTATCCTACTGCTCGGTCTCATCGGCACCGGCGATGTGGCGGCCGATGAAGTGAGGCTATTTGCGGGCTATTCGGGCTGGGGCGTAGGGCAATTGGCGGGCGAAATGGAAGGTCAGAGTTGGATACGTCACCCCGCAAGCGCTGGGAAAGTGTTTACTTTGGCATCTGATGCCTTTTGGCGGGACATCTTACGCGAGAAAGGCGGCCGGTATAAAGTTCTGGCCAACTACCCCATCGACCCCCGCCTCAATTAGCCCCATCGGCACAGGTGCTGCTATTTTTGTTTGTTATATTCCATTCTTTTTTTGCTCTCTTCTCTGGCCTCCAATTCGAGGCCGGCTTTTACGAATTTTTATGGCTGCTGAAGAAAACCCCACCGCTCCGCTTGCTGGCGGTACCGACCCCTCCGGCGAAGACCGGATGACCATTTTGCAACGTCGGCTCGCCGAGATTGAGGGAGCTGCTGCGCCGGATGCGGGCAGTGAAGCCACACCCGAAGGCCAAGTTGAGCTGCCAGCCCAGGGCACGCCCCCACTGCCCGCCCACCAGCCCACCGGTGCTGGCACTGCCGAGCCCCTGGCTTCTGACGCCCTTTCAACGCCAGACGCGGGCACTCCCGAAGCTGCTGCTGCCGCTGAAACGGCCCTGCATGTTCCTCACTCCGTGTCCGACGAGGCTCATCCGGTGTCCGCTCCGCAGGCCCGCGCCCTGGCCCATTACGGCGACGACTCCAGTACGGCTACCGAGCAGGAGCCAGTGACGCCCAACCCCGAAGCGTTGCCTGCCAACGAGCACAGCACTCCCGCTGACCCGGCCCCGGTGCCTGACCCGGAGTCCTTGAGCACCCCGCATAATGCCACCGTGGAGGAGCAGGCCCCGGAGCTGCCCACTGTGAGCCTGCACGATGCGCAGGACCTGGATGATGCCCCGGAAGCACTGGCCATCCTGACCACTTCAGAAGAAACGCCACTCAATGCCCTGCCCGCCACCGGCGCCGATGAAACCGCCGATGCCGAGCCGGATGCTGGAGAAGCTACCGAGTCCGTTGCCCCCGATTTCACCGCCCTGGATTTGCCCGCTCAGGCTGCTTACCTGGTGGAATTGATTCGCCGCCCCACGGCTCGCCAGAACCGCAAGCAGATTCAGGACCTTACGCGCCAGTACGAGGCCAACGTGGGCCTGGCCCGCAGCGCCGCCCGCCAGAAATTTGCCGAAGGCGGCGAAGGTGCTGAAGCCTTTGCTTTTCAGCAGCCCGAAGGCCAGCAGGAGCTCAACAAGGCCCTGCAGGAATTCCGCGAAAACCGCGCGAAGGATGCCAAAGCCGAAGACGCCAGCCGCGGCGATAACCTCAGCAAAAAGAAGGAGCTACTCGACCAGCTGCGTCTGTTAGTAGAAGGGGCCGAAACCAAGGACAGCTCCGCAAAACTAAAGGCATTGCAGGCCGAATGGAAAGCTACCGGGGCCGTACCGCAGTCCGACAGCCAGGCCATCTGGGATACCTACCACGGCTTGCTCGATATTTATTACAGCAAGCAGGGCCGTTTCCTGGAGATGAAGGACCTGGACCGCCGCCGCAATCTGGAAGCCAAAGAAATTCTCATCAAGCGGGCCGACGCCCTGGCCCAGGTGCCGGGCATCAACAAAGCCCTAGATGAGCTCACCAAGCTGCACGAGGAGTGGAAGCACATTGGACCCGTGCCCAACGACCAGCGCGAGCCGCTCTGGCAGCGCTTCATTGCCGCATCCGACGTGTTGCACCAGCGCCGCAAGGAGTTCGTAGACCAGCGTTCGACCCAGGAAAAGGCCAACCTGCTGGTAAAGCAGGCCTTGCTGGAGCGGGTGTTGCCCTTCGCGGCCTTCGAAACGGACCGCGTGAACCTGTGGCGCTCCAAAACCGACGAGCTACAGGAAATTAAGGCTGAGTGGGAAGCTGCTGGTTTGGTGCCCCGGGCCCAGGCTGATGCGCTCAACAAACAGTATTGGGCCGCTTACAAAGCTTTTTTTAACCGTAAGAACGAGTTTTTCAAGTCCCTGGACAACGAGAAATCGGCCAACGTGAAAGCCAAAGTGGCGCTCATTGAGCAAGCTGAAGAAGCTGCCAACAACCCCGATGCCGACGCGGCCCGTCAGGTCATCATCCGGGTGCAAAAGGAATGGAAAGACGTGGGCCGCGTGCCCGATAAGCTGGCCGATAAGCTGTGGCACCGTTTCCGCGGCGCCTGCGATACCGTATTTGACCGCCCCCGCCACGAGGCCCGCCAGCGCGACGAAAAAGTGCAGCAGTCTTCGGTGGAGCAAACCGCGCACCTTGACAAAATCGGTGAACAGGTTAATGCCCTGACCGCCGAGAACCCCGGTTCGCTGGAAGGCTACCGCGAGATTGTTGCGGGGTGGTCGGCCGAGTTCGACCCCACCGACGACCAACCCGGTGGCAGCACTTCCGACCGCAGCGAGGAGCAGCTTGTGTCCTTCCTGGGCAAATACCTGGACCACGTGCCCGGCCTGAGTTATGCCGACCGCACCGACCTGCTTTTCCAGGTGGAGGTAGGCCGTCTTAAGGCTCGTCCGCAGGCCCAGCAGCAGCTCACGCGCAAGGAGATGGCCCTGCGCAAGGAAATCAACGAGTTGGAAAACGACCACGCTACGCTGCAAACCAACCTGGCTTTCTTCGCCCGCTCTAAGAACGCCAATCAGTTGCGCGAAGAATACCAGGGCCGCATCGCCGAAGGTCAGAAGCGCATCGAAACCCTTAAGAAGCAATTGAAAATTATTCGCAGCTAGCCCTGCGCCAAAATTGCTGTAAGTCAATTCGAAAGAAGCCCACCACTGGATGTGGCGGGCTTCTTTTTTCAGTTGTGCCGCAAATAAGCTGGCAAAACCCCTTCCGTTGCTTACTTTTGTGGCACCTCAACGCCTCCTTAGCTCAGCTGGTAGAGCAACTGACTTGTAATCAGTAGGTCGCTGGTTCGATCCCGGCAGGAGGCTCATGATGTTGTAAAAGCCTTGTAAGTCTTAGGATTTGCAAGGCTTTTTTCATGGCTGAAATTCCAGATTGGGTTGTCATGGTGAAGGCAGCGAAGCACCCTATTTCCACAGAACGACTGGTGCTATCTTGACGGGATACTTCGCCGCCTTCCACTATTAGCGCATTTGCATGCTGATGACAACAGCCCTTTAGCATCGCCAATCGACGTGCGTGCGGAAATTTGCGATGCCACGCAACTTCGTCCCAATACCCTCATATCTTGTAGGGCTGATATTTTGACCATTGATGAAAAGAATTAGCTTGACGGCAATTCCGCCGGTATGGTCGGTGGTATTGGCGGTGCTTAGCGTGCAGGCCGGCGCGGCTATTGCCAAGGGGTTGTTTCCGGCCGTGGGCCCGGCGGGGGCGGCAGGTTTGCGCATTGGCCTGTCGGCTCTTATGCTTATGGTCGTGTTCCGGCCACCGGTTGGCACGCTCACCCGCCGGCAGTGGCAAGCTGTGGTTCCTTATGGCGTGGCGCTGGGTGCCATGAATTTGCTATTCTACCTCGCATTGGCGCGCATTCCGCTCGGGTTAGCCGTAACGCTGGAGTTTATTGGTCCGCTGGTTTTGGCAGTGGCCGGGTCGCGCCGGGTGCTGGATTTTGTGTGGGTGCTGCTGGCGGCCTCCGGCATCATCCTGATTGCCCCCTGGACGCCCCAGGGCGTCGATTTACTTGGGGCGGTTTATGCGCTTTTAGCCGGGGCCAGTTGGGCGGCTTATATCGTATTGGGTGGGCGCGTGGCAACTGTGCTACCGGGCAGCGGGGCGGTAGCCATTGGAATGGTTTTCGCCTCGCTCACGGTGCTGCCATTCACGATGGCAAGCGGCGGACTGCATCACCTTACCGTACCCTTGTTTTTCGGGGGGCTGGCCTTGGCGGTGTTATCCAGCGCATTGCCCTTCACCCTGGAGATGAATGCGCTTGGCCGGCTTTCAGCCCGTACTTTCAGTGTGCTCATGAGCCTGGAGCCGGCGGTGGCGGCCCTGTGCGGGTTGTTGTTTCTGGGCGAGCACCTGGGCTGGGTGGAGTGGCTATCGGTTGTGCTGGTAATGGTGGCCAGTATTGGAGCTACCGTCACAGCCCCCAAGCGCCCGCCACTTATTGAAGTGTAAGGAGCAGTGATACACTCCACACACCGTGGGTAACTTGTTTTTTAGCATGGTACTGGTTGAATATTACTGGAATCTTGCCCGATGCACAGGCTAACTTCAAGCTTCCAACCACCCTTTTTTCTTCATTGTACCCTTAAATTATTCCCTTGGATACCATCACTGCTACCGCCCAGTTTATTGAACAGAAATTTGCCGATGAGGGCAGTGGGCACGATTGGGCCCACATTCGCAGGGTGTGGCTACTGGCCAAACGCCTGGCCCAGGCCGAGCCTACTGCCAACCTGGAAGTGACCGAGCTGGCTGCGCTACTGCACGACATTGCCGACTGGAAGTTTCACGGCGGCGACTACGAAGCCGGCCCCCGGGCAGCTCGGGAGTGGCTGGTCAGCCAGCAAGTATCCGAGGCGGTGATTGCACAGGTGCAAACGGTTATTCGGGAAGTGTCCTTCAAAGGGCTGGGCGTAGAAACGCCGGTATCGTCCATCGAGTCGGCTTTGGTGCAGGACGCCGACCGGCTCGATGCCATCGGGGCCATCGGCATCGCGAGGGCTTTTGCTTACGGCGGACACAAGGGGCGCCCCCTGCACGACCCGGGCATTGCGCCGGTGGCCCACGACAGCTTTGCCAGCTACCAAAAGAACGCGGCTCCCACGCTGAACCACTTCTACGAAAAGCTGCTCCACCTCAAAGACCGGCTGCACACCGATGGAGCCCGGCAGATAGCGGCCCAGCGCCACGAGTTCATGGAAGCCTACGTGGCCCGGTTCCTGGCCGAATGGGACGGGCAGGACTAGCGGCTCGCGGTAAGCTGTCCGGATAGGCGAGGGGCTGCTGCCAACCATTACCTTTGCAGCATGAAGCTTTTCCTCCGCCTGGTGCCGTGTGTGCTGCTATTAGCCGTCAGCAGCTGCCGAACTTGTCCCATTGAAACCTGCCATGTCCGCAAGGTGCATATGCACAGCGGCAACAAGTACCGGGGCCAGCCCATATTTAAAAAGCAAAACCCCGCTATTGGCGAGAAAATCAAAACTTATAACCCCAAGTCGGGTACTCATTCTAACGATAAGAGCAAAACCCTGAAATAAGAATGAGCTGAAGTGGGCGGCCGTTGGGACCACGGTTTAAAACTGAAGTTCCAGCCGTTACCAGCGAGTTAAGATGATGCCTTAAAAAGGCCGTAGCGCTTGCCGTTACGGCCTTTTTGTTGTAACTTCGCACGCATATAAAGAACCACTCACCTGCGGCTTAAAAGACCTGTTTTAAGGGGTTTTCTGAAGCCGCCTATAAACCCCCAAATGGCGGAAGGCGAAAAAATCATTCCGATTAACATCGAAGACGAGATGCGGGGCGCCTACATCGACTATTCGATGTCGGTTATCATCTCCCGGGCCCTGCCCGATGTGCGCGATGGCTTGAAGCCCGTGCACCGGCGCGTGCTCTACGGCATGAGCGAGCTGGGCGTGGGCTACAACAAATCATACAAGAAGTCGGCCCGTATTGTGGGCGAGGTATTGGGTAAGTACCACCCGCACGGCGACACGTCCGTGTACGACACCATGGTGCGCATGGCCCAGGACTGGAGTCTGCGCTACCCCTTGGTGGACGGCCAGGGCAACTTTGGCTCCGTCGACGGCGATTCGCCGGCTGCTATGCGTTACACCGAGGCCCGCCTCAAGCGCATTGCCGACGAAATGCTTAATGACCTGGACAAGGACACGGTGGACTTCCAGGCCAACTTCGACGACTCGCTGGAAGAGCCCAGCGTGATGCCTGCCAAATTCCCGAACCTGCTGGTAAACGGCACGTCGGGTATAGCCGTGGGCATGGCCACCAACATGGCCCCGCACAACCTCACCGAGGTGGTAAACGGTATCATTGCCTACCTCGACAATCCTGATATCACGATTGACGAGTTGATGCAGTACGTGACCGCTCCTGACTTCCCTACGGGTGGCATCATCTACGGGTACGAGGGCGTGAAGCAGGCCTTCCACACCGGCCGCGGCCGGGTGGTGATGCGGGCGAAGGCCACGTTTGAAACCAGCAAAACGGGCAAGGAGCAAATCGTCGTAACCGAAATTCCCTATATGGTGAACAAGGCGTCGATGATTGAAAAGACCGCCGCGCTCATCAACGACAAGAAGATTGAGGGCATTTCGGACATGCGCGACGAGTCGGACCGCGACGGCATGCGCATCGTGTACGACCTCAAGCGCGACGCCATGCCCAGCGTGGTGCTCAACAACCTCTACAAGTACACCCAGCTGCAAAGCTCCTTCGGCGTCAACAATGTGTGCCTGGTTAAGGGCCGGCCCATGACGCTGAACCTGCAGCAGCTGATTCACTACTTCGTGGAGCACCGCGCCGAGGTTATCATCCGCCGGACCAACTACGAGCTGGCCGAGGCCCGCAAGCGGGCCCACATCTTGGAGGGCTTGCTCATTGCGCTCGACCACCTTGATGAAGTAATTGCCCTGATTCGCGGCTCCCGCGACCCCGAGGTGGCCCGCGGTCAGCTCATTTCGCGTTTTGCCCTGAGCGAAGTGCAGGCCCGTGCCATTCTGGACATGCGCCTGCAGCGCCTCACCGGCCTGGAGCGCGACAAGATTGTGGCCGAATACGAGGAGCTCATGCGCCTCATCGACCACCTGAACGCCATACTGGGTTCGGAAGTGTTGCAGCGCGGCATCATCAAAACCGAACTGGAGGACATCCGCGAGCGGTATGGCGATGGCCGCCGCACCGAAATAAATTACGTGGGCGGTGATTTCTCTACCGAGGACATGATTGCCGACGAGGCCATGGTTATTACCATCAGCCGCGAAGGGTACATCAAGCGCACCAACCTGGACGAGTACCGTGCCCAAGGGCGCGGTGGCGCCGGCTCGCGGGGTGCCATCTCCAAGAAGGATGACTTCACTGAGCACTTGTTTGTGGCCACTACGCACGAGTACCTGCTGTTCTTTACGGAGTTGGGTCGCGTGTTCTGGCTCAAAGTGTACGAAGTGCCGGAAGGAGGGAAGGCTACCAAAGGCCTGCCCATTCAGAACCTCATCGAAATCCCACGGGAAGACAAGGTGCGGTCGGTGCTCAACGTGCGTGGCCTCAAAGACCCGGACTACCTGGAGAACACCTTCCTCATGTTCTGCACCGAGCAGGGCACGGTGAAGAAAACTCCGCTGGAAGCGTATTCGCGCCCCCGCACGGCAGGTATCAACGCCATTACCATCAACGAGGGCGACCGGATTCTGGACGTGCAACTGCTGGCTCCGAATTCTGAAGTGGTGCTGGCGCTGCGCTCCGGCCGCGCCGTTCGCTTCAATGAATCCAAGGTGCGCTCTATGGGCCGGGCCGCGGCCGGTGTGCGCGGCATTAGCCTGTCTGACACGCCCGGCGACCGGGTAGTGGGCATGGTGTGCCTGTCTGACCCCTCGCAGGAATTGTTGGTGGTGACGGAAAATGGCTACGGCAAGCGCAGCTCGCTCGACGAGTACCGCGTCACAAACCGTGGTGGTAAGGGCGTGCGCGCCATGAAAATCACCGACAAGACCGGTAACCTGGTTGCCATTAAGGACGTGAATGATACCGATGATTTGATGATTATCAACAAGTCCGGCATCACCATTCGTTTGCGTATGAGTGACTTGCGCACCATTGGCCGTGCTACGCAAGGTGTGCGGTTGATTAAAATCGGGGGTAATGACGAAATTTCTTCGGTAGCAAAAGTTGCAGCCGAGGACAAAGACGAAACCGAAGCGGACGCAGCCTTGGTTCTCGAGGGCGGTTCGGCCGAGTTGGCAGAGGGTGCTATTGGCAGCACTGCCACGGCGGCTATGGACCAGCCCACCGAGGCGCTTGACGAAGGCAACGAGTCCGAGGCTGAAGACTTGGCATAATTACTGAATAGGAGCGGGGCGGTCCATGTGGGCCGCCCCGTTTACTTTTGGGGGGGGCATCGAGTATATAGAAGCGCTCGGGCACCGTAGTTTAGCACACTTTCTTTTCCACCCATTCATTCAGCTTTGGCTTTTTCTGTTGATTATTAAGCACAACGGAGAGGAGCGGAGCATATTTCGAATCATATGAAGAAGACTTTTTTGACGTTTGCAGCAGCCACCTTTTTGGTCGCTGGTTTGCCAGCAGTGGTGTCGGCTCAAAATTCAGCAGTCACTAATGCCATCCTTAACCAGCGTTCGGGTTTGCTCGACAAAGCCCGCGTTGAAATAGACAAGGCCATTGTGAACGAGAAAACCAGTGGCAAAGCCAAAACGTGGTACACGCGCGGCGAGATTTATCAGGGCATGTTGGAAAGCCCCATTTACGGCAAGCAGCTCCAGGGTGGCGAAGGCCTGCAGAAGGCTTACGAGTCATACAATAAAACCATTGAGCTCGATTCTAAAACCGGCGAATTTGGCAAGCAAGCGGTAGCCAAAGTGGAGAGCCTTTACGGCCAGGCATTTAATGATGCCGTGAACAGCTACAACGCCAAGGAATACGATAAAGCCATTGCCAGCTATAAAATGGCGTCGCAGATGAAGCCGCAGGATACAACTGCCGTGTTGTATTCAGCCTACGCTTCGGAGGCTAAACAGGATTTTGCCGGAGCTCGGGCTAGCTATAATCAGCTGCTTGGCATGAACTACAAGTCCGTAGTCCTGTATTCGCGCTTGCTCCAAATGGCAAAGCAGGAGAACGACAATGCTGCCGCTGCCAAAATACTGCAGCAAGCACTTGCCGCTTATCCAAATAACAAGTCATTCATGCTGGAAGACTTGAACGTTTCTCTGGCAAGCGGGAAAGGTGAGGACGCGCTTGGTAAGATTAATAAGTCAATTGCAGCCGACCCTTCAAACTCTAACCTTTATGCGGTTCGTGGTTCGCTCTACGACCAGCAAAAGAAAACCGAGTTGGCGGTGGCTGATTACCGCAAAGCCATTGAGTTGGATGCGAACAACTTTGACGCTCAATTTAACCTGGGTGTGTATAACTACAACCGTGCTGCTGACGCCTACACCAAAGCCAGCAAAATGGATTTGAAGACCTACCGGGTGTCAGGTAAGAAGTTTGAGACGGAAGGCAAGAAATTTTTCGAAGCGTCGGTTCCATACTTCGAAAAGGCGCTCGAGTTGCAGCCAGACGACCGTAATACAATGACCTCGTTGCAGAAAGTATATTTCCGTTTGGGACGCAACGCTGATTCTGACCGTTTGAATGCTAAACTTAAAGCAGGGAAGTAGAGGTTAAATATTGAGTGTTAAAAAGCCCACCCAATTATTTGGGTGGGCTTTTTCGTGGGTAAGTGACACTTAAATCAGCTGCTACTTAACATAATATAAATTATAAGACAGACCGTATTTGTTGTAAGTTTTTAGCCCTGACCCGATTTGTGCTCATTAATATAAATAGTAGCTGTATATGCTAGACTACACGCGTGCAGCAAGTATGATGATTTGAGAACGTTATGCTGAGCGTAGCTATAGCATCTCGATTGCTTTTTTGTGCAAGTTTACTCCTGTGGTAGATATGCTTCAGCAAACGGATATGAATTCTTTCGCAACGGGTCTTATTGCCTGGCTTCTTTTACGCTTTAATTGACCTTGTAATAAGGTTGTAGTTAAAGTTTATACGGGTTGATTCGACCCACATTCTATGGCTTCTCGCTTGCCTACACCTAGCAAGTGTTGTTGTGCAAATTCACAAAGCCTTTAGGTTATGTTCGCTCCTATGTGGTGTTTGCTTTAGGCTTTAGGTTAGTTGTGTGTAATCAATGGTTAGGATTCTGCTATTTAATAGAAGGTAAAACAAATTATCAAATTAAATAGCACAAAAAAGTAATCAAATCGTAACTAGTTTTTGTGCTTTATTATACTGACAACTAAAGATTAAAGTCTATAACCTCTAATCTTTAGGTTGCACCATTGCTCAGATACTTTAGTTTCAAATGAAGCTATAGCTTAAAAGTTTTTCATAAGCATAGTATGCAGTTTGTAATAGGCATTTTTTTTATACCCCCCTAAGTAGTAGCAAAAGCATTTCATAAGCACTCTCCTATTGCCTTATTTCTTTAAAGATTTGCTGCTGGCTAAGCTTACTTACTCACAAGTGCAGTTGTAATAAAGTATAAGATAGTATAAAATCTTATTTAAAGTTATACTTTTTTATACTTTATAACTTCCTTGTTTTTACTCCGTTTAAACCCCTTGTAACTATACCTTTGAGTAACATGCCTAAATTGATAGACTACCCGAGAACTACCTATGCGGGAGCTTGGGAACTAGCCGAAATAACAGACGATACCGGAGGGAAGTGTGCGATTGAAACTGCCGCCCGCAAATTGAATCGCAAGGTCAGTGGGTCTTTTAAAGCTATAATTGGCTCAGCAGTTAAGTTTGGGCTGTTGACCAGCAAACGGGACCTTCTCACAACAACCACCCTCTTTAAGCGAATCAAACACGCTTATGATAAACAAGAGGAACTGCTGTTTCATAGAGAAGCGTTTCTCACACCTCCCCTTTTCACCCAACTTTGCCGTAAGTTTCGCGGTCGCGAACTGCCCGTTCAAATGCTGGACGTCATGCTGATTCGGGAATTCGCAGTAGAGGAAATTAACGCCCAAGGGGTGGCCAAGGCGTTTGTGGAGGGCTGCCGAATGGTGGGCCTACTGGACGAACACAACATCGTTGCCGACATCGACGCACAAGCTAACCGGCCTGGTCCGCGCCGCGAACTGGCAAGCCCGCCACCGAGCACCAATTCCTTTCGACCAGCCCCTGAAACTGCTTCTGACCAACCGGAACAGCGCCTGGTGTCCAGCAACCAACACGAGGATTCTTTTGCATCAATTGAGTCCAGTACATCCCCAGCCCCTGAGACTTATGCAGCGGGTAGAACCACTACCAAGCAGACATCTCATGACCAGTTCCGCCCAGATGCAATAGCAAGCTTATTTGGACTGCTACGCCCGGATAGTGATGAAAGAACCTCGGCTCAAATACCCCGGGAAGAAGAATACGAAGCGCCCAGTATGCCCCACACGCCAAACCTCCATGCATCTGGCCCTAGTGCCCATCAGCCCGTGCAGGCACCGAACATAGATGTACCCCAAACATCCACCACGACATACCAAATCCAGGTGAGCGGCCCCGGGGTTAACACACTACTTTCGATTACTGACGAAGACGACATTGCAATTGCAATAGCTCTTCTACAAAAGATTAAACGCCAGTTGAATTCTCTTTGACTTTAATTGCGTAACAAAGCAAAGGCCCTTCTAACCTATATAGAAGGGCCTTTGCTTTGTTCAACTACCACTGATTTTAGCCTTCGGTTAAATGCCGGGTGTTGGGCAGTCGGTGACGCTCTTGCAGCACCGCTATTACTTCCTGTAGCGGCACGCCAGCAGCTACGAGCAAAACCAACAAGTGGTAGAGCAGGTCAGCAACTTCGCCAGGCAAGCTGGCGCGGTTTCCGCCCACGGCATCAATAACCGTTTCCACGGCCTCCTCTCCTACTTTCTGGGCGATTTTGGGCATGCCTTTCTTAAAAAGCGAAACCGTGTAAGACGTGGGCGCACGCTCCGGAAACTGGTGCCGCTCCACAACGAGCCGCTCCAACTCGGCTAAAAAGCCGACGGGCGCAGCCGGCACGGCAGACTGGCCCACTTGTTCGAAGCAGCTGGTGGTGCCGCGGTGGCAGGTGGGGCCCGCCGGCACAGCCCGCACCAAAATGGTATCGGCATCACAATCGACATGCAGGCTAATAACCGTCAAGTAATTACCGCTGCTCTCCCCTTTCACCCATAAGCGGTTTTTGGAACGCGAAAAAAACGTCACTTTACCATCCGTCTGGGTGCGCTCCCACGCCTCGGCATTCATATAGCCGAGCATAAGCACCTGCCCGGTGTCTGCATCCTGAATGATGGCGGGCAATAGGCCGGTAGTTGCATCAAAGCGCAACGATGACGGAGTTAAGGTATCAGAAGTCATGGGGAACGTTGGTCAGGTAATGCGCCTTTTTTATAACCGAATGGCAATGCCCTCGGCGTGCAAATACTGCTTCAAGGCGGGCAACGCCGTTTCATTGAAGTGAAAAATACTAGCTGCCAGGGCCGCGTCTGCGCCTCCTGCCTTGAATACGGCCGTAAAATCAGATGGCTGACCGGCGCCTCCCGACGCAATAACCGGTACGGGCACCGCCTCGCTCACGGCGCGCGTGAGTTCCAGGGCAAAACCGGCTTTGGTACCATCGTGGCTCATGGAAGTAAGCAGCAGCTCGCCAGCTCCCAGGTCAGCGGCTTCCCGGCACCAGTCCACCGCTTGGCGTCCGGTAGCCACGGTACCCGCCCGGGTCATCACCTGCCATTCCTGTTCAACCAAGCGGGCATCAACAGCCACCACCACGCACTGCGAGCCAAAGCGGCGCGCTAGTTCCGAGATGAGACCCGGGCGCGCCAAAGCTGCTGAGTTGATGGATACCTTGTCGGCACCGCTCATTAGCAGGGCCTCCACGTCGGCAACCGTGCTGATGCCACCACCGACAGTAAAGGGAATGTCCAATACCCTGGCCACATCACGCACCAGGTGCGTGAGGGGCTGCCGGCGCTGGTTGGTGGCCGTAATGTCCAGAAACACCAACTCATCGGCTCCTTCCTGGGCATAGCGGGCCGCCAGGGAGATGGGGTCCCCGGCATCGCGCAGGCCCTCGAACTGAATGCCTTTTACGGTTCGGCCATCACGCACGTCAAGGCAGGGAATAAGTCGCTTTTTAACCACGGTGAATAGTATTAAAGTGATTGATGGTGCCGAAGAGGCAGATTCTATAAAAAGGGCTTTAGGTCAGGCAGCTTGATGGTGCCTTCGTACAAAGCCTTGCCGATAATAGCTCCGTGCATGCCCGCAGCAGCAAGAGCCTCCACGTCGGCAATGGTGGTAACGCCGCCACTGGCCACGAACCGGGCCGCAGGAAACTGCTTAATCAGCGACTGATAAATTTCCAGGGAAGGGCCCTGCAGAAGCCCATCCTTGCTGACGTCGGTGCAGATGAACGTACTGGCCCCAGCGTCCAGATAGGTCGCGATAAAGTCCACTAAAGTCAGGGCACTCTTGTCGGCCCACGCATTAATCATGATGTGCTCGCCCTTGAAATCGGCGCCGATAAAGATGGTATCGGCGCCGTACTGGGCCAGCCAGGCGTCCACGGTGGGTTTTTCGCGCACGGCCAGGCTACCAGCCGTAACGTGCTGGGCACCCGCATCGAGAACCTGCGTTAGGGAGGCGTGCGTCTGGATGCCGCCGCCGGCGTCAATGTCCAGGGTTGTCGCATTGGCAATAGCCTCCAGAACCCCCAGATTGACCGGATGCCCGGCCCGGGCTCCGTCCAGGTCCACAAGGTGCAGGCGCCGCATGCCCGCATCAGCAAAGCGTTGGGCCACAGCCACCGGGTCGGAATCGTAGGTGGTTTGCCGCGCAAAGTCGCCGGCACTGAGCCGCACGCATTGGCCATTGACCAGGTCGATAGCAGGGATAATTTCCAAAACAGTCGCAGAAATAATGAAACGAGATAAACTTACAGGCTCAGAAAATTGGCAAGGATGCGCGTGCCTACCGCGCCGCTTTTCTCGGTGTGGAACTGCACGCCATGGAAGTTGCCGTGCTGCACCGCTGCACTAAACGGGGCCGGATGGCTTGCCTGAGCGGTGGTGTAATTCCCCACTGGCGCATAGTAGCTGTGCACAAAGTACACGTGGTCGGCATCTGTCAGGCCCGCAAACAATGGCCCTTGCAGGTCCTGCAAGTTGTTCCAACCCATATGCGGGACCTTGTGCGTGGTATTGGGTACGAACCGCTTCACGTTGAAGGGCAATAGTCCCAGCAAGGGCGTATCATTCTCTTCGCTGTGCTGGCCCAGTAGCTGCATGCCCAAGCAAATACCCAGAAAGGGTTGAGTGAGGGTAGGCAGAACTTTGTGCAGGCCCGCTGCCCGCAACGCCTCCATGGCCGACGCAGCTTCGCCCTCACCGGGAAAGAGGACCTTATCGGCTTTACGCAGGATTTCCGGGTCGGCAGTAAGAGTCGCCTGAGCGCCCAAACGCTCCAACGCAAACAATACCGATTGGACGTTGCCACCTTTATAGTCAACTACCGCAATTTCCATGAGAACAGATTTTATTCATTTGGATATACATACCACACATAGACTATAATCCATTTGTGAAATGATGAAGCTCTACAAAATTCCCTTAGTGCTGGGAATACCCGCCGACTCATCGCGCTGGAGAGCCATCTTTATGGCCTTGGCAACGGCTTTGAATATGGCTTCTATCTTATGATGCTCGTTGTCGCCAGTACAGGAGATATTGAGAGTAGCCCGGGAGTTGTCGGTAAAGGACTTAAAGAAGTGGAAGAACAGCTCAGTGGGCAAATCACCAACCCGCTCCCGCTTGAACTGCGCATCCCAAACCAGCCACGGGCGGCCGGCAAAATCAATAGCAGCCTGAGCCAGGGCTTCGTCCATGGGCAACAGGAAACCGTAGCGGGCCAGGCCGCGCTTGTCGCCCAAGGCCTGGGAGAAAGCCGTACCCAAGGCCAAAGCGGTGTCCTCTACCGTATGGTGCTCGTCAATATGCAAATCGCCATTTACACGAATGTGTAAATCAACACCGCTGTGCCGTCCCAACTGCTCCAGCATGTGGTCGAAGAAACCCAGCCCGGTATGAATATCCGTTTTGCCGGAACCATCCAGGTTGAGGTTAATGGTAATCTGCGTTTCGTTGGTATTACGCTCTATAACCGCAATTCGTGCCGGGTAGCGCAGGTGCTGGTAGATGGCGTCCCAACTGCTGGTGGTGAGGGCGGCGCGGGCGTCGGGCTCCTCTCCTATCAGGATAGCGCGGCTACCCAGATTAACGGCCAACTCTACATCGGTCAATCGGTCGCCAATCACATAGGAGTTAGCGAGGTCGTATTCATTGGCCGGGTCCAGGTAGTGTCCCAGCAAGCCGGTGCGGGGCTTGCGAGTTTCCAGGTTCTCGTGCGGAAAGCTGCGGTCAATCAATTCGGTGGCAAAGTGTACGCCTTCGCCGGCCAGAATTTCCTGCATCAGCCGGTGCGGCGGCCAGAACGTGTCTTCCGGGAAACTGGCGGTGCCCAAGCCGTCCTGGTTGGTCACGAGCACCAGCTCGTACTCGGGCAGGTCGCGGGCAATACGGGCCAACGCACTAATGCAGCCGGGCAGAAACGCGAACTTTTCCAGGCTGTCTACCTGCTGGCTGGGCTGCGGCTCCAAGAGAATGGTGCCGTCGCGGTCAATAAAGAGGGCCTTTTTCAAAACGTGTGTTAATCTAGAATGCGAATGGGTAATAGCGCTGGTGCGCTTACTGGGCAGTGGCTTTCGAGGCGGGCCATGCTGCTCCTATCTCCTGCAGCGCCGCCAGTAACTGAGCGTTTTCGGCATTGGTGCCCACTGTCAGCCGCAAGCACCCGGCGCAGCCGGGCTGGCTGGTGCGGTTTCTAACCACGATGCCACGAGCCTGCAGCTGGTCGTATACCGCCGTGGCATTTACGCTAAAGCGCACCAGAAGAAAGTTGGCATCCGAAGGAAATACGTGCTCCACGATGGTCAGCGCGGGCAAGGCGTTATTCAGCAGCTCACGGCCCTGTAGCAGCTCGGCTTGCATTTCCGTCAATTGGGTGGCTGCGTCGATAGCGGCCAGCGCGTGCTGTTGCGTGGCAGCGGAGATGTTATACGGAGGCTTTATTTTGTTGAAGTAGGTGATGACGGCCGGAGCGGCGTACGCCACGCCCAGCCGCAGGCCGGCCAGTCCCCAGGCCTTCGAGAAGGTCTGGAGCACCACCAGGCGCGGAAACTCCGCCAGGCGCGTAATCCAGCTCGGGACATCAGCAAAGTCGGCATACGCTTCATCAACCACCACAAACCCCTGAAACGAGTTCAGGATGGTTTCCAGAGCGTCTTGAGCAAGTAGGTTGCCAGTTGGGTTATTGGGCGAGCACAGAAACACTATTTTGGCTTTGGATGCTGCCAGTACGTTGGCCGCATTGGCCGGCAGCTGGAAGTCGGACGTGAGCAGGAGCCGCTCCACGCGCACATCGTTCAGGTTTGCGGCTACCTCGTACATGCCGTAGGTAGGCGGGCACACCACAATGCTGTCCTGGCCGGGTGTGCACGCCAGCCGAACAAGCAAATCGATGGCTTCATCGGAGCCATTGCCGAGAAAAATATTCTCCGGCCGCACGCCTTTCAGACGGGCCAGCTCCCCTTTGATGGCGCGTTGGTGCGGGTCGGGGTAGCGGCTGAAATCATCGGGACCCACCGAGCCCAGGCTGTTCTCATTGGCATCAAGCATCACGGCCGCCATTCCTTCAAACTCATCCCGAGCCGAGGAATAAGCCTGCATGCGCTCCACACTGGCCCGAATCAGGCCAGCGTAAGGATTCACAGTTGCAACCACCTCTGCACGCGGCGCGGCGGAACCAGCTACTCCCAATGATGCCAGGCGCACACTGACGGCGCGGGCGTGGGCCGACAATCCTTCGGCCTCGGCCATGGTTTCCACCACAGGGCCCAGGGTGCGCAGGCCGGCCTCCGTGAGCCGCTGAAAGGTGATTTTCTTAACGAAAGAATCAAGCGAGACACCGCTGTACTGGCGGGCGTACCCGCCCGTTGGCAGGGTGTGGTTGGTGCCGGAGGCGTAGTCGCCCACTGCCTCAGGTGTGAGGTGCCCTAAGAACACGGACCCCGCGTTGGTCACCTGGGCTGCCAGTTCTTCGGCTTGGTCAGTGGCCAGAATCAGGTGCTCAGGGGCATAAAGGTTGGAGAAACGCAGCATGGCCTGGGCGTCTTCCAGCAGCAGCGCGCGGCTATTAGCCAGCGCCGTGGCGGCCAGGTCCCGCCGGGGCAGCGTGGCCAGCTGGCGTTCCAGCTCCGCCTGCACCCCCTCAATGATACCGGCAGAGTCGCTGAGCAGAACCACCTGTGAATCCGGTCCGTGCTCGGCCTGCGACAGCAAATCAGCCGCCACGAAAGCGGGCGTAGCCGAGGCATCTGCCACCACGAGCACTTCCGAGGGACCGGCCGGCATGTCGATGGCCACGCCGTATTCGGCGGCAGCATGCTGCTTGGCCGCCGTTACGTAGCGGTTGCCCGGCCCAAATATCTTATCAACGGCTGGCACAGAATCGGTACCAAGGGCCAGTGCCGCCACGGCCTGCGCCCCGCCGGCTTTTACCACGGTATCAATACCAAGCAGCTGGGCCACAAACAGGATAATCGGGCTCACCGAGCCATCGGCCTGGGGCGGGGTGCACACCACTACTTCGGGGCAGCCGGCCAACCGGGCTGGCACTCCCAGCATAAGCAGAGTGCTGAACAAGGGAGCCGAGCCGCCCGGCACATACAGGCCCACGCGCTGCACCGGCACCGACCGGCGCGAGCACGCCACGCCAGGCAGGGTTTCCACGCGCAGCTCGGGGTCGCGCTGGGCAGCGTGAAAAGCTTCAATGTTGGCTTTGGCCTGCATAATGGCCGTTTGCAGCTCGGCGGGTACTTGGGCGGCAGCGGCGGCAAACTCCGCATTTGAAACCCGCAACTCCCCCACAGTGGCTTTATCAAGCTCCAGGGCCAGGGCGCGCAGGGCATCATCGCCCTGCTCCTGCACCTGGGTGAAAATGCTGCGCACCCGAGCCGCTACCTGCGGGGCCTCGGCGGCGGCGGGGCGCTGCAGCAAGCCAGGCCAGGTGCTGGGGTCGGGATAGGAATAGACTTGCATGGCGAAACGGCTAGGCAATCATTTTTTCAATGGGCAACACCAGAATGCCCTCGGCACCCACGGCCTTTAGCTGGCTGGTGATGTGCCAGAAATCGTCTTCCTGCACCACCGACTGCACTGACACCCAACCAGCCTCGGCCAGCGGCGTAACGGTGGGCGACTTGATGCCGGGCAGCAGGCGACGTACTTCCTCCAGGGCCGAAATGGGCGCATTGAGAACGATGTACTTGCTGCGCTTGGCCCGGCGCACGGCCTGCATGCGGAACCGCAGCTGCTCGAGCAGGTCTTTTTGCTCGGCCGTGAGATTGGGCTGGGCGATGAGCACGGCCTCGGAACGAAACACGGTTTCTACCTCGCGCAGGCCATTGCCGAGCAGCGTGGAACCGCTGCTGACAATGTCGCAGATGGCTTCGGCCAGCCCGATGCTGGGCGCAATTTCAACCGACCCGCTAATGGTGTGCAGGTGCGCCTGCACGCCGTTTTCGGCCAGGTAACGGCCCAGGATGTTGGGGTACGAGGTGGCGATGTTTTTGCCCTGTAAGGCATCGATGGAGGCGTAAGCATCGGCGCGGGGCACGGCCAGGCTCAGGCGGCACTTGCTGAAGCCCAACGCTTCAACCTCCAAGCCGGGAAAACCGGCTTCGACCAGCACGTTCTGGCCCACTATGCCCAGGTCGGCCACGCCATCCTGCACATAGCCCGGGATGTCGTCGTCGCGCAGAAACAGGATTTCGAGGGGGAAATTGGTGGCTTCCGTTTTGAGCTTGTAAGAGCTGCTGATGAAGTTGATGCCGCACTCGCGAATGAGGGCAAGGGAGTCCTCGCTGAGGCGACCGGACTTTTGAATGGCTAAACGTAGCATGAATGGTAGTTGTGGCGGGCCGTACCCGGCTGGAGCCGAGAATAGCGCTGGAAGCGGTGCAAAACCGACTTACAAACCCACCCGAAAAAATAAGTTGGCTGATGCCCGGCGCGTACCGCTCCGGAGGCGGAGGTGGAGACACGGGCGGCTGGTGCTAGCTTAGCACCCGGCACACAACCCGGCCTCCCACAGATGGTGGTGGCGATGGTGGGCACCCGCAGCTACGACATGGCCTGCAACCGCACGGAACGCCGGTGCGGCACTTGCATAAAAGCAAAACAGGGGAGCTGAAGGAGACATCTGATGGCAAAGGTAGGCCAGAAAATGGAACCAACGAGCATAGTCGGCACTAATCCATTTCGCAACTTCATACCCGCAGAGGGCAACGAATGTTTGCGCTGCGTGAAAAAATAGTTTTCAACAGATTCAGCAACTAACAGTGAAATTGGCAGAATCACAAGTCATTACCTATCATTTAAGCAAATTATTAGCCATTGGCTGTCAATCCCATAATTCTGCCGTTTTTAAGCTCTGAGCCCCGTTCCATTACCCTGCCTCGGGGTGTTCAGCCTGGAAATAATGTCCGTTGCAGTGGCTTAAAAACGGGCAATGAGCTTCAGATTTACCACTCGCTGCGAAAGGTAGTTTGGCACCGAATAAGTGACGCCGTTCACGTCCTGCAGGTAGTTATAGCCGCCCACATTGTTTGCCGCCAGCACGTTCAGTACCTCCAGCCCCAGCCACAGGCTCTCGTAGCTGTAGATGTGGGCTTTGGGGGCATTGTTGTTTTTTAGTCCAATCACCTTGGAAAATCCCAGGTCGACGCGGGTGTAATTGGTGGACAGGGCATTGGTACCGCGCAAATCAGGCTGATTGGGTGGCGTGAACGGCAGACCCGTCCCAAACACCACGTTCACGTAGCCGCGCACCGAGGGGTTGTTCGGCAAGTGGTCCTGGAAGAATACGCCCAGGTTCAGCCGCTGGTCCTGCGGGCGGCGGATGTAGCCTTTGGCGTCGCGGCTTATCAGCTGGCCGTTCCGGTCGAAGGTGCTGATGGAATCGCCTTCCACATTCTCGCGGGTGGTGAGCAGGCCCAGGCTGAACCACGACTCCGCCCCTTTCACAAACTCGCCGCTCACGCGGGCATCAAACCCGGCAGCGTAGGCGGTGGCGTTGTTTTTGGCGAAGTAGCGCAGGCGCACATTGTCCACATCGTAGGGCACCACGTCGGTGAGGTACTTGTAATAGGCCTCGGTGGTGAGCTTGAACGGACGGCCGAACTTCTGAAAGCTGAGGTCGCGGCCCATAATAAAGTGATAAGACTTCTGGGCGCGCAGCGCCGGATTCAAAAATCCTTCCTGCACGCCGAGCTGGGTGGTTTGCTGGTCGCGCAGCTCGCGGTAGAACGGCGGCTGGTAGTACGCGCCCACCGCCGCCTTAAAAGACCGGTTGGGGTGGCTCGCGCTGATTTGTGAGAATTGCACCCGCGGGCTGACAACCAGCTGGCCGTTGGTGGTCCAGTAATGCGCCCGGGCCCCGTAGGTGAGCGTGCGCAGGGAATCCAGGGCCCAGGTATCCTGCAAAAAGCCCTGGCTGCGGGTGCTGAGCAGGCTCAAATCGCTACGCAGGCGCAGGCGCCGGGCGTCGGGCACAAAGTCGGCTGAGTCGGCAAAGCTGTACTCGTCAAGTTTGTCCGCTACTTTTTCACGGCCGATTTTGGCACCCCAGCGCACGGTATGGCTGCCAGTTGGCACCCAACGGCCCCTGGTTTCGGCGGTGAAGATGCGGGCGGTAAGAAAGTTGCGCGAGTGCTTGTACTGCGACCCGATGTCGCGCTGCCGTTGGGGCTGGTTGAACTCCGGGGAATTGGGGTCGCGGTTGATGTCAGCAAAAGTGTAGGCCGCTTCCACGTCGCGCAGCTCAAACTCGCGCGAAATAAGGGCCGAGCCCAACACTTCGACCTGCAGCTGGGACGAAAAATCGTGCTTTAGGTTCAGGCCCGACTGATAGGTATCGAATTGCATCCGCTCGCGGCCACCGTAGCCAATAAAAACCCGCGTAAACTGATTGGTGCCGGTAGAAAACGTAGCCTGGCCGGTTTCGGGCGAAAAGCGGTAGTCGTTGTGGGCCAGCACGCCCATCAGCCCCAGGGTGGTGCGCTGCATGTCGTCTTTGCGGCCCAGGCCGATGTTGACGAAGGCCTGCGCGTCGTAGAACGTGGGGTTGTAGCCGCCCTGGGCCTGCCGCAACGAGCGCAGCACGTACTGCGCATTTTTGTAGCGCACCCCAGCCAGGTAGCTCACCCGGCCATTGGCCGAACGGGCTTCGGCGTGGGCGGCCCCGCCTACCAGGCTACCCGTGAGGGAAGCCGCGAATTTCTCGGGGGTTTTGTAGTCCACGCTCAGCACCGAGGCCAGCTTATCGCCGTACTTGGGCTGCCAGCCGCCGCTGCTGAATTCAATCTGCTTCACCAAATCGGGGTTGATAAAGCTCAGGCCCTCCTGTTGAGCCGCAGTCACAAGGAAGGGTCGATAAATCTCAAACCCGTTGACGTACACGAGGTTTTCGTCGTAGTTGCCGCCGCGCACGTTGTAAGTGCTGCTCAGCTCGTTGTTGCCGCTGACGCCGGGGAGGGTTTTGAGAATGGTATTGAAATCGCCAAAAGCAGAGGGAATTATCTTGGCCGAACCAGGGTCGATGCGGGTGATGCTGACCTGCTCGCGCTCATCGGCCTGGCCGGACCGGCCCACCACGCGCACGCTACCCAAGGCGCGGGCATCGAGCTGCATGGTCAGGCGCAGGGCTTGCGCGGCATCGGCCGGCAGCTGCAGAGACTTGCGGATGGTGAGGTAGCCTAACCGGCGCACCACCAGCACCACCGGCTGGCCGGGCGCCGGCACCCGCACCTGCAGCGAAAAAGCACCTTCGGCCGTGGTGTTGGTTCCGCCAGTCTGGCCCTCCACTCCCACCGCGGCCAGCTCCAGCGGCTGGCCGCTGGCGTCCACCAGGGTGCCGAAAAGCGTGACGGTGCCCGCCGGAGCCTGTGCCTCAGCGGGCGGCACAACCTGGGCCTGGCTACTGGCCGTAGCCAGAAGCAGCAACACCCCCACGGCGGCAGCCGGCAATTTGCGGCCCCACTTTCTATCCCTTAACTGACGACAACCCGGCGTAGCGTTTTTTTTCACGGTGCGGTAGTAACGAGCCAGCCGACAGGCTATTGCCTGCGGCTCAACGACGAGCCATCGGCCCGCAGCTCCAGGCCGGCCAGGTGGTCGCGCAGGCTGGCCAGCGTGGCCACAGGTCCTGCGGGTGCGCTAAACACGAAATTGCCAGCCACCAGCACGTCGGCCCCGGCTTCTACCAGCGGGCCGGCATTGTCCAGGCTCACGCCGCCGTCAACTTCAATAAGTGCATCAGAGCCAGCGTCCACGAGCAGCTCTTTCAGCATGGCCACCTTTTTCAGGGTGTTGGGAATGAAGGCCTGGCCCCCAAAGCCGGGGTTGACGGACATCACGAGCACCACATCGAGGTCGGCGGCAATGTCTTCGAGCATGGCCACCGGCGTGTGGGGGTTGAGGGCCACCCCAGCTTTGCAGCCCAGCTGCTTAATCTGCTGCACCACGCGGTGCAAATGCGGGCAGGCTTCCAGGTGCACGGTGATAATGCTGGCGCCCGCATCGCGGAACGCCGACAGATAGTGCTGCGGCTCCTCTATCATCAGGTGCACATCGAGCGGCTGCTTGGCGTGGCGGGCCACGGCTTGCAGCACCGGCAAGCCAAAGGAAATATTAGGCACGAAGCGGCCGTCCATCACATCGAAGTGCAGCCAGTCGGCGGCGCTATCGGCGAGCCGCTCGGTTTCCGCTTGCAGATTAGCTAGGTCAGCGGCCAAAAACGACGGGGCCAGCAACGGTGCGCGACGGGTTATATTCATGGGGCGAAGATACAGCCGCCACTCGCTCCCCCGGTGCGGCTTAGCCAGCCCGGCGGCTTTACTTTTGCGCGGAACCCCTTACGGGCCGGCGTGCGCGCCGCACCTTCTCCATTTGCTTAATTAACTTCAACCAGTGCCCCACCTCGTTCCCCTCCTCATCCGTGGCATCAATAACCTATCCGATGCCCGCTACTGCGCAGGCATGGGAGCCGACAAGCTCACCTTTATCCTGGACCCCAGCCTGCCCGGAGCCCTCAACACCAAGACCGTGCAGGAGCTCGCCGGCTGGATTGCCGGAGTTGAACTGATAGGTGAGTTCGACCAGCTTACGGCACCCGAAATCAATAGCATAGCTGCAGCCTGCGCACTCGACGCCGTGCTCTTGCGCCAGCCACGCTCAGAGGCTGAGCTAGCTGAAATAGCCCCGCCCGTGTACGTGGAGCTGGCCGTGGGCGCGGTAGCCATCAACCCATACCTGTCAAATGCTCCTACGGGCTGGGTGGTGGAATTGGTTGAGCCCCTGACAACTGAAACCCTGGACTACCTGAATAAAATTGCCGCCCAGCGGCCGCTCTGGCTCGGCCCTGGCCTACACCCCGAACAAGCCCGCGAGCTGGTGAACCTGCTGCCTTTGGCAGGAATCGTTTTGCCTTCGGGCGACGAAGTAAAGCCCGGCCTGCGCGACTTCGACCAGTTGGAGGCTGTATTTGAAGCCTTGGAAATCGATTAAGCACAGGCTGCGTTGCGGCCGGCGCGCTTTTGCTACGCGCGCGGCCGCAACGCAACCGGACATCATTACCCGCAAAAGGCCGACTGTAATGGACGCAGCCGGCCTTTTTGTATTTCAAACGCTCTATCCTACGTCAGCCGGAACTGCACATATTTAATGGGCACGCCCACAGCGCGGTACTTACTCTCGAAGTTGGTCTGAATAGCCTGGGCCTCAGCGAATTCAACGGCCGTCTCGGCGTATAAATTACGGGTAAAGCGCTCAACCGTAGTGCCCGGACGAGCCGCCAGGGTTTCCAGTGTATACTCAAACAGGCCTTCATTGTCGGTTTTGAGGTGCAGCAGCCCACCTGATACCAGCAATTGCTCATACAAACCCAGAAAACGGGGCGAAGTCAACCGCCGTTTGATGTCCCGGTCCCGCGGGCGGGGGTCCGGGAAAGTAATCCAGATTTCATCTAACTCGGCCGAGCCAAACTGCGCCGCCAGCGCTTCGGCGCGCATGCGCACGAATCCTACGTTGGTTAATCCCATCTCGGCGGCGCGGGTGCTGCCGCGCCAGATTCGCTCTCCTTTTATGTCAAGGCCCAGGAAATTTCGAGAGGGATGCCGCTGAGCCAGGCCCACCGTGTATTCACCTTTGCCACAGCCTACTTCTAGGGTTACGGGGTTGGGCACTTGGAAGAAATCAGTGCGCCACCGGCCGCCCAGCTGCTCGTATTCGGGTTTGCCGGGTTCAATTATATCGGGCCGGGAAGCATTGTCGGTGAAGCGGTGGAGTTTTACGCGAGGCAAAATAGTAACGTAATGGAATGATAAATTAGGGGAAATGGCCAACTAGGCTAGGGAGTACAGCTCTTCGACTTCGGCCACTACAAACGTGCTGCCACCAATAAACACCACATCCTCGGGCTGAGCCGCGGCACGGGCGGCCGCCACGGCCGCCGCCACCGAGTTGTAGGCTTCGCCCCGCAGGTCCAGGGCGGCAGCCTGTAGCGCGAGCTGCCCGGCAGGCAGGGCTCGCGGGATGTTGGCCGCACAAAAATAATAGGTGGCGGCCGAAGGCAGCAATTGGAGCATGCCGGCCACGTCTTTGTCGTTTACCGCGCCAATCACCAGGTGCAGCGTATGGTGCGGCAAGCGCTGTAGCTGCGCCATTACCAATTGCAGGCCGGCCGCATTATGCGCAGTGTCGCACACCACCGTGGGGCGCCGGCCGATGATGCTCCAGCGGCCGCGTAAGCTCGTGAGCTGCGTAACCTGCCGGAGCCCGGTACGGATTGAAGCCTCCGTGAGCCGGAACCCCAGTGCCCGGAGCTCATCCAGCGTAGCCAGCACGCCGGGCAAGTTGAGTAGCTGGTAGTCGCCGGGCAAGCCGAGCTCGACATTGGGCAGATACGGCCGGCCGTGCTGCGTAATGGCCACGGCGCGCAACGCCCCTTCCGGAGCAGGCCCGTTGGCAAACGCGGCCTGGTAAACCCGGTCAGCATAGACCAGATGAGCAAGTTTAGCGGCTGCTTCGCGCTCAAACACGCCCGCCACTTCCGGCTGGTTCTGGCTAATCACCACGGGCACGCCCGGTTTGATGATGCCGGCTTTTTCGCCCGCTATTTCGACCAGGGTATTGCCCAACAGCGCCTGGTGGTCGAAGCTTATGTTGGTGATTAGGGATACCAGCGGCGTGATGATGTTGGTGGAGTCAAGACGCCCGCCCAGGCCAACTTCCACAATGGCCACATCCACGCGTTGCTCCGCAAAGTATGAGAAAGCCAGCGCCACGCACATTTCAAAAAACGACGGCTGAATTTCCTCAAACAAGGGTCGCCAGCGTGCCACCCACGCCACCAGATAGTCGGGCGTTAGCTCCTGGCCATTTATTCGTACCCGCTCGGTAAACTCCCGCAAGTGCGGCGAAGTGTACAGTCCTACCTTATAACCAGCAGCTTGCAATACTGCAGATAACAAATGTGAACTGCTTCCCTTGCCATTGGTACCGGCCACGTGCACGCTCCGGAACATTCGTTCGGGGTGCCCCATGGCTTCGGCCAGCGCTAGCGTGTTGCCCAGCCCTTTCTTGTAACCCGCAGCCCCCACCCGCTGGAACATGGGCAGTTGGTCGTAGAGGTAAGCCAGTGTTTCTTGGTAAGTCACGGGTAGTGGCAATGAGTAATGTGGTAGGGCAAACCGCAAATTAACGGTCTTATTGTCTTTTACAAAGAAAAGCCCCGTGGCCTGGGATAGGCCACGGGGCTAAATATGGAATCCGCTATTTAGCGCACCGTAATTCTGAAAGTGTAGCGGCCTACGGCACCGCCAGCCGCCGCGTTTGTTTTTACGAAGTTTGCATTGAGCAGCTTATCTCGGCAAAGCTTTTCCTGAGCAGCTGAAACGTTGCCGCTCTCTTTGGTAACGGACTGGACTTCGCCATCGGCCGAAATCTTTATCTTAAAAACAATCTGGCCGGAGTTGTTATCAACTGCCTCCACTACCGGAGTGCTTTCGAAGCGCCAGCCGCTCATTTGCAGGCCGCCGCTGCCGGGGCTGCTGCCGCTACCGCCACTGCCGGGGGCACCATACAGCGCCTTGGCATCCAAGGAGCCGTTGGGGTCGCCTTGGTCACCTACCGTGCCGGGTCGGTCGCCGTTGCTATTGCCAGTAGGCGCGTTGCTGGTACCGTTCACGCCGTTGCCACCGCCCGTGGCGTTGCCATTGGGCGAGTACACGGCCACGGGCTTGCGCACCGGGCGGGGCGCAACTTTTACTTCTTCCTTGGGCGGCGCCGGCGTTTCGGTGGGCGCTTCCGATACCGGGCTTTCCTCGGCTTCACTGGTGATTATTTTTTGCTGCGACGGCGGCGTGGGGTCTGGTGTGGCGGCAGTGGCCGGGCGGGGCTGCGGGTCAGGGCTGGCAATTGGGGGACGGCTGTCTTCGCGGTTCAGGGATTTGTTGGCCGTGGCCATGCTCTGAATATCCCCGGAGCCGGCTTCGTCCAGGCCGTAGTTCAACTCCACGCCATCGCCGCCCAAGGCGGTCAGCGGCGGATTGGGACCCTTGAAAACGGAAAATATGAAGAGCAGCAGCAGCAGTACGTTGATTATCAACGTGCCAATCAGGGCCTCGCGGCGGTGCGGTTCGGGATAATCAATAGCCATGGTAGTTGTACGATTAGCCGGGCAAAAGAACCTATTTGCCCGCCTGTTGGGCTTGGGTAGCCATCACCATTTTCAGCTTGAGGCGGTTGCCAATCTCTAGAATGTCAACCAGCTTCTGAACGTTCAACGAATTATCGACCCGCAGCACTACGGTGGACTGGTCTACAGTAGGCGTTGTGCCCACCAGAGCCACCAGCTCCGCTTCAACCCCTGCTGGGCTCACGGGCTTTTTGTTCACGAAATAGGTGCCCGCGGCATCTACCGACACCGTGATGGGCTGTTTCATGACCTGCTTGCTCGACCGGGCATTGGGCAGCATGAGCTTGATAACGTTGGGGTTTACCAGCGTTGAAGCAATCAGGAAGAACAACATCAGGAAAAACATGATGTCGTTCATGGCGCCGGTCTCAACGTGTGAGGTGAGGCGATGACGGCGGGATAGATTCATTTGGTAGCTGTTAGCGGAGAGCTATTAGCTGTTAGCTTACGGTGGCTAATTCCTGCTGAGCTTCAACTCTGAAGGCTAACAGCTAATAGCTTTCCGCTAACAGCTAAAATTAATTATCCTGCAGGATGTCCATGAATTCGATGGCCGAGTTCTCCATGCGAAACACCATGCGCTCAACCAGAATGCTTAGCCAGTGGTACCCTACGTGGGCAATAATGCCCACAATGAGGCCGGTGGCCGAGGTTACCAGCTTTACATACAGCCCGTCGGCTACCTGCGGAATGCCAAATTCCTGGGTGGCGGCAATGGAATAGAAAATCTTGATTACCCCGATGATGGTACCCACAAAGCCAATCATGGGCGCAATGCCGGCGATGATGCCCAAGATGCTGATATTCTTTTCGAGACGGGCAATTTCGATTTTGCCCACGTTTTCTACGCTGGTCTCAATTTCCCGAAGCGGCAGGCCAATGCGGCGCAGGCCCTTTTCTACCATGCGGGCCAGCGGCGAGGCCGTTTGGGCACACAGCAGCTTGGCGCCGGACAAGTCGTTCTTTATCATTAGCGAACGAATGCTGTTCATAAAGGATTCGGGGTTGCCGGCAGCCTTCCGAATGGTGAGATAGCGCTCGATGATAATGTAAATCGACAAGCTAAACAGGGCTACCAGGGGAATCATTACCGGTCCGCCGCGCAGAAGCAGGTCGATAAGAGGAACGTCGGCGGGCACTATCGGGGCAGACGCAAGAGCAGTATTAACAGTATCAGCCGTTGTGGCAGCAATTTGCAAGAAGAATACGGACATGCGGTCGGTTAAAATTTCAGGGTATTGTAATCACTGCGGGTCGTGACGCGCAAGCGCTGCGCTTCGCGTTGGGCCGAAGCCAGGTCGGGGTAATCAGCGGCAGTGAGGCGGAACAGGCGGCTACCAAAGGGCGGCAGTATGATGTGCGACGCGTGGCCGGTGCGGGCCAAGACCTTGCGGCCCCGCTCGGCCCCCGCCAACGAGCGGTAAGCGCCGGCGATGACGTAGTAACGACCCGTGCGGTTTTTAATTGTAACGGCGGCAGCCGTGTTTGCTGGCTTGACGGGGGCCACGGCGGCTATTACGGGAGCAGCGGTTTCAACGGCGGCAACGGATGCAGCAGGCGTAGCGGTGGCCACGGCGGGCGCGGCAACAACCGGAGCCGGCGCACCAGCCACCGGGGCTGGCTTCACTTCCGGAACGGTCACGGAGGCAGCCGGGCTAGCTTCCAGTGGCGTCATTCCCTCGGGTGCGGCGGGCTGAGGAGGGGTAAAGTTGTGTTGACCAAGGTTGGCTTGCTGGGGCTCGATGGTGGTGAGAACGGTGGCTGCCACCTGGGGCCGCGACCACTCCAGGTTGGGGAGTTGCGCCTGCCAGCCCGTGGGCGCAAATCCGGCATTAATCGCCCACTGGTAGTTGGCAAGCAGCAACAGGCCCATGGCCATGGCGATGGCGCCACCGGGCAACAAGCGCGTCCAGCGCGTGCGCCGGGTAGTGGCGCCACGCAGCGCGGGTTGTGGGCGCTTCACTCGCGCGTCGGTGGCGCGCACCGGGCGGGCCGCCAGATCGGGCAAGCCAAACGACGAAGCCAGTAGATTATCGGTGCCCGTATATTCAAAAGCAAGGCCCCGGCCCACCGAACGCCGGAATATGCCGATACCGGGCAGTTCCGTGCGGTTGGTTTCGTCCAGCTCCTGCTGCAGGCCGGCCACAGCCTGGCGCACCACCTCGCGGGCCTGGGCAATGGGCAGGTGGAGGTGCTGGCTCAGGGCGTCCACCAGCAGGCCGTCGTTCCGGGTCAGGGCCTGGTTGAAGGCGACCAGCTTGGTGGGCGGGCTCAGCGACTGCCGGCCGGGCTGGGCCCGTGCCGACGACACCTCGGCCACCAACCCGCCAAATTCCGGAATAATCACGCAGTCGTGGTCGCGGAGCAAGGGACGGATGTGGTCGGCTAGATGCATGGGGCGAATATTAAACGAAACAATAGCTACCCCACCACCTGATTATCAAAAAGAACCAGATAAAAAAGCGCGGCTGGCAGCCTGCAACGGCAAAACTTAAAACAGGTAGGAAGCCCCGGCCAGTACGTTGATGCCCTTCACCGGATAACCGTAAAAGCGCTGGTACTGACGATTGGCGAGGTTATTACCCATCACAAAGATGGATATTTTTGGCGTAATAAGGTAGTCGGCACGCAGGTTTAAGTCCACAATCGGGTCGGTGGCCCGGTAAAAGTCGGCGCTTCTCACTTCGTTGGGCCGGGTAGCCGGGCGGTAGCTGATGCCATAGCTGGCCGAGTAGAAATAGCCTTCCACGCCCAGCGTCAGCTTATCGATGATATTATAGGTACCAAATACCGACCCCTGAAATTCGGGGCGGTGGAAGGGCTGCGCCAGGTTTTTGAGGGCGTACTTATTAAAATCAATCCGGCTGCCCAGGCGAAACTTCTCCGCGGCGGTGTACAGCAGTTCGGCATGCAGGTTGAGCACGCCGGTGGCATTCTGGTCATACACCAGGTCGAAGCGGGTGGGGTCGATGGGGTTGTTGAGGTAGAAATACAGGTTGCGGTCGCGGGCATAGGTAGCGCGGCCGTTGAGCTCAAGCCCCCGGGCCGGCGTAGAATTGAAACCGGCGTAGATGGTGGGCCCGCGGTGGGTGTCGGCCAGGTTCAGGCCCCGGTTGAGCCAGGGGTTCTCGGTGGTCAGGTCGTAGCGGGTCACGCGCTGCATGGAGCCCCCCAGCCCGGCATACACCATAAATTTCTCTGGAGCCAACGTGTAGCCCAGGCGCACGGCCGGGTACACCACCGTGCGGCTCACGTTGGTGGCCGTGTCGGAAGAATAGCCCAGGGTAGCGCCCAGCGAGAAAGCGATGCGCTTGTTGGTGAATTCGTAGGCAGGAGTAGCCTGCACAAAATTGCGGCTGCGCGACACCAGCGCGGCCGGTTCGGGCCGGGCCAGACTACCGGGGGCAATGTCTTTCTCGGCAATAAAGGAGCCATCGGCTGCCAGCGTGAGGCGGCCGGCCTCACCCAGCGCGTAGCCGAGCTTGGCGTTCAGCAGAAAGTTGTTTTCGCTGGCGTCGTAGATGTCGTTCCAGTACTGGTAGCCAATGCCGGCCTCGTACTGCAATACCTGTTCCGGGTCACGGTTGCGAGCATAGGCCTTCACCGCAAAGCGGTTGAATACCTGCTTGATAGCGCTGGCCTCGGGCACGGGCGTCGCATCGGGGGTGTTCGCTGCTTTCTCGTAGCCGTAGAAATTATACCGCTCGCGCCCCAGGTCCAAGGTGGCTCCAAAGGCAGCCGTGCCCCGGTATAGCTCCCCCATGGCGTGGGCGCTGGTTTGGGACACCCCGGAATTTTTGCCATCCACGGGGCCCGTCAGGGAGTTTACGTGCTTGAGGTCGAGCCCGTAGGCGTGGTCGGCGTTGCGGGTGCTGTGGAAATACCCGCGCCCGTAAAACGTGCCGTAGTTACCCAGTCCTGCCTTCACGAAATTCCCGGTGAGCGGCGTGGGCTCCTCGGCTCGAATGGTGAGCACTTTTACCGAAGGCGAAAGCCGGTTGGCGGGCAGCCGGAAATCGGGAAAGGTGTACGTCACCTTGCGCTCTACTTTGGGAGGGGCGGGCAGTTTTATTTTTTCGAAGTTGCGGGTGGCTTCGGGCAACTGGTTTACCCGCTCCTTCACAATTTCTATTTCCGCTTCCTCAATCTGACCCGTCTTGGGCCGGGGTTTGGTGGTTTGGGCGTTGGCGGTGGTACCGGCAGCTCCTACTAGCATGGCGGCCAGGGACAGGGCCACTGCTACTCCCACCCGGGGGCTTCGTACCGAACTGGCTTTATTATAAGACAAACGCTTCATCAGCAAATTGTTATTCAATGAAAGGATACGCTGCTTAGCGCTGGGTAGCCGTGTCGGCGGGAGCGGCGTTGTCGCCGGTTAGTTTGGCGCGGGGCACGGTGCTGCCTTTGGCCGGCTTGGTAGAAGGGGCAGCCGGGGTTTTAGCTGGGGTTTTGGTCGGGGCTGGCTTTGGGGCAGCGGGCGGCGGCGTGGCTTCGGGCTGGTCGGCCCCCAGGGTTTTAAGACGCTGCCTGGCCGCTTCCACAATTTCAGCTACCGGAAACTTGTTGTCGATGATGGAATTGAGCGTGCCGCGTGCCTGGAAATTATCGCCATCGGCGGCGTACACATCGGCCACCAGCAAGAATGCCCGGCCCTGCCACAGGGTATAATTGCCAAAATCCGAGTTCACTTTGAGCGCGGCTGCGATGGCCTCCTCGTTCTTTTTTAGTTTGAACAGGGTTTCGGCCAGGTAGTACTGAGCCTCGGCACCGTTCACGTCGTTGGGCGCGGCCTTGGCGGCGGCGGCCAGCTCGGTGGCAGCCTGGTCCAGATTGCCGGATTTGTAGCTGGCCTTACCCAGGTAAAGCAGAGCGGCATTGGTGGCGTTGGCGGTGGCGCCAGCCTGCGTGCGCAGCTCCTCGGCTACGCGGCGGGCCCCGGGGTAATCGCCGGCTTCGTACAGGCTGCGCATCTGGCCCAGGGTGGCGTTGGCTACCTCGCGGCGGTTGGTGCTGGCGCCGCGCAGGCGCTCGTAGTATTTGGCGGCTTCCGCATAGCTCTTGTTTTCGAACTCCAGGTCGGCGAGGCGGCCTACGGCGCGGTTCACAAACTCACTTTTGCCTTCGGTCACCACGTCGCGCAGGCGGGTCAGCCCCTGCTGCTTGTCGCCCGTTTTCAAATAAGAATCGGCCAGGAAAAAGCGGGCATCAGCCCCCAAGGCCGTTTGCGGGTACTGCTTCAAGTAAGACTCCAGGCGTAGAATAGCAGGCTGGTATTTTTCAGCCAGATACAAAGACTTTGCTGCTTCAAATTCCACACTTTCGGTGGCCTTGCTATCGGGATTTTGCACCTTAAAAGAAGCCAGTGCGGCATCAAACTCTTCGGTGCGGCCCAGCGCCGACAGGCTCTCCTGCAGGCTGTACAAGGCCTGCGACGCGGCTTCGCTGCGCGGGTAGCTGGTGAGCACGCGCTGGAAGTCGGCCAAGGCTTTTTCGTGCTGCTGCAGGTTGGCGTACGACACGCCGCGCTTTTGCAAAGCCTGGGGCACCAGGGGGCTGTTGGGCCGGTTGTCAATCAGGCGCGTGAAGCCGGCGGCGGCAGGCTGGTATTCGCCGGCTTCAAACGAGAGTTGTGCCTGCTGAAACACGGCGTCCTCGGCATAGCGCGAACTGGGGCTGGTTTTCAGCAACGAGGCCAGCGTGGCGTTGGCTTCGTCGCGGCGGCCCATCAGGCCCAGCGTCCGGCCCTTCTGGTAGTAGGCGTAGTCCTTATCGGCCGCATTGGCCCGAATCACCTTGTCGTAGAGCTCCAGAGCCTGCGCGTAGCTCTTGGCCACGTAGTAGGTGTCGGCCAGCCGCATGGTGGCGTCGTAATAGTTCGGGTCGTCCGGCTTGGCACTTTTGTCGTTGATAAACGCCTGGAACTGGGGCCGGGCCCGGTCGTACTGCTTGGTGTTATAGTAAGCATAGCCCAAGCCGTAGCGCGCCTTTTGCTCAAATTCCACTTCCTCGGCGCTCACGCCACCCTGCCGGGCCGCGCGGGCCGCCGCCACGTAAGCGCTAATGGCATCGGGGTATTGCTGGCCCACGCTGTAAATCTCGCCGCGCAGCACCTGGGCCGCGGCCCGCAGGGCATCATCGGCCGGGTACTTCAGGGACTTGTCCAGCAGCGGCAGGGCGGCGCCGTAGTTGCCGTTGTTGTACAAGGTGGCGGCCTGCGAGTACGCCACGCGCTGGTAGGTGGCGTTGAGCTTCTCGCTCCGGTCGTCCAACCCTTCGAGGTAGGCCAGCGCCTGGGAAAAGTCAGTGGACTGCAGGAAGCCGATGCTCAGCAGGTCGTCCACGATGGGTTGGTTGGGAGAGCGGGGGAATTTCTTCTGGAAATCGCGCAGCACGGCCACAACTTCGGGCAAATTGCCCAGCTCGAATTGTACCTGTCCCAAACGCAGCGTGGCATTTTCGGCCACGTTCTTATCAAATGTGCCCTGCCGGGCCGCCTCAAACGCCGTCACGGCCTGGGGCTTCTGGTTGGCCTGCACGTAGCTCAGTCCCAAATGATACGCCGCGTTCTGACCCAAGGAATCGCGCAGCACAGCTACGTTTTTCAGGCTGGCAATGGCGCCCTTAAAATCGCCCATCTTGTAGTTGGCAAAGCCAATCTTGTACTGCAGGGCCGGCTCGATGCGGCCCTTGTGCACGGCTGCGTACCGGTCGAAGTTCTCTGCCGCTTCTTTGTAGCGCTCCTTCTGGTAATAGGCATCGCCAAGCAGGAGTTGGATTTCGTCGGAGTTCTGAGGCGTGGGCGTGGTTTTCAGCGCGTTCGACGCATAGCGAATCAGCTCATCGTAATTGCCCTCCTTGTAGTAAATCTGGGACATGATGGCTGGCACCACCGGCTTATAGGCATCGTTTTGCTCGGCCACGGCCAGGTCGGCGCGGGCCGCGGCGTAATCGCCGGTACGATAGGCCAGGTAGCCGGCGTAGTAAGAGCTGGCGTATTTAAACTCCGTCTGAGCCTGCTTGCTGCGGTCGAACAGCAGGCGCGCTTTGTCGTATTCCTTTTCCTCGAAATAGCTGTAAGCAAGCTTAAAGTCCGATTCGCCGCGTTGGGCTACGCTCAAATTATCCGGGGCTACTTTCTGGAAGTACTGAATAGCCGAGGCGTAGTTTTTCTGGTCGAAATAGAACTTACCCAGCTCAAAATAGGCCACGGCTGAGCGCGGATGCGCCGGATGCTGCTCGGCAAAAGCCAGAATAAGGCCTTCGGCATCGGGGTGCAGCAGGTACAGGCCGCTCACCGCATAATAGTACTCGGCATCGGCGGTGCGGTCGCCGGCGGTGGGGCCGCCCTGGCCGGTGGCGCGGGGCTCCACGGCCAGAAAATGCCGAAAAGCCTCCTGAGCCGCGCCGTACTGGCCACGGTCAAACAACTCCAACCCTTCCTGAAAAAACCGCTCATCGGCGGCAAAAACCTGGGTTTGCTGGGCCTGGGCTGCCATTGGGGCCGCAGCACTCAGGGCGGCGGCCAGCGCGAGCCGGGGAAATAGCTTCATGAAAATACCGTACGTGGAGGGCCCGCACCGGGCCCGAGAAGTAGCCAAAAGTAGCGAAAATTGCCTGCAGATTGCCCAATCAACGCAAATACAGCCCATCTGTTGCGTTGGCGACAGTCCATGCGCGGGCGGGTCACGCCGTGGGTGAAATGGACTCAGCTTAACCTATTGTCTTACGTATTTTACTCCAGCACGCCTTCCGGCACGTTGTGCAGAATCAGCCAGACCAACTCGCGCAGGATTTCCCCGTCGTCCATCGAGCCGCTCTCAATGCCTTTGCTCTGGGCATCGGCCCGGCGAATAAGGTGAATAATATTCGCCACCCGCTCAGCCGGGTACGCCCGCATGGCCTGCTGGTAGTCCTTCTGCGCGAAGCTGTTCATAATGCCCAGCTTTTTGAACTCGCCATCGCCCGGATTGGGGCCGGCCTGGTGAAGCACCAGCAGCTTGGTGAAGAAGCCAAAAAGCAGCGTCAGGTTGGGAATCAGCGGGTTGGCCTTGGGGTTGGCGGCAAAGTAGCCCAGAATGCGGTTGGCCTTGAGCACATCGCGCTGCACCAGCGCCTTTTGCAGCTCAAAAATATTGTAGTCCTTGCTGATGCCCACCAGCCGTTGCACCAGCTCCTCGTCAATGGCTTGGCCCGGCTGCAGGTTCAGCACCAGTTTGTCTACCTCGTTGGCCAGCCGGCCCAAATCGGCCCCGATGTACTCGGCCAGCATGGCGGTGGCTTGTCCGGTTATCTGCTGGCCGCGGCTGCGCACGTTGGCCGTGAGCCACTGTGGCACCTGGTTGTCGTAGAGCTTTTTGCTGGTCATGAGCGCCACCGGCGACTCTTTGCCGCTGAGCAGCTTGCCTAGCTTCTTGCGGCTGTCCAGGGTTTTGTGCTTATAGCAAAACACCAGCACCGTGCTGGCCAGCGGGTTTTTGAGGTACGCTTCCAGAAAGGGCCAGCTCCGCTCCTGCTCCAGGTCGGCCACGGTCTGGGCCTCTTTCACGATGACCACCGACCGCTCGGCCATCATCGGAAACCGCTTGGCCTGGCCCAGGATGCCGGCCACGTCAATGTCCTTGCCGTACACCACCACCTGGTTGAAGCTGCGCTCGTGCTCGGCCAGAGCAGTTTTTTCAATAAGGTCGGCCACTACGTCGATGTAGTAAGGCTCCTCGCCCTGCAGGAAATACACGGGCTGAAACTGCCGCTGCTGCAGCTGCTTAAGAATAGCGTCGGCCTCGAAATTCAATGAAGAATATGAATTATGAGTTATGAGTTGGCGGGTTTAAGTGCGCCTGCATTCATTCCTCGGTTTTGCACGCAAGCCGTGCCCAAGTCACAAAGGTAGATGGGCGTTTTTACCTTTGCAGACTTTAGGCGTCCTTCCAGCTGCCTCCAACTCATAATTCATAACTCATAATTCATAATTCCCTTTGGATTTAATCCCTGAACTCACCTGGCGCGGCATGTACCACGACGCCATGCCCGGCACCGCCGAACACTTGGCCACCAATGCACCCATCACCGGCTACATTGGCTTCGACCCCACTGCGGCCTCGCTGCACATCGGCAACTTGGCCACCATTATGCTGCTGGTGCACCTGCAGCGTGCCGGCCACCGGCCGGTGGCCCTGGTGGGCGGCGCCACCGGCATGATAGGTGACCCCAGCGGCAAATCGGCCGAGCGCAACCTGCTCGACGAGGATACCCTGCGCCTCAACCAGGCCGGCATCCGGGCACAGCTGGAGAAGTTCCTGGACTTCACCCAGGGCCCCACCGGGGCGCTGGTGGTGAACAACTACGACTGGTTCAAGGAAATTGGCTTCCTGGGTTTCCTGCGCGAAGTGGGCAAGCACCTAACGGTGAACTACATGATGGCCAAAGATTCGGTTAAGCGCCGCATCAGCGGCAACGAGGACAGCGGCGCCGACGGCCTCAGCTACACCGAATTCAGCTACCAGTTGCTGCAGGGTTACGACTTCGTCCACCTCAACAAAACCTTGAACTGCACCCTGCAAATGGGCGCCAGCGACCAGTGGGGCAACATCACCACCGGTACGGAGCTCATCCGCCGCCTGAGCAACGCCGAGGGCCGCGAAGCCAAGGCTTACGCCCTCACCGGGCAGCTCATCACCAAGGCCGACGGCACCAAGTACGGCAAGTCCGAAACCGGCACCGTCTGGCTCGACCCCGCCCTCACCTCGCCCTACCAGTTCTATCAGTTCTTCTACAACGCCGCCGATGCCGATGCTCCGCGCCTCGTCCGCGTGTTCACGCTGCTCAGCGAGGCCGAAATAGTGGCCCTGGAAACCGAGCATGCCCAGGCGCCGCACCTGCGCGTGCTGCAAAAGGCGTTGGCCCGGGACGTGACCACCCGCGTGCACTCTACCGAAGCCACCGAAGCCGCCATCAGCGCCTCCGAGGTGTTGTTCGGTCGTGGCGACCTCGCGGCACTACAGTCCCTCGACGAGGCCACGCTGCTCGACGTGTTTGCCGGCGTGTCCCACCTGCGCGTACTACGGGCCGATTTGGCGGGCCTCACTGCTGCGTCGTTGCTCAGCGAAGCCACCATGGGCAAAATCTTCCCCTCAAAGGGCGAAGCCAAAAAGATGATGAAGGACGGCGGCGTGAGCATCAACCGCGAGAAAGTAACCGGGGCCGAAGCGCCGGTTGATACCATGCCCCTGCTAGCCGGTAAGTTTCTCGTCGTTCAGAAAGGCAAGAAGAACTACTTCCTGGTGGAGGTGGTGTAAACCCACCCAGCTGGCTGGTTTCCCTTAACTCGTGCCAACAGAAAGGCCCCGCTGCATGCAGCGGGGCCTTTCTGTTGGCACGAGCCTGGGCACAGCGTCCGCGAACTCCTAAAAGCCCGCCGGATGCTGTGGTTCAGACTACTTCTTCTTTGCTGCAGGAGCAGCCTTCTTGGCAGCAGCAGGAGCGGCTTTCTTAGCAGCAGGAGCAGCCTTTTTAGCAGCGCCAGCGGCCGGAGCAGCAGCACCGGTGTTCTTGGTGTTCTGCACTTCGGTGCGGAACGCCTGAGCCATGGTCTTCAGCTCCTGCATGCCCTTGCGCACGCGGGTGCCGGCAGCAGCGTTCTGCTTGTCGTAGAATTTCGAAAAGTCGTCTTCGAGCGACATTACGAGGTCCTTCAGTTTGCCGAAATTGTTCATTGGGGTTTGTGGTTTGGGGTGAAAAATGAATTTGGTATGGTGTTAAGCCGGCCCTAATATACAGGGATTTCAAATGCAAGCAAGTTTTTCAATTTATTTCTAAAACCCCCTCCCCTGCTTTGAGAGGCCTTTTTTGCAAAAAAAAAGGCCGTTTCCACAACGTAGTGCTCGACCCATTATGTTGGTATAGTACAAAAACAAAAGCGCCGGCTGCCCTCAGGGCAACCGGCGCTAACTACCTCGGAAGGCTTTTTTAGGCGGTTTGGGGCGTGGCAGCGGCCTTGCTGTAAAGCCCTTTATCGAGCTTGGCAGCCATGGCTTCGAACGCCACAATCGTCTCCTGCACGTCGGAAAGGGTGTGCTTGGCCGTGGGGATGAGCCGGAGCATAATCACGCCCTTGGGAACCACCGGATAAACCACGATTGAGCAGAAAATGCCGTGATTCTCGCGTAAATCGAAGGTTAGGGCCGTTGCGTCCGACAGTTCGCCGTTCAGGAAAACGGGGGTTACCGGCGATTCGGTGGTGCCGATATTGAAGCCTTTTTCCCGCAAACCGCTCTGCAGGGCCCGCACAATGGTCCAGAGTTGCTCGCGGTATTCGGGGTGATTGCGAATCAGCTCCAGGCGCTTGAGCGCGCCTATTACTAACGGCATGGGCAGCGATTTGGCGAAAATCTGGCTACGCATGTTGTATCGCAAATATTCAATCACACTTTCTTGTCCCGCCACGAAAGCGCCAATGCTGGCCATGCTCTTGGCGAAGGTGTAAAAAATTAGGTCTACGCCCTCAATACAGCCCAAATGTTCGGCCGTTCCGGCGCCCGTGGAGCCCAGCGTGCCAAAACCATGAGCATCGTCAACGAAGATGCGGAAGTCAAATTTCTCCTTCAGTTTTACAATTTCGGGCAACTTGCCCAGGTTGCCCGACATGCCAAACATGCCCTCCGTGATTACCAGGATGCCACCACCGGTTTCGTCGGTAAGCCGCTTGGCCCGCTCCAGCTGCTTTTCGAGGCTGGCCATGTCGTTGTGATTAAAGACAAAGCGCTTGCCCTGGTGCAGGCGCACCCCGTCGATGATGCAGGCGTGCGACTCGGCGTCGTACACGATGACATCGTGGCGGTTCACCAGCGCATCGATGATGCTCACCACGCCCTGGTAACCGAAGTTGAGCAACAGGGCACCGGGCTTGTTCACGAAGTCGGCCAGCTCGTTTTCCAGCTGCTCGTGCAGGGTGGAATTGCCGCTCATGATGCGCGCGCCCATGGGGTAGGCCATGCCGTACTCGCTGGCGCCGTCCACGTCGGCCTGCCGCACTTCCGGGTGGTTGGCCAGGCCCAGGTAGTTGTTCAGGCTCCAAGTCAGCACCTCTTTGCCGCGAAACTGCATACGGGGCTGGATTTGCCCTTCCAGCTTAGGAAAGGCGAAATAGCCGTGGGCGTAATGCGATTGCGAACCCAAAGGCCCGCGATTGGCCGAAACCCGGTCGAAAATATCCACTGAAAAAACGGGGTGTTAGTTGAAGGTTAGATGCAGAAGAAGGGCCAATTTAGCTGGGTACCGTTAATATTAGACTGGCCGGTTTACAAAGGTAGCCCCAGGCCGCCGATGTACACAATTTGGGCTTAATAACGTCATCATGCGGCTGATGTTTGCAACCGGCGTGCAGTTTCCAACTTTCTTTGTGACCCGCTTCCGCCTCTACTAAGCTCCGCAGCCCCTATTACCGGGTGCCGCGTAGCCCGGCAAGGGCACCTGCTTCGGCCGGTTGCACCCGCCAAAACGCATTCTGGCGCTTTGTGGGGCCAACTTACCTACCTACTTCTCCGCTTCCCCCCACCCATGAAAAAAATTACCAAATTGCTTGTTGCCAACCGCGGCGAAATTGCCCTGCGCATCCTCCGTTCCGCTAAGGAAATGGGCATTTCCACCGTGGCCATCTACTCCGAAGCCGACCGCAATGCCCTGCACGTGCGCTACGCCGACGAAGCCGTGTGCGTGGGCCCCCCCGCTTCGAAAGACAGCTACCTGCGCGGCGACAAGATTCTGGCCGTGTGCCAGGAGCTGGGTGTTGATGCCATTCACCCCGGATATGGCTTTTTGAGCGAAAACGCCGGCTTTGCCCGCGCGGTGCGGGCGGCGGGTTTGATTTTTGTAGGTCCCTCGCCAGAAGCCATGGAGATTATGGGCGACAAGCTCTCGGCCAAGCAGGCCGTGAAAGCCTACAACATCCCGCTGGTGCCCGGCACCGACGAAGCCATTTCGGACGTGCCCGCCGCCAAGCAGATTGCCGAGGAAGTGGGCTTTCCCATCCTCATCAAGGCCTCGGCCGGCGGTGGCGGCAAGGGCATGCGGATTGTGAACAACGCCGCTGAGTTTGAGGAGCAGATGCAGCTGGCCATCAACGAGGCGGTTTCGGCCTTTGGCGACGGGGCGGTATTCATCGAGAAATTCGTGACCGGCCCGCGCCACATTGAAATCCAGGTGCTGGGCGACGAGCACGGCAACATTGTGCACCTGTTTGAGCGCGAGTGCAGCATTCAGCGCCGCCATCAGAAGGTAATTGAGGAAGCGCCATCCTCGGTGCTCACGCCCGAATTGCGCGCCCAGATGGGCCAGTGCGCCGTGGACGTGGCCCGCGCCTGCGACTACACCGGCGCCGGCACCGTGGAGTTCCTGCTCGACGACAAGCACAACTTCTACTTCCTGGAAATGAACACCCGCCTCCAGGTAGAACACCCCGTGACCGAGCAAATCACGGGGCTGGATTTGGTGAAGGAGCAAATTCGGGTGGCCCAAGGCGAGCCCCTTGCCTTCGCCCAAGAGGACCTCACCATCACCGGCCACTCCCTGGAGTTGCGCGTGTACGCCGAAGACCCCCAGAACAATTTCCTCCCGGACATTGGAACCCTGAGCACTTACGTGCGCCCCCAGGGCCCAGGCGTGCGCGTCGACGACGGCTTCGAGCAGGGCATGGACATCCCCATTTACTACGACCCAATGATTGCCAAACTGGTGACTTTCGGGGCCGACCGCGCCGAGGCCATTGCCCGCATGCTGCGCGCCATTGAGGAGTTTAAAATAGTGGGTATTGAAACCACGCTGCCTTTTGGGGCCTATGTGCTGCGCCACCCCGCCTTCGTGAGCGGCGACTTCGACACGAATTTCATCAAAGACCACTTCGCGCCTTCCAACCTTGCCCCCACCGCGCCGGACGAGGCCACGGCCCAGGTGGCCGCCGCGCTGGGCGCCATGCTGCTAGAAACGAAGAAACCCAAAGCTGCGGCACCTGGCGGGACCACGGGCGCAGCGGTTTCGGGCTGGCGCCAGAACCGGGCGGGCGGGCGCTAATACCAATCTGCTCAGCCTTACTGCCCCGTGCAGCTGGCACTCTGAAAGTTGGGCCACCGGTCACTCCTGCATACCCATAGTCCCGCAACAGGCTACTTGCTCACACCCAACCGCCCCTCTGCGTCATCAGAAATTTCTGATGACGCAGAGGGCC
>NZ_MDZC01000047.1 GCF_001816165.1 Hymenobacter glacialis
GGGGCTGCCCGTCGCGGTTTTCGCGGGGCTGGTCGTTGCGCGGCTCGCGCGGCTCCCGTGGCTGGTCATTGCGTGGTTCGCGGTTTTCGCGGGGCTGGTCGTTGCGGGGGAAACGCTGCTCGCGGCCGTCGCGTGGCTCGCGGTTGTCGCGCTCGAAGCGGTCGGCGCGGTTTTCGCGGCGGTCGCCAAAGCCACTGCCGCCTTCGCGGCGGTTGTCGCGGCTGCCGTCGCGGCCATCGGCACCACTCTCCAGAGTTGCGCTGGCAGCTGCGGCAGCGGCAGCAATTTCGGCGGCGGCTTTTTCGGCGGCAATCTCGGCGGCGCGCTGCTCCGTGATGGGGCGGCCGGCGCGGTCTACCCGCTCGCGCCGCTCCCGGCGTTCGGGGCGGCCGGCATTGGCGTCCTGCTCGGTGCCGTTAATCTGCTGGTCGGCGCTGGGGCCGGCTTCTTCGTTGGCCTGCGGCTCCGCTACGGGCACGGGCTCGTTGGCCAGAGAGGCGCCGGTAGCTTCCGAGGCGGGCACCAGGGCCAGTCCTTCGATGGGGTCCAGGATTTCGACGTTGGCGGCGGGGGCAGGCTGGGCCTCCCGTGCAGGGCGGGCGGCTTTGGCAGCGGGCGGGGCAACGTCTGAAAAAGGCTGCTCGGCAGTGCTGGGAGCCGGGCGACGGGCTTTGGGCGCGCGGGGTGCGGCAGCTGCCACCTCGGAGGCTTCGGCATCGACAGCCGGAGCGGCAGCCTGATCAGCGGAACCTGGAACCAGGGCTTGCTGGTCGAGGATTTTATAAATCAAATCCTGCTTGCTGAGCCGTTTGAAGTTGCCGACATTCATTTGCTCGGCAATTTCTTTCAGATCGGACAGCAGCCGGTCCTTCAACTCGTTAATGGTATGCATAAAGGGAATAAGGGGAGGAACATCGGCGTGAATCGAGGGGCTGGCGGCCCTGGGAGCCCGCGTGGGGCCCAACAAACCAGCTACGGCACGAAAGCGGACAGGCCGCGATAAAGCATTGGCAGGAAACGCGGGCTATTGCGAGAATAGCAGCGCGCGGCGCGCAATGGATAAGCAAGAAAATGAGGTGCGAAAGGGGGCCGCGGGGGAGTTCAGCAAATGACGGGCCGGAAGCAGGCGCCAAGGCCTACGGTTCCAGCCACGGCGGCCGGTTGCTAACGCAATGTTAGCGCATTACGGGCAAACTGCCAAATCGGATGCCGTCCGGCGAGGCGCTAACAGGTTGGGCGGCAACATAAGTTGCGGGCCCGTGCCCAGGCCCACCGCAGCAGCCCTGTGGTTCTACCCGGTTTTACTTCCGACATTTGCCCCCGTTCCACTTCGACCCACATGCTGCAAATTTCCGTTCTCCGCGACCAAACCGAGCTGGTGCTGGCTGGCCTCGCCAAAAAACACTACGCCACCGGCCCCGCCGACGTGGCCGCCATCCTCGACCTGGACCAGCGCCGCCGCTCCCTCCAAACCAGCCACGACGCGGCCCAGGCCGAAGCCAACGAGCTGGCCCGCCAGATAGGCGGCCTGATGAAAGCCGGCGATAAAGCCGGGGCCGAAACCCTCAAGGCCCGCACCGCCGAGCTCAAGCTGCACACCCAGGCCGCCGCCGCCGAACTCACGCAAGTGGAGAAGGAGCAGCAGCAACTGCTGTACAAACTCCCCAACCTGCCGCACGCCAGCGTGCCCCAGGGCCGCGCCGCCCAGGACAACGAGGTGGTGCGCGAGCACGGCACCAAGCCTACCCTGGGCGCCGACGCCCAGCCCCATTGGGAGTTGATTAAAAAGTACGACATCATCGACTTTGAGCTGGGCAACAAAATCACGGGCGCGGGCTTTCCGGTGTACAAAAACCAGGGCGCCCGGCTCCAGCGGGCGCTCATCAACTTCTTTCTGGACCAGGCCCGCAACGCCGGCTACACCGAAATACAGCCCCCGATTCTGGTGAACGAGGCCAGCGGCTACGGCACCGGCCAGCTGCCCGACAAGGAGGGCCAGATGTACCACGACGCCAAGGACGACCTCTACCTCATTCCCACGGCCGAGGTGCCGCTGACCAATATTTACCGCGACGAAATCATTGCCCCGGACAAGCTGCCCGTGCGCATGGCCGGCCACACGCCCTGCTTCCGCCGCGAGGCCGGCTCCTGGGGCGCCGACGTGCGCGGCCTCAACCGCCTGCACCAGTTCGACAAGGTGGAAATTGTGCAAATCACGGAGCCCGACCAGAGCTACGACGCCCTGGAAGCCATGCTGGCCCACGTAGAAAGCCTGCTGCAGCAGCTCAACCTCCCCTACCGCGTGCTGCGCCTCTGCGGCGGCGACATGGGCTTTACCTCAGCCCTCACCTACGACCTGGAGGTGTGGAGCGCCGCCCAGGGCCGCTGGCTGGAAGTGAGCTCGGTATCAAACTTTGAAACCTACCAGGCCAACCGCCTCAAGTGCCGCTATCGCGCTGATGGCGGCAAAACGCAACTCCTGCACACGCTCAACGGCTCGGCCCTGGCCCTGCCCCGCATTGTGGCCGCCCTGCTGGAAAACAACCAGACCAGCACAGGCATCGACCTGCCGCTGGTGCTGCACAGCTACTGCGGCTTCGAGCGGATTGGGTAGCATTGCCTGTTTCTGAATAAGAAAAAGCCCTGTCTGAGAAATCTGACAGGGCTTTTTCTGTGCAGCATCACCGGCCGTCGCGCGCGGGTGGCAGGTCCAGGTCCAGTGTTTGGTCGCGCATGCACTTGAAGTGGCCTTGCGGACACTTGGCGTAACCTATTTTGGAGCACGGGCGGCACGCCAGCCCCGGCACCTCTAGCACGCGGAAATCGGTGCGGTAGGGGTACATGCCGAAGGCGGGCACGGTGTTGCCCCACACGCTGAAAATCTCCTTTTTGAAGGCCGCGGCAATGTGCATCAGGCCGGTATCGTGGCTTACCACAAACTGGGCCTGCCGCACCAATGACGCCGATTGATGCAGCGAATAGCGCCCGCAGCCATTCACAATAAGTGGCTGCGAGGCGGAGAAACTGGGGGCCTTTTGGGGAAAACGGTACGGGTCGTTGGGGATGGTGGCGGCCGTGGCCTGCGCGGTGGCGGCCCGGGTTTCAAAAGCCTGCTCAATGATGTGGGCGATGCTCTCGTCCTCGGGGCCACCCAGCAGCACGATGGGCCGGTTTAGCTTGCCGCACAGCTCGATGAGCTTCTCCACCGGCAGGCGTTTGGTGGCGTGCTGCGCGCCTATGGCCACCGCCACGTAACCGCGCTGAAAGGCGGGCGGCAACGTATCGAGGCTGATTTCCTGGTTTTCGGGAATGAAGTAGTCGAGTCCCTGGCCATCGTCCTGCACGCCCAATGGCGCAGCGGTTTGCAGGTAGCGTTGCACGATGTGCACGCGCGGCAGCCGGTCAATCTTGAGGTTTACCAGCAGCCATTTCTGCCAGTTTAGCTTATCGAAGCTGAAGGACTGTACGCCCAGGCGCAGCTTGATGAGGCGGGTGCGCAGGTTGTTGTGCAGGTCGATGATGTAATCAAACTGCTCGGCCTTCAATTCCTGCACCAGCTCGTCGAGACTGCCGGTGAGGCAGTGGACTTTAACCACGTAGGGGTTGGGTTCCAGCAGGCCACGGTAGCCGGGCTTGGTGGCGAAATGTACCCTTGCCCCCGGCACCTGCTGTGCCAGCGCCCGCACCACAGGCGTGGTCAGGACGATGTCGCCGATGGAGGAAAAACGGAGGACGAGGATTTTCATGGCATGCTGGAACGACCAACTCCCCTCCTTTTTTAAGGAGGGGACGCTTGCGCGAAGCGTAAGCTGGGGTGGTGAAGTCGTTGAACGATGGCCGAACGACTTGCCCGGGTATTTCTTGATAGAAAATGTGCTGAACGATTCGCTCGGGGTTGTTCGGGTGTCGTTCAACGACTTCACCGCCCCCGTTCGCGCCTCTTCGGCGCTCACATCCCCTCTTTAAAAAGGAGGGGAGCTGGTCGTTCTGACATTCCAATTCTACTACTCAAACAACGACTTTTTGTATTCCAGTGGCGGGGTGATACCGGCTTTGCGCTTCTCGAAATAAGAGGCGACTTCCTCCACCAACTTGGCATTAAATGTCATCTCCTTCGTCAACAGGCCTTTGCGGCCCATGAGTACGCCGTAGCGCATGTCGGCGTAGCCGTCGGTGTGGTGGGCGTCGGGGTTGATGCTGAGCAGCACGCCCTGGTCGAGGGCGTAGCGCACCCAGCGCCAGTCCAGGTCCAGGCGCCAGGGGTTGGCGTTGATTTCGATGATGACCTGGTGCTTGGCGCAGGCGTCGATGACGGCTTTGTAGTCGATGGGGTAGCCCTGGCGGCGCAGCAGCAGGCGGCCGGTGGGATGGCCCAGCATGGTGCAGTACGGGTTTTCGATGGCGCGCAACAGGCGGTCGGTGGCTTTGCGCTCTTCCATTTTCAGGTTGGAGTGCACCGAGGCCACTACGAAGTCGAAGCTGGCCAGCACATCGGACGGGTAGTCGAGAGAGCCGTCGCTGAGAATGTCGCTCTCGATGCCTTTGAAGATGCGGAAGGGAGCCAGTTCGGCGTTTAGCTGGTCGATTTCCTGGTGCTGCTGGCGCACCCGCTCCACGCTGAGGCCGTTGGCGTAGTGCGCGGCCTGGCTGTGGTCGCAGATGCCGAGGTACTCGTACTGGTGGTCGCGCAGCCAGGTGGCCATCTCGCGCAGGCTGTGGTTGCCGTCGGAGTAGGTGCTGTGGTTGTGCAGGGCGCCGCGCAGGTCGGCGTCTTCGAGCAGGCGGGGCAGTTTTTTCTCGGCGGCGAGGCCAATTTCGCCCAGGCCTTCGCGCAACTCGGGCACAATGAATTGCAGGCCGGCCCGCTCGTAGAGGGCTTCTTCCTGCTGGAATTTTTCGCGGCGCGCCCACTGGCGCAGGCTGGTGGCAGAGCCGGAATTTTCACCGCCGGGCAAATCCTCGGTCAGGTGCGCTTCGGCCGCCGAGTTGAGAAACAGCTCCGTCACGAAGTCTTCGACCGAGGTGAGCAGCACCTCCACCCGCACGCCCGAAGGACTGGCCGTACCGCGCCACGCAAACGGCCCCGACCGGCGCGGGTCGGCGGTGAGGCCGCCCATGGTGTTCAGAAGCTTGTGCGCCGTTTCCGGCTGGTCGGTGGCGGCCACCACGCGCACCACTTCCACGGTTTCGAGGCGGCGGCGCACTTCGCCGGCCACGCCCACCTGCTCGGTGCCGAGGGCACGGCGCAAGTGCTGGGCGATGTCTTCGGCCAGGGACTCGGCCTGTGGATACAGCAGCTTGCCCTTGCTCTGGCCGGCAAACTCCAGGGCTTCGAGAATGGATTCCTGGGTCTTTTTACCAAAGCCCTTCAGCTTGCTCACCTGGTCGGTTTCGGCGGCTTCGCGCAGCTGTTCGGTGGTTTCAATGCCCAGCTCGCGCCACAGGCTACGGATTTTTTTGGGTCCGATGCCTTTGATGCTCAGCATTTCGACCACGCCGGGCGGCGTGCTTCCAGCAGGCGCTGCAGCTCCGAAAACGTGCCGGTGTCGAGCAGCTCGGCTACCTTGGCGGCGGCGGTTTTGCTCAGACCGGTGCGGTCGGGCAAGCCGGAGCGCTCCACCTCCGCCACGGGAAAGCTCAGGGCTTCAAGGGCGCTGGCGGTGCCTTCGATGGCGCGGATTTTAAAAGGGTTTTCGTCGTGCAGCTCCATGAGCTGGGCGGCCAGCTTGAAGGCGCGGGTCAGGGCGCGATTATCCACGTGGAAGGGGTTGTTGGGGGCACGAATGTAGCGTATGCCAGGGCTTACGTGCCTGAGCAGAAGTTGTCCAACTGCCCTTAAAATCCGTAGCTACCTGATTAGGGTTACCTTTCCGCTCATTCTTTCCACTGAATCTCATGCGTGCGCTGTCTTCTTGTACCGGGCTATTGCTGGCCGCGCTGCTGCTGGCCACCGCTTGCAAAAAAACCAAGTCCACGGCCGTGGTCACCATGCACGGGCTGGAGGGCACTTGGCTGAATTCGTACGAGGAAAACAGTGGCGACACGCTGGTGTACCGGCCCCAAACGTATGTATTCCCTTCTTCGCGGAGCCGCACCGGCTTTAGAATAGAGCCCTACAGCCACTTTGAACAGTTTGACATTGCGCCCACCGACGGCCTCACCGACCGCCACGGCACCTGGACCATCGACCGTAAGCTGTACGTGCGCATCACCCTCGAAAGTGGCCCGAATCCGAAGTACACCCTAAAAGTACTTGAGTTGGACACGGTGAAACAAGTATTAAAGGTGCGCCGCCTTTCCGAGAGGAAATAGGCTTGGGACCACCTACAGGCCCTGGCTTACTACTTATTGCCCATTCCTCAGAACCAACCTACCGGGTAGGGAGTTATCGCGGCTACTGCACTTACCTTATTGACTTATGATGCCGTTGACTGCTAAAGGCCCGCTGCTGGCCATTGCCCTGGGCTGCCTGCTCATTAGCGCTTCGCCCGCAGCCGGGCAGCACACTGCTGCAGTTCCGGCCCAAGCCGCGCCGCAGCCGGTGTCGCCCCTCATTTCAGCGCCGCAGGTACTCGTGGATTCCCCTGCTGCCTGGCTCAGCGACCTGGGTGCGGCCCAGGCGCAGGCCAAAGCCACCAACCGGCCCGTGCTGGTTGTTTTTTCGGGCTCCGACTGGTGCAAGCCGTGCATTATATACGAGCAGGAGGTGTTTTCCCAGCCGGCTTTTGCTGCTTATGCCAAGGACCGGCTGGTGCTGGCCCATTTTGATTTTCCGCGTCAGAAACGCAACAAGCCCACGGCCGCCCAATTGAAGCTCAACGAAACCGCCGCCGCCCAGCTCAACCGGTCGGGCGACTTCCCGCTGGCTGTGCTGCTTTCGCCCGAAGGCCAGGTGCTGGCCAAAACCGGCTACATTGCCGGTGGTCCCGCCGCGTTTGAGGCTTACTTGAAAAAGGTACTACCAACGCTGTAGCCTCACTTACCTGCCGTTCGGTGATTCAACGAGCATTTCCCGCAGAGGGGAAATAAAACACAAAAAGAAATCCATAAGCCCTATTCAGGTTGATGAAAGCAATACTAAGACCCGGGCTATGGCTCGGGCTGCTGCTGGGCCTGTTGCTGCTGGGGCAGCCGGGCGGGGCGCAGGGCAGGGCGCCGCGCCATACGTTCACCCGCAGCGCGCATGTGATGGGGTCGCGGTTCACGTTCACGGTGGTGGCCGAAAACGACTCGGCCGGGCAGCGGGCCCTACGCGCGGGCCTGGGCGAAGTGCGGCGCATCGACCGTCTCATGTCGTTCTGGGACTCTACGTCTGAGGTGGTGCACATCAACCGCATGGCTGGCATCCGGCCGGTGGCGGTATCGGCCGAAACCTTCGACCTCATCAGTCGGACGCTGCGGCTCTCGCAGCTCAGCGGCGGCGCGTTCGACATCACTTTTGCCAGCGCCGACAAGCTCTACCGGTTCGACCGTCAGGCCCACCCCGCCCTGCCCGACTCGGCGCTGGTGCGGGCCTCGGTGCGGCGCATTGGCTGGCAAAAAATCAAAATGGACGCGGCCCGGCACACCGTGTACCTACCCGAAAAGGGCATGCGCATCAACCTGGCGGGCATTCTGCAGGGCTACGGCATCCGCCGGGCCAAGCAGGTGCTAACTGAAATGGGCATACAGGGCGGGCTGCTAAATGGCTCGGGCGACATTTATTGCTGGGGCCGGCAGGCCGACGGCTCGCTATGGCGCGTGGCCATCGGCGACCCCGACCACCCGAACAGCGTGGCCGCCTGGGTGGACGTGACGGACGTGGCCGTGGTCACGGCCGGCAACTACGAGCAGTACTTCACAGTGGGCGGGCAGGTTTACGGGCACATCATCAACCCGCACACCGGCTACCCGTCGGTGGGGCTGCGCTCGGTCACGATTGTGTGCGCCGACGTGGAACTGGCCGATGGCCTAGACGAAGTGGTGTTTGTGAAAGGCGCCGCCGAGGGCCTGGCGTTCATCAACAATCTGAAAGGAGTAGATTGTACGTTGATAACGGATGACAACCGCACGCTGGTGTCGCGCGGCATGAAGCTCAACTATTACCACGGCGCCACCAGCACCCAGCCCTAACTCCAACCACCCATGGCCCTGCCAAAAACCCGGTTTCTATTCCCTGCCCGTCTGCTGCTGCTCCCGCTGCTAGCGGCGCTGCCTAGCTGCGTATCGGTGGTGGCGTACCAAAAGGTTTACCTCAACGACGAAGACATGAAGCTGAGCAGCAAGGTGGTGGAAACCCCCGAAACCAATTTCCAAAGCTACCGCGAGGGCGCCGGCGGCGCCAATGGCGGCAAGGTAGGCGGCGGCTGTGGCTGCAATTGATTTGGCTGTTAGCTGGCAGCTTTTAGCCATTAGCTTTTTTGCTTATTGACAGCTGGACACATTCCATATTTACTTTGAAACACTTACTACTTCAATTGCTGGCCTCCGTGCTGCTGGCTGCGCCGGCGCTGGCGCAGAATCAGCCGGGCGGTACGCCCCTGCTTCCGAACCGGATAGACGGCTTCGGTGCTCCGGCAGCGGCCACCGTGCCCGTGAACCGGCCCCGCGACGAAGCCACCATCGACATTCTGGGCAGCTACTACCAGCAGGACGGCACCCACGGCGCGGTGGAAGGCGGCCGCGGCACCGAGCAGCTCACCGACGTGACGCCCACCATCATCCTCAACATTCCGCTGGATACGGTGAGCCGGCTAACCGCCAACATCGGCACCGACTTTTACGCCTCCGCTTCTACTGACCGGATTGATTTTGCCCTGTCCACGCCCTCCAGCCGCGACGAGCGGATACACGCCGACTTTGGCTACACCCGCGAGCAAAAGGCCAAGGGCACGCAGTGGGGCGCGGGAGTGGGCTTTTCGCAGGAATACGATTACCTGTCGTTCAACGGGGTGGGCTCCTTCGCCAAGACTTCGGCCGATGGCAACCGGCAGCTGGGCGTCACGGCCCAGGTCTTTATTGACCAGGCTACCTTAATCAGGCCCATTGAGTTGCGCAGCGCCCCGGCCGTGGGCGATGGTGCCCGCCAGAGCTACAACGTGTCGATTTCGTACTCTCAGGTGCTCACCAAGCGCCTGCAAGCAAGCATCACCACGGAGCTGGTGCAGCAGAACGGGCTGCTGAGCACGCCGTTTCACCGGGTGTATTTTTTCGATAACCCCGACCCAAACCGGGCGCTCACGGTAGGCGATAATTTCGCGCCGCTCGCGCCCTCGGCGGCCCGGATTGAGAAGCTGCCCAACTCCCGCTTTAAGTACCCGGTGGGGCTGCGACTGAACTACTACGCGTCGGACCTGGTCCAGATTCGCTCCTACTACCGCTTCTACAACGACAATTTTGGCATTCAGGCCCACACGTTTGAGTTGGAGCTGCCGGTAAAAGTGACGCCCTTTATCGTGCTCTACCCCTTCTACCGCTACCACCAGCAAACGGCCTCCACCTACTTTGCCCCTTACCTGGGCCATTCCATTACTGATAAATTCTACACGTCCGACTACGACCTGTCGGGCTTCACGGCCCACAAAACGGGCCTGGGCCTGCGCTACTCGCCGGTGTACGGCATCGGCCGCTTCCGCGTGCCGGGCCACGACCGCGCGGGCCGGGCGCGCGTGATGCGGTTCCGGTCGGTGGACCTGCGCTATGCGCACTACCAGCGCAGCACCGACCTCACCGCCGACATCCTGAGCTTCGACCTGGGCTTTGCGCTGTAGGCCAATGGCTGAATGGGCCGGCGCGTGACGCAGGAGCTTACTTTGTGGTGCACCGCACCCCTCACGCTACTGGCGGTGGCCTTTTTCTCCCTTTTTGATTGATGATGAAGCACTGGCTGGTTAAATCTGAACCCGAAGCATACTCCTGGGCCACGTTTGTGCAAGAAGATGGCACCGCCTGGACCGGCGTGCGCAACTACCAGGCCCGCAACAACCTCAACCTGATGCAGCCCGGCGACCTCGTGCTGTTTTACCACAGCGTGAGCGAAAAAGCCGTGGTGGGCATTGCCGAAGTAGCCGCCCCGGCCGCCCCCGATGCCACCGCCGAAGCCGGTTCGCCGTGGGTGGCCGTGGCCCTGCGCCCGGTGCAGCCCCTGCCCCTGCCCGTGAGCCTGGCCCAGCTCAAGGCCGATGCCCGCCTGAGCGAGCTGGCCCTGCTGCGCCAGTCGCGCCTGTCGGTGCTGCCCGTGCGCCCCGAAGAGTTTGATACCATATTAGCGCTGGGCACGAAATAAAGGGAATTGCACAGAACAAAAAGGCAGGCTTCGGTTGTATCTTTAAAACAACAGCCACTGGTAACGGTGGCGACTACACAGTTGCTTTTCTTAAGCGCAAGGGTATGAAACTCTGCTACTTTTCCCTGCTGCTCACTTTTGGAGTACTGGCTGGCGCGCCGGCACTCCAGGCCCAAAAGCGCGTTCTGGCGCCGGCCCCGGCCCACGCCCCGGTGCAGCCAGCCCGCACCGAGCTGCCTCTGACGGCTTCGGAAAGCGAAGTGCACGTGCAGCCCCTGCCCTTCGACAGCACGGTGGTGCTGCTGGTGGGCCGCGACCGGCCGCTTTCCAACAAGACCACTTTTGCGTTTCAGCAGTACGACCAGGGCCTGCGCCTGCGGAACAACACGCCGCTGGAAATCCCCGACGAGTTTGATTTCAACCGGATGTGTGCCGAAGGCAACACCGTGTACGCCCTTTTCACGTCGCGCAGCATGCCCGGCCGCCTGCTGGCCGCTGCTTACAATGGCCACCTGGGCCAAGTGCGCACCCAGCAATTTGAGACCCGCCTGAGCCGGGAAATAGTGGAGCTAAAGGCCCTCGAAGGCCGCCTGTTTGCCACGGTGCTGCTCAACGACCAGCTCCACGTTACGGCCCTGCTGCTCAACGTGGCCACCGGCCAGATGCAGTACCTCTCCTCCATCTACGAGCCCCTGCCTACCCAATTCACCTTCGTGGCGGATGCCGCCAGCCGCCGGGCCGAGTACGTGCTCAGCCAGACCAACGGCCGCAAGTCCCGCCTGCTCCTCAAGCAGCTCACGGAGCAGGGCCAGCTGGTGAGCTCCGAATTTGTGCAGGCCGAGAGCGACCGGAGCCTGATTACGGCGCAACTCACGCCGCCGCAGGACACCACCGCCCGCCTGCTGATGGGCACCTATTCCCTGCGCGACCCCAACTATGCCCAGGGCCTGTTTGCCACCGACCTGCGCGCCACGGCGGGCACCGGCACCAAGCCCCCGCTGCGCTTCTACGATTTCCTGCGCCTGAAGCATTTTTTCGATTACCTCAAGCCGGCGCGCCGGGCCAAGCTCCGCGAACGCACCGAACGCCGCGTGGCCCGCTCGGTGCCGCCCCTGCGCTGGCGCTACCGCCTGCTGCTGCACGAGCTGCTGCCCCAACCCGACGGCGGCTACGTGCTGGTGGCCGAAGTGTACTACCCGCACTACCGCTACAACAGCTACAGCAGCTTTCCGGGGGCACTTGCCGGCGGAACCACGCAGATGGGCTCCTACGGCAGCAACTCGCGCGTGTTTGATGGCTACCAGACCACCCACGCGCTGGTGTGCGGCTTCGACCGCTCCGGCACGCTGCTCTGGGACAACACCTTTGTGGTAGAGAACCTGCGCCGCCGCAAGCTGGAAGAAGCCGTGCGCCTGCAAACCCTGCCCGACGGACGGCTGGCGCTGGCTTACCTCGACGAAGAAAAGCTGCGCTACAAGCTCATCAACCGGGCCGAATCGTCGCCCAACGACCACCACGTACCCATTCAAACTGGCTCGGGTGGGGGGGCAGCGGGCGCGGAGCGCATCAGCGATACCTCGCAGTCCGACGTGATGCCGTGGTTCGGCAGCCGCTTCGTGGCTTCGGGCTACCAGCGCGTGCACCCCGCAAATGGCCCTCCCCGCGAGGTGTTTTTTATGAATTCGGTCGTTTTCTAGCGCTTGCTGCCAGCGTGGAACCGGGCTTAAGGTCGAAGCGGGCCCAATCGGTAAGTCAGATGCACGTTCGCCCCCGTCCCCGTCAGCAATATTCCCAAAGCACTGGTTGGCGGGATGAAGATGTTTCTGTTTAGGGTGAATTCTGTTCCCAGGGCCAAGTGCGGCCCCAGCAGGTAGCGCAGACTCATCCCGCCCACCAGATGAGGAGAGAAACTCGTGTTTACAGGCCCCTTATAGGACTCTTTGCCGCTAGCCTTGGTAGTGGTTGCGTTTAACCTCTCCCGGCCAAACAATACGGTTCCGCCAACCAACCAGTCGAACTGGAGGTGCCGCTGCGGGCGGCTGCGGCCAAACCTCACCAGCAGCGTAGCCGCGGCACCACGTGTTTTTTCTTCTGTGTAGCGGGTGTACGGTTCCCCCGTTAAATAGTCAGTGCCCTGCTCGGAATGTTCCTGATTACGACCTCCGAACTGAAGGGCTGCCTGGAGCGCAGTACGAGCTCCAATACTGCGGCCAACCAGCACATTCACGGGCTTCAACCGCACATAAGGCGTATTAAAATCCCAATACTGCTGCAGGGCCGCGCCCGCTCCCACGTACCACTGGGGTTTGTGAGTGGTAGAATCGGGCGCCTGGGCGCCTGCGGTATGGTAGCCGAGGGCAAGCGCCGCCGAACCCATGAATAGCAGGTAGTTCATGCAAGGAATGTAGGCCCACTGCATAACGCACACAGTTCGAAGCCAAATATAGCTGTACTTACCGTGAGACTACCGGAAGTAAACTACGAGCCACAGGAGCTACCCGCCCGCCGCACCACCAGCGCAAACAGCCATCGGCAAGAGCTGAAAAGAACTGATGACGCCCTGGCGAGCCAAGGTAGGCAGCGCCGGCATACAGTCTCTGAATGGTGGGGGTGCAACTGTAGCAGGGGTTGCGTGCGTACAACGCACCTCTTTCTTCGTCACTTTTGCTTCATGATTCTAAAACTTCGCTTCCCCGCCCTCTTCTTGTTCCTGCTGTTGGTGGGCTGCCGCGCCGGTGGCCCCGGCACGCCCGCTACCACGGTAGCCTCGTTTTTCTCGAAATACGATAACCGCTCCGGCTTCAAAACCGCCGACTGGTCTGCCGACTTGCTCGAGCGCATGGCCCTGGTGAAAGCCGCCAAGCTGCTGGGGGGCTCCGAGCTCACCAACGCCATCACGGGCATTCGCAAAGCGCGCGTAATCTCCTTCGCTCCCACCACCGGCTCGGCCCAGAACCTGGCCGAGCAAGGGCTGCTGCAGGAGGCCACGGGCATCCTGCAAGGCAATAAGTACGAGCCGCTGTCCATGGGCTCCACGCTCGGCAGCGACTACCAGGTATCGGTGCGGGCCAACGGCGACCGGGTTTCCGAGTTTGCCGCCACGGGCAAGCTCCCCGACGTGGCCGACTCGTTCGTGCTGGTATCGGTGGAGGGCAACTTCACCCGCTCGCAGGTGCAGGCCCTGGCCAAGTACCTGCCCCAAATTGTGCAGGCCACAGCCAGGTAGTCGGGTTTCAACCCTTTTTCTTGACAACAAAAAGAACGTCATGCTGAGCTTGCCGAAGCATCTCTACCGCAGTAGTAAATGAATTACTTACACGGTAGAGATGCTTCGGCTCCGCTCAGCATGACGTTCTTATTTGACTCTCGTTCAGACCCTTACGCCTTGCCCATCAGGGCTTCAATGTCATCGGCCTGTAGGGGAATGTTGGCCATCAGGTCCTCGTTGCCGCTGGCGGTGAGCAGAATGTCATTCTCCAGGCGAATGCCCAGACCTTCTTCCGGGATGTAGATGCCGGGCTCCACGGTGTACACCATGCTGGCTTCGAAGGTGCGGTACTTGTAGCCCACGTCGTGCACATCGAGGCCCAGGTAGTGGCTGGTGCCGTGCATGAAATACTTCTTGTAGAGGGGCGCGGCAGGGTCCTGGTTTTTCACATCGGCGGCGTTTAGCAGGTCGAGCTTGATGAGCTCCTGCTCCATGCGTTCGCCCACGGCCTGGTGATAGGCTTCTATTTCGCCACCCGGCACGAGGCGCGTTTTGGCGAAGTCCATCACGGCCAGCACGGAGTCGTACACTTGGCGCTGGCGCGGCGTGAACTTGCCGTTGACGGGGATGCTGCGCGAGAGGTCGGCGGCGTAGTTGGCGTACTCGGCCCCAAAGTCCAGGAGAATCACGTCGCCGGCCTGGCACTGGTTGTCGTTGGTGGTGTAGTGGAGCACGCAGGCGTTTTTGCCGCTGGCCACAATGCTGCCATAGGCCGGGCCGCGGCTGCGGTTGCGCATGAACTCGTGTACGATTTCGGCCTCAATCTCAAACTCCCACACGCCGGGCTTCACGAAGCCCAACAGGCGCCGAAACGCTTTTTCGGTGATGTTGCAGGCCGTGCGCATGACCTTTATTTCCTCGGGGCTCTTGATGGCGCGCTGGCGGTGCAGCAGCGGCGCGGCGCGGCGGTAGGTGTGCAGCGGGTACTGCTCCCGAATGGCTTTGATGAAGCGGGCATCGCGCGTTTCCACTTCCACCACGGCCCGGATGTGCTCGTTGGAGTTCAGGTACACGTTTTCGGCCTCGTTCATGAGGGCGGGCAGCACGGTCTTAAAGCTTTCCAGCCACATGATGGTGCGGATGCCGGAATTGGTCTTGGCCTCTTCTTTGGTGAGCTTGTAACCCTCCCAAATCAGAATGTGCTCGGAGGTTTCCTTCAGGAACAGGATTTCGCGGTGCTGCGGCAGGCGCGCATCCGGAAACAGCACGAGGATGCTTTCTTCCTGGTCGACGCTGCTGAGGTAGTAGAGGTCGTTGTTTTGCCGGAAAGCCAGGGTGCCGTCGGCATTGGTCGGCATGATGTCGTTCGACTGAAAGATGGCCAACGAAGCCGGTGGCAGCTGCTCGCAGAAGCGGCGGCGGTTTTCAACAAAATGCTCGGGAGCCAGGGGGGCGTAGCGCATGGGCGGGATGGGAAGTGTAAGGCGAGAGTTGCGAGCCGCAAGTTAGCCGCCACGCCGCGCATCCCGCTCCACCTGCCCGGCGCGCTCGGTTTGCATGGCGCATTGAGAACACAAGGTCACCGAGCCCCTGCTGCTGCTGCAAGGCGCTGACCGTGCCCGGAAAACGGGTAGCTACTCTCCCCCAAAGCCCTGCTGGAGCGGCAGGAGCTTATGGGAAAAGGTATGCGCAGATGCGGATTACAGGCGGGGCTTCGCACACCAGACCTATTAGGAAAACATATAATATTATGTCATTTATGCAATTTAATTGCCATCCGTACTAATCAACCTTACTTTAGTACCACGCACTAGCCAACAGGTCACCTGTTGTCCTCCAAACACCCTTAACCCTTTTCCTACTTACTATGAAGCATACTTTTTACTCCATGATGCTCGCGGGAGGCTTAATGCTGTTCACGGCGCCCACCGTTCGTGCCGCTGCTGCCAGCTCTCCTTCCACCGAAAACCCTACCGCAACGCCTCTCAAAACGGTTGCCACGGCACGCGTAGCCAAAGCGGCCAAAAACACCAAATTGACGTCCAAAAAGGTGCGTAAATCCTCGTCGTTATCCCGCAGGTCGATGCTGGCCATCATTGGCCTGGAAGAAGGCAAGACCGTGACCACGCCCATGCAGCGTGAGCGCCAGCTTCGCTCCCTCCAGAAGCAGCTCCGGGCCAAAACCCGTTCGGAAGCCCGGACCCGCCGGGCACGGTGCGGCCACGCCCTGCGCTAGATAGCCCCCCCTTTCAAAACCGAAAAAGCCCCTTGCCAAAACGGCAAGGGGCTTTTTTTTAGTAAAAAGGAAAACGGACTTACGCCGTTACCTGCGCTTCGAGCTTTTGGGCCAGTACATGCTTGGGCACGGCACCAACCTGCTTGTCGACAATTTGACCATTTTTGAACACCAACAGCGTGGGAATGCTGCGGATGCCGTACTTCATTGACGTCTGGGGATTGGCATCAACGTCCACTTTGCCCACTACGACTTTGCCTTCGTACTCGCCGGCAAGTTCTTCCACTACGGGGCCTACCATGCGGCAGGGGCCGCACCATTCGGCCCAGAAATCGACCAATACAGGCTTGTCGCCGCTGATGATTTCGTCAAAGTTGGCGTCGGTTATTTCAATTGCTTTGTGTCCCATTACGGTTTGGGTTGGGTTAAGATTAGTCTGGCGTATACGGCCAACGGGGTCGCAAGGTAGCAGATTGGATGATTAAACATCGTGTACGGGGGAAAGTTCAGCAGGGATGTTATGGCCGGGCGAAGGGTTGGTTTTTTCTTGTTGAATGCCCTAAACATCATGCTGAGCGCAGCCGAAGCATGACGGCCTCATTGGTCTCATGCCGAATCTATATCAGCGTGCAGACTTCCATTTCCATTTCGTGCATCTTCTGAATGAAGGTTTTTGGCTCAATCTGAAAGCGGCGCGAAAACATATCCACAGCCAGGTGCTCGTGCGGCTCGGCAAACTGGATTTCCAGGCGCTTGCTGCCCGGGGCGGCTTCGATGGCCTCTTCCAACCGGTCGAGCATGAGGCTGGTCACGGTGCGCAGGTCGAGGCGCACGCGCACGCCTTTGCTGCGTTTTTCGGCTACTTCCGACAGGGGCTCCATGGTGAGGATGCGCAGGTCCCACTGGTCCTGGGTGTGGCGGCGCAGCTCCTGCTTGAGGCGCACGTACATGGGCGGCACCTGCTCATTAGGGTAATTGCGCGGGTTGATGAGCGGGGCAAACTTGGTGTAGTCGTCGCGGAACAGGGCCGGGTTGATGCTCGTTTCGTAGTCCTCCAGGGTGAAGGTGCAGAAGGGCTGCCCGGTTTTGGTGGTCTTGAACAGGACGTTGTTGATGAGGCCGGCCACGGCTAGCTCCTTGTTTTTTATCTCGTCCACCTTTTCCAGACCGCAGGTGCAGTAGGCGTCCAGCTCCAGCTTGTAGCTATCCAGCGGATGGCCCGAGAGATAGAAGCCCACCACTTCCTTTTCGCGGCGCAGCTGCTCGGTTTTGCTCCAGGGCTCCATCTCGTGCATCTTGGGCAGCGGCGCGGCCACCGCCCCAAACGCCCCGGCGCCGAACAGGCTGTGCTGCGCCGACTCCTTGGCCGCGGCGTGCTGCTGGCCCATTTTCATGGCCTTTTCAATCAGGCTTTGGTCGCCGGCGGGGGCATCCAGGTACAGGCGGCGGTGCTTGTCGAAGCCGTCGAACGCGCCGGCCTGGGCCAGGCTTTCGAAGGTTTTCTTGTTCACGGTGCGCAGGTTCACGCGCTTGGCAAAGTCGAAGATGTCGGAATAATTACCGGCCGTTTCGCGCTCCTGCACCATGCTTTCCACCGCCAGTTCGCCCGCGCCCTTCACGGCGCCCATGCCGAAGCGAATGGCTCCCTCCTGGTTCACGTTGAATTTCAGCAGGCTTTCATTTACGTCGGGGCCCAGCACGGGCACGCCTTGCTTGCGGGCTTCCTCAATGAAGAACGTTACCTTCTTGATGTCGCCCATGTTGTTGGTGAGCACGGCGGCCATGTACTCGGCCGGGTAGTTCGCCTTCAGGTAGCCCGTTTGGTACGCCACCACCGAGTAGGCGGCCGAGTGCGAGCGGTTGAAGCCGTACTCGGCGAATTTCTCCATCACGTCGAACACCTCGTTGGCTTTTTTGGCCGGGATGTCGTGCAGCTTCTTGGCGCCTTCGATGAACTTTTCACGCTCCAGGGCCATCTTTTTCATGTCCTTTTTGCCCATGGCGCGGCGCAGCAGGTCGGCGCCGCCCAGCGAGTAGCCGGCCAGAATTTGGGCCGTCTGCATAATCTGCTCCTGGTACACCATGATGCCCTGGCTGTACTCCAGAATGGGCTTCAGCAGCTCGTGCGGGTACACCACTTCCTCGCGGCCGTGCTTGCGGTTGATGAAGTTCGGGATAAACTGCATGGGGCCCGGGCGGTACAGGGCGTTCATGGCAATCAGGTCCTCAATGTTGGTGGGTTTAAGGTCTTTGAGGTACTGCCGCATGCCTTCCGACTCAAACTGGAAGGTGCCGATGGTGTCGCCGCGCTGGTACAGCGCGTAGGTCTTCTCATCATCGAGCGGAATTTCGTCGATGTCGATTTTCACGCCGTGGTTGCGCTCAATCAGGTTCATGGCATCCACGATGACGGTCAGGGTTTTGAGGCCCAGAAAGTCCATCTTCAGCATGCCGGCGCTCTCAATCACCTTGCCGTCGAACTGCGTGATGAGCAGGTCCGAGTCCTTGGAGGTCGAAACCGGGATGTACTTCGTGATGTCGTCGGGCGCGATGATGACGCCCGCCGCGTGAATGCCGGTGTTGCGCACCGAGCCTTCGAGCTGCGTGGCCAGGCGCAGAATGTGGCCCTTGAGGTTGTCCGGGCTCTCGTCGCGCCGAATCATGTCCAGCTCCTGGTTTTCGGCGAAGGCACCGGCCAGCGTGGTACCCGGTTTTTCGGGCACCATCTTGGTCAGGTCGTTGGTTTGCGGCAGGGGCAATTCCATGGCGCGGGCCACGTCCTTGATGCTGGACTTGGCGGCCATGGTGCCGAAGGTGATAATCTGGGCCACCTGCGTTTTACCGTACTTGCCCACCACGTAGTCGATGACTTTCTGCCGGTTCACGTCGTCAAAGTCGATGTCGATATCGGGCATGGACACGCGCTCTGGGTTCAGGAAACGCTCAAACAGCAGCGAGTACTTAATGGGGTCGATGTTGGTGATGCCCACGCAGTAGGCCACCGCCGAGCCCGCCGCCGAGCCCCGGCCGGGCCCCACCGCCACGCCCACCGAGCGGCCGTGGTTAATAAAATCCTGCGTGATGAGGAAGTAGCCCGCAAACCCCATGGTCTGGATAATGCGCAGCTCGTAATCCAGCCGCTCCTCGATTTCGGGCGTGCGCACCGAGTAGCGCGGCTTGGCTCCCTCAAACGCGCCCTTATACGTCAGGTCGCGCAGAAAGGCGTCGGCGTTGGCGTGCTCGGCCGGAATGGGGAAGTTGGGCAACAGAATATCCCGCGCCAGCTTCGGCGGCGTGATTTTGCCCACAATCTCATTGGTGTTGTCCACGCTCTCCGGCACATCGGCGAACAGCTCGTTCATCTGCGCCTGGTTTTTGAAGAAGAACTGGTCGTTGGCGAAGCCGAAACGGGTGTGCGGCTTGGGCTTCTGCAGCTCCTCGTCGATGCGGCGCAGCTGGCGCTGGGCGCGTTCGTCGCGGCTGTTGTCGCGGCGCAGGTTGTCGAGCAGGTCGTATTTCACCTCGCCCTTGCCCGATACCAGGGTGTAGTAGTTGGTGCGGATGTCGCCGACCGGGATGCTGTGCTCCTCGCCGGTGTTCACGCACAGCAGCAGGTCGTGGGCCGCGTAGTCGGTCTGGTCCACGTAGTGCGAGTCGTTGGTGCAAATCACCTTCACGTTGTGCTTTTTGGCGAAGCCCAGCAGCACTTGGTTCACGTCTTCCTGGCTTTTGCCGGTGCCGTCGAAATTCATCAGCCCGTGGCGCTGAATTTCGATATAAAAGTCCTCGCCGAACACGTCGAGCCACCACTTTAACTTCTCCTCGGCCTGGGCTTCGCTCTCAAACAGAATAGACTGTGGAATCTCGGCGCCGATGCAGCAGCTCGTGGCAATCAGGCCTTCGTGGTACTGCAGCAGCAGCTCCTTGTCGATGCGCGGAAACTTGGAATACAGGCCCTCAATAAAGCTCAGCGAGCACAGCTTGCTCAGGTTGTGGTAGCCGGCCTGGTCTTTGGCCAGCAGCAGCTGGTGGTGGCGGGTGTCGCGCTCGCCCTTTTCCCGGCTGAAGGCCTTCTTGTGCCGGTCCTGCACCATGTAAAACTCGCAGCCCACAATGGGCTTCACGTTGTACTTATTGGCCTCGGCCACGAAGTTGAACGCCCCGAACATGTTGCCGTGGTCGGTGAGGGCCACGGCCGGCATCTCGTCCTTCTGCGCCTTCTTCATCAGGGCCGAAATGCTGGCCTGGCCGTCGAGCAGTGAGTATTGCGTGTGCGAGTGAAGGTGCGAGAAAACGGGCATTAGGCGCTGCGCTTAATGAGGAATGGAGAATGGAGAATGAGGAATGAAGAATTGTCGTCTGAGAATTCTTCATTCCTCATTCTCCATTCCTCATTTTAGTAAAGATACCCCCGAGCGGCGGGCATTCCCAAACCCCATTTGCCTGCTGCCTGATTCCCTGAGCGCTGCGTTTTTCAGGTGCAATGATGTAGCTGGCTGAATCTCAGTTCAGCCAAAAGCAGCTCGCCGATTAGTGCGCCACCGCGTGTAGCTCCCCTGCCCGCCGGCCTAATTAGTGCTGGCCTGCACCTGCAGCACTTCGCCAATCTTCACGCTCTCATCCAGCTTGCCGTTCCATACCTGCAGGTCTGCCACCTTCACTTTGTAGAGACGGGAAATGCTGAAAAGGGTCTCCCCTTTCACAACGGTGTGCTGGCTGGCAGCCCCGGCGGCTACCACTGGCGTGGCAGCAGCTGGCGCAACTACTACTTTGGGCGTGTAAATGGCCGGATTGCGCGGCCCCACCACCCCAGCCGCCTGCGCCGCTGGCATCGGGGCGGCATAGGTCGGCTGAGCCACCGACGCCTTCAGTTGCAGCACCTGCCCGATGAGCAGGTTGGCTGGCAGCGTCAGGTTGTTGAAGGCCATCAACGCGGCAGGTGTTATTTGATAGAGCCGGGCAATGGAATACACCGACTCGCGCGGCGCTACCTGGTGGGTGGCGGGAATAGTTGCCGTGGAGGGCGCGGCCACGGCTACGGGAGGCGCTGCCGGAACGGGTCGCGCAACGGGTGCGGGCGCAGCCACTGCGGGCCGCGGCGCAACAGCAACAGGGGCTGGTGCAGCAGCAGGTGTAGGCGTTGCAGGCGGCATCGGCGCTGCTGGCTTTGGCGCTGGGGCCGCCGCAACTGAACTGGTTGCTACGGGCTCTACGGCGGGAGCAGGCTTCAGCTCGGCTGCACCAGGCTCGTCAGCCAATGGGGCCGGGACGGGTGCCGAAGCGGGAGGCGGCAGTTGCGAGGCAACCACCTCGGGGGCGGCGGGCCGCACGGGGGCTGGAGCAGGCGGGCGAACGGGCGACGGGGCCGGTGCTAACACCGGGGTCGGGGCGGGCGTAGTAGCTACGGCCGGCGCGTTGCGGCTGGGCAGGGCCTCGCCCCAGCCGTCCTCGTCCTCCATCCGGCGGCTTTTGGCGGTGCTTTTCCTGTTGCTTTTGCTGAGCGTCTCTGTGGGTTGGGTTTCAACCGCTGCAATTACGGGGCGGCGGGTAGCAGCTACTGCACGTTCGAGGCCCCGGCTTTCGGGCAGGGAACGGTACTCCACGGCCACCTCGCGGGGGCGCACATGCTTGAGCCACAGCACGCGGCCGGTGCGCAACTCCTCGTTGCGGGCCATGCGGTTTTTGGCCAGGATGGCCCGCTTGCGCAGGCCGTACTTCTGGGACACGTCGAATACCGATTCGCCGGGCTGCACCACGTGGTATGCTACGGCCGCTTTGTCGCGCTTGCTTTCCAGGTAGTACGGGCGGCCCGTTACGGCAGCGTCGAAGGCAGTTAGCTCGTTGTGGCGCAGGAAGTCGCGCGGGCGCTGCCGGCCGCGGCGGGCCAGGTCGGCAATGGTTTCGCCGGGCAGCGCGATGATGGCCCGCAGGCCATTGAGGCGTACTTCGGCCGTGGTCGAGGGGCTTACTTCGGGCGCATTGAGCAGCTCTTTGGTGCTTTGCAGGCGTTGGTTGGCTATGATACCGGCAGCCTGGGTCACGTCGCCAATTGGCACCAAAAGGGTGTAGGGACGGTCGGTGGGCACGGCGGCGGCCAGCAGCCAGCGGTTGTGCACGGCCAGGCTCGCGGCGTCGGTGTGCAGGGCCAGGGCCAGGGTTTCGAAGGTTTGGCCAGCGATGGCCGGGAATTCCTGCAGGCGCAGCGGCGGGGTGGGGTTCAGGCCACACACGGGCTCAAACACCAGCTTGTGCGCCAAGAAAGTCAGCACGTAAGGCGACGTGCGCTCGGTGATGGCCATTTCCGTTGCATTAGCGTCGGTGGGCAGCGTGTAGGGCTTCACGCCTGTCAGACCGGTATTGTAGCTAAGCAGGGCATTGAGCCAGTTGCGCAGCCCGACGTTGTTGCGGGAAAGGTAACGGGCGGCGGCACGGGTGCTCACCACCAAATGCTTACGCTGGTCTACAGCGCCGTTCATCACGACGCCCAAATCGTTGGCCGTCTCACGCTTCAGCTGCCAGTAGCCCACGGCCTGGCTCGTGCTTTCGGCATCGCCCAGCAAGGCGCTTTCCTGCAATACGAGGTAGCGGAAATCGAGCGGTACGCCCTCTTCTTTCAGCACGCGGTCGATGACAGGAAATGCAGCATCGGCCAGGTTTACCCGCGCCTGAAAAGAGGGCTGGTGGCGGGTCAGGCCATCGGCCTTTAGCTGCACCAGGCGCTGGGCTTCGGCGCTCAGCATCAGGCGCAACCCCAGCACATCCATATAAGCTGGCACTACGGGAGCGGCCAGTACCGTGGCTGGGGTAGTAGCTGCCGCAGTGCCCGCCAACGTCAGCAGGAGCAGAAAAAATAAAGCAATAGAATTTCGCATAAAACAAAGCGGGCAGGCGGCGACCACCGTGGCCACCTCCTGCCCGGAAGCTACAAAGAACCTTATTTTTGACCAGAAACACCGCCGCCGCCCCGGCTATGGCCGCCCGCCCTCGCGCCGGCCGCCGCCCTCAGGCCGGCCCTGACCCCGGTCGCCCCGGCCTTCCGGGCTCTCCACGGGCGCCACCACGTTGCCACTACGGATGTTGTAGGTGAACATCAGCATGAAATAGCGCTGCAGAATATTGGTTTGCACGTCCTCGTAATAGGCCTCCGTCACGTTGCGCTGGATGGCGCGGTTCTGGCTCAGCAAATCGAAGGCGTACACGCGAATTTCGCCGCGCTGGCCGGGAAACAATTTCTTGCCCACGCTGGCATTCCACAGCGTGTACTGCTGGTTGAAGCCCGCCGACAGGCCCGAGTAAGCCTGGTGCACGAGGTCAGTTTGCAGGTTGATGCCCGGCCCCACTATCCAGCCCAGGCGGAAGCGCGTGACTTGCGCAAAGTAGTTGGTATTGAGGTTGGACTGCAGCGTGTTGCGCACAAAATTCTGGCTCGAGGTAGTGGAGGCCGTGAAATCCAGGTTGGGGCTGATGTTGGAGCTGAGCGTGAGGCCGGCCCCGAAAGAGGGCACCCGCGCATAGTTCAGGCCGCCGTTCACAATGCCCGGCGTCTGGGTGTAGTTGGCGTTGGCGCTCAGGTTCACGTTGGTTTTGATGGCCGTAATGGGCCGGCCGTAGCTGATGAGCGAGCGCAGGGTGTACTGCTGGCTCAGGTTGGTGGGCTGGGTGAGCTGGCCACCGGCCGGCAGGCGCACGCCGGGCGCACCCTCGGGCACCACGGTGGTGTCGCGGGCCGCCACCAGAGTGCGGTTGGCAATGGGGTTTTGGAGGTAGGAACCCGCCAGCAGGGCAAAGAAGTTGCTGGCCACCTCCGGGCTTGAAGCCGTGTACCGGAAGTTGACCGAATGCTGGTATTCCTGGCGCAGCGTGGGGTTGCCAATGGTGAGCTGCAGTGGGTTGGAGTTGTTCACCACGGCCTGCAGCTGGCTCACGCTGGGCGGGCTGGTATTGGTGCGGTAGTTGAAGCGCAGGGTTTTCTGGCGCGTGAAGCGGTAGTTCACGTTGGCGTTGGGCAGCACGTTCACAAAGTTGTAGCGCCCGATGCTGGGCCGCGGAAACTGCGCGTCGCTGTACAGCTCCGCGTACTGGCCCGACAGCCCGATGCTGGCCTGGTACTTGGGATTGATGCGCCGGTACGTGAGCCCGCCCGACTGCGTGAGGTAGTAGGTATCGAACACGTTGCTCAGGCCCTCGTTCAGCTGGCGGGTGTCGCCGGTCAGCAGGTCGTAGGTGTACTTGCTTGAGCTGTTGGGCGCGTAGTTGATGGCGTAATTCCCCTGCAGAATGTCGGTTTTGGTCAGGGCCTCGGTCAAAGACAAATTGGCGTTGATGCTGCCGCCGTTCTGGTTCAGGGTACTGGTCTGGTTGAGGTTATTTAAGGCCGAGCCGGTGTCGGCGGTGCGCAGGGTGGTATTGCCGTCGCGCTGGCTGTAGGTGCCGCCCACGCTCAGGCTGGCGGTGCGGCCGGGCTTGGCAAAGCGGCGGCGCAGCAGCAGGTCGCCGCCCGTGTTCAGGCCGTTGTTGTCGGAGTCGTAGTTGCTGGTGATGCGGCTCTGCTCCGTGCCGCCGCGGCGCGTGAGGCCGTCTACCGCGCTCACGGCCTCGTTCTGCTGGTAGCTGAAGCGCGGCCGAAACAGAATGGACGTGGCCGAGTCAATCTTGTGCTCCAGGCGCATGTTGAAGCGCTGGTTCGTATTGAGGCTGTTGGTGTTGGCATTCTGGTTGTAAGTGGTGCTGGCCTGCTGGGGCAGCACGTACTGGCGCTGCGTGTTGCTAAGTACGGTGTTGCTGGCGCGGTTGAAGAAGTAGCTGGCCGACAGCTCAGTTTTCTTGTTCCAGGCGTTCGAGTAGTTGAGGCCCACCGCGTTGGTTTTGGTAATGCCACCGCTCTGGTTCACCAGGAAGTCGCCGGCGTTGCCGCCGTTGCCGCCACCGCCCTGGCCGCCGCCACCCCGGCCCCCGCGGCCGCCCCCGCCCTGGTTGGAATTGCCCACCACCCCCAGCAGGTCCTCGGTGCCGAAGTTTTGCTCGTTCACGTTGTTGGACTGCGCCAGCACGGAAATCCGGCGGTCGCCCTTAAAGTTGTTCACGTTGCCGCTGGCCTTGTAGCGCTCATCGCCGGCCCCGGCCAGCACCCGCCCAAAGGTGCCGTTGCGGAAGGCCACCTTGGTCACAATGTTGATGGTTTTGGTGGTGTTGCCGTCGTCGAAGCCCGAAAAGCGGCTCTGCTCACTCCGTTGGTCAAATACCTCCACCTTGTCCACCATCTCAGCGGGCAGGTTGCGGAGCACAGCATCGGGGTCGTTGCCGAAGAACTCTTTGCCGTCTACCAGCACGCGCTGCACGTTTTCGCCCTGGGCCTGCACCTTGCCGTCGGTGCCCACGCTCACGCCCGGCATCTTCGTAATGAGGTCCTGCGCGTTGGCATCGGGGTTGGTTTTGAAGGCTTTGGCGTTGAATTGGGTGGTATCGCCTTTTTGTACCGACTGCGCGGCCTGGCCCGTCACCACCACGGCCTTGAGCTGCACGCCGCCGGTTTGCAGCGCCAGCGTGCCCACCCGCACGGGCGTCCCGCTCACGGTCACGGCCTGGCGCAGCTTCTGGTAGCCCACAAAAGAGGCATCAATGACGTAGCGGCCGGCGGCCACGTTATCAAACTGAAACCGGCCTTCAGCATCGGCCGCCGCGCCGGTTCTGGTGGAGTCCGGCAAGCGGATGAGCAGCACGTTGGCTCCAATGAGCGCCGACTGGTCTTTGCCATCGGTCACGCGCCCGCTCACCGTGGTGGGTGCCTGGGCCCGGGCCACGCCCCCTCCGGCCAACAACAAGCAAAACAGTGTGATAAAGAGCCGCATACAACCTGAGAAAAGCAAAAATCTTCGGCCGCAACATGCTGCCAACGTTCATCAACCAGTCAGGCAGGCGCGGGCGGCTACTTCTTCCGAACCAGCAGCAGGCCATCGCGCAGCGGCAGAAAAACCGGCTCTACGCGCGCATCCTGCGCTACCTTGTCGTTGAAATCCCGCACGTGCGACGTGTCCTTGTCGCCGCTTCGCACCTCGTGCGTGGGCAGCACCTTGCCGCTCCACAGCACATTGTCGACGATAAGCAGCCCGCCCGGACGCACCTGCCTGATGACTGCCTCAAAATAAGCATCGTTATTTCGCTTGTCGGCGTCAATAAAGACCAAGTCCCACTCTTCATCGACCAATAGCGGCATAACGTCGAGTGCGGCCCCAATGTGCAGCCGCACCTGCTCCGTGATGCCGGCCGCCGCCACGTAGCGCCTAATGCGCGCCTCCTTCTCCGGGTCAATCTCAATGGTGTGCAGGCACCCGTCCGGGGCCAGCCCCTCGGCCAGGCACAGCGTGGCATACCCGCAAAACGTGCCAATCTCCAGCACCCGGCGCGGCCGCATGAGGTGGCTAAGCATGCTCAGCAAGCGCCCCTGCACGTGGCCGCTGCTCATGCGCGCCGTCATGGTTTGCAGGTGCGTTTCGCGGGTGAGCTGCGCGAGTAGCGGCGACTCGGGCGCGGTGTGTTGCTCGGCGTAGGTTTGGATGGGGTCTTGGCTAGTACTCATTTTTCTAATCTTCCTCATGAATCACGCTCGCGCAACCCCACCCCTGCCCCTCCCCACCGGGGAGGGGAGCCAAACAACAGCATAGATGAACGCCCCCCTCCCCACCGGGGAGGGGCCGGGGGTGGGGTCACGCCGGCCGCAGCCGAAACACGAACACCTGAAAACCGGACTTGCCCGGCCCGTAGCTGGAGCCCACAATCCGATAAAGCCCCTCGTAGCGGTACACCTCCGGGCCGCTGTCCTCAGCTGGCACCTTGCGGAGCACGCGAATCGGCAAGCTGGTTTCCTGGCTTTTCAGCAGGGCCAGATTGGTGCCGGTGGCCACCTGGTCGGTTACTTGGTGGCCGGTTTTGGAGTCGCGGCCGCCGTTGCCGGCATAGCGAATTTCCTCGTCGTCGAACTGGTCGTCTTCGTACTGGCCGGCCAGCACGATGCTTTCGGTACCGAGTTGCTGCGTGCCGCATACGCCCGCCCGGCGCGGCCGGTGCATGCCGCTCAACGCCAGCTCTATTCGATTGCGGAACGTGTCGCCCGGCCGGTAGCTGCCTACGTGGCCGAAAACTGCCGTGCTCATTTTCCCTCCGGCACGTACTGTAGCACGCTCAGGTGCTCCTCAGTCAGCACTTCGTTGGCCATTTCGCGCAACTGCTCCGCCGAAATCTTTTCGATTTTCTCGAAGATTTCGCTCAACGGTTCCACCCGGCCCAGGTCGAGCGTGCTCTTGCCGAGGAGCTGCATCATGCCGCCGTTGCTTTCCTCGCTCATGGCGAGCTGGCCCATCAGCTGGTGCTTGGCGGTGTGCAGCTGGTTGGTGGTCAGGGTCTTTTCGCGCAGCAGCTTCAGCTCCTTTTGCACCAGGCCCAGGGTGCGCTTCACCTGCTTGCCTTCGGTGCCGAAGTAGATGCCGAACAGGCCGGTGTCGGTGTAGGGCGAGTAGGTGCTGTCGATGGTGTACACGAGGCCGTACTTCTCCCGCACGGCCAGGTTGAGGCGCGAATTCATGCCGGGCCCGCCCAGGATGTTGTTCAGCATGAAGAAGGGAATGCGGCGCGGGTCGTTCAGCGAATAGGCCGGGCCGCCCACCAGGCAATGCGCCTGTGAGATGGGCCGGGTTTCTACCTGCGACTTTCGCTCGTAGCCGCCCACCGGCCGGCGCACGCGCGCGCCCAGCCGGGCCGGCAGCGGGGCCAGCAGCTTATCGGCCAGCCGCTTCACTTCCGCAAAGGGCAGGTTGCTCACCGAGCTGAACACCAGCCGGTCGGTGCGCATCTGCTCCTGTAGGAAGGCGTGGAAATCAACCGTCTGGAAGCGGCTCACGCTCTCGCGGGTGCCCAGAATGTTCACGCCCAGCGGGTGGTCACCAAAGACCACCGTATCGAAATCGTCAATAATAGCGTCTTCCGGGGCATCCTGGTACATGCTCATCTCCTCCAGAATCACGCCCCGCTCCTTCTCCACCTCCCGGCCCGGAAACACGGAGTTGAACGTCAAATCGGTCAGCAACTCAAACGCCCGCTCAAAATGCGTGCTGAGCAGGGAGGCGTAAAAACAGATTTTCTCCTTCGTGGTGTAGGCGTTCAGCTCGCCGCCCACGGTTTCGAGGCGGTTGAGGATATGGAACGACTTGCGCTTGGTGGTACCCTTAAAAGCCATGTGCTCCCAGAAGTGAGCCAACCCCTGCTGGTGTGGGGCCTCATCGCGCGAGCCAATGTCCAGCAAGAAGCCGCAATGCGCGATTTTAGTATGAAGTACCTGCTTGTGTAAGAGGCGGATACCGTTGGGATATTCGTGAATGTGATAGTCAAGCATAAGTAACACAAAGGTACGATAGGCAGTGAGCAGTTAGCGGTGAAGAGTTAAGTACGAATGCAGCGGTAAGCGTATGCGCTGGTCAGACCGCCCCAGGCGGTCTGACCGGTCGTCGTCAGACCGAAACTGCTGGTGCTTCAACCGGTCAGACCGCCTAAGGCGGTCAGACCAGTAGGCCCGAATCGAATACGGTTACTGCTCCGCCAGTACTTAACCATTCAGAACTACTTGCGCTGTCCATTACTCGTTGATAACAGTTCGCTGCTCACTGATAACTGCTAACTGAATCCAGTAGTTGCTCCACTGAAATGCTATGGGCGCAGCGAAAGTGCCCGAGCGGGCAGGCGCCGTGCCCGTGCAGGCCGCAAGGCCGGCAGGCCAGCGCCTCCGTCGTTTGCACGATGTGCGACACCGGCGAGAGCGGCCCGAACCCGAACGCGGGCACGGTGCTACAGAAAATGGCCGTCACGGGCGCCCCCACGGCCGAACACAGGTGCATAGGGGCTGAGTCGTTCACGTAGTTCATCACGGCCCCGCGCATGAGTGCCGCCGAAGCCAGCAGGCTCAGCTTCCCGCTTAGGTTCACCACGTTGTCGCGTCCGCTGGCGGCCAGCAGGCGCGCGCAGGCGGCGGTATCGGGCGTGCCACCCAGCAGGTACACTCGCAGGGTGGCCGGCAGGGCGGCCAGCAGCTCCAGCCACTTTTCTTCGGGGTACTGCTTGGTAAACCACACCGAAGTGGGCGCCAGGCACACGTACGGCCCGGCCTGGGCCAGCGCAAGGGCGTGAGCCTCATCGGCGGCCGACGGGTAGAGCCGGGGCAGGGCGGCACCGGGCCCGGCCCCCAGCAGGCGCAGGTTGCGCGTTACCTCATGGGTGCCGTCGCCGATGGGATGCGGCACGCGTTGCGTGAAAAACCTACTCAGCGGGTTTTTGGCAAAGCCCACGCGCTCCGGCGCCCGCGAAAAAGCCGTGAGGAAGCCCGTGCTGGCAAAGCGTTGCAACGTGACCACGCGGCCGTAGCGCCGCGCCCGAATCTGGTGCAGCAACTCCCACAAAGCGGCGTATTTGCGGTGCTTTTTGTCCCAAATCAGCACATCTCGCACGTGGGGGTGGCCCAGCAGCAGGCCCTCGTTGCCGCGGCGCACCAGCACGTCCACCGGCATACCCGGCTCGATGCGGTGCAAGTGCTCCAGCAGCGCCGTCATCAGAATAACATCGCCAATGAAAGCAGTTTGGATGAGCAGCGTAGCGGGCGATGGAGTAGGCATAAACGTGGCGCAAAAGTACGCCCGCCGGGCGTGTGTGGTGTTTCACCTCCTGCGGTAGGAAACGGCCGGGGCCTCAGCGCCCCCGTCACACGACAGCGCCAGCGCCGTATGCCTCATGGCACACAACGCTGGCGCTGCCAATATTCCGGTGCGTGAGCTTAGGTTAGCTGGGCGGGTCGGTTGACCACTTCCTCCAGCGAAATCAGGGTTTCGGTGCGCTCAATGCCTTCAATGGGCTGAATCCGGTCGTGCAGCACGTCGCGCAAGTGGTGGGTATCGCGGCAGACCAACCGGGCAAATACGCCATAGGCACCCGTAGTGAAATAAATGTTTACCACCTCCGGAATGTCGCGCAGCTGCTGCACCACGCTGGTGTACACCGAGCTCTTGAGCAGGTAGATACCCAGAAACGCATTCACGCCGTAGCCCAGCTTTTGGTAGTCGATGCGCAGCGTGGCGCCCTGCACGATGCCCAGCTCCTCCAAACGGGCCATGCGCACGTGCACCGTGCCCCCCGATACGTTCACCTTACGGGCTATTTCGGTGTATGGCATTTTAGCGTCCTGAATGAGTAGATTCAGGATATTGCGGTCAGTATCATCAAGTTCGTAATTACGTGCCATTTTATGCAGAAAAGAATTAAAAGGAATTCAAAACTAACGAGGTTATATTAAATTTATTGCAAATTTAGGGTTAAGGAAGTGTGTAGTTTGCATTATCTACCCCACTCGCTTACATTTGTCATAATCCAAAGCATAGAATCCCGGCATCAACGTAACACGGAAAAATAGCAGTAAACCGCTGATTCATTGGCTTTATACCACGCTATTTTTTCAACAAAAGGCATATGCTTTTTGCTACGGTTAGGGTTCGATACGGAGGAGAAGAGGGGAAAACGGGGCGGCGCATCTGGGTGGGTGCGCTCCTCACATTAGGAAGAGGCGACCTCTGGGTGGGGGTCGCCTCTTCGTGTTTAAACCAGTGGTGAAGCGGGTGCAAAACTACGGCCCGTCCCGGGCAACTGGCCGCTTAGCGCACCGCTACCGGGGCGCGCTGGCCGCCAAATTGCTTAAGGCCAGCATCTAAGAACGCAGAAAATTGCGCCACATCAGGCTCGTAGGCAATGGGTGCTACCACCGGTTTGCCGGTGGCGTCGTTGGGGTCGATGATGACGTAGTAGGGCTGGGCGTTGAAGCCGTAGCGGGTCACCTGCAGGTCGGCGTTTTGCTTGCCCAGGGTCTTTTTCAGCTGCTGGTCGCGGGGCGAGGTGTACCACTCGCTTTCGGGCAGTTCGGTTTTATCGTCCACGTACAGGGCCACCACCACGTAGTCGTTGCGCAGCCGCGCCAGCACTTGCGGGTCGCTCCATACGCTGGCTTCCATTTTGCGGCAGTTCACGCAGGCGTGGCCCGTGAAGTCGATGAAAACGGGCTTGTTCTGCTGGCGTGCCACGCGCTTGGCCTGCTCTAGGTCGAAGTAGCCGGTCAGGTTGTGGGGCAGCTCGAGGAAGTCGCCGAAGCGGGGTACTTCCTGGCCCGCGCTGCTGCCCGTGCTCATCACGGGGGCCGCGGTGTTGGCGGTGGCCAGCGAGAAATCGCGCTTGCTCTGGGGCGGCAGGTAGCCGGCCAGCAGCGGCAGCGGCGCCCCAAAGAGGCCCGGCACCAGGTACACGGTGAATGAGAAGGCCAGCACGGCCATCAGCAAGCGGCCCACGCTGAGGTGGTCGAGCGGCGAGTCGTGCGAGAGCCGGAACTTGCCCAGCAGGTAGAAGCCCAGCAGGGCCGAAAGCACAATCCAGAGCACGATGTACACGTCGCGGTCCAGCAGGTGCCAGTGGTAGGCCAGGTCGGCGGTGCTCAGGAACTTGAGGGCCAGCATGAGCTCCACAAAGCCCAGCACCACCTTCACGGTATTGAGCCAGCCGCCGGAGCGGGGCAGGCTCTTGAGCCACGAAGGGAAGATGGCGAACAGCGTGAACGGCAGCGCAAACGCCAGTGAGAAGCCCAGCATGCCCACAATGGGCTGAATCCGCTCGCCGCGCGCGGCCAGGCTCAGAATGCTGCCCACGATGGGCGCAGTGCACGAAAACGACACCACCACCAGCGTGAGGGCCATGAAAAAGATGCCGCCCCAGCCGCCTTTATCGGCCTGGGTGTCCACGGTATTCACAATGCTGTGCGGCAGCGTGATTTCAAACAAGCCCAGAAACGACAGGCCGAACACCACGAACACCACGAAGAAAATGACGTTGGGCAGCCAGTGCGTGGCAATCAGGTTGGGGCCGTCTTCGCCGAGCAGCGCCGACACCAGTACGCCCACCAGCACGTAAATGCCGATGATGCTGGCCCCGTACACCAGCGCCTTGAAAATGCCCCGCTGCCGGCTGTCGTTGCCGCTCGTGAAGAGCGAAACCGTCATGGGCACCATGGGGAACACGCAGGGCGTGATGAGCGCGGCCAGGCCGAAGGTGAACGCCAGAAAGGCGAAGCCCCACAGCCCGCCGGCCTTGCTCACGGGGTCTTCGGCGGCGGCGACCACGGCGGCGGGAGCCACGGTAGCGGCCTCTGGGTTCTGCATGGTGGCGGGCGCCGCAGTGCCGGGAAGTGCCGAAGCGGCGGCTACAGTGGCCGGCTGGGAAACCGTATCGGTTGGGACGGGTGCCAAGGCTGTGGCCGTCGGGGCCGTAGCGGCGGGGCTGGTAGCAGCAGTGGCTGCCGGCCCGGCAGCAGTGGCAGCTGCGGCGGCACCGGTTACCGTGATGGGGCCGAAGGTGAGGGCGTCGCTGCCGGGCACGCACTTCCCGTCCACGTTGGTGCAGCTTTGGTAGTCGGCGGTGGCGGTGATGGTGAGGGGGCCAGGCTTGAGCACCCGAATGCGCTGGCGCAGCTGGCCGGTTTTTTCCCAGAAGGCGACTTCGCCCTTAAAAACTTCGTCCTGCTCGTGGTGCGATTTTATGGATTGCAGCTTGCCCACCACCGCGTAGGCAGGGCTGGGCTTGAGGGCCAGCGTAAATACCACCGGGCCCACTTCGTCGCTAAAATCAGAAGCGTACAGGTGCCACGTGTTGTCGATGCGGGCGTTTATTATCAGCTCCACCTCCTCGCCTACCTTGGCGGTGGACTTGCTGAGGGCGGTGCTCAAATGGGTGGGCGTGAGAATCTGGGCCGTGGCCGGGGCGAGGGCCCATAACCACAGCAGCAACAACTTACCTATCAAAATTTTCTTCATAACTACAAACCAGAAGCCCGGTGTTTGGTGTTACCTTTTCTCCTTGCGAAAAGGCGTTGACGACGGAATCCGTTCCCCCCATCTGGGAGGCTAGACGGCCCGGCGTGTGGTTTCTTACACCTGCATTCTACTACAAAATAAGGCTGTCCGTACCACAAACTGGCGGCCGGAAAGTTCAGCGGCCCAACCAGCCGCCCTAAACTCCGTACTTTTGACAAACTAAGGCCCCCAGACCGTCCGTGTCGCGGGGACCATTCACATGGGTTTAAAAATATTATTTACCGTTTTACTTGTTTTAGTAAACGGATTTTTTGTGGCCGCCGAGTTCGCACTCGTCAAAGTGCGCCTGTCGCAAATCGAGCTCAAAGCCAAAGAGGGCAACCGCCTGGCCAAGCTCACGCTCACCATCCTACAGGATTTGGAGGCCTACCTCTCGGCCTGCCAGCTGGGCATTACGCTGGCCTCGCTGGCCCTGGGCTGGATAGGCGAAAGCGTGGTGGCGTCCATCATTCTGGGAGCCGTGCACGCCCTCAACCTGGACATGACCGACGTGCTGGCCCACCAGATTGCGCTGCCCGTGTCGTTTGCCACCATCACGGTGCTGCACATCGTCATCGGCGAGCAGGCACCCAAAATGCTGGCCATTCAGCGGCCCGAAGCCCTGAGCATTGCCGTGGCCCTGCCGCTGCGGATATTCTACGTGGTGAGCTTTCCCTTCATCTGGATTCTCAACAAGATGTCGGGCCTCACGCTGCGCCTGTTTGGCGTGGCCTCCACCCACGGCAGCGACGCCCACACCTCCGACGAGCTGCGCATGCTGCTGGACCAGAGCAAGGAAAGCGGCGAAATCCAGGACTCCGAGCACGAGCTGATTGAGAACGTGTTCCAGTTCAACGACCGGATGGTGAAGCAGATTATGGTGCCCCGCACCAAGCTCTCGGCCCTGGACGTGAACGCGCCCGCCGAGCACCTGCTCGACGTGGTGTTCAGCGAGGGCTACTCGCGCCTGCCGGTGTTCGAGGGCAACATCGACAACATCGTGGGCGTGCTCAACGTGAAGGACCTGCTGCCCATCATCCGGCGCGGCGAGGCCGTGGAGTTGGCCCGCATCATGCGGCCGCCCTTCTTCGTGCCCGAAACCAAGAAAATCAACCGCCTGCTGCGGCAGTTCCAGCGCAAGCACATTGTGATGGCCATCGTGAGCGACGAGTTCGGCGGCGTGTCGGGCATCGTCACCATCGAGGACATCATGGAGGAGCTGGTGGGTGAAATCCAGGACGAGTACGACAACGAGGTGCCCGTGGTGGAGAAGGTATCCGAGGACGAGTACCGCGTGAACCCCGCCACGCCCATTTCCGACGCCAACGAGTACCTCCCCTTCCCCCTGCCCGAGGGCGAAGACTACGAAACCGTGGGCGGCCTGCTCAACGTCATCTACGGCAGCATCCCGGAAGTGGGCGACGTGGCCGTGCTCGACCCCTACGAGTTCCGCGTCCTGCAACGCTCGCGCCGCGCTGTGGAGCTGGTGCAGCTGCGCGTGACCACCGTGGCCGAGCGCGCCGAACCCCGCGGGGACCTGGGCCACGAGATGTAGTTACCGCTGCTCCGGCACGGGCACTTCTGTGCGGGGTTTGGTTTTAAAAAAGCCGGGATTGTACTCCCCGTTCTTGGGCTTCAAACTGCCGTTAATAATTTGGACAACGTCAGAAATTTGCAAACCATAAAGCACTGTAGCCATTAAAAACCCAAGTAACACGATGGCTGTAAAGCCGTTGCTGCCAAAGGCGATGCCTACTGCACCCAGATAAAGCAGAAAAATTGCCACCATGATGCCCAGCAAGTAGGCAACACCGTGTCCGGTATACCCCAAGTAAAAGCGGTGCAGCCCCAGAATACTGAAGAAAAAGGGCACGATGGCCAGCAGCAGCGCAATGCCGCGGGAGCGGTAGCGCTCCGGCGGGTTTGGTTCGTCATGGCGGGCAGCATGGGGCAGCCGGGCTTTCACTCGCTGATGGGCTACGGTCCGCAACGATTCCGACACCCGACCGGCAGGCCCTGCTGCTCCAATAGTCACCCTCTTCACGGCCGCAAACGGCATCTTGCTCCTGTTCTTTTTACGGGTGATGGATGAACCGCTAGTTCTCCCGTGCCGCGAAGATGCCCAGGCCGCGGGAGCAGTTGCGTGAAACGGGGCAGATGAGGGCACCACCGTAGCAGACGAAGGAACTGCCGTAGCTTGGTGGAGCGAGGCATCCCCAACGGCTTGAAACTGGTAGCTGGCGCGGTGGCAGCCGCTCAGCAGCGTGAGGAGAAGAAGTACGCATGTTGCTGGGTAGAAGCTGGGCATGGATTCCACAGTAAAAGTTAGAGGCGCTTGTCGAAGCGGCCGTTGGTGACGCGCACCGTGTCGCAGCCGGGCTTGGCCAGGGTGAACTCGAATGTGCCGGAGATGATGCCAGCTTGCAAATCCAGGCGTGTGATGGTTAAGCTGCCCCGACGGTAATATGTACCACCAAAAAATTCACAACCGGTACGTCGGTCCTTGAAAAGTGCTTCTTGGCGGCCATCTTTCGCCAACGGATAATTTCCGGTTGTGCGTAAACTGTCAGAATAGATAGCAATTATCTGTTTTGATAACTCATTACCTGCATAGCGATAAGTTGATATATTAAATGTTCCGTTTCGGTAGGCGCGGTCGTAGTATACGCTGTAATTAGAACCGCCATCAGAGCCTTGTGGGGTCCAAGCCTGCCCGTTGACGAGGCAACCGAAGGTGTTGGCCCCAGTCTGGGTAGCGGGCGGCAGTTGGTCTACCGGGTCGGGGTCGTCCTTTTTGCACTGGCTCAGGCCCAATAACACGGCCAGCAACAGAGCAGGATATCCAGCTGGTTTTTGGGGGAAATCCATGAGGTAGCGCGTAGCCGGATGATGCGTTGAGTTGCTGCATAAGCGCAGCCACTGTGAAGCCACAGAGGCCCACAGTATCAATCGCACCGAATGTACGGGCTAAGACGTCCCTGCAAAACTAAAAATGTGGACAAAATGGACTTCCTATTTGCCCCTTTCAGAGACAAACAATCTCACTGAGCCCCATGGCACGAGAAAATCCGGATTTTTTAGGGACTTTTCAGCAGCGGCCGGGGCTGCGAGTCACAGCATCATTTAGCGTGCTCGCTACCGAAACCAGCCGGCGTACATCTGGTAATTGGCGGCGGTGCGCTGCAATCCTTCGCGCTGCGCCTCCGTCACGGGCTTGATTTTGCGGGCGGGCACGCCGGCGTATAAAAAGCCCGGCTCGCACACAAAATTCTCCAGCACCACAGCCCCGGCCGCGATGATGCAGCCCGTGCCCACCACGGCGTGGTCCATCACAATGGCGCCCATGCCGATGAGCACATCGTCTTCCACGGTGCAGCCGTGCACCAGCGCCCGGTGCCCGATGCTCACGCGGCTGCCGATGGTGAGCGGCGCTTGCTGGTAGGTGCAGTGCAGCACCGCGCCGTCCTGCACGTTGGTTTCGTCGCCGATGCGGATGCGGTGCACGTCGCCGCGAATGACGGCCGTGAACCAGACCGTGCATTTCGAGCCGAGGACCACATCTCCCACAATGGTGGCGTTATCAGCAATGAAGCAGTCGGCCGGAATGGTGGGCGAGATGCCGTGAACGGGGAGGATGAGGGCTGGCATTGGTGCTAGAGGATGATGTAAGCAAATAGTAAAAACGGCTCAAACGCCATCTGTCATGCTGAGCAGAGCGAAGCATCCTATCACGCATCACCGATTTGTTCAGCGGTGAGAGGATACTTCGCTCCGCTCAGCATGACAGACGATTTACGCCCGCAGCAGTCTTTTCCAGGTGCCTTTTTCCCAGTTGTACTTCAGCGTGCTGGGCAGGGCCTGCCAGAAATACTTGCTGGTTTCCACCGCGAAGCTGGGCTGCATGTAGCAGTTAATGGTGCAGCCTTCGCAGGCGGGCAGGCGGCCTTCCAGCGCGGCCAGGCGTTGGGTTTCGGGCGCGTTGTAGAGGTCAAACAACTTGCCCTCGATGGGGAATTTCTGTTCGCCGAGGTGGTAGCAGGGCAGCACCAGCTCGTTGCTGGGCGAGATGACCAGCGTGGTGCTGGCCGCCCGGCACACGGGCGCGGCCACGTGGTTGCCGCCGTCGCGCCGCAGCTCAATAAAGGCCTCGTTGAGGTACACGCCCTTGCGCTTGCCGAAAGCGGAGAGGTAGTCCAGCTCCTCGGGCGTGAGCTGCTCGCCGGTTTCCACGTCGCCGTACTCAAAGGCGGGATTCAGGATGAGGACCAGGTTGTTGGGTTGGGTGATGTCACGGTACACGGCCTCCAGGTCCGCCAGGTTTTTGCGGAACACGGTGAAGAGAATGTCCGGCCGCTCGCCCAGCTCCTTGGCCACACGAATGCTTTCGAGCACGAAATCGTAGCAGGCCACGCCCCGGCCCAGGTCGTGGGTGTCGCGGTCGGCCGAGTCCAGCGAGAAGTGCAGCATGTCGACCAGCCCGCGCAGCTTCTCCGCGTTTTTGGGGTACAACAGGCCGTTGGTCGTGACGGTGGTAATAAAGCCCATTTCGCGGGCCAGTGCCAGAAACTCCGGCAGCTGCCGGTGCAGCAGTGGCTCGCCACCCGTAAAGTCCAGCACCGACACCCCCAGGCGCTTGAGGTCGCGCAGGTTCCGCTCCACGTCTTCCAGCGTGATGTAGGGCGAGGGCTTCTCCCAGATATCACAAAACGCGCACTTAGCATTGCACCGGTACGTGACGTAGTAATTGCACAGAACGGGATGCTTAACGAGACGCATGGCGTAAAGGTACAGTCCCTGGCACGTCTTCCTGAAAACAACCAGAACGTCATGCTCATCTGGATGTTAAACCTAATGCGGCAGCTTGCCCCAGGCAGCAGAGTCCCACTGGGTGGGCGTAACGGCCAGGGCCTCCGCCGTGGCCGCGCCGTGGTGCTCCTGGTAGTAGTTGCAGAAGCCCTTGAGGGGGCAGCGCGCGCAGTTAGGCTTCAGGAAAAAGCAAATCTGCTGCCCGTGCCAGTAGTTGTGCTTGTGGAAGTTGAAGAGCGTTTCGCCATCGGCGGGCAGCAGGGCCAGCAGCACGCTATGGGCTTTCTCCACCGACACCTTCGGCCCCAAAAAGCCCACGCGCTGCGCCACCCGGTGCACGTGCGCATCTACGGGCAGCACAGGCTTCTGGTAGTTGAAAAGCAGCACCAGCGAAGCGGTTTTCAGTCCAATGCCGGGCATATCCGTGAGCCAGGCCATGCCCTTGTCCACTGGCCATTCAGCCAGAAAATCCAAGTCAAAAGCTCCACCGGTCTCGGCTTGAATGCGCCGCAGAATCTCCTGAATGCGCGGCGCCTGCGTATCGGGCCAGCGCGTGGTGCGGATGGCGTGGGCGAGCTCCGCGGTGGGCGCGGCCAGCACGCCGGGCCAGTCGCCGTAGGCTTCCAGCATGCGGTCGTAGGCTAGCTCTTCGTCGGCGTGGGTGGTGCGGTGCGACAACACCGTGGAGATGAGCTCGCGCATGGGCGTGCGGCGCGGCTCCGGCGGCAGGTGGCCGTAGAAGTAGTCCAGAATGGCGTGGTCGGCCCAGGCTTTTTCGGCGGCGGGCGAGGCGTAGGTAGCGTCGGGAGCAGGCATGGCCGGTTGTACCGGCCGGCGGGCCGTTAGGTTGTCATTTCAGGTCATTAGCCGCAATGCTGCGCTCCCAGAGCAGCTTGCCGGCTTGGTTATGCACCGATAGGCGCAGCTGGCGTGTGGCCGGCGGGCCGCTCACAGCAACTACCGCAAAGTTGCGCTCCGTTATCAGGGTACCGTCTACGCGACTGGTGTTGGCTTCGGTGCGGCCGCTGGTGCCGGCGCCCGCCGTGAGGGGCGAGCAGGTAAAATCGTAGAGCGGGTAGGTGCCGGGGCGCTCCAGCTTGGTGAGCTCCGTGTGGTGGCGGTCGCCGTCGAGGAACACCACGCCGCTGATTTTGCGGGCGGCAATGCCTTGCAGCAGCGCGGCCCGCTCCTGCTCGTAGTTGCTATAGTTTTCAAATACCTTGGCTGGGTTTAGCACCTGCCCTCCCACCACCACCATCTTAAACGGCGCGGTGCTGCTGGACAGGGCATCGAGCAGCCACGTGAGCTGCGCGGCGCCCAGGTAGCTGCCTTCCTTGGCGTTGTAGTTGTTGGAAGAACGAAACCAGCGGTTATCCAGCAGAAAAAACTCCACGTCGTTCCACTGAAAAGTACCGCCAACCCCCTCGCCCAGCGTCTGGCCGTAGTTTGGGTTGGCCCAATAGTCTTTAAATGCACTCAGCATCAGGCCCTTGTTCACGAAGCTGCGGTCGGCGTTGTTGGGGCCGTAGTCGTGGTCGTCCCAGATGGCGTATTGATGGGCGCGGGCCAGCAGCGGCTGCATTTCGGGAACGGCGCGGGAGTGAGCATAGCGGTGGTAAATGCCCGTGCGCGTGTTCCAGTCGGCTTCGCGCAGGTAGCTATTGTCACCCAGCCAGAGCATGAAGTCCGGCTTCTGGGCGTTGATGCTCGTGAAAATCTCGTAGCCGCTGCCGGGCAACACGCCGGGCCGCTCATACGGCGCGTCGTTGATGTAAGCGCAGGAGCCCATGGCGAAGCGAAAATCGGGCGGCGCCTGCTGGCCCTGCCACAGCGCCTGGCTCTGAAACTCCAGCGGGTACGGGCGCGCCACCAGCTGCCCGTTCAGGTACAGGGCGTAAGTGTAGCGGCGGCCGGGCTGCACCTTATCGGCCAGCAGGTGCACGGCGTAGGCGTGCGCGGCGGTGGCCGCAACGGCCACCGTGCGCCATTTCTGCTGGGGCCGGGCCGGCTCCCAGTATTCAATCTGGGCAGTGGCCGGACCGGTGGCCTGCACCCACAGCGCCACCTCGCGCACTTCCGAATACCCCACCATAGGCCCCGAGCGCAGCAGGCCCGCAACAGCGGCCCGTGAGGCAGTGGGCATAGCGACTTTACGGGTTTGAGCGAAGCCGGGCCCCGAAATCAACACGGCCAGAGCCACCAATCGCAACCAACTAGGTATTATCATGTCCAAAAGTACTTTCCGCGCTGCTCAGGCTACGTTACCCAATCAGCTAAGCACAAAAGAAAGCCAGCGACCGAAAACGGCCACTGGCTTTTGCATTCTCAGGCTAGCGTGCTAGCTACTTGTTTTACAGCTGGCCACGCTTGGCGGCTTTCTGCATTTTCTCGTTGGCGAAGATGGCTACTTCCACGCGGCGGTTGGCTGCCTTGCCCGACACCGAGCTGTTGTCGGACACGGGCTGGGTCGAGCCATATCCCGTCGAGGTGATGCGGGCATCGTCGATGCCCTGCGACGTGATTTCGTTGGCCACGGCACGAGCGCGACGCTCCGACAGAGGCTGGTTGATGGCGTCCGAACCCGAGCTATCGGTGTGGCCTTCCACCACTACGTTGGTGTCGCCGTACTTTTTGAGGGTTGCGGCCAGCTGGTCAATGTTGCCGGCAGCGGCCGACGTCAGTGCCGACGAGTTGGTGTTGAACAGGATGCCCGAAGCGAAGGTAATTTTGATGCCTTCGCCTACGCGCTCCACCGTAGCGCCTTCCAGGTCGCGGCGCAGTTCAGCGGCTTGCTTGTCCATGCGGCGGCCGATGAGGGCGCCACCAGCACCACCTACGGCAGCACCAATGATAGCACCTTTGGCAGTGCCCGACTTGCCGCCGATGAGGCGACCGGCCACGCCACCGGCTACCGCGCCGCCCACGCCGCCAATAAGGCCGCCTTTGAGGGTTTTGCTCATCGTGCCCTTAGGGCGAGCGGTGCCCACGGTAGAAGACTGGGCCTGGGCGAAGTTGTCAACCATCAGCAGCAGGGCCAACAGAAGAGTAAATGACAAACGAAGGAATTTCATGAGTGAAAAAGGGTTTGGTAATGGTTAGCGGCTGGTAAAAGTACTGCAGTTAGAAGCAGCAGGCCGGCAAGTTCAGTATTTGCAACCACCTTGCCAAACTCTTCCGGCCCGACTGCTTTCAGGGCTCGACCAACCAGTACCGCAGCACGGCCAAGCACCAAAAAAGGCTCAACCATAGCGGAAGGGCCTTTTTCATGGGTCACTGATATGACCATGCGGTCTGCGAGAAAATTATTTTTTCTTGCGATAATCTCTGTAACGGGCCGGGTCTCTCTTCTTGTCTCGGTTGCGGCCTATAATCCCGCCCCCTATAGCACCCGCGGCGCCGCCAATAACGGCGCCTTTACCGCCCCCGATGATGGCCCCGGTCACGGCGCCCGCACCGGCACCCACCGTGGCACCTTTGGCTTTATTGCTCCACCCCTTTTTAGGCGTTTGGGCCTGCACGGCCGAACCAGCCAGCAAAAAGAACGAGAACACCAGCAGGAAAAACAGCTTGAATGGTTTCATGGCAATTAGCGATTAACAGTGAAAATAATGCTCGTTAAACGCAGCCTCCACCGCCTGAGTTGCAGCCTTCCTGGCAGCGCCACATAAAAAAAGGCCGTCCAATCGGGCGGCCTTTTTTTGGGTTCTAACGCCGGGCTGCTGCAGAGAGCAGTCAGGCATTGGAGAGAGGATTTTCAGACTACAAGCGGCCGTCTTCGGCAGCTTTCTTCATCTTCTCGTTGGCGTAGATGGCAATTTCTACGCGGCGGTTGGCTTGCTTGCCTTCAGCAGTTGAATTGTCGCCGATGGGCTGCGACGAGCCGTAGCCCTGCGTGGTGATGCGGCTGGCCGATACGCCTTTGGCGATGGCTTCGCCGGCCACGGCCTGCGCCCGGCGCTCCGACAGGGGCTGGTTGATGGCGTCCGAACCGCTGGCATCGGTGTGGCCTTCTACTAGCACGTTGGTGTCGGGGTACTTCTGGAGCACATCGGCCATCTTGTCAATTTCGCTCAGCGAAGCCGAACGCAGGGTCGACGAGTTGGTGTCGAACAGAATGCCCGAATCGAAGGTGATTTTGATGCCTTCGCCCACGCGCTCTACTTTGGCGTTTTTCATGTCGCGCTGCAGGTCTTCGGCAGCTTTATCCATTTTGCGGCCAATGATGGCACCCGTAGCGCCACCAGCGGCAGCACCTACGATGGCACCAATGGCAGTGCCTTTGCCACCGCCGCCAATTACGCGGCCCAGGATAGCACCGGCAGCTGCACCGGTACCGGCGCCAATCAGGCCACCTTTAGCGGTTTTGCTCATGCCGGTTTTGCGGGCGCCAGTGCCGTTGTTACCCGAAAGGTCGGGCTGGGTGCCGGCTTGCTGCGACGTAGCGCACGAGCTGAACATCAGCACGAAAGCCATGAGAACGGATAGGAGTGATTTGGAGGAGTTCATGTGAAAAAAAAGAATTGGGTGAAGGTGTTTTTGGGCTTATACGGGAAAAACCCGTTCCGGTATCGGAAACGGGCTTTTCAATAAATGTGCCGAATGTTAAAAAGGCAGTCAAAACGTTCTTATTGGGCCTTGCTGGCGCTGCGGCGGGCTTCGCGCTGCCCGGGCGCGGCAGCCACCACGGGCTGCAGCATGCCCAACAAGTCGGCCAAACGCTGCTTCAACTCACGGCGGTCCACGATGAAATCGAGGAAGCCGTGCTCCAGCACAAACTCGGCGCTCTGGAAGCCCTTGGGCAGGTCTTTGCCAATGGTTTCTTTGATAACCCGCGGGCCCGCAAAGCCAATGAGGGCGCCCGGCTCGGCAATGTTAAAGTCGCCCAGCATGGCAAACGAGGCCGTGACGCCGCCCGTAGTGGGGTCGGTGAGCAGGCTCACGTAAGGCACGCCGGCTTCCGACAGCAACGCCAGCTTGGCCGAGGTCTTGGCCATTTGCATCAGCGAGTAGCCGGCTTCCATCATGCGGGCGCCGCCGGAGCGCGAAATCATCAGGAAGGGCGTGCGGTTTTGGCGGGCATAGTCAATGGCGCGGGCAATTTTTTCGCCCACCACCGAACCCATCGAGCCGCCAATAAATTTAAAATCCATGGCCGCCACCACCAGCGGCTGGCCCGTGGAAAGGCCGTGGGCGGTGCGCACGGCATCTTTCAGGCCCGTGTTGTGCTCCGTGGCCACCAGGCGCTTGGGATACTCCTTAGTGTCGACAAACCGCAGCGGGTCGCCAGAGGTCAGGTTGGCGTCGAGCTCGGTGAACTGGCCGTCATCGAAGAGAAAGTCGAAGTAGTCGGCGGCGTCAATCCGGTCGTGGTGGCCGCAGGGGGCGCACACGCAGCGGTGGCGCCGGTGCTCGGCCATGGTCACCACGGTTTTGCATTCCGGGCACTTGTGCCAGAGGCCGTCGGGGGTCTCCTTTTTTTGGTCGGTGGGGGTAACGATGCCCTTTTCTACGCGCTTAAACCAGGCCATATTGTTAGCTGATGGCTGATAGCTGTTCGCTATTAGCTTTATTTTGAAGGGAAGACCGCAAGCCAAACGCTTGTCGGGCCGAATGAAAACCGGGCGCCAAAGATAGGCCATATCCGACATCGGACTTGCAAAACGCGGCCCGGCCCTGCCGGACCGGTGCCTGCCTACGCCAGGGCAATGCTTTTATCAAGGTACACATCCTGAATGGCGTTGAGCAATTGTACGCCCTCGGCAAAGGGCCGCTGGAAGGCTTTGCGGCCTGAAATCAGGCCCTGGCCGCCGGCGCGCTTGTTCACGATAGCCGTCCGGATGGCCGCTTCCAGGTCGCCCTGGCCCAGGCTTTCGCCGCCGGAGTTGATGAGGCCGATGCGGCCGGCGTAGCAGTTCAGCACCTGGTAGCGGGTGAGGTCGATGGGGTGGTCGGTGCTCAGGGTTTCGTACATCGACGGAAAGGTCTTGCCAAACTTGAGCGCCGAAAAGCCGCCGTTGTTTTCGGGCAGCTTCTGCTTGATGATGTCGGCGCCCATGGTCACGCCCAGGTGGTTGGCCTGCCCGGTGAGGTCGGCCGCCACGTGAAAATCCTTTGCGGCGGTTTTGAAGGCGTTGTTGCGGGTGTAGCACCAGAGCACGGTGGCCATGCCCAGCCGGTGGGCCTCCTCAAAGGCCTCGGTCACTTCCGTAATCTGGCGGTTGCTTTCCTCAGAGCCAAAGTACACGGTGGCCCCCACGGCCGTGGCGCCCATGTCCCAGGCCTGCCGCACCGACCCAAATAGTATCTGGTTGAATTTATTGGGGTAGGTCAGCAACTCGTTGTGATTGATTTTGACCAGAAACGGGATTTTGTGGGCGTATTTGCGGGCCACGGTGCCAAACGTGCCGAAGGTGGTGGCCACCGCATTGCAACCGCCTTCAAGGGCCAGCCGGAGGATGTTTTCGGGGTCGAAATACATCGGATTGGGGCCAAACGACGCACCCGTCGTGTGCTCAATGCCCTGGTCGACGGGCAGGATGCTCACGTAGCCGGTGCCGGCCAAGCGGCCGTGGCCGTAGAGGGCGCCCAGGCTGCGCAGCACCTGCGGCGTGCGGCTGCCGGGCACAAAGCAGCGGTCCAGAAAGTTGGGGCCGGGGGCGTGAATCAGGTCTTTGCTCACCACGCATTGGTGGGCGAGGAGGGCTTCATTTTCGGGGCTCAGGGTCAGGGTGGAGGCCATTCAGAGAGAGCAGATTGGGGGTGGAAGACAGCCAGCCGCAGCCAGCCGGGGAAGCAAACAAAGATAGGCCGAAAAATAAAGGGCAAATTGAGCTGAAGTGGGGGTGGCAGCGCGCCAGGCGCTACCTTGCCCCACCAAACGCGGCCGGACAGTCTGGCTGCCCAGGACTGGCCCGTTGCCTCTTATTATCCCGTGAAAAACTTCTCTCCCGCCTTACTCGCCCTGTCCCTGCTAGCCGCGCCCGCCCTCAACGGCTGCGTAACGGCCAAAAAGTACGACGACCTGAGCGCCCGCCAGCGCGCCGACGCCGAAGGCAAAGCCGCCGCCGAGCGCCAATACCGCGGCGCCACCGCCGAGCTGCAGAAAGCCACCGACGAGCTGGCCCAGCTGCGCCTCACCCAGAAGCGCCTCATCACCGACTCGACCGAAACCGGTGCCGCCTACCGCAAAACCCGCGGCCTCTACAACCAGTTGAATGCCAGCTACGACAAATTGCTCAAAAACAGCGACCGGGAGCTGGCCAGCAAGTCTTCAGAATACAACAAAGTGGCCCAGGACCTGGCCCGCCGCGAAGCCGAGCTGGGCACGCTGGACGTGAGCCTGCAAAAGAGCAAAGCCGAAAACGACCGCCTTGCCGCCGACCTCAAAGTGCGCGAATCCCGCCTCACGGAGCTCACAAAAGCCCTGGCCGACAAGGACAAGGCCGTGGACGACCTGAAAGCCCGTGTGAGCAAGGCCCTGCTCAGCTTCAACAGCAGCGACCTGCAGGTGAAGCTGAAAGACGGCAAGGTGTACGTGTCGCTCTCCGAGCAGCTGCTCTTCAAGTCGGGCTCAACCAAAGTAGACCCCAAAGGCCAGGAAGCCCTGAAAACCCTGGCCACCGTGCTGCAGGAGCAGAAAGACGTGAACGTGGTGGTGGAAGGCCACACTGACTCGGTGCCCATTGCGCGCGGCACCGCCGGCATGACCGACAACTGGGACCTGAGCGCCCTGCGCGCCACCGAAATTGCCCGCCTGCTCACCACAGCCGGTGTGTCCCCGGAGCGCGTCACGGCCTCGGGCCGCGGCAAGTACAAGCCGGTAGCGGCCAACGACACGCCCGCCAACAAAGCCCTGAACCGCCGCACCGAAATCATCCTCACGCCCAAGCTCGACGAGCTGTTTAAGATTCTGGACAGCTCCTCGGCTACACCGGAAGCGGGCAAGTAGCCGCACGTTGGCCGGAGTTTAAGCGCAGCGACAACTCCGGCCAACAGACCAGCAGACAAACGCTGCGCTTAAACTCCGGCCAGCAGACCAGCGGAAAATACCCTGTCTATTGGCTAAAGCAACGTGAAGTTGAGGCGGGCGAAGTAGTAGCCGCCGTTGAAGCCAAACTGGTTGGCGTTGTACACGAAGCGGTTGCGGTTGGTGTTGTCGAGGCTGGAGCTGAAGCTAGTGGCCGGGTCTACCGAGAAGTTGTTGGGGTTGTTGCGGAGGTTCAGGCGGAACTTGTCGGGGTACACGTCGAACAGGTTGTTGGCCCCGATGGTGATGCCGAGCTGCTTGATTACCTGGGCGCTGACGGACAGGTCGGTAATCCATTTGGCCTCAAACTTCTGGTCGATGAGGGCGGCGCGGGCGGGGTCGGCGTCGCGGAATTGTACCTCCCCAAACCGCACGGTGCGCAGCTCGACGCCGAAGATGCCGTAGCCGTAGTTGGCGGCCAGGTTAATCTTGCTGCGGGGCTGGGCCGACTCGATGCGGGTGCGCTGCTGGCGGTCGAATAGCGTGTTCTGCAGGCTGGCGTTTTCGTTGATGGTGCTCGACGACGTGTTGAGGCCCTGCACTTTGGTTTCGGTGAAGTTGGCGGCCACCGTGAAGCCCAGGCGGCTCTCGCCGAAGGTGAGGCGCTCGTTGGCCACGATGTCGATGCCGCGTGTGCGGGTGTTGATGGCGTTGGCGAAGAACTGCACGCGGCTCACGTCGCGGCCGGCCAGAATCTGGTCAATCGCCGTGACCGGGGGCGTGTTGGCGGCGTTGGTTTTGGCAAACTGCGACGAGAGCACAATGCGGTCGTCGATGTCGATTTGGTAGGCGTCCACGGTCAGGGTGAGGGTGCGGGCCACACGGGCGGTGATGCCCAGGCTATAGTTCACCGATTTTTCCTGCTTGAGGGGGCCCACGCCAAAGCCCTTCTGGCCCGCGTTGCTGAAGCTGTTGCGCACAATGGGGTCGTCGTTGTTTACGGTGAGCACCTGGTTGGCAATGCCGCTCACAAACTGGGTGCTGGTGTTGGTGAAGTACCGCTGCTGCAGCGAGGGCGCCCGGAAGCCGTTGCCCACCGAGCCGCGCACGGCCAGCCCGTCGAGGATGCTGTAGCGGCCGGCCACCTGCCCGCTCACGTTGGAACCGAAGTCGCTGTAGTTCTCGGCGCGGCCGGCTACGCGCAGCAGCAGCTTTTCGGTGATGTCACTTTCCAGGTCCACGTAGCCGGCCACGTTGGAGCGCGACTGGTCCACTTCGTCGCTGGGCTGGTAGCCCGGAAACACCTGCGCGCCCGAAGCCGTGGGCGCCCCGTTGGGGTTGGCCGTGGTCACGTTGATGCGGCGGCCGCCGTTGATGTAGGAATTCGGCTCGCCGGCACCAATCTGGAAGCGGTCGACGCGGTATTCGCCGCCAAACGCCACGTTGAGCGTGGCCAGCGGCCCAATACCGGTGAACTTGCGCGACAAGCCCAGGTTGGTGGTGTTCTGGCTGAAATTCAGCTTGCCGGCGTAAAATTCGGTGGGGTTGCGCACGCCCGGCGCCTGCGGCAACGAGGCGTTGATGGTGTTGCTGATGTCGAAGCTCAGCTCGTTGCGGCCATAGGTGTTGCTCAGGTCGGCGGCAAAACCGCCGATGGTGGCGCGCAGGCCTGTGATGGCCGACTGGTCGTTGATGGTGGTGTTGATGAACGGCAGGAAGCCGTTGGGAAAGATGGACAGGTCGCTCTGCGCGGCCTGGTTGGCCAGGCGGTAGAAGCCGGCGGCCTTGCCAGTGCGGTGCGTCACGCCGCCCGAAACGTAAGCTTCCACGCCCCCACCCAGGCGGTAGGCCGCGTTTACAAAACCTCCGAAGTTGCGGGACTCCGAGTTGCCCACGCGCATGTTTTTGCGGTCGAAGCCGCGCTCGCGCACCAGCTGGTCGTCCTGCGCCTTGAGGTCGCGGCGCAGTTGCTCGGTGTTGGCACTGGCGGGGTAGTTGCCGCCGTTGTTGCCCAGGAACATGAGCGGGGCCGTGTCTTCGAAGGTGCGGTTGGTGTAGCCGCGGTTCAGAAACTGCCCGCTCACGTCCAGGAAGCCCTTGCCGCCCAGGCCAATTCCCACGTTGGCATCGCCCTGAAACACGCGGCCGTCGCCCTCATAGGTCTGGCCGCCGGTGGCGCTGGCCGTCACGCCGGTGGAGTCGTCTTTGAGCTGAATGTTGATAACGCCGGCAATGGCGTCGGAGCCGTAGAGCGCCGCCGCGCCCTCGCGCAGCACCTCAATGCGCTTGATGGAGGCCAGAGGAATAACATTGAGGTCGGTGCCCACGGAGCCGCGGCCCACCGTGCCGTTGATGTTGACCAGCGCCGAATTGTGGCGGCGCTTGCCGTTCACCAGCACCAGCACCTGGTCGGGGCCCAGCCCGCGCAGGCTGGCGGGGTCCACGTGGTCGGTGCCGTCGGAAATGGCCTGGCGCGACGACTGGAACGAGGGTGCCGCGTAGGTAAGCACCTGCGACACATCAGTCTGGGCGAAGGCCTTGATTTCGCGGGCCGAAATCACGTCGACCGGGGCCGTCGTGAGGATGTTGGAGCGGCCTTCGCTGGCGCGGGAGCCGGTCACCACCACTTCGTTGAGGTCCTGCGCGGCGGTCACCAGGCGCACGTTGATGCTGCTGCGGCCGTTCACCGGAATCTGCTGGGCCGCAAAGCCAATGGCCTGCACCGTGAGCACGGCGTCAGGCTTCACCGAGAGCGAGAACTCGCCGTTGCCGCCCGTGGAAGTACCGTTGGAGGTGCCGCGCTCGAGCACCGTGGAGCCCGGCAGGGCCTCGCCCGACGCACCCGTCACCCGGCCGGTCACGGTGACATTCTGGGCATGAGCGGCCAGTCCGCTCAGCATCAGTAGAAACATTAGTAGCAGATTTTTCATGGGGAACGTGGTTGGTGAAAGAATGTATCGATGTGTTATTTACCTGAAAAACTTTAATATTATATCAAATACATTTAAATTAATGAGCGCACCCATTTATGCATACCGCACTTAAGGCGCGGCAGGCCGCGTTTAGAAGTCTCCAGAAGTATAAGAAAAGGGGTTTCTGCGCCCGCTGCGGCGCTTCGCAGCCACATCGGCAGTAATATGCAGCACAGCCGCCGCTCGGCAAACAGGTGTGCAGCCAGTGGTTTCATAATTCGTGACGGCTGCAGTGCGAAAGCGGCAGCATATGTGGCAGAACGCCCTGGGTGGTGGCATGGGAGCGCGCACTCCGTTATCCGAGCCAGAAGGCCCGCCATCACCCGGTTGCTATTGAGTAGCTACTTGATAATGCTGCCAGTGGCCCGGCAGTACGGCGCGGCCGTTAGAAATCGGCCTTCACGCCCAGCGCCAGGGTAAGTATTTTCCCAAAGCCCAATCCCCCGTTCAGGTTGCCGAAGAAACTGGCTATGTACAGGTCGTTGGTGCCCAGCTCGTAGTAGGCCGAGACCCTGCGGGGCTGTCCCGTGGCTGCCAGTGGCGGAGCCAGATACGTGACCCGGCCGCCCAGCAGGGGCCCTACGCGGGTATCCACCGAAAACCAGTAATAGTCCTTGGGGTACTGTCCCCGCACTCCGTCGTTGGCAATGCCGTGCGTGTAGCTGGCATACGCGCCCACGGTCAGGGGCAGCACCTGCACCTTCGGGGCCACTTGCAGGCGAAACGGCGAGTACATGACCTTGAGCGACGCCAGGCTGAGGGTGGAGCCGGCGTATTTCCGGGGCACATAGCCGAACAGCACATCGGTTTCGAGGCGGTTTTTGGCCAGCGCGTAGCCCGCGCCGGCAGCTACCTGCCCCAGGCCGCCGCCGGTTTGCAGCAGCAGGTGAGCAGGCCGCCACCACTTGCGGGGAGCAGGGGGCACGGCAGCGGCACTGGTATCGGGCGGGGTGGCCGCGTGAGCAGCTACTCCAGGCAACAGCAAAACGGCAAGGAGGAAGAAGCGTTTCATTAGAACCGGACCCGTTTGATGCGAAACTGCCGGTCGCCCCACATGGTCACCACCACGTAGGAATGCTCGGAAAAAGCGTCGGAATTGATGTAGGTAACGCCATCGTCGTAGTATTCGCCGATGCGAAAGGAGTGATTGTGGCCGCTCAGGCCCAGCACCACGTTGGGGGCGGTGCCCAGCGCTTGCGCATAGGGGATTTCCAGCGTGGAGTCAAAATCGCCGTCGTCGGGCGGCACGTGCGCCATCACCACCTGCCGGCGGGCGCCATCTAGGGTGGCCAGCTGGGTTTGCAGCCAGTTAATGTCCGGCACTTTATGGTTGAAATTGTACTCGCGGCTGTTCGTATCGATGAGCACGAACTTGGTATCGCCGTACACGAAGGAGTAGTTCAGCGGCCCGTAGACGTGCTGGTAGGCTTCGCGGCCGTTGCCCACCAGGTCGTGGTTGCCCACCACGGTCAGGTACGGCACCTTGAGGCGGCGCAGCTTCTCGTCCACCCAACGCAGTTCGCGGGCCAGCCCGAAATCGGAAACATCGCCGGCTACGAACAGAAACGAGATGCCCGGCTGTTGATTTACGCTCTTCACAAGCTCCTCGGCCTCGTCGTAGAATTTCTGCGAATCGCCGGTAAAAACAAACCGCAGGGTGTCGCCGGCAGCCAAGGGCCGGGCTTGCAGCTTGGCCAGGTTTTTTTCGGTGAGGCGGGTAAATTCCTCCGGCACGCGGTGGTCGCTGGGGCTGAATTCCAGCATGTCGCAGCCGGCCAGTCCCAGCAGGGCCACAACGGGCACTAGGCGGAACCACCGGCGCAGGGTAGCAGATAAGCACATAAAATATTGCCGGCACAGAGCCGGAAAGCACAGTAAATAATACCAGTAACGACTTCGCGCTGCTACTGGTTTGAAAGCAGGGCGCTTATTTGCACGCGTCCTTCGTTCCAACTCATTTCCGGCACGTGCACAGGAGGCCCGGCAAGCACGGGCCTCCCAGACATTTATAGACGCATCAACTCCCGAATCACTTTACTGACAGCACGCAGCCTTGGGCGGGCGGGCAACCGCACAATAGCCGCTACTTCACTTCAAATACCACGTCGTACACCGCCTGCACCTTGATTTTGCGCAGGTTGGGGGTGGCCATATCGTTGCCGCTGCCATCGCCGCTGGCTTTGGTTTTTGACGCGTAGCCCGCCGTGCGGAATTCGGCGAGCTGGCTGTCGGCGGGGTTGTAAGGCAGTATTTCCACCAGCGTTACCACGCTGCCCAGCTGTCCGCCGGCTTGCTTCACCACAATTTGGGCTTTCTGGCGGGCGGCGGCGGCGGCCCGGCCGGCTACCTCCAGCTTGGTGGCTTCCATGCGGCTGCTTTCCAGGTTGACCACCCGCAGGTTGTCGGCGCCGGTTTGCACCAGCCGGGGAACCAGGCTGTTGAGAATGTTGGGGTTGTCAAGCGTCAGGCGGTACACTTTGACGAGGGCTACGGTGGCGTTGACGGTTTTTGCCATGCCGCCGTAGCCGCTGGCACTCAGGTCTTCGAGCACCAGTTTTTCGGCGGCGATGCCGGCCTGCTTCAGCACTTGCTGCAGGGCCTGTTCCTGCTCCTGGGTGCGGCCGCTCTCCTTCACATTGTCCGAGAACCGGTAGGTAAGCAGCAAATCCAGCTTCTCAGGGTCCAGCTCCTGCTCGGCCGTGCCGCGCACCAGAATGGTATGAGCCAGCGAAGGCGCCACTGCCTGAGCGGCCGAAAGGTGAGCGAGCGGCAGGAATAGCAGAAAAAGGCAGCGCATATAATCGTAGAATGGGGCGTGAAGTCGGGGCTAAATGTAAAAGCACCAGGCCACTCACAACGGCAATCCGGCGCTTTTCATATGTACCCGGTATGCAAGCTGCTGCGCTACAGTAGAAACTGTTGGGCTGACACCTCACCACACAGGGATTGTACCAATCCTTCACTTTACAAAGTCGGCACCTCCCGGAAGCACACCGACTGCCGGAGTTGCCGCTCATTTGGAACAGGCGCACTACGGCCAGCCGCCCAGACCTGCCCCGCCCCTACCGGGCCCCAAGCAAATTCCCGCGAACCGGCCCAAACCCCGCCGAACCGGAAGCCCCATCAATAAAAATACCCCGAAGAATCTCTCCGGGGCATTCGTTTAAATCAACCGCTTGCATGGTTACCCAGTGGCCTGGGCCAGGTCCTCAATCAGGTTTTGGGACTACCGCCTCCGGCGAATAGGCAGGCACACAAAGCCGGAAAATTCACCAAGGCATTTTCAGCGCGTCTTCCCATTTGGTAAACGCCCCAAACCGGACTTTGGCCCGGTCATAACGCAAGGAACCGCCGGGGATGGCGCGGGCCGCGGCTTCCACTTGCCGAAAAGCAACTTTTGACGGTGCCCCGTCGAGCCCCAGAAACATGGCCGAAAACGCAGTGAAGCCACTATTCAACGGACCACCCATTAGGTAGAGGCCCGTCAGCCGCCACCCATTGGCCCCGCGCACCGCCCGGATTTTCGTCTGCTCCGCCAGCGTCTGCCCCTCTTCAAGTGCATGGGTTGTCACCAGGCCACGGGCCGCGTCCAGCGTATCCACCGCGAAACCGTTAAATTTTAAGTATTCGCTCAGCGCCGCTACCACCACTTCAGGCTGGGCCGTAGTTGTTACCAGTATCACATTGGCCCGGCTGGTTGGCCCGGCGTCTGCGCGGAGCGGCTGCTGAGCCGCAGCCGGATGCGCCAGCCCCAGCAACACACTCAGTACGGCGGCAATCCAATGATTCCGCATTACCCAATGGCCTGGGCCAAATCCTCAATCAGGTCTTCGGCGTCTTCAATGCCCACGCTCAGGCGAATGAGCGAGTCGCTCAGGCCGGACTTGCGGCGCTGCTCGGCCGGAATGCTGGCGTGCGTCATGCTGGCGGGATGGCCGCTGAGGCTTTCCACGCCGCCCAGGCTCTCGGCCAGGGTGAAGTACTGGAACTTCTCGAGCACAGCAATGGCATCTTCTTGTTTATCACCCTTCAGCACGAAGGAAATCATGCCGCCGAAGTCGCGCATTTGCCGGGCCGCGATGGCGTGGTTGGGGTGGTTCTCGAAGCCAGGCCAGTACACCTTTTCCACTTTGGGGTGCTGGCGCAGGTACTCGGCCACGGCGCGGCCGTTTTCGCAGTGCCGCTGCATGCGGATGTGCAGGGTTTTGAGGCCGCGCAGCACCAAGAAGCAGTCCTGGGGGCCGGGCGTGCCGCCGCAAGCGTTCTGGTAGAAGCTCAGGCGCTCGTGCAGCTCGTCGTCGTTCACCACCAGGGCCCCCATCACGGTGTCGGAGTGGCCGGCCATGTACTTGGTCAGCGAATACATCACAATGTCGGCGCCCAGGTCCATGGGCGTTTGCAGGTAGGGTGTGCTGAAGGTATTGTCCACGGCCAGCAGGGCCCCGCACTCCTTGGCCACGGCGGCCGCGGCCGCAATGTCGATGACGTTGAGCAGCGGGTTGGTGGGCGTTTCCACCCAAATCAGCTTGGTTTTCTCGTTGGCCACGGCGCGCACGGCTTCCATGTCGTGCATGGGCACAAAGTGAAATTTGATGCCGAACGGCTCGTACACTTTGGTGAAGATGCGGTAGCTGCCGCCGTAGAGGTCGTTGGTTGAAATCACCTCGTCGCCGGGCTGCAGCAGCTTGGCCACGCAGTCGATGGCGGCCATGCCGGAAGCAAAGGCTAGGCCGTGCTTGCCGTTGTCGAGCGCGGCCACGGCGTTTTGCAGCTGCGTGCGGGTGGGGTTGTGGGTGCGCGAGTACTCGTAGCCCATATTCTTACCGGGCGAGGACTGCACGTAGGTCGAGGTCTGGTAAATGGGCGTCATGATGGCCCCCGTGGCGGGGTCCGGGTGCACGCCGGCGTGGATGGCTTTGGTGGCGAATTTCATAAGAAACGAGGCGGGAATTTGACGAAGAAATAGCAGGGCGGCCAAACCGGGGCCAGCCGCTTTGGGCCGGCAAGTTACGGAGGCCGGCCAAGGCAAAGCCCAAACGCGGGCCGAAGGTTATGTTCGGCATTTGGCCTGCCAGCGGGTTGTTATGACATGCATGCCGCCCTCCGCGTTTATCCCACCAAACAGCCAACTGGCCCCGCAGTGCGTACAGGTCCAGGCGGGGCCACCCGACGCGGAATTTTCCGCCTTTTTGTGGTCGCCCCGACCCTACCTTCGTTGCCTATGAAATTCCTGCGCGAGCTTCTTCAAAAGAACTTTTCCACCCTGTTGTCCATGCTGCTACTGGTGGCGGTGCCCATTGTGGGCAGCTCGTCGCTCACGTTCATTCTCTACCGAAACCAGCAGTTTCTGGAAAACCTCACCACCAGCCAGAGCCTGCTCTATTTCGTGCTGGTGGGCGTGGCCATGGCTTTTTCCCTGGTAAACACCACGGCGGTGGTGCTGGTCACGGGCTTTTACCTGGGCTGGAGCGGCTTTCCGGGCATGGTGGTGGCCTACGCCCTGGCAGCCCTCACCGGCTACCAGATAGCCACCATGCTCGACCACGGCAAAATGCTGGGCTTCCTGAGCCACTTCCCCAAGGTAGACGCGGTGATGAAAGAACTGAAAACCGACAGCTGGCAGCTCATCTTCCTCACCCGCGTGTCGCCCGTCACCCCGTTTGCCCTCATGACGTTCGTGCTGGCCATCATGCGCGTGCGGCGCTGGCCGTTTCTGCTGGCCTCCATTGCAGGCATGCTGCCGCGCAGCCTGTTTTTCTATTGGCTCGGCACCAAGGCGCAGGACGTTTTTGCGCTGCTCAAAGACCCCGGCACCGGCACCACCGGCAAGCTGCTGCTGTTTGTGCTGGTAGCGGCCTCGTTCTTCGGGCTCTACTACCTGTTCAACCAGGCCCTGAAACGTGCCCTCAACAAAGGCGCCGCCGCGGCGGCAAACCAAGCCTGATTTATAATGGTTTGCGTGTTTTGTGAAAAAATATTTGCGAAATATGTGCCCCTGGCTTGTGCAGCTGCATTTTTTGCTCTTACCTTTGCGGTCCCATCACGGGAAACGGTTGTGTAGCTCAATTGGATAGAGCATCTGACTACGAATCAGAAGGTTTAAGGTTCGACTCCTTACACGACCACGAAAAACCTCATTCACAAGCTGTGAATGAGGTTTTTTCTTTATTATCGGACAGGGTTGTGCTGCGTTATGCTAAACGGTCTGCGGGTGGCCCCAACGGCGCATACTGCTCAGCGCGGCTTGCGCAGGTCCACAGGTGCAGGGCGGGCAGGATGATGCTACCTACTTAAGCGGTAGAGATGCTTCGACTGCGCTCAGCATGATGTTCTGATTTTGACAGGACCTTAATGCAGAGAGCCTGAGGGATGCAGCAGCTTGGCCAAAGCAGCCTCGTCATTAGCTTCCAGGGCTACTTCGGCTTTCAGGTTGTCTACGTCGCGCTGCACGCTGGCCACGGCTAGCGTTTTGTCATTCTGGCGGAATGCTACGTTGCCCTGGCGCTCGGCCAGCGGGCCGTGGGTGGTCAGTTCGTCCCACTTTTCGGCGTGGCCCACGTAGCGCACCGACACGTTGTAGTGCTTGCTCCAGAAGAAGGGCACCGCGTCGAATTGCTCCTGGTGGCCCAGCATGTTGCGCGCAGCCGTCTGGCCCTGGCGCTGCGCCACCACCCAGTGCTCTACCCGAATAGACGCCCCGGTGTGGGCATCGGGCCAGCGGGCAATGTCGCCGGCGGCGTAGATGCCGGGGCTGCTGGTTTGCAGAAATTCGTTTACCAGCACGCCTTTGTCCATGGTCAGGCCGGCCGCTTCGGCCAGTGCCAGCCGGGGCCGCACCCCAATGCCCACCACCACTAGGTCGGCGGGCAGCCGTTCGCCGTTTTTCAATACCACGGCCTCCGCTTCAATGGAAGTGGCCGTTTGCGGCAAATGAAAATGGATGCCCTTTTCCTGGTGCCGCCGGTGTACCATGGCGCCCAGCTCCGGGCCCAGCACCTTGGCCAGCGGCACTTCATCGGGGGCCACCACGTGTACTTCCAGCCCCAGTCCACGCAACGCGGCCGCCACTTCCAGCCCAATAAAACTCGCGCCCAGCACCACGGCCTTTTTCGCCTGCGCGGCACCGGCCACAATGGCGCGGTGGTCGGCCAGGGAGCGCAGCACGTGCACGTGGGGCAGTTCGTGGCCGGGAATATCGAGGCGTACCGGTTCGGCGCCGGTAGCCAGCAGCAGCGCATCGTAGGCGTGGGTGGCACCATCGGCCAGCCGCACGCGGCGGCTGCTCACGTCCAGCGCGGCTACTTTGCCCCGAATGATATTGATGTTGTGCTCGGCATAAAAGCCCGCCGGGCGCAGGGCTGCTTTCGGGGCGCTATCGGGCGCGAAGCTCTTGGACAGCACGGTGCGGTCGTAGGGCGCGTCGGTTTCCTCGTCGAGCATGGTGATGCGGCCTTCGTAGCCTTCGCGGCGCAGCATTTCGGCGGCCGCGCTGCCGGCCCCGCCCGCCCCGATTATGACTACCTGCTTCGGATGAGCTTCGGTTTTGGTGCTGGCCGGGGGGCGAATCGGGGGCCTGCGGGCCTTGCTCCTGCTTGCCGGTGACGTAGACACGGCCCGCGCGCTGCTCCACCGTCCAGCGGGGCAGCGGGTCGAGGGCCGGAGGCCGCAGCGCGGCCCCGGTGCGCAAGCTGAAGCAGGCGTGGTGCCAGGGGCAGCGCACGGTGTCGCCCACCAGCAGGCCCGTTTCCAGCGGCGCCCCCAGGTGGGTGCACAGCGCCCCCACGGCCAGCAGTTCGGAGCCGCGCCGCACCAGCAGCACGGGCTCGCCGTGGGCGTGGCCGCGGAGCATGGCGCCGTCGGCCAGTTCGGCCAGCGCCATGCCGGTGGTTGCAAAGTCGGGGCCAGTATTTTTTTCGGCTGAAGCCATGAGAACGGGTTTTAGAAGGTAGTGAAGCGGGTAAAATCTGTTGGTGTGGGACCGGGGAAGCGGCTGAGGCCACCACGGCAGGCGGCTTGCGGTGGCAACGAAGGAAGCGAATCCGCTTCTCGTGGCAGCACATGGGGGCACCCCCATAGACGGACGGCAGCGCCAGCGCATTGGTTACGCAGCAGCCGGCGCAGACGGGCATTTGCGCTGGCTGCGGTAATGCTTACGGCTGCGGCGGTTTCCGGGCCGCCGGGGGTGGCGTGTTTCGCGGTACGGCACCGGGGCTGCCCGTCGAGAATTATATTACAAATATTGTATATTAGATTGCTGAACCAAGTTTATCATGTCGCCTTCCTTTGTAGTCTTAGTCGACCTCTCTGCTGCGGCCGAGCGGGCTGCCCACTACGCCGCCGTGCTGGGCAGCCCGCTGCACGTGCGCCTGGCGCTGGTCAACGTTTACCAGGTGCCTTTGCTGTCCTCTGAGCTGGCGTTTGTGGCCATGCCCCACTTCCCCCAGCTGCAGGCCGATGCCGAGGATGCCTTCCACGCCATGGCCGAACGCCTGCCCGTGGCCGCCGAGGCCACGGTGCTGGTGGCCCCCATGGCCGATGCCGTGCAGGAAGCCATTGCGCGCTACCACCCGCTGCTGCTGGCCATGAGCCTGAGCCCCGAGCAAAACGGGCTCGACTACCTGCTGCGCAACCACGTGCTGCCCGTGCTGCGCGCCACCCACCGGCCGCTGCTGCTGGTGCCCGAAGCCAGCCCGCCCCCCCGCCGGCCGCGCCGGGTGCTGGTGGCCGTCGACAACGATTATTTTGCCCTCAATGCCAGCACTCTGGCCCTGGCGCCGCTGCTGGCCAGCTGGCAGGCCACTTTTTTGGTGATGCACGTTCGCAAGGCTTCGACTGGGATTGAGCAGCCAGGCCACTACGCGCAGCTGGGCGGGCCGCTGCGGGAGCTGCTGCCCCAGGCCGCGCCGGGGTCGGTACACGACGATGCCGACCACGACCCGGCCGCCGCAGTGCTGCGCGCCGTGGCCGAGGAGCAGGCCGACCTGCTGATTCTCATTGCCCGGCCCCGCAGTTTTCTGGGCCGGCTGTTTCATCGCAGCGTGACGGCGCAGGTACTGCACGGCTGCCCCGTGCCAGTGCTGCTGCTGCCCGCCGACGCCCCCGACCAGCCCGACTACATGCCCCCAATGAGCTGACCAGTAGGATTATCAGCTGTCGGTTTTTCTCTCACCCGGGTAATTTCACGCCCCTTTTCACACCTGTATGCTGTTTCCCACTTTTCTGTTTTCGGCGCTGCTTGTTGGGGCGCTGGTGGGGGTGCGCCTGCACCGCCTCTCCACACGGCTAGCGCCGGTACCGCTGCCCCGCCGCTAAGCCACACCCCGCCGCGCATCTTCCCCGACTGCTGCCTAGCCGGCAATAGGGGCTTTTAGTTTACTGCCTGCTTCGCCGAAGCAACTAATAGTTGGCCGGCGCTTGATATAAATCAACCGTTCGGGCAATTCTCATCATGCCGCGGCCGGCGTTTATGACGGACTTTTGCTTGTGTCCACTTGCTGCCTTCTTTTAGCGCTCTGCCCCCAATAAAGGCGCTCTACACGGCTTTTTTTGATGAAAAATTTCTTGCTACCCCGGCCTCTCGCCACTATCTGCACCTTACTGCGCCACCCTTTCTGCTACCGGCGGGCTGCGTAGCGCGACCGGAAGTGCGGCGGGGCAGCAGCTTCGGAACTGCCTCCATAATGGGGAGCTTCGTGCTTACGCTGTTTGCCGGCGCGGCGTCACTGCCCAAGGCATGCGCCCTTGGTTTCTGACCATTTAAAGGAACCGGGCGACCCCACCCGGCGTGCCAGTAGCCGGGCCTTCTTTCCACCCCAATTCACTTTACTATGAAACCCAACCTGCTCGTTCTCACCGATGCTTCGTATGCCGCCGAAAATGCCCGGGCCTACGCCGCCGTGCTGGCCGCCCCGCTGGGGGCCGAAGTGCACCTGCTGCACATGTCTCCCGTTCCGCCCATGACGGCGCGGGTGGGCGATGTGATGCACGCCACCAATGCCCGGAACTTGCTGCGGGAGCGCCACGCGCTGGAAGCAGTAGCCGCCGCCATGCCCGTGCCCGCCACCGCCACCACCGTGGCGCAGCCCTGGGACGAGGCCCTGGAGGAGGCCCTGGCCCGGCACCAGCCGCTGCTGGTGGTGGCCGGCCTCACGGCCACCGATGGCTTGCTGGACGAATGGCTCAGCAACCGCGCCCTGCCGCTGGCCCACCAAACGGGCTACCCGCTGCTGCTGGTGCCCCAGCACCTACCGGTGGAGGCCCTGCGCCCGCCCCGCTGCCTGGCCCTGGCCGTGCGCGACCACGCCTTCGCCCTCACGCCCCAAGCCCTGGCGCTGGGCCCGCTCCTGGCAGCACTGGATGCAGCCGTGGTGCCTACTACCGTTGTCTCACCCGATGTGCTCACGGCCGGCCACGCCGGGTACACGGCTGCGCAGGCCTCCGGCCTGACCCCGGCCCTGGCCGGCAGCACCTTGCACCAGGTGGTGGCAGCAGAGCCCGCGGCCGGCCTGCAGCAGGCCGTGAATGAGCTCTCGGCCGATGTGCTGGTCCTGCTCGACCCCGGCCACGGCTGGATAAGCAAGCTGTTTGGGGGCAGCGTCATCGACGAGGTGCTGCGGCAGACGCAGGTGCCGGTGCTGCTGCTGGCCACGCAGAAAAACTAGGTTGGCTTAGGGCTGCTCGTTCTGGCGGAGGGCCTCGCTCCGGCCTCCAACGGCTATTTCACTTCAAAACCTCCTTCACATGGCACTCTCCCTCATCGTCTTTGCGGGTTTCTACCCGCCCGCCCGCCGCGCTATTGCGTACGCCGACCACCTGGCGCAGGCGGTGAGTGGCCGCCTGGTGCTGCTGCACGTCAACCGGGCCTCCCTCTTTGACCCCAACGACCTGGTGGCTCATGGCCACCACCAGGAAGAGCTGGCGCGCCAAGCCGATACGGCCGCCATCCTGTCCCGGCAGGCCGAAGGGCTGCTGAGCCCGGCCAGCGTGGAAGTGGCCACCGACCTGCTGCCCGCCGTGGCCCAGGACCTGGCCCTGCGCTACCAGCCGGCGCTGTTCGTGTTCAGCCAGAGCGGAGACGACCGCCCCGCCGACCTGCTCGCCTCGTGCGTGGACATTCTGCGGGCCGGCAGCTACCCGCTGCTGGTGGTATCGGCCACGGCACCGGCCCACAACCCGCCCCGCCGCGTCCTCATTGCGGCCGACCGTGAGTCGTTTGCGCTGGCCCCGGAAGCCGAAGTCCTGCGCCCGCTGCTGGCCCTGCCCGGCGTGGAGGTAGTAGTGGCCCACATTTCGAGTGGCGTGGAGGACGACGAAGGCTGTGCCCTGGCGCTGCGGGCCGTGCAGGCCAGCGGGTTGGTTGAGGGCCTGCCCGTACCAGAACTGCGGGGCTACCAGCACGAGAACTATGCGCAGGGGGTGCTGGCCGCCGCCCTGGACACGCGCGCCGATTTGGTGGTGGTAATGGCCCGCCAGCGCAGCTACCTCAGCGACCTGTTTCACCGCAGCATCACGGCCCAGCTTCTGCAATCCTGTCCGGTGCCTGTGCTGGTGCTGCCCACCGCTGCGGCGCCCCCCGCTGCCGAAGCGCCTGGGTTTACCACCGCAGCCGGCTATGCCAACACCGTAATCAGCGGCCTGCTGCCGGCCTCCTGACGCGAGGTTTCCGGCCTTTTGAGCAGTGGGGCAACAGCGATTGTAAGCTCCATTGCTCCCGAACCTGAATTCCCCGCCGCCATGTCCATGCACACGCTCCTCACGCTTTCGGAAACGCTGGCTCAGCTCAAAGCCGAGGGATACACCGAAGATTTCAATTTAAAAGGAGACTACCTGGCCGGCCAACGCTCGGCTATTCAACTGTCGCCCCACGAGTTTGTGGTGGACCAGCACTTCCGCTTTGAAGGCCCCAGCGACCCAGCCGATTCGGCGGTGCTCTACGCTATTTCGTCGGCCCGATTCAACCTGAAAGGCACGCTGGTGAACGGCTACGGCGTGTCCAGCGACGAAACCGCCGACCTCATTATCCGGGCCATTCGGGAGCAAACTGCTTAGCCACTACCCGCCTCCTGCTCGCGGCCCGTCACGGCTCTGGCGCTGGTCCGGTTGCGAAAAGCGGTATAATCGTCGTAAATTCTTACTTATCAGCGACTACCTGACTCCGGTTCCAGGTTCGAATTACAAGTTAAGACACGGCTTCATGGATAGCTTTATCAGTGCCTGCTCCGGCCTGGCCTTTCCCCTAAGCGAGCGAATCAGCGGCGAGCTGGTTCGGCAGCCCATTCTGGTGCTCATTCAGCAGGATTTTCCAGGCTTTACCCGGGAAGACGCGCTGGCGGCCTCGGAGCTCAACGAGTACCGCCGCCGCTACCTGGAAAACTTCCTGGTGCGCGAAGTAGGCGAGCTGACGGAGCTGGAGGAAACGGTGCTCAGCAACGTGCACGAGCGCCGAACACTCACCGATAAGGTGGACGAGCAGGAGCCGCCCCCGACGATGGGCCAGCGCTGGGCCGACCGCATTGCCCGCTTCGGGGGCAGCTGGGCCTTTATCCTGCTGTTTTTCGGCGTTATTATGGGCTGGATTGGGCTGAACGTCGTGCTGTTGCAGGCCCCGAGCTTCGACCCTTATCCGTTCATCCTGCTCAACCTGCTGCTCTCGTGCCTGGCAGCCCTGCAGGCCCCGGTGATTATGATGAGCCAGAACCGCCAGGAGGAAAAAGACCGGGACCGGGTCAAGAAAGACTACATGATTAACCTCAAGGCCGAGCTGGAGCTGCGCGTGATGCACGAAAAGCTCGACCACCTGACGCGGCAGCAGGCCCTGGCTACCCAGCACCTTGCCGGCCTCGTGCAGGATGCTTTGCACGGCCGAAACCCGGCCGGGTAGCAGCAGCAAAAACTGCTGAAACTGCGTGCGCCACCGGCGTCTCATCAGCCCTGGCACCCGAATCTGTTTTTACGCGCCCATGAATGAGACTATTATCACCCCGTCGGCATATGCCCAACGGCACGCCCCCGAGCTAACCCGGCTGCTGGCCGAGCTCACTGCCCTGCGCACCGACATGCTGGCCCTGGCCGAGCAGGCCAATGAGCAGCTACAGGCCGTGCATCCCACCTTTCAACACAGCGCCCGCAACCTGCTGCACTACCTGGCCCTGCGCCAGCACGACCGGCGCGATTTGCAGCGGCGGCTCGCTGCGCTGGGCCTCTCGTCGCTGGGCCGGGCCGAGGCCCACGCCCTGGCCACCGTGGAAGCGGTGCGGGCCGTGGTGCAGGCGCTGCTGGCCCCCGATGCCTTCGAACCCGACCCGGAAAATGCCCCCGACTTTGCGAGTGGCCCGCGCTTGCTGGCCAGGCACAGCGATGCCTGCCTGGGACCGGCCCCGGCAGCCCCCGGCGTCCGCATTATGGTGACCATGCCCGCCGAGGCCGCGGCCAACTACGAGCTGGTGCGCGACCTGCTGCGCGAAGGCATGGACTGCATGCGCATTAATTGCGCCCACGACGATGCAATGGCCTGGGGCCACATGATTGGCCACCTGCGGCGCGCCGAGCAGGAGCTGGGCAAAACCTGCAAAGTGAGCATGGACCTGGCCGGCCCCAAGCTGCGCACCCACGGCCTGCCGCCCGGGCCGGCCGTGCTCCGGGTGAAACCCACACGCGATGCCAGCGGCCGGGTGGTAGCCCCTGCCCGCCTATGGCTCACGGCGCAGGAGCACCCGTGCCCGGCCCCTGCCGCTGCTACAGCTACCCTGGCCTTTCCGGTCGCCTGGCTGCGGAGCCTGCGCCCCGGCGGCTCGGTTTCGTTCGAGGATGCGCGCGGGGCCCGGCGGAAGCTGCGCGGGGTAAGCCCTGAGCCGGAAGGCTGCTGGGTAGAGCTGCGCAAAACGGCTTACATCACGCCCCTTACCCGCTTTCGGGGGCCAGCCGGCGCAGTAGCCAGCCCGCACGAGCTGCCTGCCAAGCCCTCGTTTCTGCTGCTACGCCCCGGCGACCTGCTGCACCTCACCTATCAGCCCCTTGCCCACCCTGCCCCGCCCGACTCCGCGACTGAGCCGGCGGTTATTAGCTGCACGCTGCCCCAGGTGCTGGACTCGGTGCAGCCTGGGGAGCAAATCTGGTTTGACGACGGCAAAATTGGTGGATTAATTGAGCTGGTGGCCGCGCAAACCGTGCACGTCCGCATCACCCAGGCCCGCGCCGAAGGCGTAAAGCTGCGCAACGACAAGGGCATCAACCTGCCCGATAGCCAGCTTTCCATTCCGGCCCTGACGGAGAAGGACCTGCAGGACCTGGTTTTCATTGCGCAGCACGCGGATGTGGTCGGCCTCTCATTTGTCAACTCTCCGGCGGATGTGACGCTGTTGCGGCAGCACCTGCAGCACCTCACCAGCCGGGTGCTGCCCATTGTGCTCAAGATTGAGACCCGGCGGGGCTTTGAGCAGCTGCCGGCGCTGCTGCTCTGCGCCATGCAGGCCCAAAGCTGCGGCGTGATGATTGCCCGCGGCGACCTGGCCGTGGAGTGCGGCTTTGAGCGCCTGGCGGAAGTGCAGGAAGAGGTGCTATGGCTTTGCGAGGCGGCGCATGTGCCCGTTATCTGGGCCACGCAGGTGCTGGAAACCCTGGCCAGCGGCGGCATGCCATCGCGGGCCGAAATAACCGACGCCGCCATGGGCAACCGTGCCGAGTGCGTCATGCTCAACAAAGGCCCCCAGGTAATGGCCGCTGTGCAGATTCTGGGCGGTATCATGCGGCGAATGCAGGCCCATCAAAGCAAGAAAAGCGCCCTGCTCCGCAGCCTGCACGTGGCCAGCCTGTTTTTGCCAAAGTAGCGTGAGGACGGGCAAAGGAAAGTAGAAAGGCAAGGGGTGTAAGCCGCTACAACCCTAGCAAGCTATACCAGGCCAGCCTGTTGCAGCCCGAGGCCCAGCGCGGCCCCGCCCAGCACCAGCCAGGCTGAGTTGACCTTATAGCGCAGCAGCAAAAATGCGCTGCCCAGTGCCAACGCCACCGTGGGCAGGTCCAGCAGGGCGGTGCGGGCCAGCGTGAGCGAAACGGTCGCCATCAGGGCCCAGGATGCGGCATTCAGCCCGTCGAGAAAAGCCCCGGCCAGCGGCGACTGCCGCAGCTGGGCCACCAGCTTGATGCTCATCCCCACAAACACAAAGGCCGGCAGGAAGATGCCCAGCGTGGCCACCAGTGCCCCGCGCCAGCCCAGCAGCGCGTAGCCCACAAAGGTGGCCGTGGTGAACACCGGCCCCGGCGTTACCTGCCCCACCACCACGGCGTCCAGCAGCTGGCCCTGGGTAAGCCAATGGAAGCGCTGCACCAGGTCGGCGTCGAGAAAAGCCAGCAGCACGTAGCCGCTGCCGTAGAGCACCGAGCCGATTTTGACAAAAGCCAGCCCCAGCGGCAGCAGTTCCAGCGGCGCAGCGGCCCCGGCCGGCGCAGCGCCCGCCCCCAGGCCCAGAAGTAGCGGCAGCACCGCCAGCATGCCCACCGCACCCACCAGCTTGACGAGGGCCGGCGGCACGGCTCTGTGGGCCAGTGTGGGCCAGCGCAACGCTCCGGTTGCCAGGCCCGCCGCAAAAAGCAACAGTAATTCGTGCACGCCAAGCAGCCCCAGAACGAAGGCTGCCCCACCCACCAGCCGCAGCGCCCAGGTGCGCAAGGCTGACTTGCCCAGGCTCCAGAGCGCCTGCGCCACCACGGCCACAACCACGGGTTTCACCCCATATAGCACACCGGCAAGAGCCGGCAGCGTGCCGAAGCGCACGTAGGCCCAGCCAAAGCCCATGACAATGAGCATAGCCGGCAAAATAAAGCAGACGCCTGCTACCACCAGCCCCGCCCAGCCGCGCCGCGCGTAGCCAATGTGAATGGCCAGCTCGGTGGAATTAGGTCCCGGAATCAGGTTAGCGGCACTCAGCAAGTCCAGAAACTGCTGCTGGGTGAGCCAGCCCCGGCGGCGCACTACTTCCTCCTCCATCAGGGCCACGTGGGCGGCTGGCCCGCCAAAGGCCGTGGTACCCAGGCGCAAAAAAAGTCCGGCCAACTCGGCCAGTGAAGTGGGTGCAGCCGAGGACATGCTAAGGTTGGTCAGATTGGGGTAAGCGGCGGATAACCGACCAGCGGGTTCGGCGCTCAAGCTACAGACAAACACCATGCGGCCGCATGGGCCAGGCCGTGCGGCGGGGGGGCTGCAGGAAGTTTACGGTACCAGTTCGTGCAGCGGGCCGGCCAGCTCTGCCCTGCTTGGTACCGAGCCATCGGGGCGGGCCCAGGGCTCCAGGGGCTCCAGCGGCAGGGAGAGCAGGCGAGTAACCGGCATCTCGGCGGCTTCCACGTAGGCAGGCACGCCAATGGTGAGGGCCTGCTGGGGCACGTTGAGGCGCAGGGTGCGGTGCAGCCGGTCCCAGAGGGTGAGCACGACGCCGAAATTGCTGTCGGTTTCGCGCTGCACCTGCGAGTGGTGGATGCCGTGGGCGCGCGGCGTCACCATCACGCGCACCAGCTGGTGCTCCATGGCAAAGGGCAGGTGCCAGTTGCTGTGATGGAAGGCCGTGCAGGCCTCAAACACGGCTTCGAAGCCCAGCACCGTGGCCGGCCGCACGCCCAGCAGCGCGGGCAGGCCCGCCCGCCAGGGAATGCTGGCCAGCATCTCGCCGAAGTGGAAGCGCCAGGCCGTGGTCAGGTCCATGTCCAGGTCGTTGTGGTGCACGCGGTGCAGGCGCCAGAGCAGCGGCGCGTGCAGCAGGCGGTGCCAGGTGTAGCCCAGGTAGTCGAGCAGCAGCACTTCGGCTACCAGGCGCAGGGGCGTGGGCAGGCGGGCCAGCACCGGCCGGCTGGGGGCCCAGGTCTGGGCCAAGCCCACCATGGCCGGCAGCAGCGTGAGGCGCATGGCCGGCAGGGCGGGCGCAGCCACCAGAGCATTTTTTTAGCCACCGTTCGGGCCGGGGGCGGGTGCGGCGGCGCAGGGGGCGGCGGGTTTCGAGCAGCAGCAGGCCCAGGGCGGCCACGACCAGCGCGGGCCCGGCCCAGCGGTCGAAGCGGCGCAGCAAGGGAGAAGAAAAGGGAAGTAAGGACACGGCAGCAAGGGCGTTAAGTCAGCAGAAAACAGCAGCGATAGCCAATAGACTTACTCCTCTGCCGGCTGCGGGGTTGCCCCGGCTGCCCGTGCCCGTGCCCGCTCCGGCAGCGGCGCGGCAGCCTTCTTGGGTTTGAGCTGGCTGAACGGCTCCAGCTGCTGGGCCACAAACGTAGCGGGGTACTGCGCCACGCCGGGCCAGCCCAGCGGCAGGTCGGCCTGCTCAGTGGGCACGTAGGCGGTGCCAAACAGGTAGTCCCACACGGTGAGCGTGAGGGCGAAATTGACGCCGTTGCGGCGCGCCCTGGGCAGTTCCTGGGCGTGGTGCCACAGGTGGGTTTGGGGGTTGTTGAAAACGTATTTCAGCGGCCCCAACGGCGCATAGAGGTTGGCGTGGTTGAAGTGACCCACGGACAGGGTGAACAGGTGCACCAGGAAGAAATCGGTGAGCCCGAAGCCAATCAGGGCCAGCGGCAGGTACTCAAACAGGCGGTAGACCACGGTTTCGACGGGGTGGTAACGCAGGTGGGCAGCGAAGCCCATTTCCTCCACTGAATGGTGCACTTGATGAAAAGCCCAGAGCCAATCGACGCGGTGCAGCAGCCGGTGCACGTTCCACTGAATAAAATCGCGCACCACAAACAGCGTCAGCAGCCGGGCCCACAACGGCCAGTCGCCTATTTCCACGGCCACCAAATTTTGGATGCCCACCAGCCCCAGCCCGTCCTTAAAGAGCTGGACGAACACGTTGGACAGCGCGTTGTAGAGGATGAGCGAAAACAGGAAATAATTGAAGAACATGTAGAACACATCCAGCCAGAAATCCTTGCGGAACGCGCCTTGGTCGCGCCGCCAGGGCCACACCAGCTCCAGCACCCAAAACCCGAGGGAAATGGCCACCAGCCAGTAGAAGTAGCTGCCCCAGCTGGGATGCAGCACCTCCCGGAGCAGGTAGTTGCCGTAGCCCGTAAACGAGTCGGCTACAAGCTGCAGGTAGTTGGTAGTTTCGGCGGACATGGTTGCCAAATTATGTAAAAAGATGTGATACCAAGCCCGGAAAGGCCTACCCCGCCGCTGCAGCAGGGCCAGCGCCCAGGCTGGGCTCTCGCTCAAGCGCAACCATAACAAAAGCGACTTTGTTGAGGCTGCTTTTTTATAGCAAGTCCGAATACCGGACATTCCGGCCACGCAGGACAGCTGTTAAAAACCCCGCATCCCGGCCCCGTGTTATTTGCTCGACCGGGCAACGCCCCACGCCGGGCAGGCGTACGAAGCAATTGAAACGCACCCGGGAAGATATTTGCGGCTGCTGTTAGTTCCCAAAGGTGGGAGCTGCCGCCCCGTCAGAAGCTGATTTATGTTTGCTGCCACACTTGCTTCTCCGCTACCAGTGCAGTGCCCCGCCCGGGCAGCCGGCCCGGGGCTGGCGTTGGCCACCGTGAGCATCATTATTCCGGTTTATAACGAGGCCACCGGTATTGAGTCGCTGCTGGCCTACCTGCGCCGGGCCACGGCCAATTGCCCAGGCCTGGAAATCATCGTGGCCGATGGGGGCAGCACCGACAACAGCCCGGCGCTGGCCCAGCGGGCGGGTGCTACCGTGGTGCGCAGCCCGCGCAAGGGCCGCGCCGCCCAACTCAACTACGGAGCCCGCCACGCAGGCGGCGACATTCTCTACTTCCTGCACGCCGACTCCTACCCCCCGCCGGGTTTTGTGGCCGACCTGCGGCGCGCCCAGCAACAGGGCTACGGCAGCGGCTGCTACCGGCTGGCCTTCGACCACGGGCATTGGTTTCTGCGCTTCAGCGCCTGGTGCACGCGCCTGCCGCTGCTGCTGGTGCGCTTTGGCGACCAGAGCCTGTTTATGCGGCGTGAGATATTTGAGCAGATAGGCGGCTTCCGCGAAGACCTGCTGGTGATGGAAGACCAGGAAATTGTGCGGCGGCTGCAGGCACACGGGCCGTTCCAGGTGCTACCGGGGGCTGTGACCACCTCCGCCCGCAAGTACCTGGACAACGGGGTGTTTCGCCTGCAGGCAGCCTTCACGCTCATTGCCGGGCTCTACTGGCTGGGCATGTCGCAGCCCCGGCTGGTGGGGCTCTACCGGCGGCTGATTCGGCAGGACAAACTGTAGCTAGCGCCGGACGCCGGTCAGCTCCGTTTATGAAAGCAGCCCTTACTCGGCTGAGCACATCGCCCTGGCTTGGGCCAAAAGTGCCCACCACCAATTCGCGCTCGCCCTGCGCAAAGGCCACTACCACGGCTTCCAGCGCATTTACGCCGATTCGTTGCTATTCCCAAGCCAAATCATAGGCTGATTACGCCTATTTTTGTTAAATATGCTGATTCTGGAAGGAGGGGCTGTGGCCCTGTATGGGCTGTGCCTGATGTTTATGTTGGGCTTCAGCCTGGCGCAGTGGCAGCTGACCCGGCTGGCGCGCCGCGCGGCTTTGGCCCCGCTGCTACCCGCACCCGCGCCGCCTGCGCAGTGGCCCCGCGTGACAGTGCAGCTGCCCGTGTACAACGAGCTGGCCGTGGTGGCGCGCATTATCGACGCCGCCGCCGCCCTCGATTACCCCGCCGACCGCCTGCACATCCAGGTCCTCGACGACTCCACCGACGAGAGCGTGGCACTGGCTGCCCACCGCGTGGCCTACCACCAGGACCGCGGCCTGCGCATCGACCACGTGCGCCGGGCTACCCGCCAGGGCTACAAAGCCGGGGCCCTCGCCCACGGCCTCACCGAAACCGAGGGCGAGTTCGTGGCCATCTTCGACGCCGACTTCGTGCCCACGCCCGACTTTCTGCGCCGCACCCTTCCCTATTTTGATGCGCCCGAGGTGGGCGTGGTGCAAACCCGCTGGGGCCACCTCAACGAGAGCGAGTCGCTGCTCACCCGCCTGCAGGCCTTCGGGCTGAACGCGCACTTTCTGGTGGAGCAGGTGGGGCGCGCGGCCGGGGGGCACTTCCTCAACTTCAACGGCACGGGCGGCGTGTGGCGGCGCACCTGCATCGAGGATGCCGGCAACTGGCAGGCCGATACCCTCACCGAAGACCTGGACCTGAGCTACCGGGCCCAGCTGCGCGGCTGGCGCTTCGTATACCGCCCCGACATTGTGGCCCCGGCTGAGCTGCCCGCCCACCTGGCGGCCCTCAAGTCGCAGCAGTACCGCTGGAACAAGGGCGCCGCCGAAACGGCCCGCAAGCACCTGGGCCGGGTGTGGCGGTCGGCCAGCCTGCCCCTGGCCACCCGCGTGCACGCCACCTTCCACCTGCTGAATAGCAGTGTGTTTGCCGTGATTCTGGTGATGGCCCTGCTGAGCGTGCCGCTGGTGTGGGTGCGGGCGAACCGGCCCGAGTTCCGGCCGGTTTTTCAGCTGGCGGCGGGCTTTCTGCTCACCTTCGTGCCCCTCACCTACTATTACTACACCACCTGGCGGCTGGCGGGCGGCCGGGCCACGGGGCGCTGGTTTGCGCCGCAGTTCCTGCTGTTTCTGGCCGTGTCGATGGGCCTGGCGCTGCACAACGCCCGCGCCGTAGCGGAGGGCTTCTGGGGTCGGACCACCCCGTTTGTGCGCACGCCCAAGCAGGGCAGCGCCGCTGCCGGGCTACTCGCCACCCGGCCCGCCCGAAGCCGGGGCGCGTGGCCGTGGGCCGAGAGCCTGCTCATGCTTTACTTCCTGGGCGGGCTGGGCGCGGGGCTGTATTACCGCGACTATGGCCTGCTGCCGTTTCACCTGCTGCTGGTGGTGGGCCACGCCACGCTGGTCTGGTACGCGTGGCGGACGGGGACAGCAGCCGCCGCGCCGGTCCTCACGGGCGGCGCCCCCGTGTTAATGGGCTGAATCCTGCCTGAGCGGCCCCGCTTCTGAGTCCAATCCTTTGCCCCCTGCGTCTCACTTTGGTTACGCCCACTCCCCTGTTCTGCAGCAGCGCTTGGTGGCGGGGTTTGTCGAGCCCCCAGAATGGGGGAAACTATACCCGCTAACCGAGTCTTTTAGTACCCGTACCCAGCGCCTGTATGAGTCCGTCGGCTTTGTTGGCTGAAGGCCAGCTGTAAGGTTGCGGGCCGGAACGAGCCTACCCCCACGCCACCCGATGCCACGGCCAGGTCTGGCCTTTTCGCTCCTTTAACACCTCCGCCACCATGCCCACTAATTCCTCCGAAGTGCTCGTTCCCAACCAGCGCGGCGAGCAGCTGGCCGCCCGCCTTGACCTGCCTCCCGGCGGCGCGGTGCCCCGCGCCTACGCCTTGTTTGCCCACTGCTTCACCTGCACCAAAGAGTATAACGCCCCGGTGCACATCAGCCGGGCCTTGCAGCAGCAGGGCATCGCCGTGCTGCGGTTCGACTTTACCGGCCTGGGCCACAGCGAGGGCAACTTTTCCGACACCAACTTTTCGTCGATGGTGGCCGACCTGGTGGCGGCGGCCGGCTACCTGGCCACGCACCACGCCGCGCCGCAGCTGCTCATTGGCCACTCGTGGGGCGGCACGGCGGTACTGCGCGCCAGCGAGCAGCTTCCGGCTGTGCGGGCGGTGGTCACGCTGGGCGCGCCGGCCTCGCCGGCACACATCACCCGCCACTTTGCGGGCCAGCTGGCGGAGCTGGCCGCCGAGGGCAGCGCTGAAGTAAGCATCGGGGGCCGGCCGTTTCACCTCAAAAAGCAGTTTTTGGCCGATGTGGAGGCCGCCAGCACCGAGGCCGTTGCCCCGGGGGCGGGCCGCGCCCTGCTGGTGTTGCACAGCCCCCAGGACCGGGTGGTGGGCATCGACCAAGCCGCCCGGCTCTACACCCAGGCCCGGCACCCCAAGAGCTTCGTGTCGCTCGACGGAGCCGACCACCTGCTCAGCCGCCGCGCCGACGCCGAATACGTGGGCCAGCTCATCAGCTCCTGGGCCGGCCGCTACCTGGCGCAGCCGGAGCCCGCCGAGGCCCTGTCTACCACCCACCCGGTGGTGGTGGGCCTGCGGGCCGGCACGCTCCGCACCGACGTGCGGGCCGGGGCCCATGCCCTGGTGGCCGACGAGCCGGTGGCCGTGGGCGGCACCGACCTCGGCCCCAGCCCCTACGACCTGCTGCTGGCCGCTTTGGGCGCCTGCACCGCCATGACCCTGCGCCTGTACGCCGACCGCAAAAAGTGGCCGCTGGCGGAGGTGCGCGTCCACCTCTCGCACACCGTGGTCAGCCGCGGCCACGAACGCATCGAGCGCGTGATGGAGTTGCTTGGTCCCCTCAGCGACGTGCAGCGGCTGCGGCTATTGGAAATAGCCGAAAAATGCCCCGTGCACCGCACCCTGCACGCGCAGATGCAGGTAGCCACCACGCTGGCCGAGCCGCTGCCGACGGCGACTACACCCCTCTCCTAAAAAGGTGCTGCAGCGGCACCCACCGGCCAGACGCACAAAAAGCCGGCAAGCCGGCTTTTTGGGTCAATACTCAGGCAAGCAATGGGTAGACCAGAGGGGTCAATACCCGCTCGGAAACCCACTGGATTTAGACCGTTGCCGGCTGCCAGGCAAACTTCTGGAAGGGCGCGTCTACCGGCGTTTTAGCTACGTGGTTGGTGTAGTTGCTGATGACCTTCTGGGAAATGCCCAGGATGATGTCCAGCACCTGGCGCTGGGTGTAGCCAGCAGCGTAGAACGCCTCCAATTCCTGCTCCGATACGCGTCCGCGATTGCGCACCATCAGCAGGGTGAATTCGTGCAGCGCCTGCAGCTTCTCGGTGGGGAGTGTGGTGTTGTTGCGCAGCGCCTCGGTGATGGCCGGGTCTACCTTCATCATGTGGGCGATGCCGGTGTGCGCGGGCACGCAGTAGTGGCACTCGTGCTCCACGTTGATGGTCTGCCACACCACCGTCTGCTCGTCGTTGTCGAACGACGACTCAGTGAATAACTTGTGCAGCATCTGGTAGGCTTCGAGCAAGCCGGGGGATTCGGCCAGCGCGCCGTGCAGGCCGGGAATCATGCCAAACGACTTCAGTGAATTTTCCAAAAGCGGCTTGCTGTTTTCAGGGGCCGTTTCGATGGTGTGAATGGGGAAAGTGCTCATAGTTTTTGATTTTAGCGATGAATAAGAGCCGCACAAAGGACCGGCCTTTGAGATAGGCAGCTTGCTTGATACAAAGGTACCAGACGCCCAAAGCGGCCAGATGGACAATGCGTTCTACGTTATGGACATTCGGGCCACGGCTGCCCTGCCGGGGCATTTCCAGGGGCTAGCCCCGGCACCAGGTGGCCGGGCTGCCCTCCCACAGCGGGCATTATACTGTGGCGGCGACAGTGCTTTCAGCCACATGCAGCGCATGCGCGGCCCGGTACGCACTGGGCGTCACGCCTTCTTTTTTCTTAAACAATCGGGTGAAATACAACGGGTCGTTAAACCCGGATTCGTAGGCAACTTCCCCAATCGAAAAGTCAGAGATGGTAAGCAGCTCTTTGGCCTTCTTTAGCTTTTCACTGATGAAATAGTGCGTGGGGTTGTCGTTGTATATTTTTTTGAATGCCCGCTTGAACGCCGATACGCTCAGGCTGCACAAGGCGGCCAGCTCTTCAATGCTCAAATTGGAGTGTTTGTGCAGGTCGATGATACTCTTCACGTTGATATTTCGGGAAGAGTATAAATCGGTAACTAATTCCAGAATAGAGTCCGCATTTTTAGAAGCTGTTTAGGAAGTGGGAGGCGGGACAATTTTACGGAGCAGTAGCACCGTGAAGGCCACCCAGTGCAGGGCCATCCAGTTTTGCAGGCTGTTTCGTAGCGCACGAGCAAGGCCTTGAAGCCGTCGAGCCAGGCGTTGAGGCGCTCAATGACCAGACGGCGGCGGTAGAGTTCCGGGTCCAGCGGCGTGTCGTCGTCGGTCTGCCAGTCGGCCGAGCGTCGGTTGCGTGGGATGTTGGCCTCAATGCCGCGCCGCGCACACGCTTGGCGCAAGGCGGTGACATCAAAGGCTTTGTCGGCGTTGAGAAAAAGGCCTTCCAGGCGCAGTTCCGCGGCTTCGAGCAGGTCGCACAACTCGGCAAAGACCCGTTCCAATTCAAACGTGTCGTGCTGGTTGCCGGCCTGGGGCGTGGCCATAGCCAGCGGTAGGCCCTGGTTGTCGGCTAGGAACAGGGCGTTGGTCGTCCGGCCCGCCTTACGGCCCTGGTAGCCAATCGCGGCCCCGCCGTTCTTGGCCAGCGTGTGGCTGCCATCGAGTTGGACGCTGGACAGGTCGAGGGCGCGCCGGTGCAGGTGCAAGCTGGTGAGCCACAGCTTTTTCCAGGCTCCTTGCTTGCTCCAGGCGTTAAAGTGGTAGTACACGCCCTGCCAGCTCAGCGGCTCGCCCGTGAATAAGGCCTTCACGGGCAGCCAGCGCCACTGGCAGCCCGTTTTGAGCTTGTAGCAGATGGCTCTTACCAACTCGGCCGGGTCGACAGC
>NZ_MDZC01000048.1 GCF_001816165.1 Hymenobacter glacialis
CAGCTTCTTCGATGGCCCGCATCACCTGCTCGGCCGTGAGCGTATCGGAACTCACTGTGAGCAGCTTATCGGGGTTGGCGGTGTCTACCTGCCAGTTGCCGGCGCCGCGTGCTGGTTGAGCGTGGGCGTAACGGCCTTGATGCAGCCGCCGCAGTTGATGTTGGTTTTGAATTGAAGCTTGGTCATAGCGAAAGAAGTTAGTGGGGCCATTAGTAGCACCCAGTGAGCATTAAACGAAAAACCCGATGCAAAGGCTCCGGCAAAGGGCTACAGAATTGCGCCCCCAGCCTACACAATTTCTCCACCCCCCTTCCTTCCCACGCCCCTAAATCAGGCGCAAAGAGTCGCCCGGTAGAGATGCTTCGACAAGCTCAGCTTGACCGCCTTTTTTGCAACGGTTACGCACCATTCAAACAGCCCGCTCCACCGGGTTCTGGTCGGCCGGGGGCGTGAAGGGCGACGCGTCCAGCTCCTGGGGGTGCGCGTCGAGGCCCACCTCCTGGTGGGAAGCAAAGTACTGGGCCAACGCTTTTTCGCCCACCAGCCAAAACACTACCGGCGTTACGATGATGTCGAGGAAGGTAGAGCTGAGCAGGCCGCCCAGAATCACGGTAGCCACGGGGTAGAGGATTTCCTTGCCCGGCGCGTCCTTGGCCAGCGTGAGCGGCACCAGGGCCAGCGCCGCCACCAGCGCCGTCATGAGCACCGGCACCAAGCGTTCCAGCGAGCCGCGGATAATCATGGGCATGCCGAACTTCTCGCCCTCGTGCTCCACGAGGTGGATGTAGTGCGAAATCATCATGATGCCGTTGCGCGAGGCAATGCCGGTGAGCGTGATGAAGCCCACCAGCGAGGCAATGCTAAACGTGCCGCCCGTGAGCAGCACCGCCACCACCGAGCCGATGAGGGCCAGCGGAATGTTGAGCATAATCTGCCCCACCATCAGCCCCGACTTGAAGTGCGAGTACAGCACCAGAAAGATGCCGGCCAGCGAAAACAGACTCAGCCACATAATTTTCTGCGAGGCCGACTGCTGGCTTTCGAACTGCCCGCCGTAAGTGAGGTAGTAGCCCGGCGGCAGCTTCACCTGCTGGCTTATTTTGGCCTGAATTTCCTGCACCGTGGAGCCTAGGTCGCGCTCGGCCACGTTGAGCGAGATGGTGATGCGGCGCTGGGTATTTTCGTGGTTGATGGTGTTGGGCCCCGGCTCGTAAATTATTTCCGCCACCTGGCTCACGGGTATCAGCGCGCCGCTGGGCGTTTCGATGCGGGTCTGGCTGATGGCGGCCATGTCGTTGCGCTGCTCCTCGGGCAGCTTCACCACCAGGTCGAAGCGCTTCTGGCCGTCGACCATCTGCGAGACGACGGTTCCTTGAAACAGCGTTTCCAGGTCGCGCACCAGCTCGCCGCGGCCCATGCCGTAGGCGCGCAGCGCGTCGTCTTTGGGCCGGATGAGCAGCTGCGGAATCTGCACCTGCTTTTCCACCTGCAGGTCCACCACGCCGGGCACGGTGGCGGCGGCGTCGCGCACCTCGTTGGCGTAGCGGCGCAGCTCCAGCAAATCGTTGCCGAACACCTTGATGGCCACCTGGGCCCGCACCCCACTCAGCAGGTGGTCGAGGCGGTGGGAAATGGGCTGGCCGATGTTCACGTTCACGCCCGTTATCAGGCTGAGCTTGTCGCGCATGTCGGCCAGAATCTCGTCGCGGCTGCGCATGGTTTTGCCCTCCTTCTCCAGCTCGGCTTCGGTCTTGAAGGCCACCTCGATTTCCGAGTTGTTCACCGATTCGGCGTGCTCGTCGAGCTCGGCGCGGCCGGTGCGGCGGGCCGTGTAGGCCACTTCCGGAATCTTGAGCATCTGCTGCTCGCCCAGCGTGCCCAGGCGGTTGCTTTCGGTGAGCGAGGTGCCGGCCGGGGCCGAGAAGTTTACCGTCAGCGAGCCTTCGTTGAAGGGCGGCAGAAACTCGGTGCCGAAGAAGGGCACCATGGCCACGGCCATCGCAAAGAGCAAAGCCGTGGACGTGAGCACCAGCTTAGGATGCCGCATGCCCCAGCCCAGCAGCCGGGTGTCCTTTTTCTTGAGCCAGCGCACCAGCCCACCGTCGGTTTCGGGGTGGTCCATCTGCTTCATGCCGGGCAGCAGGTAGTAGCACAGCACCGGCGTTACCGTCAGCGAAACGAACAGCGAGGCCACGATGCTGGTGATGTAGGCAATGCCCAAGGGCGCGAAAATGCGGCCCTCCATGCCTTCCAGCGCGAATAGCGGCAGAAAAACCAGCACCACGATAATGGTGGCGTACACGATGGAGTTGCGCACCTCCGACGAGGCCGAATACACGACGCGCAGCACCGGTTGCGGGTCGGGCCGCTGCTTGTTTTCGCGCAGGCGCCGGTACACGTTTTCCACGTCCACAATGGCATCGTCGACCAGCTCGCCGATGGCAATGGCCAGCCCGCCCAGCGTCATGGTGTTGATACTGATGCCCGCCGCCTTGAACACCAGCGCCGTAACCAGCAGCGAAAGCGGAATGGCGACCAGCGAAATAAACGTGGTCCGCACGTTCAGCAGGAAGGCAAACAGCACGATAACCACCAGAATGGCCCCGTCGCGCAGGGCTTCCTCCACGTTGGAAATCGAGGACTCGATGAACTCCGACTGCTTGAACAGGCGCGTGTTCACTTTCACGTCCTTGGGCAGCGAGGGCTGCAGCTCCACCAAGGCCTTTTCTACGGCTTCAGTCAAACCCACGGTAGCGGCGCCCGGCTGCTTCTCGATGCTCAGAATCACGGCGGGCTGGCCGTTTACGCTGCCATCGCCGCGCTTGAAGCGGGCCCCGAACTTCACATTGGCTACATCCGCCACGCGGATGGGCGACTGCGCGCGGTAGCCCACCACGATGTTCACAATATCCGCCACCGAGCGCAGACGGCCCAGGTTACGGATGAGCACTTCCGAGCCGTTGCGGTCAAAGAAGTTGCCGGTGGTGTTCAGGTTCGACTGGCGCAGGGCTTCTTCCACCTGGTTGGCCGTGAGGCCGGTGGCGTTCAGGCGGGGCATGTCCAGCAGCACCTGGTACTGCAGGTTGTCGCCGCCAATGGGGATAACCTGGGCAATGCCGGGAATGCTGAGCAGGCGCTGGCGCACCGTGTAGTTGGCCAGCGTGCGCAGGTCGGCGGCGTTGGTTTCCTTGCCGCCGGACAGGCCCACGAGCATAATCTGGCCCATAACCGACGAAATGGGCCCCAGCACGGGCGTGATGCCCTGCGGCAGCTGCTCGCCGGTGGTCTGCAGCTTCTCGCTCACAATCTGGCGGGCCGTGAAAATGTCGGTGCCATAGTCGAACTCCACGAACACCATGCCCAGGCCGATAGCCGAGTTGGAGCGCACCGCCGACACGCCGGTGGCTCCGTTCAGGGCCGTTTCCACGGGCAGCGTCACCAGGGCCTCCACTTCCTCGGGGGCCATGCCGGGCGCTTCCAGAAACACCGTTACGCGGGGGCGGTCCAGGTCGGGCAGCACGTCCACCGGCAGCTGGTTGGCCGTGTAGGTGCCGGCAATGATAAGGCCCAGGGCAAAAGCCAGCATCAGCAGGCGGTTCTGCAGAGCAAAGCGGATTATCTTGTCAAGCATCGGTTAACAACAGAGGATGGGAGCCGTCAAATCGGCTGTTCGGCAGTAGGGGCGGCGCCTGGGTTTCCGCCCACCGGCGGGGGGTGCCGATTTATTTCTTAACCCGGGGCGTCCGGGCCGAGGAGTGCGTGCTCATAATCTGCCACTGGCCGGCCGCGTTCTTGCGCAGCACCGATGTGGCCACGCCCCGGCGCACGATGGGCGCCTTGGCCTCCTTGTCCTTGGGGCCTTTCTTCAGCCCAATGGTGTAGGTATAGGTTTCGGTGGCAAAGGCGTAAGGCCCGTCCACCTGCACGGCGGCCTTATAGTCGCTGAAGTTGAAGGCGGCAAACTCCTTCAGCTCCGGGGCCAGGTGGTGGGCGGCGTAGTGCCGGTAAGTACCTTCCACACCGCCGGACTCAAACACCTGCGAGTTGGCCGTGAAGAGGCGTTGCGTACCCGTAGTATCCAGCTTCTCAACGGCCTGCTGGTACTGGCGCAGCACGTTTTTCACGGCCGTTTCCTCGGCCGATGATGCGGCCAATGATGCGGCGGGGGCCTGGGCCCGGGCGGTGGTCGAGGTCAGGCCCAGCACGGTGGCCAGGGCGGCAAAAGCAGCTAGATTCTTCATGGGAAATAGTGGTTGAGGGAATTACTGGTTGAGGTAAATGGACTTAAGCTGGTAGGTGCCGGCCGTTACCACCCGGTCGTTCTCGTTCACCTCGCCCTGCACCAGCACGGTTTGCTGGCCGTTCACGGCCCCCGGCTGCACGTAGCGAATCTTGAACCGCTCGGGCTCGGTGTGCACAAACACCACGGGCTTGCCGTTGAGGTCGGTGATGGCCGAAGTGGGCACCACCAGCTGGGGCTTGCCGCCGCCGGTCTGGCCCACCACCTGCACGTTCACGGCCTGGCCGGCCCGGTAGGCACTGCCGTCGGTGGCATCCAGTTCCAGCACCAGCTGCCGGGCCTGATTCACGGGGTTGACCACGTTGCTGAACACCACCAGCCGGGCTGGTACGCCCGCCTGGCCCTGCAGGCCCTCCACCCGGAAGGCGGCCCCTGGCGTGACCTTGGCCAAATCCTGGGCAAACACCTGGGCCTCCACGCGCAGCTTGCCGGGGTTGATGACCCGAAACAGCTCGTCGCCCTGACTGACCTGCTGGCCCACGGCGAGGTTGAACACGTCCACGGTGCCGCTCACCGGCGAGGTGATGCTGACGCGGCGCTGGCCCGCCTGGCTGTTCTGAATACCGGCGTTCTGGCGGGCCTGACGCAGGCGCAGCTCGGCCGCCACCACGTCTTTGCGGGCGGCAATGTCGGCAATGCTTTGCAGGCGGTTGTAGTCCTGCTGAGCGGCGCGCAGCTCGGCCTGGGCGTTGGCCCGCTCGGTGCTGAGGCCGATTTGCTGGGTGGCATCCAGCGTCTGCTCGATGACGGCCAGCGTCTGGCCGGCGCGCACCTGCTGGCCTACTTGCGCGGCTAAGCTCACAATGCGCCCGCTTTGCGGCACTACCACGCGGCCCTCGCCGCCCGCCGCCGCCGATACCGTGCCGTAGAGCGTGGCCCGGCTGTAGGTGGTAGAGTAAGCAGCGAGGTTGGTTTGCACCTGAAACAGGAACTGGCTTTCCTTGGGCAGCAGCACCTCATCGGTCAGGGCCACGCCGGTGCTGGCCTTGGCCTCGCCACCGTGGTCTTCGCCGCCGTGGGCCTGCACCAGGCCCGGGGGCGGCAGCAGCACGGTCAGCACCAGGCCGGCCGCGGCCGTAACGGCCAGAAATTTATGCTTGGTTTTCATACACGGCAGGATTGGAGGTGGAAACAGGGGCGGCAGGGCGGCGGCGGCGCAGCAGCAGCACCGTGAGCCCGATGCCGAGCACGAAGGCCCCAAGTAGGGCCAGAATCGTTTTCCAGGAGGAAAAAAGCGCGGCGGCGGCCTCCGGAGCCGCCGCGGCCACGGGCAGTTTCTCGCCCACCTTAATGCCCTCGAGCAGCAGCAAATCGGCTTTGTCGCCGGCCACAACATTGACCGTGAAGCTGTAGGCCTTGTTGGCCGGAAACTGGCCTTCCACCAGGTAGATGCCCGGCTCCTGCTCCGTTATGGCCCACTTCAGACTGGCATCCTCCGGCGTGGTGAGCGTGAGCTTGGCCCCCTTGATGGGCACGTTGGTGGCATAGTCGGAAAGGAACAGGCGCAGGTCGGCGGGTTGGCCACCTTCCAGCGGCTCGTAGCGCAGCAGCACCTCGAACTGCTCCGACAGCGCCGCCACCGAAAACGACGTCGCCCCGGCCGGGGTGCCGGCCTTGGGGCCGTCGCCGTGGTCTTCGCCCCCGTGGGCCTGGGCCGTGCTGCTCAGCAGCAGCAGGCCCAGCAGCAAAATCAGGAGTTGTTTCATGTTATTCACCCCGCAGGTAGTTAAGTTCGATGAGAGCCTGACGGTAGTCACGGATGGTAGTCAGGTAGGTATTTTGAATGGCAAAGGCCTGGTTGAGGCTCTGAATCAGGACCAGATAGCTGATTTCGCCGGCCCGGAACAGGCGCTGTGACTGGCTGATGATGGCCCCCGACTGCGGCACGCCGGTCTGCTCGTAGTAGCCCAGCGAGGCCGAGAACTTGCGCGTATCGGCCAGCGCCTGCTCGTAGAGGCTGCTCAACTCCAGGCGCTGGGTTTGCAGCTGGTAGCCGGCCGCCTCGCTGCGGGCCGTGGCCGCCTGCAGCTGCGAGCGGTAGGTCCAGAACCACACGGGCACCGACACGCCAAACTGGAAGCGGTAACGGGTGGGCGAATCCGCGAAGCCCTGGTTCTGGTACCCCACCGTGAGCGCGGCGTGCGCCGGGCCCGCACCAGACTGATGCCCGACTGGCTCAGGGCCACGTTCTGGGTGGCGGCCGCCAGCGTGGGGCTGCGCACCAGCGCCGCGCTGTCTTCGGTGGGCAGGCCGCTGAGCAGCGCCCCACCCGTTTGCACCAGCTCCGGACCACTGCGGCGCAGGTCGGTGCTGGCAGTGAAAGCGGCCGTGGGCTGGCCCAGCAGCAAACCCAGGCGGCGCTGGGCGGCGCGCAAGTCGGCGGTGGCCTGCAGCAGCTGCACGGCTACCTGTCGGGCTTCGGCTTCGGTGCTGATGCGCTGCAGCGAGGTTATTTCGCCGGCCGCAAACAGCCGCTCGGTAGCCACCCGCAGCGCCTGGTACAGGCTGTCCTGGTAGGTGAGCTGCCGTATTTGGGCCTCGGCAAACTGCAGGCTCAGGTAAGCCAGCCGGGTATCGCGCAGCACCGTGGCCCGGCTCACCTCGCGGTTGCGCTCGGCCAGACTGATGCCCGCCTCCGCCACCTGGCGCTGGCGCCGGTACACGTTTGGAAAGTCAATGGTCTGCACCACGCCCGGGGCCCACCGCTCGCCCGAAGGGGCCGAGAACAGCAGGTCCGGGTTGGCCGGCGCAAACGAGCCCCGTTTCAGGGCGCGTTGCTCCTCCACCTCGCGGTCGGACTGCCGCAGGCGTGGGTGGCGGCGCAGGCTCCGGGCTTCGGCGCTGTCGAGACCGATGACGGTTTGGGCCTCGGCAGCCTCCCGCCACGGCCCCTGCAGTAGCAGAGCCAGTACCAGCAGCCAACGAGGCCCGCGTTTCAATTCAAAATACGTCATAAAATCAGGTTAGGGCCCACCAATGGGCCGCCCGCCGTTGCAGCAGCGGACGGCCCGGGGCGGAAAAGGCCCGGACGCCAAGCGTCCGAAAACCGGCGCGGTCAACTACTTTTTCACCAGGGCCATGCCGCACTTCGGGCATGCGCCGGGCTTGTCGCTGGCGCTGCCTTCGCACTGCATGGGGCACTGGTAAGCGGCACCCACTGCTTTGCCGGTTTTAGCCGCCGCGTCGAGCTTTTCGAACCGGGCCGACAGCGACTTGCCCTTGGCTTTCAGGCTGACAATGGCCGTGCGCACGGTAATGCCGGCCGGAACCTGCGCCACCAGGTGGTCGCCGGCGGGCGTGAGGGCGGCGGTGCTGGTTTTGCCGGCCGTGGTCAGCAGCATCACCGTGCCGGTGGTGCCGGTGGGGGCCATCGTGGCTTCGTTGGCATCGAGCAGGTACACGTGTACTTCGCCGGCCTGCTGCACCAGCTCCAAATGGTAGGCGCCGGCCGTCCGGACTACGCCCCCGTGGGGCGACTGGTGGGCGTGGGTTTCGCCGGCTGCTTTATGGCCGTGCGCGGCTGCGCCAGGCTTGTGGCTGTGCTGGGCCTGGGCCGAGAAAGAAGCGGTGGCCACGAGCGCGGCGGCGAGGAGGATTCGGGAAAATTTCATGAGTAAGGGGAAAGTGGGTTTAGGGAAAAAGCAGGAAATGCGGAAGGCTACATTTTATCGGCATTCTGGGCGTGCCAGGTCTTGAAGGCATCTATTTCCTTCTGCTGAGTGGCTATCATCTTCTCCGCCATGGCCTTGAGCTTGCTGTCTTTGCCGTGGGTTACTTCGGCTTTGGCCATGTCCATGGCGCTCTGGTGGTGCGTGGTCATCAGCATGTTGAAGTTCATGTCCGGGTTGGCCACGGTGGCAGGCATATGCTGCATCATGGTCGTCATCGACATCTTCATCTGGGCCGTGAACGGGTCGTTCAGGTCCTGGGGCTGGTAGTTGGTGGGGGCATTGTCGAGGCGGGTGGCCACGGCTTCCAACTCCCCAATTTCCTGCTGCTGGTCGGCTTTGATTTTCTCGGCCATCTGACGCATGGTGGCGTCTTTGCCGTCGCGCAGCTGAATGTCGGCCATGGCCACCGCGCCTTTGTGGTGCTCCAGCATCATGTGGGCAAAGTCGTGGTCGGTGTTGCCCTTCATCTTCATGGCGTCCATCTTGGCCATCATCTCATCCATCGAGGCCTTCAGGGGCGAGTCGCCAGCCGTTGTGGAGTGGTCCATGGTGGAATGGTCCATCGGGGCCGTGTCGCCGGCCGCGCCGTTTTCAGTGGCGGCGGTAGTGTCCGTGGCGGTTTTGGTATCGCAGCTGCTCAGCAGCAGAGTGCCGGAGCATAGCAGGGCGCAAAAAATGGCTTGGGTTTTCATGGGTTCAGGGAAGTGGCGAAGGAAAAAACGCGGTTGGAAAGGCTGCCTAACTGGCGGCCGGACCTTTCACATTGATGGTGAAGTTGCCGGTGTGAATCTGGCCGGCGTGGTTGAACTGCAGGAACACGCGGTACAGGCCGGGCGCCTCAAAGCTGGTGTTGAAGCCGATGGCCGGGCCCTTGTCGGCCTGGTCGTTGGGGTGCACGTGCAGGTAGCGCTCGGTGTCTTCGCTGATGACCACCACGTGGCCCAGTGCCCCGAGGTACTTGTCGAGGTCGGTTACGGGCTGGCCGTTTTTGCTGAGCGTGATTTTCATGCCCAGCAGCTGGCCCACTTTCAGGTCCTTGTCGAAGGCCAGGGTGGCCTGGTAGCCATCCTGCTCCCACTGCATCTGGTCTTTGCTGAACTTGACGGGCGTGTACTTCGCACCCTGCACGCTCACCACCTGGCGGCCCAGCTGGTGCCCGCCGCCGGCCGGCGAGTAGTCCTGATACAACACGTACTCGCCGCCTTTGGGAAAGGTGAAAGGCACTTTGTAGTTGCCTTCGGCCGTGAATTCGGGGTGCTCGTGGTAGAACACCGACAGGTCTTTGCGGACGATGATGAGGTGGATTTTCTTCTCGTGCACCACTGCCAGCGGCACCGGAGCCGCTTCGTTGCCTACTTCCTGGGGGGTGTAGGTGAGCGTGGCGGGCTGGCCGGCCGCCAGCTGCATGGGCTGGGGCACAAACTTCATCTGGTAGCCCTTGCCGTTGCTCACCTGGTCGTTGTGCACCAGGTCCATGCCGCACTTGGAGCACTTTTGGCCGGGCTCGGTGCTGTTCACCTCCGGGTGCATGGGGCAGGCGTAGGTGTGGCCCCCGGCGTGGCCGGCGGTGCTGTCGGGCGCGGTGCCGGTGGGCGTGGTAACGGCGTTGGTAGCGCTGCTACCCGACGAATCGGAAGAGCAACTGGCCACGGTGAAAACGCTGGCAGCGGCCAGCAGGAAAGCACTGTATTTGTTCATAAGAAATAGGGCCGCCCAAACGGCGGCAATGACTGGCTGTTGCCAGATGTACCCACAAAATGAAAGTGAAAAGCTACCCGAAATGGCAGCGCGACGAGCAAACGAAAAGGCCCGCCCCGGGCATAGCATAGCCATGCCGGCGCGAGCCTTAGCGCGTCGGAACAATCAGACAGTCAGCGACTGGATGAAAATACGGATGTCGGGTATTTTGGGCTTGAGCTGCCGGGGCGGAACCAGGGCAACGGGAGCCGTGCGGTCCCACTGGCCAGCCAGGGGCCGGAAGTAAAACGCCATTGCCATCGGCAGCACGGCCGGGGCAGCTATAAACAGGTGTTTCTGAGCGGGTACCGTAAGCGACGAGAGCACCGCTGCCGCGTTGTCCTTGCAGCAGTCGTCCTTGCCGTCGGTCGACTTATTGGTAGAGTGGCTCTCCTTCTTGGCCGGACGCTCAACTGCGGCCCCATGCCCCGGGCAGCCTGGGTGCGCCGGCGTGGCCGCAACGGGTGGCTGGACAATGGCCACCTCGACCAACGACTCCGGGTTTACCGTCGCGCACCAGCACTGCCCCACAAACACGTTGACGAAGACGAGCAGGAAGCTCGTCGCCAGCAAACGGCGGAAAGGGAACAGGCTACGGAACATAACGGGCACTAAGTAGCTACAAAAATAGGCTTTGTTGGCTGAATGCAGTCGGCAGCCCATCTAACTCGCGAAGCTCAATAGGGTTTAACGCCGGTTGCCGAATGGCCGGGATAAAGGCTTAAACAGGGCTGGCAATCGATTAAACCGACTTCTGCGTCAGTTCTGGCAGGTAGTAAGCGAGGCTGCGAAGCATAATTGTGCAATCAACTAGCATAATTTTAGTAGGCGCGTCAGTGTTCAACGACTGTCTATCCAAGCCTTATATGCGCAGCCTCTAGTGCCCAAATCTCCGGGCACCCGTAAACTATAGGAGTTGTATAATAACCACTAGCCGCCAAATTATGCAATTCTACGGCGGTATTCAGTACCAACTTCCCTGTGGGAAAGCCGTTATTTTGTACAAGTGGTTGTGGGCTTTCTCCGCTGCGAGCAATGCCCGGCACCCCCTCCAACCTGTTTTTCTATGGAACCAACTACCAAAACCGAAACCCTCGACATCGAAGGCATGACCTGCGCCTCCTGTGCGTCGGCCATCGAAAAGTCGCTGAGCCGGGCCCCCGGCGTACAAAGCGCCATGGTCAACTTCGCCACCGAAAAGGCCACCGTGCACTACCTGCCCGGCCAGGCCAGCCCCGCCAGCCTGAAGGAAGCCGTGGTGAATGCCGGCTACGGGGTAATGGAGCGTGCCCCCGACACCAGCGCCGCCGAGCGCAGCGCCGAAATCGACCGCCAGAAAGCCTTGGCTTACCAGAAGCTCAAGCGCCGCTTCTGGGTGGCGACGGTCCTGGCTATCATCATCATGCCGCTGAGCATGCTCATGCTCTGGCCGGCCCTGATGGCGCGGGTAAACATGCCGGTGTTGAACTACGCCCTGCTGCTGCTCACGCTGCCGGTGCTGGCCTACAGCGGGCGCGAGTTCTACGTATCGGCCTGGAACGGCTTCAAGCACCGGTCGGCCAACATGGATACCCTCATTGCCGTGGGCACTGGCGCGGCCTTTCTCTATAGCCTGGCCGCCACCGTGGTGCCCGGCTTTTTCACCAGCCGGGGCCTTGTGCCCGAGGTGTACTATGACACCACGGCCACCATCATTGCCCTGATTCTGCTGGGCAAGGTGCTGGAGCTACGTGCCAAAACCCAGACCTCGGCCGCCATGCGCAGCCTCATTGGCTTGCAGGCCAAAACTGCCCGCGTGGTGCGCCCTAACGGCGAGGAAGTGGATGTGCCCATCGAGCAGGTCCAGCTCGGCGACATCGTGGTGGTGCGCCCCGGCGAAAAAGTGGCCACCGATGGCCGCATCACCGAAGGCCAGTCCTCGCTCGACGAGGCCATGCTCACCGGCGAAAGCCTGCCCGTGACCAAGAAAGCCGGCGACCCGGTGTTTGGGGCCACGCTCAACAAAACCGGCTCCTTCCGCTTCGAGGTAACCAAAGTCGGCTCCGACACCATGCTTTCGCAGATTGTGAAGCTGGTGGAAGACGCCCAGGGCAGCCGCGCCCCCATTCAGCGGCTGGCCGATAAGGTCAGTTCCATTTTCGTGCCCACGGTGGTTGTCATTTCCATTCTCACCTTCGTGCTGTGGTTTGATTTGGCCCCGGTGGACACGCGCCTGCCGCTGGCGCTGGTCAACTTTGTGGCCGTGCTCATCATTGCCTGCCCCTGCGCGCTGGGGCTGGCCACGCCCACGGCCATCATGGTAAGCACCGGCAAGGGCGCCGAGCACGGCGTATTGATTCGCAACGCCGAAGCCCTGGAAAAAGCTTACCAGGTGAACACCGTGCTGCTGGATAAAACCGGCACCATCACCCGCGGCGAGCCGGCCGTAACCGACTTCCTGGCCCCCAGCCTTGCCGGGGTGGCCCAGGACGGCCCGCGCCTGCTGCAGCTGGTAGCCGCCGTGGAGCGCCAGAGCGAGCACCCGCTGGCCGAAGCCGTGGTGCGCCACGCCGACGCCCAGGGCGGTGATAAACTGATGGCCACTGGCTTCCGGGCCGTGGAGGGCAAAGGCGCCACCGCTACCGTCGGGGGCCAGGCCGTGTTCATCGGCAACCGCCGCCTGCTGGCCGACGAGGGAATTACCCTGTCGCCCGAGCTGACAGCCCAGGCCGAGCAACTGCTGAGCCAGGCCAAAACCGTGCTCTACGTGGCCGTGGCCGGGCAGGCCGTGGCCCTGCTGGGCGTGGCCGACACCGTGCGCGACACCTCCGTTGCCGCCATTAAAGAGTTGCAGGCCCTGGGCATTGAGGTGGTGATGATGACGGGCGACAACCCCCAGACCGCCGCCCAGGTGGCCGGCCAGGTGGGCATTACGCGCTACTTTGCCGAAGTGCTGCCGGCCGAAAAGGCCGGCAAGGTGAAAGCGCTGCAGGCCGAGGGCCGCATCGTGGCCATGGTGGGCGACGGCATCAACGACGCGCCGGCGCTGGCCCAGGCCGACATCGGCCTGGCCATCGGCTCGGGTACCGACGTGGCCATGGAAGCAGCCGGCATCACCCTCATGCGCTCCGACCTGCACGGCGTGGTCACGGCCATCGAGCTGAGCCGCCAGACCATCCGCACCATCAAGCAAAACCTGTTTTTCGCCTTCATCTACAACACGCTGGGCATTCCGGTGGCGGCCGGGCTGCTCTATCCCTTCTTCGGCATCCTGCTCTCGCCCATGCTGGCGGCCGCGGCCATGGCCCTGAGCTCGGTTTCGGTACTCACCAATTCGCTGCGCCTGCGGAGCTTTTCAGTTAAGCGCTAGGGAGGGTGTTTAGGAGGGCGTAAAAAACCAAAAACAACGTCATGCTGAGCGCAGCCGAAGCATCTCTACAGCAGTAGTAATCCTATCGGCTCAACGAAGCGGCATAGATGCTTCGGCTGCGCTCAGCATGACGTTCTGAGTTAAATAAGCTGACAGACTTTCACGTTTAACTTCTGACTTCAACCATGGATACAACCGCCATCATCGTCACCATCGTCGGCCTGGGCCTGGCTGCCTTCGTGCTGTGGTACTTCTTTTTCTCGCCCCGGCAGACGGCCAGCGCCGTTTCCTCATCCAGCGGCGTGCAGGAAGTGGATATCACGGTAAAAGGCGGATACTCGCCCGACGTGATTGAAGTGGAGCGCGGCAAGCCCGTGCGGCTGAGTTTCTACCGCGACGAGGAAAACAGCTGCTCAGAAGAGCTGCTCATGCCCGATTTCAGCATTCGCCGCGACCTGCCGGCCTTCAAAACCACGCTGGTGGAGCTACTGCCCGAAAAGGCCGGCACTTTCCCGTTTACCTGCGGCATGGGGATGCTGCGGGGCAGTTTAGTGGTGAAGTAATGCCGCTTCTCCTGTAGCAGGCAGTCGCATGGCCGTTTATTTATTGGCCCTGCTTCCTGTTTCTGCTGCTGCATACGCTTCCTTTGCCAGGCTGCTTGGCCACTTGCTCAGCATTGCCAAGGCTGGCTGCAGCCCATCCATTCACTATCGGCATATTCCCTTCTGCCTGCTACATGGCTCACCAACTGCTTATTTTTGCCCGCCACCCTGCGCTGGGTCAAGTAAAAACGCGCCTTGCGCGCACCGAAGGGCCAGAGGCTGCGCTGCATATATATAAGGAGCTGCTGCACCACACGCGGAAAGCGGCCGATGGCGTTGCCGCGACCAAAACCCTGTGGCTGGCCGGCGACGAGCCTTCCACTGATTCGGCCTTTGGCGAGTGGGCCGGCTTTGAGCAGCACCCGCAACCGGCCGGCGACCTGGGCGAGCGCATGCACCAAGCCTTCGCCACGGCCTTTAGCGGCGGGGCCACTGCGGCCGTCATCATCGGCACCGACTGCCCAGAGCTGACCACCGCGCATCTGGACGCAGCTTTTCAATACCTCGCAACGCACGATGTGGTAGTGGGGCCCGCCCGCGACGGAGGCTATTACCTGCTGGGCATGCGCACGTTAATCCCGGACTTTTTTATCAATAAAGAGTGGAGCACCGACGCGGTGCTGCCCACTACCCTGGCCGATGCAGCCCGGCTCGGCCTGAGTGTGGCTCACTTGCCCGTGCTCTCCGACGTGGACAACGCCGACGACCTGGCCGCCTGGCGCAATCGGGTGGCCACGGCTGCTTCTTAACCTGTTGGGGACCAGCTGCCGGCTTTTGGCAGTGGCTTAAACGGCCTGCAGAATGACGTAGAGCGAGGCCATTGAGATGACCAGCCACAGCACCGTGCCTAACAGGTACGGCCGCGGGCCAACCGACTTCACCACCTTCATCGACAGCCCCGCTCCTATCAAAAACAGGGTTACGGTGAGGCCTATCTTAGCCAGACTCACCATCAGCGGCCCCAGCGGCCGGGCGGCGGGCACGAAGGTGTTGATGAGCATGGCCACCACAAAGCCCAGGATGAAGTAGGGGATTTTGATTTTAACCCCCTTCTGCTTGAAAACGAGGGCCGTGCCCAAGGCAACTGGGATTATCCAGAGGGCTCGGGCCAGCTTCACGGTGGTAGCTACCTGCAGGGCCTGGTCGCCGTAGGCAGTGGCGGCTCCCACCACCGAACTGGTGTCGTGAATGGCGATGGCGCACCAGAGTCCAAACTGGTTCTGCGTCATGGCCAGGGCGTGGCCAATGGTCGGGAAAGCAAAGAGTGCCACGGCGTTGAGCACGAACACCGTACCCAGCGCCACGGACATTTCCTCATCTTTGGCCCGCAACACAGGGCCCACGGCCGCAATGGCGCTGCCGCCGCAGATGGCAGTACCGCACGAAATGAGGTGCACCACGCGACGGCCCAGCCCCAGCCACCGGCCCACCAGGTAGCCCAATACCAGCGTGCCGGCAATGGAGGCTACCGTGAACAGCAGCCCTTCGCGCCCGGCCTGCACGGCGGCGTGCGCATTCATCCCAAAGCCCAGCCCGATTACGGAGTACTGCAACAGCTTCGCCGTGACCTTCTTGGCTTGGGTGCTGAAGGGGTTGCCGAGCGTTTGGGCCAGCAGCAGGCCCAAGGCGAGGGCCACGGGCGGCGATGCCCAGGGCGTGAAACAGAAAAGCACAATCAGCCCGAATACCACTTCCCGCAGGGCAAAGGAATAGCCCCAAACCACCCGCCGCGTGTGAAATGCCTGCCAGAACCCCGACGCTTTGGTTGCCGGGGCCGCAGCCGTCGCCGATTCGTCATGGACGGCTTCGGCGGGCGTGGCTGGGCGAAGTACGGGGCGGGACTCAGGAGGAGCGACCGGGAATTGGGACATGGGCAGTAAGTGGGAGTACTTGCTGCAAATTTACGGGGCAACCCAGCGGCTGGATGGTTTAAAAATGTTATTTGAGATAACCTTAGGTTATGCGCCGGCATGAAAGTGGGCGTGCGCGAACGCCAGGAAGCGCTGGGCCGGGCGTATCAGCGGCTGCCCCTGCACCCACACGGCCTCAAATTGCCGGGGCAGGTGCAGGCCCTGCACCGGCACTATTTCGAGCAGCCCTGCCGATAGCTCACGGGCCAACGCCCGGCGCGAAACGAAGCCCAGCGCCCCGGGAGCGGCCTCCAGGTACGCCTTTATGGCTTCGGTATTGTCAAAATAAAATGCTACCTGCAGGCTACTGAGCTTGGTTTTGAGTTCGCTCAGGGCAAACTCCAGTACCTCCAGCGTGCCAGAGCCGCGCTCCCGCAAAACCAATGGGTGCGCCAGCGCCTCGGCCAGGCTGAGCGGGGCGGGCGGGGTGCCGCGGGGGTGGGCACGCCGCACGGCCACCAGCTCATCGGGCAGCAGGAGTTCGTAGTGGAGGTCGCGGCTTTTGGTGCGGCCTTCCACAAAGCCCAGGTCCAGCTCGTTGCGCAGCAGGGCATCGGCTATGCGCTCGGAGTTGGCGTTGAGCAGGGTGAGGCGCACGTTGGGATAGCGGGCCTGAAAGGCCGGCAGCAGGCCGGGCAGCACGTACTGGCTGAGGGTGGTGCTGGCGCCTAGGCGCAGGCGGCCGGCGGCTTCGTCGGGGTCGCGCAGGGCCAGGAGCTGGTCGTCGAGCTGCTGGGCGGAGGCGGCTACCGCTTCGGCGTGGCCCAGCAGCAGCCGGCCGGCCTCGGTGAGGGCAATGCGGTTGCCGCGGCGCTCCAGCAACCGCTGTCCGTGCTGTTTTTCAAGCTCATGGAGGTGCTTGGTTACGGCCGGCTGGCTGATGAACAGCTCCTGCGCCGCTTTGGTCAGGCTCAGGTGCCGGGCCACGGCCGCGAACACCTGCAATCGAAAGTCGGACATGGGCGTAAAGTAAGGAAGGGGGCCGCGCCCGGCCCAACCAGTAACGGCGCCGGTCCTGTGCGGCTCTTAAGCCGGAGCGGACACGGCAGGCTGCGTCCGCTCGTTTTGCCGGCGCAAGCGTTGGCAGAGTACCCGCATGACGTTGCGGGCCACTTCGGCACATTCTTCTATCACGTCGTAAAAATCTTCCTGGTCGATGCGGAAGGCCACCACCGGGGTCAGGGCCACGGCGGTAGCCGAGCGGGCTTCGGCATCGAGCAGCGATAATTCCCCGAAAAATTCGCCCCGGTGAAAGGAGGTGAGCTGCCGCGCGCCATCAAAGATGCCCACCTCCCCTTCGCACACAATGAACAAAGAAGTGCCCAGGGTCCCCTTCACAAATATTTCCTGCTCCGGCTGAAAGCTGACTTCCCGCATGATGGGCACGATGGTACCCAGCACGTTTTCGGAGGTTTCGGTGAACAGGGTGGTGCCTTTGAGCATCAGCACCCGCTCGCGGGCCGGGACGGTAGAAGTGGGGACGGAGGAAGGCATGAGCAAGGCGGTTATGTCGGGATGAAGGACTTGCAGAAAGTCGAAGGCGGCCGGGCGCTCCACGGGCAGCTGCCGCAGCACCAGCAGGGCACTTTCCTGAATGAGGGCATTGGTGGATTCCAGGTGCGGCTGCAGGCAGGCCACGGTAGCGGGCTGCGGATGCCACTGCCGCAGGGCCACCGCCACGGTCCAGGCCGAAAATGCGGCCGTGCCCCGGCGCACTATGGTGGTCTGAATGGCTTCGGTGGTCACCATCGGGCCCAGCAGGTCGTCGAATCGGTGCACTCGTTCGGAGAGCCGGCCCGTCTCCAGCATGGCCTGCAGGCCCTGGTAGAGGGGGCGCGGAATCAGGTTATCGAGAATTTCCAGCGCGCTGGCCTGCCGCTCGCCGGTGGCATGGGCCACGCCCCGCTGCGCATCCACAACGGGCTGGCGCTCATATAACTGCATCAGCAGGCCAAAAATGCGCTGCTGGCTCCTGCGCAGCTCGTAGTGCAGGGCCTGGCGCAGCTCCGTGGTGGCGGCGGCCATGCCGTGCACCAGCTGTTGCGCCAGGCGCATTTCTTCTTCCACCAGCCGCTGGAAAACGGGCTTGTCGGCCAGCAGGGTGGCGTAGCCGCTCAGTGCGCGCAGGGCCGCCGCCCGCGCGCTCAGCCGGGGCCCCTGCACCACTTCTACCAGCACCTGCCGGGCGGCGGGGGTGGCCAGGCGCGTGCACACCTGGGCCAGGGCTTGCAGGTAGCGCCCGTCGGGCTCCTGGGCCAGGGCAGCCCTGAGGCCGGGCAGCGCGGCGTCCCCGGCTTTGGCCAGGCAGGTACCAGCGGCCTGCTGCGTGGATTTTTCGCGCAGCAACGCCATAAGGAGCGCCAGCAGGCCGGTGCTGGGGGCGGCGGCGGTGGCCTGCACGGCCCGGTGCACCACGGCACGGTCGGCACTGTGGAAGCTGGCCGTGAGCACGGCAACCTGGCTGGTGGGGTCCAGCAGGTCCAGCAGGCTCAGGGCCACCAGGCGGGCACAGCTATCGGGGGCGGCGGCAATGGCTGCGAGGCTGGCCAGGGCACCGGCATGGGCGGGGGCCAGCTCCAACCGGCCCCGAATTGCGCCTTTGCGTACCGCCAGGTCCGGGTGTTCCAGCAGGTCGTCGGCAGCGGGTTCGGGGTGGTGGCAGGCCAGGCAGCTGGCCATTTCCCGCACCGCGTCGTCGGGGTCCTCCAGGGCCAGCCGCCGCAGGAGTGGCACGTCGGCTCGGTTGCCCAGCAGGCTGAGCACGCGGTTGCGCACCCGGCTGTCGGCGTGTTTCAAGAAGTCCTCGGCGTGTTGTACCAGCGCGTCCGATTCGGCTTTTTGCAGGTAATCGATGGCCTGAATTGCCTCGCGGTGGTTGGTGCGAAAAAGGCTGGCACGGGCCACGGGCTGGCTGGCCGCCGCGGCCTCCCGCAACGGCTCAGGGGCTAACCGCACCCCCAGCACATGCTTCAAATCGTTGATGTAATGGGCATAAGCACGCTGCAGTAGCACGGCTGCGCCAATCAAGAAAGCTGCCATCCACAGAAAAGGCACCCACTGGTTGAAGCCGGGCGACTGGTGCAGCGCCAGCAACAAGGCCCCGCCCATACCCAGACCCAGCGGCTCGTAAAATCCTTTCACCACAGCGTAGCCCTGCAGCCGCTCCGGCGTGGCCATGGGCTGAAACAACACCAGAAACAAGGGCTCCAGCACGGCCCGGCGCAGCACCTCCAGCACCAGAACCAAGCCGCCGAAATAAGCCATGACCACCGCCGGGCCGGCCCCCACCGCGCGCAGGGTGCCAAAAACCAGCAGCCCGCCCAAAGCAAGAAGCGGCAGCACGGCCAGCAGCCGGCGCACGCCCAGGCGGCCAGTGCCGGGTTGGGATAGCCCCAGCTTGAAGACCATGGCCAGCAGGTAGGTAATTGCCAAAAGCCCACCCACGTACTCCAGTATGGTGGCTTGTTCCTGGAATCTGTCCTTCACCTGCATAAAAAACAGGTACTCCACCCCCACCGCCACCGTGGCTACGGCCATGATGCTCAGGCCCATGCTGCGCACCAACGGGCTACTACCCAGCAGGGTGCGCCAAAAAGAAGAGTGGCCGGCGGGAGCCTGCACCAGCCGCCGCGCCTGGGGATGGCCGCCCACCCGCTGCACCCGGAAAGTGAGCCGCTGGGCCAGCAGCGCCAGCACGTAGGCCACGGCCGCCGTGAACAGCAACATAGTGAGGGCGCTGCGGGCGTGCACAACCACGGCAATAACGGCGCCCAGGGCCTTGGCCGGCATCTCGCCGGCTCTCACTTTGCTGAACAGGCGCCGTCCCTGCCGCGCGTTGAACACCACCGCCGACATGCTCCAAAACTCCAGGTTGGTGAGCAGGTAAATCAGGCGGTAGCCCGTGACGATGGTCACGGCACTGGCCACCGAAGGCGCCCGCAACAGCAGCAGACTTAGCACCGCCGCCACTACCACGGCCACCAGCAGCGCCCGCGTGGCCAGCTTGCGCAGCAGCAGGCGGTGCTGGTAGTGGGCGTAAGCCCTGCCCACGGCCAGCATGGCCAGCGCGCTGATGCAGTAGGCCAGCGGCAAGTTGCGCGCGGGGTTATCGGCCAGCAGCAGCACGTGGGCGGCCACGTACACCAGCATGGTGCCAATGCCCAGCAAAAAGTGGTGCACGAAAAACAGCCAGACCGTTTTGGTTTCCCGCGGCCGCACTCCCAGAAAACGAAACCACTTGTCCATCATACTGCTGCTTAGGAAGCAGGCCGCCGCACCCGGCGGCCTGGCGTGCGGCGGGCCGCACGGCGTTAGTGCAAGGCCCGCTTTTTTATCAGGCCGCCTTTCATGTCGCTCACGCTGTGCGTTACCACAAAAGCGTGCGGGTCAATTTTATGAATCTCGTCGAAGAGGCCCACCACTTCCAGCCGGGTCACTACCGTGAACACGGCCTCCACTTTCAGGTGCTGGTGCCCGTGCGAGCCGTAGCCCTGCGTGCATTCGTACACGGTAGCGCCGCGGTGGAGCTGCTCGGTAATCATGCGCCGGATTTCGGTGCTGTGGAAGGAAATGACCGTGAGGCCGGTGTACTCCTCGATGCCCACCAGGATAAAATCAACGGTTTTGGCCGCCGACAAATACGCGAGTATCGAGTACAGCGCTGTTTCGATGGAAAGCAGCCAGGCAGCCACGCCGAATATTATAATATTTATATTCAGCACTATATCACCAATCGAAACGGGTAGTTTCCGGCTCAGGTACAACGCCAGAATCTCGGTACCGTCCAGCACGCCGCCGCCCCGCATGGCCAGGCCGATGCCCGCGCCGAGAAAAAACCCGCCGAACACGGCAATCAGGAGCTTGTCCTGCGTGAGCACCGGGAAGGTGACGACCAGCAAGGCACCCGAAAGCGCCAGAATGGTGAACAGCGTTCTGAGCGCGAATTTGCGGCCCAGGTGGTAGTGTCCGAGGACGATGAACGGAATGTTGATGACAATGATGAGCACCGAGAGCGACACGCCCGTGAGCTGGCTGATGAGCAGCGAAATGCCCGTAACACCGCCATCAATGAAGCCGTTGGGCAGCAAAAACCCCTTGAGGCCCAGCGCGGCAGAAAACACACCGGCCGCCAGCAGCAGCATCTGCAGCACGGGGCGCACCCACTGCCGCGCCGCCTGCCCCAGGGCGCCCGGTGCAGCGGCATCGGCCACAACCGGCGCTGCGGCTGGCAGGGCAGCTTTCCGCATGCGGAAGCTTGGAGGAATGAGTTGGTCGAATAACATCGGAACCGAAAAAAACCGTGAGCAGCCACTAAACGGATTCCGGCGTGTGCACTGGTTGCCAGCCCGGCAACCTACTTTTTTCGAAATCCATGCATCATTGCCGGCTATTCCAGCCAGCACCGCAGTTCCCAGGCGGGCGCCCTCCCTGCTTCCGGGCAGGGGGCGCGGCCTTCTCTATACGCCGCTTCCGGCAGGCGCAGGCCCACCCAACGGCTCAGAAGCTCATTGCCCAAAAGGGCACCAGCGTACCCGTTAGAGGCAAACCGGCGAATTTGTTAAATATATAGAATTAATTTAATAAAATGGCTGAATTGTTCTGGTTTAAACCACGGCTTCCTGCACCGTCACGGGCAGGGAGACGGTGAATTCAGTAAACTCACCTTCCTGGCTTTCCACCGACATCGTGCCGCCGTGCCCCTTGGTTACCACGTCGTAGCTCAGCGACAGTCCCAGCCCCGTGCCCTCCCCGGTGGGCTTGGTGGTGAAAAACGGCTGAAAGATTTTGTCGCGCACGGCGCTCGCAATGCCGTTGCCGTTGTCGCGCACCTGCAGCAGCACCGCGCCGGGGGTGTGACTGGTGCGCACCTGCACCTCGGGCTGGTAGCCGGCCCCGGCCTGGGCGCTTTTTTCGGCCACGGCATAAAAAGCATTGGTCAGCAGGTTGAGCAGCACCCGGCTCAGGTCCTGGGGCACCACGTGGGCGGGCGGCAGGTCGGGGTCCAGCGCAGTGGTGAGGGTGGCGTTGAAGCCCTGGTTTTTGGCGCGCCAGCCGTGGTAGGCCAGCCGCAGGCATTCTTCGGCCAGGGCGTTGAGGTTGGTGGCCTCGCGCTGGCCACTGCTGCCGCGGGAGTGCTCCAGCATGCGCTTCACGATGAGGTCGGCGCGGTGCCCGTGCTCGTGAATCTTGTGCTGGTTTTGGGAAAGCTCCTGCAGAAGCTGGTCGAGGGTTTGCCGGCCGGCGGTGCTCAGGTGCTCCCTGGCCAGCTCGTACTCCAGCTCATCCACCAGCTCCACGCTCAGCTCGGAGAAGTTGGTAACGAAGTTGAGCGGGTTCTGAATTTCGTGGGCCACCCCGGCCGTGAGTTCGCCCAGGCTGGCCATTTTCTCGCGCTGCACCAACTGGGCCTGCGTGGTTTGCAGTTCGGTCAGGGTGCGGTCGAGGGTGTCGCGGTGGGCGGCAATCTCCACGTTCTTTTCGTTGAGGCGGCGGTTGGCACGCAGCTTCAGGAAAATGTTGCGCAGCAGCAGCGCCACCACCAGCACCACCCCCACCAGCCCGGCCAGCAGGCCGTAGAGCTGCAGGCGCTGGCGGGCGGCCTTGTGGGCCTGCAACTGCCGCGTTTTATTGAGCAGGTCTATCTGCACCTGTTTTCTGTCCAGCTCGTAGCCGTAGCGCAGGGCGCTGCTGCGCCGGTTGGTATCCTCCCCCGATAGCGTATCGGTGTAAGCCATGTGCAGGTTGCGGTAGCGGTAAGCCTCCTCAAAATTGCCGTTCTGAGCGTAGGCGTCCGCTAGGATGTCGGTTGCTTTCCGAATGTTGTCGTTGGTGCCCGCCTGCTGGCTCAGGGCCAGGCCGTGACGGGCCAGCACCAGCGCGCTGTCGGGCTGCTGGTCCAGCAGGTAGGCCCGGGCCAGCATCAGCTCCACCATGGGCAGGTTGTAGTCGTCGCCGGTTTGGCGCACCAGCTGCCGGGCCCGCCGGCTGTGCGCCAGCGCCTCGGTGCGGTTGCCCAACAGGCCGTACACCTCGGCCAGGCTGGTTTCGTTGCCAATCTCCCCCGAGGTGTCGCCCAATTCTTTGCTCAGTTGCAGAGCCCGCTGGTAGTATGCCAGCGCCGGGGGCCACTGCCTGAGCATCTGGAACGTGTTGCCGAGGCCGTTGAGGGCAGTAAGCGCCACTTGTCGGTCGCCGGTGCGCTGGGCGCTGCGCAGCACGGCGTGCCGCACCGGCACGGCTTCGTCGTAGTTGCCCATGAGGTTATAAATTTCTCCCAGGTTGGCCTGCAGGCGCGTGAGGGTCACGATGTCGCCGGCCTTTTCGGCCAGCGGTAGGCCTCGCAGCGCCGCCTGCAGGGCCGGCGTGGGGTTGCCCTGCAGCATGTGAATCAAACTCAGCTGCAGCCAGGCCCGGGCCTGGCCGCTGAGGTCGCCGCGTCGGGTGCAGAGGCGCTGGGCCCGCTGCGCATACGAATAGGCGCGGTCGAACTGGTTTTGCCGGCGGTAGAGCATACTAGCCAGCAGCAGGGCCTCGCTTTCACCGGGGGGGTCTTTCAGGCGCTGGGCCAGGCCCAGGGCCTGTTCCGCCAGGGTGGTGGCCTGGGTTTCGTCCTTCACGCGCAGCTCGGTGGCCAGGGCCAGCAGGCGCCGCACCCGCGTGGTATCGGGCCGCGGCTGGGCCCGCAGCAACGCCCGCAAACTATCGTCGCGGGCCGGCTGGGCCTGCGCCGGCAGCACCAGCCACGTGGCGTGCAGGACCAACAGAATGGCATACGCTCGCATGCTGGAGGGGAATGTTAAAGAAGTACTCGGCCAGGCAATGTAATTTTCGCAAATCCTTGATAATCAGCAAAAATTCAACGTATCAACTTTTAATAGGGAGGATTGTGAATAACGCCCAACGTCATCTCAACCTGGGCTTTGCACTCCGTTTTCGGCTTAATGACCACGCTCGCCATGGTAATTGTGCGAGCCTCCGACTCCGACGTTTCAGCGTTGGGAAATGGGTAGGCAAGCAGGGTGGTTTTCTTCTGAAACTGCCCGGCGCCGGGTATTTTCTTCAGCACGTTCTGGTAAATGGTTTCCACCATTCCGAGGTCGCGTACCCGGAAGTAGGTAGGCGGAAATTTTTCCGCAAAAAGGCTGGCGTGATTGGTAACCAGATTAATGAGGTACAAGTCGTATTCACTTGTATGAAACAGCACTTTGTCCTTCGTGATGTAATCCGGTGGCAGGTTCAGAATCTGGGAATAAAAGTCCACCGTTTCTTCCCAATCGGCGGGTAAAACCCCAATTTCCATGGCAGTTGGCTTTTGTTCCATAAGGAGTCAGGCTAAAAAGTGACATTATATTCATAAATATAAGTCGTTATATCCAATAACAACAAAGCGCTGCCTCAAATAATTGACCATTGGCGCTTGCTATTTGGGTAGGCCGCATAGGCCCGGTGCGAAGGCTGCACAAGAGCAGGTACACGCTTTTGGTTGGCGGCTGCCGTAAGTTGCCGGGAGGCACCCGTGAGCCCGGCCGCGCCAAAGCGGGATGGCCACCTGAGTGCCTGCATTCACAAAGCGTAGCCTTAGCATGAAAATATATAGGTAAGTTTGGACGCTGGATGGCGAAGCTGAACCGTTTTAACGGCTACTGCGTAGCAATCCTGTTCACTTCAGCCCGCCATGCTCATGCGTCACGCCTATTTGCTACCCCTTGCCTTCCTGTTTAGCTGCGCCGCTTCCGACCAGCTTGCTTCTGAATCTCCTGCCGATACCACGGCACGCAATGTGGACCGCGCCTTCGACGTGCCGGCCCTGCTGGGCATGAACGCCACCCAGATAGTGCGGCCCCTCACCGGCCAGGACATCCGCTACGACCAGGACCGCACCCCGCGCGAAATGCTCAGCGGTGGCGGCAAAGAGGCCAGCAAAACCTATTGGCACGACACCACGGCCCTCGTTGTGAGCTACAATCCCGAGAGCCTGCACGTCAACAGCTACTTCATCAGAACCAAATCGGGCCTTACCCGCGACTACAAAACCCTGCTCAAGCTGGCCAACGTCAGCGAGTATGATAAGCGCATGCGCATCGAGCCCATGGCTTCGGTGAGCAACCCACAGCTGTACACCGGCGTGAAGCTGGTGCCGCTGCCCTAGTCCGTATTTAGCTCGCTTACGCCACCACTTAAGCTACGTGAGCCGTCAGCAGCGACCTTGAGTAGCGTCGCCGGAGGTAGCCCCTTCCCGTGCCGTGCCGGCGCGCTGGTTCATTTCGCCGCGGCAAGCAGCCGTTGGGGCGGGCAGTCAGGTTGCAGCAAGCACCTCGTGTCAGAGGTAAGCACTGGCTTAAAGAAAGCGCGGACAGCCGCGGTAATGGTTTTTCAGCCAACCGGAAATAGGTTTGCATACTGGAACCCTGTTTCCGGTTGAATCCCTTGCCCCCAAAGCCGCCCCACGTGCCTGACACCATTCCTCCCGCCGCCCCTACCGGCCCCACGCCAAACGATTTCGCCAGCTTTTACCTCTACGGCCTCACCACCACTCCTTACCAGCAGTCTACTGACTTTGATAAGTTTGGTGAGCTCTACAAGCTCGTGGTGGGCGCGCACGGCGGGTTCAGCATTGCCAGCTCCTTCCATCCGTACCAGCTGCTCAATCCGGCCGGGGTGTCGGTGTGGTACACGGCCTTTGCGCAGTTCTACGCGCAGCCCAGCCGCATCGAAATGTTTGGGGAAATGACGCTGGAGAAAACACCTTTTCTGGTGGTGCCGCCCGCCTCTTTTGCCGAGTACCACGTGTGGCCCGATGCCCGGTTAACCCACGCCGAAAATCCCATTTTCAGCCGCTATGTCCCCTTCGTCATCCCGTTTCTGGTGCGCAAAGCTCCGGCAGCCCTGCGCTGGGACGCCGAAGTAGCCGCCGCCGGCGCCGACCGCGAGCGCCTGAGCTGGTACCTGGAGGCCGTGAAAGAAGCCATGCAGTTTCTGCAGCCGGCCCCGGCGCTGCTGCTGGGCTTCGGCGAGTTCGACGAGCAGCATCCGGAACAGCTCATTGAGAAATTCATGAACTGCCGCGAGCTGCTGCGCTAAAACGGCGCAGCCGCTACCTCTGTCAAGCGGAGCAGAGCAAAGCATCTCATCGCCGCCGAACGACTGGTTCTACCTTGCCAGTACCGGTTGCCCACCCAAAAAATCCCGGTACCACAGCCCCGAATCCTTCACGGTGCGGGCCTGGGTATCGTAGTCGATGTGAATGAGCCCAAAGCGGGGGCCGTAGCCTTCGGCCCACTCAAAATTATCGGTGAGGCTCCAGGAGAAATAGCCGCCCACGTCCAGGCCTTCCCGCCGGGCCCGCAGCACCTGCCCGATGGCCGCCTGCAGGTAGGCCCGCCGGGCCGGGTCGTGTACCCGGCCGCCCATTGCCACATCTGGGAACGCTGAGCCACTTTCAGTTACCAGCAATGTTGGCGCATTTGGATAAGCTGCAAACTGTTTTAACATTTGGTAAAGCGACTCCGGAAACACCTCCCAGCCCATGTCGGTGTGGGGCACGCCGCGCTGCTTGGCTGGCACCAGCGTGGCCCATTGCAGCGGCAGCCAGGGCGAAAACTTCACCACTTCGCGGGTGTAGTTCTGCACACCCCAGAAGTCGAAATCGAACTGCATGCGCTGGTCGTCGCCGGGTTTCTGGTAGCGCCCCAGCAGCCAGCGCAGGCCCGGCATCTCGGCCAGCGGATAACCCAGGCCCAGGGCAGGCTCCACAAAAAACCGGTTCAGGATGGCATCGGCGCGGCGGGTAGCGGCTTCGTCGTTGGCGTGGCCGGGGCGGTGCGGCGTGAGGTAGGAGCAGGAGAACGTGGTGCCCACCTGGGCCGAGCCGGGCAGCAGCGCACGCAGGGCGCGGCCGCCCTCGGCCTGGGCAAGCGTGGCGTGGTGCGCGGCGGCCAGAAACGCCCCCAGGTGCCGCCGGCCGGGCGCGTGCACGCCCAGCAAGTGCCCCGCCCCCACAAACGCCATGGGCTCGTTTAGCACCACCCAGTGCGCCACCCGGTCGCCAAGGCGGCGGGCCATGGCCTGGGCGTAATCGGCAAACCAGCCCACGATGTTGCGGTTGGTCCAGCCGCCGCGGGCCTGCAGGGCACTGGGCAGGTCCCAGTGGTAGAGCGTCAGCCAGGGGTTCAGGCCGCGCTCCAGGCAGGCATCTACCAGCCGGTCATAAAAGTCGAGGCCGGGCGGGTTCACGGTGCCCACGCCCGCGGGCAGCACCCGCGCCCAGGCGGTGGAGAACCGAAAATCGGTGAGGCCCAGTCCCTGCGCCAGGTCCAGGTCGGTTTGGTAGCGGTGGTGGAATTCGGTGGCCACGCGCCCGTGCTCGTTGCGCCGGATGGTGCCCTTGCGGCGGGTAAAATCGTCCCAAATGCTGGGTCCCTTGCCCTGCTCCTGCCAGGCGCCTTCTATTTGGTAAGCGGCGGTGGCGGCCCCCCAATGGAAATCGGGTCCGAAGTCGGCGCGGGAAAACGGCAGCGGCGCCGAAGCCGGGTAAAAGGCCGGGGGCAGCGGCTCCTCAAAGCGGGGTGGTGGTGTGGTCATGCGCAGGGCGCGGAAATGGGAGGTAGTGGGGGTTGTTGACGCGTCCGGCAGCGCGTTGCCTGCTGCTGAGGCTGTTTAGTAGTTCAAAAAAGAACGTCATGCTGAGCGTAGCCGAAGCATCTCTACCGCAGTAGTAATCCATGCCGAGGCAACGAAGCGGTAGAGATGCTTCGGCAAGCTCAGCATGACGTTCAGGTTCGTTCTTGAAATCCATGCAAGGCAGCTTCGCTTCAAAAACCACCCCTGCCGGGCACCCTACAGCTGTTCGCGAAGTAATTGGTCAATCACGGCGCCGGTCTGGTCAGGGTAATCCACGGCCACGGTGTCGACCTGGTGCAGCCATTGGTCTACTTTATCCAGGTTTTTGTCTTTGAGGTTTTTGATGATGGGCACGCCCATGCTGGCCAGCGCTGCCGCGTTGCACTGCTGCTCATACTGCTGCTTCATGGGCATGGCCAGCAGCTTTTTGCCCAGAAACAGGGCCTCGGCGGGGGTTTCGAAGCCGGCGCCGCACAACACGCCCGCCGACCGGGCCATGCTGTCGAGAAAAGCCGGGCCGCTCACCGGCTGCACGGCCACGTTGCCGTAGGTGGTGGCCTTGGTGCTGTGCTTGCTGAACACCTCCCACCGCACCGAGCGGCTCAGGTACTGCAGCCGCTCCACCAGGAAATGCTCCTCAAACGCGGGCAGGTACACCGTGTAGTGGCCTTCGTTGGTGGGGCTCAGCTCGCGCACGTGCTGCCGGATAACGGGCGTGAAGATGCCCGGCCCATAGGCCTGAAAATGAAAGCCGTACTGCGCCGTGCTGGGGGCGTAATGCTTGAGCACCGCCCGGCCCGCGGGGTCCTCCTCGTCGGGCCGGGGCGCCAGCGGGTGCAGCACCGCGCTTTGGTGGCTCAGGGCCACGCAGGGCACTTCGCGCAGCTTGCAGGCCCAGCTCGACACCGGCTCAAAGTCGCTGATGACCAAATCAAAATCCCTGACGGGCAGGTGGCGCACCTCGTGCAAAAACTTGGCGGAGTTGAACTGCAAAAACGTTTTGACGAAATCGATGCCGCCTTTTTTGCCGAACAGAAAACCCATGCCACGGGCACGGTGCTGCACCTCAAACGGAACGGGCAGGTCGGCCGGCGGACCACTGACCAGTATTTCGAGGTGTTCGCACCGGGCCTGCAGCAGGGGCACCACGTCGAGGGCGCGGGCTAGGTGGCCGTTTCCGGTGCCTTGGATGGCGTAGAGTATGCGGGACATAAGAAACTGTAAAACGACTTCTACGGCATATCTGACGCTGTGGGCGGCTTACCCGAGCTTAAATTCGGTCAGCTGCCCTCCCGGCGATTCAGAAAAACAGCTGGTGCGTCCGGCTGAGCTTGTCGAAGCATCTCTACCACAATCAGTAGAATCGAAAAATGCATGGTATTTTGGAAGCCAAATAATGGATTTATCCAGTTGCCAAAGTTCGCTCCGTTCGATGGATAGGGCTTCACAGCGGCGTCACCATTGCACCTGGTCTTTGGGGGCCTGGGCGGGCTTATGCAACTTTTTGGGGCGGTACGGCCGGGGTTTGCGCGGGAAGTAGTTTCTTTGTTGGACCGATTATCAGCATTCCTATTCTCATTGTGTTTTACCGCTTTAATTCAATCCCCGCTATGCCCACTTTTCCTCGCCTGATTCGCCACACGCTCACCGTTGGCCTGCTGAGCCTGCTGGCCGGGGCCGCCGCCGCCCAGCCCACCGGCAAAGCCGCCAAAGGCCGCAAGCGCTACACCTTTGCCCAAAGGGATGGCGTGTCGCCCTACGTGCAGAACGTGACCAAAAACACCGACGAGGAGCAGGACGTCGACGGCAGCTTCACCCGCCTCGGCTACCGCTCCTATACCGACATGCTCACCGAAATCGAAGCCCTCAAAAAGCTCAATAACTGGGCCGACACCACCTACCAGCGCCGGCTGGCGGCTCTGCCCGCCGGAGGCGTGCTCCTGGTCACCATTCACCGCCAGGGCCCCAAAAATGCCGAGCTGTCCAACCTCACCCTCACCGCCACCGACAAAACCGGCAAGGAAGTATTCGCCCAAACCCTGGCCCCCGGCAACGGCCGCTTCTTCGGCCGCGACCTCTACCAGGCCCAGCGCACCATTGCCTTCCCCAAAATGGACGCTCAGGAGCTGAACGTGAGCATCCGCGACGCCAAGCTTTACCAGACGTTTGAGTACACACTGACGCTGCCGGCGGTGCAGTAGCATTTGTCTAATGCCTCTCTATTTATGAATGGCGTACTTTGAGGAGGAGCTTACAAAATGATACTTGTGAAGAAGACTATATGAAAGGCCACTCTGTATCGACTAACCTTGATAAGCTTGCAGTTTGTTTTAGAGATTTAAATATTACTGTTTTTGTAAAGTAAAGCTTCTTTATCCATGAAAATTATTGTCATCCTCTCGTTTGGGTTACTTGTAGGGTGTAAAGCCTTTGATAAAGTGGCTTGTTACGATGAAAAACTCAAGAAGGCCAGCAGTAGTACAGTATATCGCGAAACTCATGCCAGCGCTTCTGTTAGTATACCCAGATTGATAGCGGAGAAGAATTATAATCCAATGTATAGAACCGCTTTTGTTGATTCTTCGATTGTGTACGCTTCCAAAATAGATGAGGCCATTTTCTTTAGTCCTGACAGCAGCAAATGCGTGGTGCCTGTTTTACTGCAGACAACAGCCAATGAGGACTTTGACCAAATCCTTTATTTCCATGGAACGCGGAATACCAGTGGATGGACCTTTGCTACGAATAGATTGCCTGAAGTACCAGAAGTGCGCTCTTTGGTAAAGAAAAAAATGGTCGAGGGCCAATGGGTTAATCACTCTTTAGCGACCCTTTCCCAACGAGCTCGACTAAAGGCCCTTAATTTTGAAATTATAGACCGCCGTGGGTGTGCGATTGACCCTAAATTTTGGTTTTAAGAGTAATATTATATTTATTAGATTTAAACACTTAAAACATGAGGCAGCAATGAGTTAATCCAGGTAATTAATGGTTGGCGTCGGGATTGCACAAGACGGATATTCATAGATTTTTCGAACGCAACTTGAATCGAAGGTCTCTACTTTTCTGGTTCCCATTAGTCAACTCATGCCATGCTGGGAATGGTTTCTGGATTATTTCATTCGCCAAGCTGACATTTGCTACCAAGGACCGCACCCAGCAGATTATACCATGTTTGTGCCCCGGTTGGTGCCAGTGCTACGTTGTGCCGTGACGGAGTTGTCTAGGATGCTTATGTGCGGTAAACACTAGGATTACAACCTGTGGGCCAGCAGTTTTGAACACGGCGGCAATGGAACAAACGGACCCGTCACCGGGCGCTGAATTGCCTTAATACCAAGCCTGGCCGTGAACCTTCGCTTCGTTCTGTAGGCTTCCCTTCAAAGTAGTTCATCCATTAATAGAGGTTAGATTCCAGTTTACTCCCGCAGCCGCACCCACTGCACTGCCAGCACTGTTTTCGCATCGCGCAACGGCTCGGCTGCCAGCGCTTCCCAGCTCAGCTCCACCATTTCGATGTTCTCGTTTTCTTCGGCCAGCCCGCCGCCAGCGCCGGTTTTGTGGCTTACCTCGGCGTAGTACACGGTAATTTCCTCGGAGCTGGTGCCCGGCGAGGGCCAGATGCACACGATTTCCTCCAGCCGGTTCACATCGTAGCCCAGCTCCTCGTGAATCTCGCGGCGCACGGCGGTTTCGGGGGCTTCGTTGCCGTCTATCATGCCGGCGGCTATTTCCAGAATGTCGGCTTCGGGGCCGATGCGGAACTGGCGGGTGAGGACGTACACCTGCCGGGCCGTGTCGTAGACCAGGGCGGCCACGGCTTTGCCGGGCGCAAATTGCTCACGTCGGAGCTGCTGGTCGCCGTCCTGAACGATTAGCTGGTTGACTTTGTAGTGACCATTGAAAACCTGGGTCCGCTCGATAATCTGCATGTTCGGATTACTATGTTGTACCTTTGTTGACACCAGGGCCGCCGTCGGAGCAGCCCGCTGCCCGGCTGCGTCGGGCAAAGCCACGCGCCTCGGCTGCCTCCGCAAGTAAGCGCACCTCACCCCAACTTCTCTTTATTCAGGGAATCTGACGGCCTCCGACGAGCCGCCAACCCCGCCCACGTCCGGCACCGTCGGCGTGGCCATGCCCGCCTGTGCTTCCGCACGAGGCGCTCCCTATTGCTGCGCGGCCCCTTGTTGGCTCCAGCCCCCCCCACCCGAACTATTCGAGTACCAAACCCCCACACATGACGTTTGACGATTTAAACCTGATTGACCCCATCCTCAAAGCCCTCAAAGAGGAAGGATACACTACCCCCACTCCCATCCAGGAGCAAGCCATTCCCCACGTGCTCGAAGGCAAAGACCTGCTGGGCGTGGCCCAGACCGGCACCGGCAAAACCGCGGCCTTCACCGTGCCCATTCTGCAGGTGCTGCACCGCACCGCCCAGGTATCGAACCACGCCCCGCGCGCCATTCGCTGCCTCGTGCTCACGCCCACCCGTGAGCTGGCCATCCAAATCAACGAAAGCTTCGGCGCCTACGGCCGCCACCTGAGCCAGATTCGCCACACCGTTATTTTCGGCGGCGTGAGCCAGGGCTCGCAGGTTGCGCAGCTCAAGCGCGGCGTAGAAGTACTCATCGCCACCCCCGGCCGCCTGCTCGACCTCATGAACCAGGGCTTCGTGGACCTGCGCCAAGTGGAAGTGTTCGTGCTCGACGAAGCCGACCGCATGCTCGACATGGGCTTCATCAACGACATCAAGCGCATTCTGCCCAAGCTGCCCACCAAGCGCCAGACCCTGTTTTTCTCGGCCACCATGCCCGGCCAGATTCAGGAGCTGGCCAGCACCATCCTGCGTCCCAACCCGGTGCGCGTGGCCGTGACGCCCGTGAGCAGCACCGCCGACACCGTGACCCAATCGGTGTACCTGGTGGAAAACAACGACAAGCCCGCCCTGCTCCGCCACATCCTGCAGGACCGCGAGATTAAACGGGTGCTGGTTTTCACCCGCACCAAGCACGGCGCCGACAAAGTGGTGAAAGCCCTGGCCGCCAACCAGATTCCGGCCGAAGCCATTCATGGCAACAAAAGCCAGAACCACCGCCAGCGGGCCCTGTCCAACTTCAAAGCCGGCAGCACCCGCGTGCTGGTGGCCACCGACATCGCCGCCCGCGGCATCGACGTGGACGAGCTGACGCACGTTATTAACTACGAAATCCCGAACGAGCCCGAAACCTACGTGCACCGCATTGGCCGCACCGGCCGGGCCGGCGCGTTCGGCACCGCGTTTTCGTTTGTGGAAGACGAGGAGCGCGCCTACCTGCAGGACATCCAGAAGCTCATCAGCCGCCAGATTGACATCGAAGCCGAGCATCCGTTCGTGTCGGGCCGCATCAAGCCGGTGATGCTGCACGGCAACGAGCGCATCATCCGGCCCAAAGGCCCGGCGGGTCGTCCGGCCCGTTCCGGTCCCCGCGAGGGTGGCAATGGCGGCGGCGGTCGTTCCGGCGGTGGCCAGGGCGGCGGACGCTCCGGTGGCGGCCGTCCCAGCGGCGGCGGCGAGCGCAGCAGTCGCCCCGCTCCAGCGGCGGGCAGTGGCCAGTCGGACACGTCGCGCCGCTTTGGCAGCGGCGGTGCCCGCGTGAACGTGGGCGGCAACCGCGAAGGCGGTGACCTGGGCGGCCGGCGTCGCGGCGATGCCGGCGGCACCCGCCGCGGCTCGTTCTAAGCGCCATCACAGGCTGCTTTGATTAAAAGAACGTCATGCTGAGCTTGCCCAAGCATCTCTACCGCAACGCTAATCCCATGCGAAATGGAATAGTAGCGCGGTAGAGATGCTTCGGCAAGCTCAGCATGACGTTCTTTTGTATTGGGCACATTTTCAAGCAAAGAGCAATGAGGCCAGGAAAACTTTTTCCGGGCCTCATTGCTTTTTATAGCAGATTACGTGCTTGTTCGCCCCTAATTACTCCCTATTCGGTTCCTATGGCTCAGCCCACGCTTCCTGTTATCCAAGCCCTGCGCGACACGGCCCAGCGTCTCGCCACCCAAGCGCCCTACCAGTGGGGCCATATGGGCAGCTGCAACTGCGGCCACCTCGCCCAAACCGTCACGCGCCTCACCAAAGCTGAGATTCACGCCCGCGCCATGCAGCGTTACGGCGACTGGGAGCGGCAGCTCATTGACTATTGCCCCACCAGCGGCCTGCCCATCGACCAGACCATCGACGAGATGCTGGCCCTGGGTTTCTCCCGCACCGACCTCACCCACCTGGAGAAAATTTCTGACCCCACTATTCGGGCAGCCATAGCGTTTGAGCGACGCGACACCCTCCGCCACAACCAGCGCGACGACGTGGTGCTCTATCTCCGCACCTGGGCCGACCTGCTGGAGCGCGACCTGCTGGCCGGCATCACCCTGCCCAGCTTCACCACCCAGCCCGTGCCCACCCCCGCCTTCGCGGCTGTCGCGGCAGAGGCCTGAGTCAACGGCGATTTTTAAACCCGGCCTTTACGGCCTGACTACTTCACCCAAGTCCAACAGAAAACGCCCCTGCCATATTTGGCGGGGGCCGTTTTCTGTTGGGACTTGGGCTGGACTTATTGAACAGCCGCAGAGGCCACAATAAGCTTCGCCTGGAAATTAGCGGGTGACGTTGGAGCGCTGGGCTTCGCGGTAGCCTTCGGCGCGGTGGGCGCGCTTGTAGGCGGCATCAGCCGACGGGTCCTTTTCAGCGTCGGGGGCCTGGGAGCAGGAGGCGGTCAGGAACATTGCCGCGGCAGCGGCCAACCAAAGATTCGTGCGGGTCAGTTTCATACTGCGAAGGTAGCCTCTCGCCGCCAATTGAACAACCACTCCCACCAAAGTTGACGGCCAAGATGCGGTCCATTTGTGCTGACCGCAACAGCAACGGGTCATTCTGATTGGGGGTTGATAGTTGCGTCGGCCGGCTATAATCACCCATTTACAATTGACAACTGGAGCATTTATCCCCTCATCGGTCCGTGCTGACCACCTCCCTCAAATGCCAGGCACCCCTCACGTAAAGGCTGTGCCCCATACCTCAGTTTTCAGCTGTCTGCTAGGTGCCGGCTACTACTTGGAAATGCATTTGGAGCCAGGATTCATCGCTCAATAGCTTAGCATACGGCCCAGCCCGCCCGCAACCACAATACTACTTTTCATAGTCAGCTTACAGCCTATAAGATTAGCATCATCGCCTACTCCACGCGCTGGGCTGCAACCAACTCTCTTAGTTAAACAAAAGCTCAATCCAAAGTAAATTTCTCCATTTCAAATCGAAAAACACCCCTCACTAACATTCACTCAACACTTTCGTTAGTTAGTGCAATTGATTTGGTTATTAATAACTTATGAACAAAATAAAACATTCAATTAACACCAGCAATTAGCCCCCATTCTACTTAGCATCAAGTAAACCTGAATATAAGAATCTTACTCACTGGTGAGCGTAGGATACCAACGAATAGCATTACTTTAAAAGCCCCTTTGCAACAACCTGATAATTTGTGTTATGCCGTTAATAGCAAACAGGGATGACAGCATTAACTACCAGCCGCTTGAGTTTTATATACGACTCCTATCCGCCGCCGGATGGGCGCATGGGCAAGACTTTTTCCATTAAAACAAAGTGGGTAATGAGCACCTGACCTACGCCGGGGAGGACCCAAATCGCAAGCTGGGGTGCTACCTGCAAGCCGCAGTTCAGCCGGGGTCTCCCACATGCCCAGGCGTGTCGCGCCACCTAAAGCGTGCATGCTTTTAGAAAGGGCGCGCCAAGGCTATGCGGGAAAGCACCCCGTTGTTCTTACCCGTAAAGTATAAGGTTGCTACTCGGGCCGGTAGTCGGCGAAGGAGCCGTCGTGGTAGAAAATGACAATCCGACGGATTGGCTTTTCTGTCCGGGCCAGCAGGGCCGTGGTGGCGGGCGTCGCTTCGATAGAGTCGGGGCCGGCTGGAATGATTGGGGCCTCAACACTAACTGCTGCAGTAACTACTGGTGCAGCTGGCTGAGCAACAGGAGCCGCGACAGCGGCTACGGGCTCCACTTCCACAGCCGGAGCTTCCGTTAGCACCTGAGGAACAGGGCCGGACGCAGGCTGACGGGGCGCTGGGGCAGCCGTAGGCGCAAACCGCTTGGGTTCCGGTGGTGCAGAACCCCCACCCGTGGCAGCCAATCGGCTAGGTTTTGTAGGCGTTTCGGGGCTGGGAGAGCGGTTTGGAGCGGCCTCCGGGGCACCGACGGGTGCTTCAGCAACTCCCAGCACAACTTCCTGGGGTGGCACCGGGGCTACTTTAGGTTCGGTGGGAGCAGATGGGGCTTGTGCGGCGGGCTGAACCTGAGGGGCAATGGGCGCACCGGCCAGCATGGTCCCGGTGCCATTGAGCAGCCAGGCCATTGATAAGTCTGGCATAGCGGCCAGAATCCGCTGTACCACTTCTAAACTGGGCTTGTTGCGGCCCGACAGAATGTGGCTGACGATAGGGCGCGCGATGCCAATGGAATCAGCAAATTGTGTAGGAGTGAGCTGGCGAGTTTCCAGCAACGTCCGAATACGCTCGACCATCTATAAAGGTTTGGTTACAAATGTACATAAATGTTTTCCTGAATTAAAAAATATTTTTAGAGAAAATATTTGGATGTGATTACAATTCTGAACTATGTTTGCATTACATTTGTATCATATCAATCCAAAACGTATGAACACCGATTTCTACTCGTCCGTTATAATTGTAATCAATCTGGCGAGTGTGTGTATTGCTTGTGGCGTTATTTATATGATAAAACAAAAGAGCCCGGCAACTGAGAAGTTGTCGGGCTCTTATATATCGTGGATCCGCGTGGAGGAGCAGGCCCGTAAGGCTCAGCCCACCAAGATTCGTTTAATTGAAATACTCGCGGGCTAGCTTTTTGTCGTGTCCGTAGATATCCTTGCGGAAGTGGGGGTGCCCGTCGGCATCGGCCCAGGCCGTGAAATACACCAGATAAACGGGGAGCTTTTCTTTCAAGGTAATGTACTTCTCCCGGCGTCGTGAGATAGTATCCAGGATGGTCTGCTGGTCCCAGCCCGCTTTTTTCCGGAGCAGGTAGGTGGCCAGCTTGATGGGCTCTTTCACCCGTACGCACCCGTGGCTGAAGCTGCGATTGGTTTGCGAAAACAGCTCATCGTGGGGGGTATCGTGCAGGTAGATATCGTTGCTATTTGGGAAAATGAACTTCACATCGCCTAGGTCATTCTTCGGGCCGGGCCGGCGCCGTAGCGTGTACTTAAAATTTTCCCGGGTCACGTTTGCCCAGTCTACGCTGCTGGGGTCGATGGGCGTGGCCTTGGCGCCCCAGCCCTTCACCACCTCCATATCGAGACGGTCGAGGTAGTTGGGGTTGGCCACGAGCTTGCCACGTAGCTCCTTTTCAATGATGCTAAACGGCACGTTCCAGTAGGGGGCCAGCACCACGTACTCCAGCTTATCGCTGAAGATGGGGGTTTCGTTGAGAACCTTGCCCACAATCACGGGCATCTTCATCACCTCCTTGTTGTCCTCCACCACGTGCAGGGTGTACTCGGGAATGTTTACCAGCAGGTAGTCCGGCTCAAACTTCTTGGGGAGCCACCGCCACCGCTCCATGTTCAGAATAAGCTGGTCGATGCGGGTGCCAATGGGCACGTTGAGGGCCTGCAGGGTTTCGCCGCCCACAATGCCGTCGGGGCGCAGGCCAGCGTCCTGCTGGAAGGCTTTCACGGCTTGTACCAGTTCCGGGCCGTAGAGCGCATCGGCGGGGGCTGCAGGCGTTGAAGGTGTGCCGCCCTCACGCTGCGACACCGGTACGGCCGTAGGGGCCGCAGCGGGCTGCGGGCTGCCGGCATCGCCCAAAAGGCGCCGGTGCAGAGCCGCTACGGCGGGCGACGACTGCCCCGGGCGAAGCTTCAGGCTGGCCGGAAGCACGGGCCAGCCGCCAGCCCGCTCCTGTTCCCGGTAAGCGGCCAGGGCCTTTTTCAGGTTGTCGTACTCGGGGTGCAGGGGGGCAAATTCGTAGTAGTTGTAGCGGCTTTTGCGCTCGCCCAGGAAGGTGAGCAGGGCTTTGTTGAGCTTGATTTTGTTGGGCTTCACCTGCCAGGCGGTGTTCTTGTTATCGCGCGGGTTGGCAATGCCACGGTAGTAGTCGGACCCCCACTTCATGTAGGTACCCGTCAGGGCCACATCTATCTGCTGCTCCAAAGCATTACGCTTCGCGCTGTCGGACTTGGCCTGTTCGAATTCAGCCAGCATTTTTTTTAAGTCCTTAACCTGGTATTCCTTAGGATTAAGACCCTCATCCTGGGCTTTAGCTATAATCTGCTGAAGAGTTTCCACCTGTTCTACGGGCTCATGGTCTTTGAACCAGGCCAGCTTGAACCCCCGCTCGCGGTAGAAGCGCCGGGCCGTGGCCAAATGGGGCTTAAACGCCGGCTCGGCCCGCAGGGTGTTGATGATGTAGGTGCTATCGAGCAGCGGCTGAGGACCCAGGGGAACCGAGGAGAACAGACCGCCTACTTTCTCAGCCACGGCCGAGCTGCCTTGCTCAGAGCCGCAGGAAGTGAGTGTGGTGCTGCCGGCCACTGCAATTAGCAGCACCCACAACACGGAAGAAAATCGAAAAAGTAAGGACATGGATGGGAGTTAAGCGAAAAGAACATAAGCCACGGGCAACCGCCACGGGCTAGGCATTGTACTGCCAAGCGGCGAGCGTGGTTGCGCAGCAAGCCGAGAGGCTGTCCTGATGCAAAGTACGCAAGTGCCGGCCAGAGCTTGTACTTCCACTGGCCGTAATCATGCCAACTTTAGGTTTCCACCGTACTTCAACCCAGTCCAGCGCCTGGGTCTGCTGGGCTTGCCCGGGTCACCTGAGGGCCTGGTAGCGTTGCCTTAACGCACCGGAAGCCGGGCCCGTTAAGCTGGCTAGCAGGCACGCGCCGGCGCTACGCCGGGCTTACCAGCAAAAAGCACTTTCCTTGTCTGCTGCCGCCGCCGCGGTCGTTTTTCACCTCTGTCATTTTTTTAACCTCTAGCTCATGGCCCCTCCTTTCTCTTCGCCAGCCCCGTTGCCTTCTCTGGCGCCCGACCCGCACAGCTACGCCGGGCGCAGCACGGCGCGGGTCAGCCATCTTGCCCTCGCCCTCACCGTGGACTTTGATCACCATACGCTGGCGGGCAGCGCCACCTGGCAGCTGGACAACCCGGCCGCGGCCACCGAAGTGGTGCTCGACACGCGCGACCTCCACATTGAGGCAGTAGAACTGCTCGACAAAGCCGGCGACACCACCCCTGCCACCTTCGCCCTGGGCACCGCCGACCCGACCCTGGGGCAGGCCCTGCACGTGGCCATAGCGGCCGATACCTCCGCCCTGCGTGTACGCTACCGCACCGCTCCCACCGCGGCCGCCCTGCAGTGGCTGGCCCCCGCCCAAACGGCCGGCACGCAGCCCTTCCTCTTCACGCAGTCGCAGGCCATACTGGCGCGCACCTGGCTGCCGTGCCAGGACTCGCCGGGCATTCGCTTCACCTACGAGGCCAGCCTGCAGGTACCGGCCCACTTGCTGGCCTTGATGAGCGCCGAGAACCCCACGGCCCGCAGCGCCACCGGAGCCTACACCTTTCGGATGAGTCAGCCCATTCCGGCTTACCTCATGGCACTGGCGGTGGGCGACCTGGCTTATGCTCCGCTTAGCCACCGGACCGGCATCTACGCCGAGCCTGCTACGCTGCCCGCGGCCATGTACGAATTTGCCGACCTGGAAAAGATGGTGGCCGCGGCTGAACAGCTCTACGGCGCCTACCGCTGGGAACAGTACGATTTACTTATGTTACCTCCAAGTTTTCCCTTTGGAGGAATGGAAAACCCTAGATTAACATTTGTTACACCAACAATTCTGGCCGGCGACCGGAGTTTGACTAGCTTGGTGGCCCACGAGCTTGCACATTCGTGGTCAGGCAACCTGGTTACAAATGGAACGTGGAATGATTTCTGGCTCAACGAGGGGTTTACGGTGTATTTCGAGCGCCGCATCATGGAACATTTGTATGGCCGCGACTACGCCGACATGTTGCAGGTGCTGGGCCGCGATGCTCTGCACGACACCATAGCCGAGCTGGGGGCCGACAGCCCCGATACCCATCTGCGCCTGCAGCTTGCCGGCCGCGACCCCGACGAAGGCCTCACGGAAATAGCATACGAAAAAGGGTGCGCGCTCCTTCTCACCCTGGAAAGCCTTATTGGCCGGCCCCGCCTCGATGCCTTTATAAAGGAGTACTTCGCTCGCTTCAGTTTCCGGGCCATGGACACGGCCACCTTCCTCGCCTACCTCCGCACCGAGCTACTGGATAAGGAAGCGGGGCTGGAGGAGCAGCTGCACCTGGGCGCGTGGGTAGACGGCCCGGGCCTGCCTTCTTCCGCACCGGCCGTCAGTTCGAGCCGGTTTGCGGCGGTAGAGGAGGTGTTGCACCGTTTGGCGCGCGGCACGGCCCCCGGTGCTCTGGTGCCAGCCACCACCGAGTGGAGCAGCCACGAGTGGGTGCATTTTCTGCACGGCCTCCCGCCTACCCTTTCCGCCGACGAACTCCGGCCCATCGACGATGCGTTTCACTTCACTGCTTCCGGCAACGCCGAAATCAGCACGGCCTGGTTTGCGCACACGCTGCGGGCCGGGTACGCCGCGGCGCTGCCGGCCGCCGAAAACTTTTTGCGGCACGTGGGCCGGCGCAAATTTCTGGTGCCGCTGTACCGCGCCCTGCTGGCTACGCCCGACGGACCCGTTCGGGCGCGGGCTATTTATGCCCAGGCGCGCGCCAATTACCATTCCGTGGCAACCGGCACCCTCGATTCGCTAATGGAGTAGCGCACGAAAGGGCTTCCGGCCCGAACTTTGCGCCGGGCTCCCTGCTTGCGTTATTGCATAGCCCAAGCTGTTTTGATTTTTTCAGTAATTGTAGACATCCGTTGAAAAGCACCATCCCTCTCGGTAAACTCATCGCCGTGGGCGGCAACGAGGACAAAGGCACTTACCCCAACCCTCGCACCCGCCGCAAGTACTACCTCAACTTTTTTGAGTTGGGCATCCTCAAGCGCATTGTGCTGGAAACCGGCAAACTCGACCCGCGCATTGAAGTCATTACCACGGCTTCGATGATTCCGGAAGAGGTGGGGCCGATATACACGGGCTCCTTTGCCATGCTCAACTGCCTGAACGTGGGCATTATGGATATCCGTACCGTGGAAGACGCCCAGCAGCCAGAGTACCTGGAGCGTCTGAGGGTGGCCGATGTCGTCATGTTTTCGGGTGGCAACCAGTCGCGGCTGCGCGAAATGTTCGGCGACACTGAGTTTCTGAAACTCATGATGCAGCGCTACTACGCCGAGTCGCATTTCGTGATTGCCGGCACCAGCGCGGGCGCCATGGCCATGTCGCAGTACATGATTCGCGGCGGCTCGGTGCCCGATGCCCTGCTGAAAGGAGCCGTGAAGATGGGCAGCGGCCTGGGCCTGCTGGCCGCTGCCGTCATCGACTCGCACTTTATAAAGCGGGGCCGGTTTGGCCGCCTCATCGAGTCGGTGGCCCTGCACCCCAAGCTCATCGGCATCGGGCTAGGGGAAGATACCGGCGTGCTCATCACCCAAGGCAATCTGGTGGAAACCATTGGTTCCAACCTGGTTATCATTCTTGACGGGCACAGCATTCAGCACAATAACGCGGCCGCTGCCAAAAAAGGCACCGTGCTTTCGGTGGAGAACATTACCATGCACGTGCTGGCCAAGGGCAACGTGTATGACATGGAGCACCGCAAATTCTACGTGAGCAAAGACGCCCAGGCCGCGCACAGCCAGCCCTCGCCCGTGGTCGTTACTTCTTCGGAGCCTACTTCGGTGCCGTCCTAGCAGCTGCCGGGGCCTCAATTCTTCTGGAACCGGCACCTTTTGCGATACTATATAATAAGGAGTCCGCTCATCTCATGGATAGGCGGACTCTTTTTGCTACCGCACCGGCCGGTTTGCGTACGCTAAGCTCCGTGGCGGAGTGCTGGGGCTCCCCCTACCCGGCCGCGTCATCGTTTTATTTCACCACAACACCAACTTCATGAACTATCGCAAACTTGGCAAGACGGGGCTTTCCGTTTCAGAAATTAGCCTGGGCACCTGGCAGGTTGGGGGCAAATGGGGCGACCCGTTCAGCCACGCTAACGCCGACCACATCCTGAACGCGGCCGCCGACGCGGGCATCAACTTCATTGACACCGCCGATGTATACAGCGACGGCGAAAGCGAAAAGGCCGTGGGCCGGCTGGTGCGCTCGCGTTCTGAGCCGATTTACGTGGCCACCAAATGCGGGCGGCAGCTCAACCCGCACGTAGCCGATGCGTACCAGCCCGCCAAGCTGCGCCAGTTTGTGGAAGACAGCCTGCGCCGCATGCAGCTCGATGTGCTGGACCTGGTGCAGCTGCATTGCCCCCCCACCGAAGTTTACTACCGGCCCGAAATATTTGAGGTGTTCGACCGGTTGCGGGAGGAAGGCAAAATCCGGCACCTGGGCGTGAGCGTCGAAAAAGTGGAGGAAGGACTAAAGGCCATCGAATTTCCGAACGTGGCCACCGTGCAGCTCATATTTAACATGTTCCGGCAGCGGGCTCCAGAGCTGCTTTTTAAAGAAGCGGCCCGCCGCGACGTGGGAATTATTGTGCGGGTGCCGCTGGCCAGTGGCCTGCTCACAGGCAAGTTCTCAGCCGAAACCAGCTTCTCGGCCGATGACCACCGCAACTTCAACCGCAACGGCGAAACCTTCGACAAAGGCGAAACCTTCGCGGGCGTCGATTATGAGACCGGTCTGGCCGCTGTGGAGGAGCTAAAAGCAGCCTTGCCCGGCCAGCCGCAGCTTGCGGCCCTGGCCCTGCGCTGGATTCTGATGTTCGACGAGGTGAGCTGCGTCATTCCCGGAGCCTCCCGGCCCGAGCAAATCATCTCCAATCTGCAGGCCGCCGACTTGCCCGCCCTTACTAAGGAGCAAATGCAGGCCGTGCGCGAGGTGTACGACCGCAAAATCAAGCCGCTGGTTCACTACACCTGGTAGTCAGGTTAGGTAATCGTGCAGAAGGCAGCGTACTAAATTCAGCATGACTGCTTTTTCTACTGCCGGCACACTGTCTAACCTCAACAACCGACAACCCTACTTATAAATGGCTATCATGGCCTCGCCCCCTTCGGTGCGGCTGCCGCGGTACATGCCATCGGAGTTGAAGGGCAGGGTTACGTTGCCGGCGGCGTCCACGGCAATCAGGCCGCCCTCGCCGCCATCGGGGCCGAGCTTGTCGTGCACCACCACGCGGCAGGCTTCTTCCAGAGAAAGGTTTTTATACTCCATCAAACACGCCACGTCGTAGGCCGCAACCGCCCGAATAAAATATTCGCCGTGCCCCGTGCAGCTGATGGCGCACCGGGCATCGGCCCAGGTGCCCGCCCCGATGAGGGGCGTGTCGCCGATGCGGGCGTAGCGCTTGTTGGTCATGCCGCCGGTGCTGGTGGCGGCGGCAAGGTGGCCGTGGGCATCGCGGGCCACGGCGCCCACGGTGCCTTTTTTCCAGTTGGGGTCCGGGACCGGGGCGGGCGTGGCCTGGCTGTGGTCGAGGCGCATGCGGCCTTCGCGCAGGGCTTCCTGTAGCTGGTCGAAGCGGTGCTGGGTGAAAAAATAATCCGGCGATTGCAGGGGCAGACCGTGTTCGCGGGCCAGCTCGTCGGCGCCGGGGTAAGCCAGCAGCACGTGCTCGGTTTGGTCCATCACGAGGCGGGCGGCCCGGATGGGGTTTTGTACCTGGCGCACCCCGGCCACGGCCCCGGCCCGGCGGGTGTGCCCGGCCATGAGGGCGGCATCCATCTCGTGGTGGCCTTCGTGGGTGAACACCGCGCCGCGCCCGGCATTGAACAACGGGCAGTCTTCGAGGCTGCGCACCACGGCTTCGACCGAATCGAGGGCCGAAGCGCCGTCGCGCAACATGCCGTACCCTGTGTCTAGAGCGGCTTCCAGCGCAGAACGGTAGCGTTTTTCATCGGCCGGAAGCAGCGATGCGCGGGCAATGGTGCCAGCGCCGCCGTGGATTGCAAGTGCGAACATTAGGGAATAAAAATGTGAAGAATATTGGGCCTAAAGGTACTCCAAGGGAACGGGCAGCGGGCGGCTAGTGTTTTTTTTCGTAGGTTTGACCCTCAAGAATTCTAATCCCCAAACACCCTACTTTTATGGCATACGACGTAACCGGCCGGCTGCACGAAATATTTGACGAACAGCAGGTAAGCGAGAAATTCCGCAAGCGCGAGTTCGTGCTCGAAGTCCAGGACGGCCAGTATCCCGAGCATATCAAGTTTCAAATGGTTCAGGACAAAACCAGCCTCATCGACCCCTACAAAATGGGTGATGAGGTGAAGGTTACCTTCAACCTGCGCGGCCGTGGCTTCAACAAAAACGGCCAGATGCTGTACTTCACCAACCTGGAAGCTTGGAAGATTGAGTCGGCTTCGGGTGGCAACGGCAGCTTCGGCGGTGGCCAGCAGCAGGCGGCTCCCCGCCCCGCGGCTCAAAACCAAAACCCCACGCTGCGCGCTCAGCCTTCGGCAGCGCCCATCGCCAGCGACGACGACAACGACCTGCCTTTCTAGGCACTGTCCCGCTGCGGCCGCTCAGTGGCCACAGTAAACCACAAAAATGCCGCCTCCGCTCACCGGAGGCGGCATTTTTTATTTGCGACCGCCGTATACTAGGCCATGGACTTAGTTGAGCTGATTGCGCGCGGCGAAGGCGAAGCGCTGGAATTCAAACAGAAAACCACCCACCCCTCCCGCATTTCCCGCACCCTGGTGTCGTTGGCCAACACCCGCGGGGGCCAGGTGCTGGTGGGCGTCGACGATGCCGGCCGCATTGTGGGCATTCGCGATGCGGAAGAGGAACGGTATGTGCTGCACGAGGCCGCCCGGCACTACGTAGAGCCAGCCCTCACCACGCTAGAGTTCAACGAGTTGGAATTAGACGGCCGCACCGTACTGGTAGTAACCGTGCCCGAAAGCGCCAACAAGCCGCACCGCGCCCAAGTAGCTCCCGGCGACTGGCGCGGCTACGTGCGCGTGCACGATGCCAGCGTGCAAACCAGCGGCCTCACCGAAAAAGTACTGGGGCGCCAGCAGCCAGACTCCCGCTTCGAAACCATTCCGCTCACCCGGCAGGAGTTGGCCGTGCTGGAGTATTTGCGTACGCACCCGCGCATCACGCTGGGCCAGTACATGAAACTGGTGAATTTTGGCAAACGTCGGGCCTTTCAAACCCTCATCAAGCTGGTGCTGCACGGCTACATCCGCCACCACGACAAGGAAAAAGAGCCGTACTATACCCTCTGACCACGGATTGGCAGGATTCACACGGGTTTTGTAGTTGACACGGGGTGGTTTCGCTCGCCAGGCATCATACAAAAGGCCACTCGCAGGAGTGGCCTTTTCTTATTTTAAGGTCGAATTAATCGTCCAAAAATCCGTGAAATCCATTTAAATCCACGCCAATCCGTGGTCTACTCCTGCTTGCGGGCGCGGGCAACCTTCTTCTCGTCCTTCTCGGCTTTTTTCTCTTTGGTGGTTTTAACGGGTTCTTTCTTTTTCTCTTTGCGGGCGTCTTGTGCTTTGGCCATGATTGAAAAGAAGGGTTAGGTTAGTAAATGCTAAAATGATGAATTGCCGACGCGCGGGGTGGCCGGTGCGTTGTGCCGGGCGAAGGTAGAAGTTTTGCGGAAATCTTACAGAATGGGCAGGTACCGCTCCCGGATGATGTTGAGGTGGTGCAGCTCGTGGCCGGGCACGATAAAGAGCAGCGCCCGCACGGTGTTGGGCCCGCCGTTGGCAGTGCCGCGGCGGTCCAGCTGCTCGTCGGTAAAACTATTGAACATGGCCAGGGTAGCGGCACGGGTAGCCTCGTATTCAGCCAGGAGGCTGGCCACGGAGCGGCTATTTGCCCCGCTGTAAACAACGTACTCGTCCTGGTCGAAGCCCGGCAAATCCTGGCTGTCGCCCCGGCCAAAGCGCATGGCGCGGTACCCGAACACGCGCTCGGAATCTATTTGATGCAGCAGCATTTCCTTGAGCGACCATTTGCCGGGGGCGTAGGATTTCTCCGCCTGCTCCTCGGTCAGGCCAGAAAAGATTTCCTGAATGGCCTGGGTCTGGGTCTGCAGGGCTTCCCGCGGGTCGGTGCCTTCGGGCACAAGGTTGATGTAGCTGCCGGCGTAGGGCAGAAAGTCGCCGTCGACGGGGCGCGAAATGGGCATGGCTGGCGTGTACAAATGAGAAATAATGGGAACAGCAGGTGGCAAAACCGCCCCAACCGTAGGCGCCAGCACCAGGGGCGGCGCAGCAGCAGCAACGGCGGGGGCAGCAGTTGACGGCACAATGGCTGGGACCAGGGCGGGGTCGAGGTGCAGGCGCACCACGGGCAGAGGCGCCGGCAGCGCGGCAGTGCTACCCTCCTGCCCAAACGCCCACGTCAGAAAGTCGGGCATTACCCGGCCCCAGGTGTCGGGGTGGTGATGGCCGCCTTCTACCTGCACGTAGCGAATGGCTTGGTTGACATCCATTCCGCCCATTACCAAGGCATCAATCAGGTCGAGGCAGTCTTCCAGGGAGTCAATAACGCCGTTGTCGTTGCGGTCGTTGCGCTCGTCGAGCGTGCCGATTTGCAGCCAGAATCGGTGGCGGGGGTGCGGCGGCCGGGCCTGCACCAGCCCGTGCATGATGCGGTCGGCGGGGGTATAGCCGGCGCCCACCGCCCGGTGGCGCCACCAGAACGAGCCGGAAAAAACGCCCGCCCGCTCAAATACTTCGGGATGATGCCAAACCACGTCAAAAGCCGAGAGCCCGCTTAGCGAAAAGCCCGCCATGACGGCGTGGGCGGGATTGGCCGATGCCTGGTACCGCGCCTGCGCAAAAGGCAGCAACTCTTCCAGCAGAAAGCGGGAGTAGGCGCCCGCCAGGCCGCCGCGGCCGTTGAAATCGGCGTGCGCTGCGGTGCCGTATTCCTGCACGCGCTGTTCGTTGGCGTGCACAGCCACTACTATAAAGGGGTACACGGCGTGGGCAGCGTACAATTTATCGAGTGTGGCCTGAAAATGCAGGCGCTCCAGGTCCTGCCCATCGTTCAGGTACAGCACGGGGTACTCGGGGCGGGCGGCCGTGGTGGCGGGCGGCAGCAGGATGCTCAGCTCCACATCGCGCGCCAAGAAGCTGGATGCCAGCACTTCCCGCACTAATCGGGTGCCGGCAGGGAAAGCGGAAGGGCTGGAAGCATCATGAAGCATCTAACAAAGTAACGCCACCCGCCTGAGTTGGCAGGCAAGTGGCCTTAAAACTGGCCGAATATGGCGAGCCCGTTATTTTTTACTAGTTTGCCGTACAGGAACTAGTCCAACAGCCCTTCACCTTAATCCGCCTTCTCCGTGCACGAACAACACCGTCGTTTTTACTCGCACCACCTCGGCCAGGATATTGACATGCTGGTTTTTGGCACCTGGGGCTTCCCCGTCGTCATTTTTCCCACTTCGGGGGGCCACGACAACGAAGCCCGGGACTTTAAGCTCATCGAGGCGGCCCGCCCCCTGATAGAAGCTGGCCGCGTGAAGCTGTACTGCATCGATAGCGTCGACCGGTTTTCATGGTACGCCAAGCACCTGCATCCTTCCATTCGGGTGCAGAACCACGGGTTCTACGACCAGTTTTTGAGCGACGAGTTGGTGCCCATGCTGCAACAGGAGTGCAACGTGGACAAGATTGGCGTGGCAGGCTGCAGCTTTGGCGGCTACCAGGCGCTGAATTTTGCCTTCCGCCACCCCAACCAGGTCGCGCACCTCTTCACGATGGGCGCCGCTTTCGACATCCGGCAGTTTATGGACGGCTACCACGACGACAACGTGTATTTCAACAACCCGCCCGAGTACCTGCCCGGCGCGCAAAGCGAGCATTTCCACTGGATGAACATCATCCTGGGCACGGCGGAACATGACTTCTGCAAAAATTCCACCTTCGACATTTCCCGTATTCTGAGCGAAAAAGGCATCAGCCACACGCTGGACGTGAAGCCCTTCGGCGACCACGACTGGCCCGTGTGGCGCGAAATGTTTCCGCAGTACCTCAGCACAATTTAGGCGGCATCGGGGCAGGCGGGTCTATCAGGGCTTTTCCGGGGCTGCCTCGCGTGGGTTTTCACGCCCATGCTGTGCACACCGGAGCCAGAGCCACACCGTGCCGGCTTCTAACCAGAATGCGGCTGCCTTTTCCTCCACTCATTCATCCTCTTACCACACCCAAGCACCCTTTGCAATGAAAAAAATCGGCATTCTTTTCGGACAGGAAAACACCTTCCCCCAGGCATTTATCGACCGCATCAACCAGAAAGCCCCGGAGGGCATTATGGCGGAGTTTGTGAAAATAGACCAGGTAGAGCAGCACGTGGACTCTGACTACGCAGTTATCGTGGACCGGATTTCGCAGGACGTTCCGTTTTACCGCGCTTACCTCAAAAACGCGGCCCTCATGGGCACGGCCGTCATCAACAACCCGTTTTGGTGGTCGGCTGATGAAAAATTCTTTAATAATGCCCTGGCCGTGCGCCTTGGCGTGCCCGTGCCCAAAACCCTGCTGCTCCCCAGCAAAGAGCGGCCTGCGGATACGTCCGAGCGCAGCTTTCGCAACCTGTCGATGATGGACTGGGAGGCGGCTTTCCAGCACATCGGTTTCCCGGCCTACATGAAGCCCCACTCGGGTGGCGGCTGGAAAAGCGTATACAAGCTGCATTCGCCCGACGATTTTTACCGCGCCTATGCCGAAACCGGCCAGCTGGTGATGCTTTTCCAGGAGTCCATCGACTTCACGGACTATTTCCGCTGCTACTGCATTGGCGGCACCGAGGTGCTCATCATGCCCTACGAGCCCCGCAACGAGCCGCACCTGCGCTACGCCACCGAGATGAAAACGACCGGCGAGGCCGGCGAAAAGCTACTCGCCACCATGAAGGACTACGTGCTGAAGCTCAACGAAGGCCTGGGCTATGACTTCAACACGGTTGAATTTGCAGTTCGCGACGGTATTCCCATTGCCATTGACTTCGGCAACCCCGCGCCCGATGCCGACATCAACTCGGTGGGTGAGCAGAACTTTGAATGGGTGGTGGAAGCCGCGGCCAACATGGCCATTGCGCGCGCCCAGGCCCATAAACCCGGCCAGGACAACCTCACCTGGGGCACGTTTGTGCACCCCCACCGCGCCGCCGCACACGACACCCACTTCACGGTAGCAAAACCAGCTTCCGGCAAGAAGCCTGCTGCCAAAGCTGCCCCCAAAGCCACTCCCAAGGCGGCCGCCGCAGCCGCCGCACCCAAAGCAACCGCTGCCAAAAAGCCCAAAGCTGACAAGGCCGGGTAACAGCACCTGAACGCTTGGTGGTCCGGTGCGTGGGCTCGCGCGCCGGACCTTAGGCTTATTATTTTTCTCACTCAGCTCACTCCGTCCATGGCCATGCCCGCGTTTACCCTCGGCATCGAGGAAGAATTTCAGACCATTGACCCCGAAACCCGGGAACTCCGCTCCCACCTGTCGCAAATAGTGGAGGGCGGCCGCATGACCCTGCGCGAGCAGGTGAAGGCCGAAATGCACCAGGCGGTGGTGGAAGTGGGCACCAATATTTGCCACAATATTGAGGAGGCCCGCACCGAGGTGTTCCACCTGCGCCGCCAGGTGATGGAGCTGGCCGACAAGCAGGACCTAAAAATTGGGGCCGCTGGCACGCACCCGTTTTCCCGGTGGCAAGACCAGCCCATCACGCCCGACGTGCGCTACGACAAAATTGTGGAGGAACTGCAGGAAGCTGCCCGCTCCAACCTGGTTTTTGGCATGCACGTGCACGTGGGCATCGAAAACCGGGAGATTGGCGTGTACATGATGAACACGCTGCGCTATTTCCTGCCGCACTTGTTTGCCCTCAGCACCAACTCTCCTTTCTGGGAAGGCCGCCAAACGGGTTATAAGTCGTTTCGCACTAAGGTATTTGAGCGGTTTCCGCGCACGGGCATTCCGGGCTACTTCCACAGCGCCAGCGACTACGACGAGTTTTTGCAGCTGCTCATCAAGACCGGCTGCATCGACAACGGCAAGAAAATATGGTGGGACATTCGCCTCCACCCGTTCTTCGACACCATTGAATACCGAATTTGCGACATGATGATGCGGGCCGACGAAACCATAGCCGTGGCGGCCGTGATGCAGGCGTTGGTGGCCAAAATCTACAAGCTCAAGTCCCAGAACCTGAATTTTCGCGTTTATCGCAGTGCTCTTATTAAAGAGAACAAGTGGCGCGCCGCCCGTTACGGGCTCGACGGCAACATGATTGACTTCGGCAAACAGGAGGAAATACCCACGCGCCAGCTGATTTTGGAGCTGCTGGACTTTATAGACGACGTGGTGGACGACTTAGGTAGCCGCCACGAGGTAGAATACGTATTGAAGATGATGGAAATGGGTACCGGCGCCGACCGCCAGCTCCGGGTGTTCCGCGAAACCGGTGACCTGAGCAAGGTAGTCGACTACATTCTCGCTGAAACGGCCCACGGCCTGTAAATAAATTACCTTTGTGCAGGCAACGCCCGCCCTCCGGTTGGCGTTGCCTTTTTTTTGCCTGGGCTACTGCTTAGCTTTTATTATTTGCCGGCTTGGCCGGCTGTTACCCCTGTTGCTTTATTATGGATACTATTCGCATTGCCATTCTGGATATGTACAACAACGCGCCGAACGAAGGCATGCGCTGCATTCGGCAGCTGCTGGCCCGTGGCGCGGCCGAAAATGGCCTGCATTTTCAGGTAGACACCTTTAACGTACGGGCCGAAAACGCCCTGCCCGACCTGGGGTATGACCTTTATATTTCGAGCGGCGGGCCCGGCAGCCCCCTGGCCTCCGATGAAGCCTGGGAGCCGCTTTACTTCGCGTTCATCGATTCGCTGCTGGACCACAACCGCACTTCTGACCAGAAAAAGCACCTGCTGCTCATCTGCCATTCCTTTCAGTTGGTGAGCCGGCACCTGGGCGTGGGCGAAATCAGCCGGCGCAAGTCCACTTCGTTCGGCGTGCTGCCGGTGCACCTCACCCCGGCCGGCCGCCACGAACCCGTGCTGCAGGGCCTCGAGGACCCCTTCTTTATTGTGGATTCGCGGGATTACCAGCTTACTCAGCTCAATGAAGCCCGGCTGGAAGAGTTGGGCGCCGAGGTGTTGTGCTTAGAGAAAGAACGCCCCCACGTGCCTTTGGAACGTGCCGTAATGGCCATTCGCTTTACGCCGGAAGTTTTCGGCTCGCAGTTCCATCCCGAAGCCGACGGAGAAGGCATGCTCCGCTACATGCTCACCGACGAGCGCAAGCAGCAGGTGGTAACCACTTATGGAACTGATAAATACGAGGAGATGGTGCACCTGCTCGCCGACCCCGAAACCATCGAACGGACCGAATCGGTCATCGTACCCACCTTTTTGCGACGTGCCCTGGCCCAGCTGGGGCAGCTCACGGCTGCTTAAGTACCGCCCGCGCGGCCACCAATCCTTCGCGTTATGATTCCGGAACACCGCCATAAGTTCAACGCCGCGTTTAGCCCGGCTACTTACCAGGCCATGCTGGCCGACATTGACCAGCAATTGCCGGGACAGCTTGATTTCCGGGTGGCGGAAACGCCGGTTTTTGTGCCCACCGGGTTGCGCGATAAGCTAATTGCGGCCGGCAAAAGCATCATCAGCGTAATTGAGCGGCCCGATTTCAAGGAATTGACCGAAGGAGCCATTCCCCCGCACCAGCGTGTGCCCAACGAAGACGACCGGCCCGAATTTCTCACCTTCGATTTTGCCGTTTGCCGCGATACGAACGGCGAGTTGGAACCGCAATTAATCGAAATGCAGGGATTTCCGTCCCTGTACGCCTTTCAATCCTGGCTGCCCGGCGTATTTCGCCAGTATTACCCCATTTCCGACGCAGTCAGCCCGTTTATCGAGGTTGCTGATTTCGAGTCGTATCAGGAGCAGATGCGCCAGTTTATTCTGGCCGGCGAACCAGCTGAGCAGGTAATATTATTGGAGTTGTTTCCAGATAAGCAGAAGACGCGAATTGATTTCTTTTTATCTAATAAATTATGGGGTGTTAAAGCCGTCTGTATCACGCAAGTGCAGCGTATCGGGCGGGAATTATTTTACGAGAATAATGGTGAATTAATTAAAATAAAACGCATTTATAACCGTGTTATTTTCGATGAATTAGCCCGGCACCCCGAGCTTGATTTATCCTTTAATTTAACGCAGGATGTTGACGTGACCTGGGTGGGTCACCCCAACTGGTTTTTTCGCATTAGCAAGTACACCCTGCCCTTGTTGCAAGGCCCTTTTGTACCGCCCAGTCACTTTTTGTCGGCGCTCACCACCTACCCCGATGACCTGCACAATTACGTGCTCAAGCCCTTGTTTTCCTTTGCCGGGGCCGGTGTGCGCCTGCACGTAACCGCCGATGAGCTTGCTTCATTGCCAGACAAGCAGAACTATCTATTGCAACGCAAAGTAGTGTACGAGCCCGTGGTACAATCGCCCGATGGCCTGGTAAAGAGCGAGATTCGCCTGCTCTACATCTGGCCCAAAGGTGTGGCCCGGCCCCAACTCCTCACGGGCTTGTGCCGGCTGAGCCGCGGCGAGATGATTGGCGTGGACTTCAATAAAGACAAGGACTGGGTGGGCGGCACCACGCCTTTTTTCGAGCGGAAGGCCGCAAGCTAAACAACGCGAAGGATTCGTTGCGCGTAATGCGGAGCTGACTCAACTCCATTTCCTCTCCATGTCTTCATTCACCGACAAAGGCCTTAAAATTTCTAAAAACGTTCTGTTCAACGTTTTCTTAGGCCGCGCTACCAAGCTGCTGGGCACCCCTTTTAAAGTAGTTACCATCCTCAACGAGGCCGCTGACAAGCTGGCGGAAAAGGGCAACACCACCAATAAGTTTCGGCAGCTTTTCGACGTTGCCCTCACCCTCGTGCGCATGGTGCGCAGTTTTATCAGCGGCCAATACCGCGAGATATCTAAAAGCACTGTAGCAACGGGCCTCGCAGTACTGCTTTACGTGCTGTCGCCCATCGACCTCGTCCCCGATTTTATTCCCGTAGTAGGCTTTCTGGATGACCTGAGCTTAATTGGTTGGTTTATGGGGCGTTTCTCTACGGAAATATCCCGCTTCCGGGACTGGGAAGACGCCGGCCGGGGCCAGTCCGCCATCGAGCGCGCAGCTCCCGCCCGGCCCGATGAAGCCGCCCTCCCCGCCATGGGCGACGCCGCGCAGCCCAGCGTTGCAGAGCTGGGCCATTCATAGAGAGCCCTGCAGCAAGGACGGACTTGGGTGGCGGCAGCCCTAATTCATTGTGCACGGAAATCACTGTATTTGCAGACATTGCCGGGCTACCTGTGCTCCGCCATGGTGCTTTTCAAATGCTACTCAAACGGCTTTCATACCCATTCAGCAGTGCACTGCAGGCGGCTATACGGCCGATTGACCTGTACCCGTTTTTTCATGGCGTGGAAATTGATTAGCTGATTATTTTTGAGCGTCTGGCTGCAGATTTCACTTTACTGGTGTGGAATAACCAACTATTGCAGCCGATAATTTAATCTGCTTAATTTCCTTCTGCCTCCCTGTCTATGCTGGTTTTATTTCCCTTTACTGCAAGTCTATTTCGCGTAGTATTTCCGCTTGGGGCCTTGGCGTTAGCCGATGCTCCGGCTCCCGCACCGCCTACCCTCTCCACCGAACAGCTCACCACCCGCCTCAGCAGCGCCATCGAAAACCTGAAAACGTTGCGCTGCAACGTGAAAGCGCAGGAACGTATCGGCACTGGTATCAACCGGGCCCAAAGCATGATGAAAATCAGCTACAAGCCGTTGCGGATTTACATTAAAAACCAAAAAGGAGTTGAAGTGCTGTGGGTGAGCGGGCAGAACGGGGGCGACGCGTGGGTGTATCCTGCCTCCTTTCCCTACATTACCATCAGCCTGGACCCCAACGGCAAGCTGATGCGGGGCAACCAGCACCACACCGCGCTTCAGGCCGGCTTTGGCACCATTTCCGACTTGCTGAGCACCACCGGCCTGCGTCAGAACGATAACTTCAGCCGCTCCTTCCGCTACACCGGCGACACCACCATCCTCGGCCGCACCAGCCACGTGTTGCGCTCCGACTATCCGCAATTCCGTTACGTGAGCTACAAAGCCGGCAAAAACGAAACCATTGCCACCGTGGCCGACCGGTTTGGCTGCGGCGAATACCGCGTTATTGAGCGCAATGGCCTCACCATCGGCGAGAAGATTCCCGAAGGCAAAGTACTGCAAGTGCCCAATGCCTACGGCCGCCGCACCACCGTCTGCGTCGACCCTAAAACGTATTTACCCACCATGGTACAGGTGAACGACGACAAAGGGTTATTCGAAAAATTTGAGTTTTCGGACGTTGTAGTAAACCAGTCTATCCCGCTGGAGGAATTCAGCAAAGAGTACAAAGGCTACAAGTTTTGATTTAGCCGCAATACTAGAAAGGGGCCACTTGTACCGAACAAGTGGCCCCTTTCTAGTATTGCGCTAATTGCAATTACTACGCTCCCCTTACCGGCGCATGGTTTTCTCTATCTGGTCCCACATCTCGGGCGTGAGCATTTCCAGCTTGTTGAATTCGCCGGCCCCGTTGAGCCACTCGCCGCCGTCGATGGTGACCACTTCGCCGTTGACATAGGCCGAGAAATCAGAAATCAGATACGCGGCCAGGTTGGCCAGTTCCTGGTACTGGCCTACGCGCTTGAGCGGCACGCTGGCGGCGGGGTCGAGCTTGCTGGCCAATGGCTCCGGGAATAGCCGGCTCCACGCGCCCTCGGTTGGAAAAGGGCCGGGAGCAATGGCGTTCGAGCGAATGCCGTACTTGGCCCACTCCACTGCCAGCGAACGGGTAATGGCCAGTACCCCCGCTTTTGCCGCCGCTGAGGGCACCACGTAAGCAGAGCCCACCGAGGCATACGTAGTAACGATGTTGAGAATGGTACCGGGTTTTTTGTCGGCAATCCAGCGCTTGCCCACGGCCAGGGTGCAGTTGTAGGAGCCGCGCAGCACAATGTCCACTATCACATCAAACGCCTTGTGCGAGAGCCGCTCCGTGGGGCTGATGAAGTTGCCCGCCGCGTTGTTCAGCAGCACGTCCACGCCGCCAAACTCCTCAATGGTGCGCTCCAGCATGGCTTCTACCTGGTCGTATTTTCGCACGTCGCAGGCAATGGCCAGCACCTTGCCGCCGGTTTGCTGCCGGAGCTCCTCGGCTGTGTTCTCCAACACCTCCAGCTTGCGGCTGGTAATGGTCACGTTGGCACCTAACTCGAGAAAATAGGTGGTCATGGCCCGGCCCAGACCGGTGCCGCCACCAGTAACGATGACCGTTTTGCCAGCCAGGGCGTTGTCGCGTAGCATGGGTTGCGTGTAGGGATTGTTCATGCGGAAAAACAGGTGTGGAGTGGAAAAAAGCGGCTTGGCCCGCTGGTCGAAGGTACAAGCCCGCCGGTGCGCAATTCAACCAAGCCCGTCTATAAATGGACATAAATAGCTCAGCCCTGAATATAGTATTACCCATTTTATTCGCACCTTCGTGCTCTTAAACTGTACAAACGCATATTTTTTCTATGACCAGTTCCGTTTCCGCTAGTTCTGCGGGCACTGCGTCGGGCGCCTCCTCCCCCACTGTGTTAGTGCTCGGGTGCGGGTGGTTGGGCATGGCCTTGGCGCGCTCGCTCGCTGCCTCCGGGCACCCGGTACTGGGCACCACCACCACGCCCGGCCTCCTGCCCACCATGGAAGCCGCGGGCATTACGCCGTATTTGTTGCAATTGGGCACCGATTTCGGCGCTTCCGCCGAAGCCCTGCTCCTGCAATTGCTGCAGCAAGCCGATGTACTCGTTCTGAACGTCCCGCCCCGCGCGGCCTCGGCGGGCACCTACCCCGCCCTGCTGCGGCCCGTGCACCGGGCGGTGGCGGCGGCAGGCACCAAGCACGTGCTGTTTGTGAGCTCCACCAGCGTGTACCCCGATGAAGCGCGCGTGATGCGCGAAGGCGATGCGATGAGCACCCGCGACGCGGCCTCCGACGTGCTCCGCGCCGAGGGCCACTTTGTGCCCCGCTACGGGCAGTGGAAAAGCACGGTGGTGCGGCTGGGAGGCCTCATCGGGCCCGACCGGGCGCCCGGCCGCTTCCTGGCCGGCCGCCGCGACCTGGCCAACGGCAATGCGCCCGTCAACCTGCTGCACCTCACCGATGCCGTGGGGGTGCTCTCGGGCATCATCAAACACGAGGCCTGGGGGCACACCTTTAACGTGTGCGCGGCCCAGCACCCGCTGCGGCGGGTGTTTTACCCCAGCGCCGCCGCCTATCTGCAGCTGGAAGCGCCCACGTTTAAGGAAGAAAAAGGGGTGAGCGGCAAAATTATTGACAGCGAGCTAGTCCGCCGCATGGTGCCCTACCAATTCCAGCACGACGACGTGCTGGCGGCCCTGGCCTCCTGCTAGCCCGGCCGGCAGCCCGCCGTCCTGCTGTACCTTTGCACCGTGAAAATTGATGCTGCTCAACCCCTCGTGGCCGTGCTCGGCGGCGGGGCGGCTGGTTTTTTTGGGGCCATTGCCTGCGCCGAAGCCAACCCCGCGCTTCAGGTGGTACTACTTGAAAAAACGGGCAAATTCCTCGGCAAAGTGCGCATTTCGGGTGGCGGGCGCTGCAACGTGACGCACGCCTGCGACACGGCCGCCCAGCTGGTGGCGCACTACCCCCGCGGCAGCAAGCAGCTCAAGGCCGCGTTCCAGCAGTTTGGCGTGGCCGATACCATTGCCTGGTTTGCCAGTCGGGGCGTGCAGCTCAAGACCGAGGCCGACGGCCGCATGTTTCCCAGCACCGACTCCAGCGAAACCATTGCGCAAGCCCTGGAAGAAGCCGCGCGGCGGGCCGGTGTACGCCTGTTGCCCAATGTGGGGGTCGACGAAGTTCAGGCCACCTCCACCGGAGGCTTCACCCTGCAGCTCAGCGGCGCGGGCACGGCCCGGCACGGCCGCACGCTGCACGCCACGCGCCTGCTTATTGCCACCGGCGGCAACCCCAAAAGCGCCAACTACGACTGGCTGCGCGCCCTGGGCCACACCGTGGCCGAACCCGTGCCGTCGCTCTTCACCTTCAACGTGCCCAACTCCCCCCTCAGCGAGCTGATGGGCGTGAGCGTACCCCAGGCCCGGGTGGTGCTGGCCGGCGAAAAGCTGCAGTACGAAGGCCCGCTGCTGGTTACGCACTGGGGCGTGAGCGGCCCGGCGGTGCTCAAGCTCTCGGCCTGGGGTGCCCGGCGGCTGAATGAATTGGGCTACGTGGGCACGGCCCTGGTGAACTGGATTCCCACGTTTACGGAAGAAACCCTGCGCGCCTGGCTGCAGCAGTTTCGCCAGGAAAACGGCAAGAAAACCGTGGCCGCCAATCCGCAATTCGGCTTGCCGCAGCGCCTGTGGCGCAGCCTCACCGAGCAGGCCGGCGTGGCCCCCGACACCCGCTGGAGCGACTTGCCGGCCAAAACCCAGAACCGCCTGCTGGAACTCCTGCTGCGGTATCCGCTGGCCGTGCGCGGCAAAACCACCTACAAAGACGAGTTCGTGACCTGCGGCGGCATTTCGCTCGAAGAGGTTGATCTGAAAACCATGGGCAGCCGCCGCGTGCCGGGGCTGCATTTTGCGGGCGAAGTCCTCGACATCGACGGCATTACCGGCGGCTTCAACTTCCAGGCGGCCTGGACCACGGGCTATTTGGCTGGACAGGCGCTGGCCGCGGCACCCACCGCCCGGTTGTAACCTTAGCTGCGGGCAGGGAGTAAAGCAGGGAATAATTTTTCAACTTTACTTACTCCCTTTCCAATGGAAGCCAAAGCAACCCAAACCCTGCTCAACGAATTGGTAGAAACCCTCAAGGATGGCCAAAATGGCTATGCCGACGCCATGACCGACGTGGAGGATGCCAAGCTGAAAGAAACTTTCAAAAAGTACGCGGCCCAGCGTTCGGAATACATCACCGAAATCGAGGACCAGATGTTCAAAATGAACCTCAAGCCCGACGAGAGCGGCTCGGTAGCTGCTACCGTACACCGCGCTTGGATTGACCTGAAAGCCGCTATCACCAGCAAAGACAGCAAGGCCGTACTCAATGAGTGCGAGCGCGGCGAGGACTACGCCGTGAAAGCCTACCAAACCGCCCTGAAGGCCCAGGACCTGCCTTCCGCCGTTAAGTCGGTGATTGAAAAGCAGTACCAGGGCGTGAAAGAAGCCCACGATACCATCAAAGCCCTGCGCGATTCGTCGAAGTAATTCTTCAAATCGACTTTGTACCCAACAAAAAAGCCGCTCTAATTGAGCGCTTTTTTGTTGAATAGCATATTATAATTTCACTTAAACAGTCACTGCTGGGTAATCCAAACGATTTATAGAATAATTATTGGTTGACTATTCGTCGAAGCTCTCATTGCGGGGAGTACGTGGAGCAGGGCGTGTTTCGTACTCACGGGGCGTGCCGTAGCTGGGCTTGTTGCCATAGCTGGGCTTGTCGCCGTAGCTGGCTTTGTTGCCGTAGCTAGGCTTGTTGCCGTAGCCGCTGCCGCCTTCGCGGTTGCCATAAGCTGGCTTGTTGCCGTAGCTGGGGCGGTCGCCGCCATCGCGGTTGCCCTTGTAGCCACCGCCGTAGCCGCTGCCACCTTCGCGGCGCTCGCCTCCACCGTAGCTGCTGCCACCGCGGTTGCCGCCTTTGTAGCCACCACCGTAGCCACCTTCACGACGCTCGCCGCCGCTGAAAGGACGACGCTCGCGGTCGCCGCCGAAACCGCCGGGACCACCGCCGCCGGTGCGGTTGAAGCCTTCTTCTTTGGCTGCGCCTTCCTGCACGGGAGTGGCAATGCTGAAGCTAACCGGCGTGCCCTGGATGCTGGTGCGGCCCAGCTTCTCCACAATTTCATTGGCATACTCTGAGGGCACTTCCACAAAGCTGAACTTGTCGTAGAGGGCGATGTCGCCCACTTTGGCACCGGTCAGGTTGCTCGACTCCGAAATCAGGTCCACGATGTCGCGGGGGTGAATCCGGTCCTTTTTGCCCATGGTCACGAACAAGCGAGTATAGCCGGGGCGCGCCTGGCCGGCGGCCTTGCTGGCGTCGAGGCTCTGCTGCGCGCTCTTGTCTTCTTTCATGGTCATCTTGAGCAGCGCGGCGGCGATGTCGAGCGAAGTAATTTCCTCGCTCTGGTCGAGCAGACGCTGCACGCGGCCCACGTATTTCTCCAAGTTGCCCTTCTCCACGATTTCCTTAATCTGGTTCAGGAACAGCGTGGTTTTCACTTCCGAAACATCGGCAAACGACGGCACCTGCGCCAACTTAATGTCGGCCTTGGTGAAGCGCATGATGTCGCGCAGCTTGTAAATGTCGCGGCCGCTCACAAACGTGAAGGCTCGGCCCGACTTGCCAGCGCGGCCCGTGCGACCGATGCGGTGCACGTAATATTCTTCGTCGGCGGGCAGGTCGTAGTTGAATACGGCTTCCACGTTGTCTACGTCAATGCCGCGGGCGGCTACGTCGGTCGCAACCAATACTTCGATAGTCGACTTGCGGAATTTATCCAGCGTGTTCTGGCGCTGCTGCTGGCCCATGTCGCCGTGCAGGCCTTCGGCGAAGTAGCCTTTGGCTTGCAGGTCCGACACGATTTCGTCCACCATGCGCTTGGTGTTGGCGAAAACGATGGTCGACTTCAGGTTGTACATGTCGAGGATGCGGGTCAGCACGTCCTTTTTCTGGGGGCCGCGCACCTCGAAGTAGCTCTGCTCGATGTTGGTCACCGTCATCGTCTTGTGGTTCACCTTCACTACCTGCGGCTCGCGCTGGTACTTCTTGGTGAGCTCCATGATGGGCTTGCTCATCGTGGCCGAGAAGAACACCGTCTGGCGCTCCTTCGGCATCTTGCTCAGAATGAACTCGATGTCGTCGCGAAAGCCCATGTCGAGCATTTCGTCGGCTTCGTCCAGAATGATTTTAGTGGTGTTCTCCAGCTTCAGGGTGCCACGCTCAATGTGGTCCATGATGCGGCCGGGGGTACCGATAACAATCTGCACGCCGCGCTCCAGGGCGCGGAGCTGCCGGTCGTAAGGGCTGCCGCCGTAGATGGGAACCACCATTAGGCCACGCTTGTACTTGCCCAGCTTCTGGATTTCGCCCGACACCTGCACCGCGAGCTCGCGGGTGGGGCAGAGCACCAATACCTGCACGTCTTTGCTCTCGGTATCGATGTTATCGATGGCGGGAATGGAGAAGGCAGCGGTTTTGCCGGTACCCGTCTGGGCCTGGCCGATAACGTCTTTGCCGGCGAGCAGCACGGGAATAGCAGCAGCCTGAATGGCCGAGGCTTCCTCGTATCCCATCTCGGTGATGGCGCGTTGTACTTCCTCGGAGAGGTTCAATTCGTCGAAACGAACAACAATTTTTTCAGCTTCCATAAATGTGGAAAAAGGTAAAGGGGTAAGAGACTCGCTCCGAAAACAGCCGTACTCAGCGACGTTTCCCCTCCTTCTACCTTGTCACAATCAGGCGGGAAAAACAACCAAAAAACTATGCGGCCAATGCGTTATGCCTCTCTTAGGCTTGCGCGGACTTAGGGCCGTCCTCAAATGCGGGTGCAAAGGTAGGGTTTTTATTTGGAAAAAGCTAACTAAGGAATAAATCAAAACACTATTTGTCATCCTGAGCCTGCGAAGGACCTTATCACCACTGCACGACTATTGAGCGTTTAGTTGCTACAGCATACTATTCCTCAGTCCTCAAAAATCGTTCTTGCCGGATAAGGTCCTTCGCAGGCTCAGGATGACAGACGAATAACCGGGCACAAAAAAAAGCCCGCCAAAGGCGGGCTTTCTTATTACAAAGTCAAGGCAGGACTAAACCAGCGATACTTTAACAGCGTTCGGGCCTTTTTTGCCCTGAGCTACTTCAAATTGAACTTTGTCGTTTTCGCGAATCGAGCTTACTTGCAGGTCGCTGATGTGTACGAAAATGTCTTCGCCAGTTTCGTCGTTTTTGATGAAACCAAAGCCTTTGGTCTCATTAAAGAATTTTACCGTTCCGGTGGGCATGGTGGTTGTGTTGTGGAGTTTCCCTAAGCTTTTGGGCCACCGTGGCTTGGTTTCTTAGGTTGCGTCAAAGATAGGCAGAAAATCCAAATCACCAAGTCGATAGATATTTTTTTCAACGGATGCCGACCTTTGCCCGGTATCCTCCCTACCTATACAGTATGCCCGACGCGCCCGCCCACGCTTTTTCACACGAATTTCAGGTACCCGACAGCGCCATTGATGCGCTGGGCCACGCCAATAACGTGGAATACGTGCGCTGGGTACAGGATGTATCAGGGGCGCACTGGCTCAGCATATGCCCGGAGGAATTTCAGGAAAAAATCATTTGGGTGGTGCGCGAGCACCGGATTCGCTACCTGCAATCGGCTTTTGCGGGCGAGACGCTGCGCGGCACTACCTGGGTGGGAGAATCCAGTGGGGCCACGTCGCTGCGCTACACCCGCCTCACCCGCGCCAGTGATGGCGTGCTGCTGTGCGAGGCCGAAACCACTTGGGTGCTGCTCGACCCGAAGAGCGGCCGGCCTGTGCGCGTGACGGCGGAGATGGTGAGCTGGCTGCTGCCTTAGAAAATTAATCACCGAAAAGCAAAAGCACCTTTTCCGATTCACAGATTCGGTTAACTAAATCCCGAAATGTTTTTACAGTTCCGGTATCCATCCTTTCAACTTTCTTCCATGGCCAGAACAGTTTTTCAAACCAATTAGGATTAGGCCTTTTAACTCGGGTTGTCGAATAGCTTAACTCGTCAAAAACCTTTGTACCTGTCAATAAAACTTCCTCCATCACTGGGCCAAAATATTTGAGCAAATAAGGTTCAACTAATGATGAGGGCCGCATGTCAAATACATTAACCCCATTCCTAAGTAGGTTTTGCTTAATGCCGAGGAACACTGATGCGGTTAGACACTCTTGACCCAATAGCCTCCGCTTGGGGTAGACGTGTCTTGTTGCTCTATATGCTATCATGTTGCATACGTCCATAATTGTTCTGACATCATCAGGCTCGAAGCATACTTGCCACTCACTTTTTAAAACGTCAATTCTGAACTCCTTATTCAGGTAAGCCGACAGCTTTTCCCATCCTAATAAGTCTCTTGCTTCTCTCCATTCCCAAATCAGAGAATTAGGTGTAAGCTCATATGTGGAATCTGCCATGAAGTCCAATGGGCTGCACAATCGATGCTCCTCTTTAAATATCTCAAATATTTCGACCGCAGAGTATCTATCGTTATTTTCCATTTTCTTCTAAAATTTATTGGACGCAAATCCTTCTCTCAAATATACATGCCTGCTTCCTTCCGCATCTACTCCTCTTCCGCTGGCTCCGGCAAGACCTACCAACTAACGAAAGAATACCTGCTGCTGGCGCTGGGGGCCGATGACCCGGCGTACTTTAAGCGGGTGCTGGCCATTACGTTCACCAACGATGCGGCGGGGGAAATGAAGCACCGCATTGTGGATGCGCTGCGGGACTTTGCTTACCCGAAGGTGGGCAAAACAGATGGCCTGCTGGCTGAGGTGGCGGCGGAACTGAAACTGCCCACGGCCGAGGTGCAGCGGCGGGCAGCGGCCACGTTCCGACTGGTGCTGTACCATTATGCCGATTTTGGAGTGAGCACGATTGACTCCTTCGTGCAACGGATTGTGACAGCGTTTACCCGGGAGTTGGGGCTGCCGGCCACGTTTGAGGTGGAGCTGGATACCGATGCGGTGCTGCAAAGCGCCGTGGCGGCGCTGCTGGACAAGGTGAACCGCGACCCTAACAGCAAGCTGCTCTCGCAGACGCTGGCGGAATACGCGCTGGGGCAGGCCGAGGAAGGCAAAAGCTGGAGCCGGCTGCCGGAGGAGCTGGCGGGCTTCGGGCGGGTGCTATTTAATGAGACGGTGCAGGAGGCGGTGGCGCAACTGGGCAAGCTGAGCCTGGCCGATTTCCGGCGGCTGGACAAGCAGATACGGACGCGCCGGGGCGAAATTGAGGCAGCCTTTGCGCAGACGCAGGAGGTGGGCGCGGCCATTCTGGAGCAGGCCGACGTGCGCGTGGACGACCTGTACTATGGCAAAACAGGCATCGGCCAATACGTGCAGAAAGGCGTGGCGCTGCTGCAAGCCGATGGCGGGCCAAACAGCTACGTGCGCAAAACCCTGAACGAGGATAAATGGCACGGCGGAAAAATAAAATCGCCCGCCGACAAGGCCCGCGTGGATGCAGTGCGCGAGCCACTGACGGCCCTAATGGCCACGCTGGATAAAATGCGCACCGAGTATTTGCCGAACTACACGCTGCTCACGGCCATGCAGCCGTACCTGTTTCATGTCTCGCTGCTGAGCGAGTTGAACAAGCTGGTGGAGCAAATCAGCCTGGAGCGCAACGTGGTGCTGATTTCGGAGTTTAACCGGCGCATTGCCAGCATTGTGCTCACCGAGCCGGTTCCGTTTTTGTACGAGCGGTTGGGCGAGCGGTACGAGCACATTCTGATTGACGAATTCCAGGATACCTCGGTGCTGCAATGGAACAACCTGCTGCCGCTGGTGGAAAACACGCTGGCCAACGGGCATTCCAGCCTGGCCGTGGGCGATGCCAAGCAGGCCATTTACCGGTGGCGCGGCGGGGAGATGGAGCAAATTCTGCGGCTGCACCAGGGCAATACGGCCGCGCTGGTAGCACGAGCCCGCGACGAAGAAATGCGCGAGCTGCTGCGGCTGCGCTACGAAACGCTGGACCCCGCTCTGCAGGCCCGGGCCTTGCAGATGAACTACCGGTCGGCGCGGGAGATTGTGGTTTTCAACAACTCGTTTTTCGAGGCGGTGAGTGGGCGGCACGCGGAGCTGGGGCTGGTGAGCGGGATTTATGACGCGCATTTTGGGCAGGAGGTGCCAGATACCGCCCCCGGCGTAACCTCACCCCCTGACCCCCTCTCCAAGCCAGCATTTTTTTTAAGTCCTTAACCTGGTATTCCTTAGGATTAAGACCCTCATCCTGGGCTTTAGCTATAATCTGCTGAAGAGTTTCCACCTGTTC
>NZ_MDZC01000049.1 GCF_001816165.1 Hymenobacter glacialis
ATGGGGTGGCTGCTCGGCAGCCGGCCGGCCGCCGGACAGGCTGTGGGCAGCGGCCAGCCCACGGGCAGCCCGGCCGTGGGCGCCGACAGCGTGGCCCGGCACGGCGGCTTCACGGCGGCGCTCAACTACGGCAGCAACTCCTCGTTCTTCGGGCGCACCCAAACCACCCGCTACCCTTACCTGGCTGGCGAGCTCACCTACAAAAGCAAGTTTGGCGTGTGGGGATCGGCCGTGAGCTACGACTTGTTCGGCACCAGCAGCTTCGTGGACGAAACGGACCTGTCGGCGGGCTGGGACTTCGACTTGTCGAAGCAAGTAGACGCTTCGGTGAGCTATTCGCGCTTCCTGTTTGCGGCCAATAGCCCGCTGGTGAAGTCCAGCGTCAACAACTCGGTTGATGGCTACCTGGGCTGGGACTGGGGCTACGTATACTCGCGGCTGAACGCGGCCTACCTATTCGGCGACACCAGCGACTTTTTCTTTGTGCTCGACAACTCCCGCAATTTCGAGTTTGAGGAAGTATTTACGCCCAAGGGCTACCTAGCCATCGAGCCGCGCGTGAGCGTGACGGCCGGTACGCAGCGCTTTGCCGAAACCAGCTTGCAGCAGCAAATTGGGCGGGGCAAGGGCAAAGGCCCCGGCCGGGGCAACGGCGGCACCACCACCACTGTAACGACCACCACCCGCCTCCAGGTGCTCAACTACGAGCTGCGCCTGCCCGTGACCTACTCGCTGGGCGCCGTATCGGTGCAGGTGGCCTGGCGCTACGCCGTGCCCGTAAACCTGCTGCCCGACGACGTGTCGGGGGCGCGCTCCTACTTCACCAGCAGCCTGTCGCTGAACCTATAGCCTCTTTTTCCGGCACCGCGCATGACCGTTTTAATCGTTGAGGATGAGCGCACGCTGGCCCGCGAGCTGGGCATCTTCCTGCACAACCAGAATTTTGCCTGCACCGTGGCCCGCACCGCTGCCGAGGCCCGCTGGCAGCTGGCCGACACGCCCTTCGATTTCGTGCTGCTGGACCTGGGCCTACCCGACGGCGACGGGCTGGACGTGCTGGCCGAAGCCAAGCAGAACGAGCTGGCGGCGGCCGTCATCATCCTCACCGCCCGTTCGGCCGTGGAGGACCGCATCGGCGGGCTGGAGCTGGGGGCCGATGACTACCTGGCCAAGCCCTTTTCGCTGCCCGAGCTGCTGGCCCGCATGCACGCCATCACGCGCCGCCGCTTTGGGCTGCACAAGCCCACGGTGCCGGTGGGCGCGTTTTCCCTCGACCTGCAAAACCGCCGGCTACTGCATGCGGGCCAGGAGGTGGGCCTTTCGGTGAAGGAATACGACGTGCTGAGCTACCTGGTGCTCAATAAAAACCGAGTGCTGACGCGCCTGCAGCTCACCGAGCACATCTGGGGCAATCTCTCCGAAGCGGGCTTTGATTCCAACTATATTGACGCCCACATCAAAAACCTGCGCAAAAAGCTGGGCCAGCACGCCGATACCGACTGGCTCGAAACCGTGCGCGGCCTCGGCTACCGCGTGCGGGTGTGAGGCGGGGATGAATACACAAATTAAGAACGTCATGTCTCGGCTGCGCTCGACATGACGTTCTTCCTTATTTCAACTCATTTTCTTGAAGCTCAGCACCAAATTCTCCCTCTTCAACGCCGGTTCCCGCGTGGCCATTCTGCTGCTGCTGGTGCTGGGCCTGCCGCCGGTGATGAGCCGGCTGGCCCTGCTGAGCACCGACCAGCGGCTGGGCCAGAAAAAAGAGAAAGTGCTGAAGCTGATTCGCCGCAACGGCATCTCGGCTTTTATCGATGGCGAGCAGTCGTCCTACGGCAGCTACAACCTGCTCAAGGAGGAATTTATCTCCATTGAAGCCATTGTGCCGGGGCCAAAGATTGACGTCATCGAGGACTCGAAGCGGGCCGTGGAGGACGAAATTGTCGAATACCGGGTGCTGAGCTACTCGTTTGCTGAGGGCCGGCAAAACTACCTGCTCGAAATCGGGCGCAGCACGGGCAGCATCGGCGAAACGGAGCGCAACTTCCGCCGCTACGCCCTGTACATGCTGCTGGTGGCCGTGGCCCTCACCACGCTCGCCGACCTGGCCTTTTTTCGCTACCTGCTGGCCCCATTTTACACCATCATCCAGAAGCGGCTCAAAAACAGCCACTACCCGCCGGCCTTCGTCTTCGACCCCATCGAAACCAGCACCGATGATTTCCGCTACCTCGACGAGAGCCTGCGCGAGATGATGAGCACCATTCAGGCCTCCTTCACCAAGGAGCGGAAGTTTATTGCCGACGCCTCGCACGAGCTGCTCACACCGCTGGCCGCCCTGCAGTACCGCTTCGACAACATGCTGGCCGACGAAGGCCTGTCGGACGAGAACCTGATGCGGGTCGTGGAGTCGCAGCGCACCGTGTACCGGCTGCGCACCATCATTAAGTCCTTGCTGATGATATCCAAAATTGAGAACGACCAGTTTGTGCGCACCGACACCGTGTCGCTGGCCGGGCTGGTGACTGAGGTGTGCGAGGAAGTGCAGGACCGGCTGGAAGTGCTGCACCTCACGCTTACGCACGCCGTGGAACCCGATTTCACGGTGCGTAACTGCAACCGCGGGCTGCTGTTCACGCTCGTATTCAACCTGGTGAGCAACGCCATCAAGTACAACCGCGAGGGTGGGCTCATCTACGTGTTGGGCCGGCCCGCGCCGGCCGGGGCGGGCTACGTGCTGGAGGTGCGCGACACGGGCCACGGCATTGCCAAGGCGCAACTGCCGCACTTGTTTCACCGCTTCGACAAGGGTGCGACCACCGACCCGGACAGCTACGGGCTCGGGCTGAGCATTGCCCGCACCATTGCCGACCTGCACGGCGTGGAAATTGACGTGAACTCCATCGAAGGGCTGGGTACCTCGTTTCTGCTTACTTTTCCGGCTGCTTTGCCTAGCAGGTAGCCGCGCGGTGGCGGGTTATCATGTTCGCATCATGTTGGGCCGCTAGCCTTGTGCACTGGCTTGGGCTAGGGAGTGCTAATAACTGCTTCTTATCGACTAGTTTAGCGCATTCGGGCAGGCCCGAATTAAACTCTACGGTTCAGGGCATGTCTACGGTCTCACCGCTTTCATCCAATCCCAATTTCTCACACTTTTTTTCTTTTATGACGACACCCCTACGCTCAAACCGCTCGCTGAAAGAGTGGTATCGCCCAATGGCATGGCTCTGGCTGCTGGCCGCTTGCTGGTTGCCCAGCCAAGTCCTGGCGCAGTCGCCGGGTCCCGATGGCGGCACGCTGAGCCCGGCCACCAGCACGGTGTGCTCCGGCTTCAACTCCGGCACCCTCACGCTCACGGGCTTCACGGGCTCCATTCTGAAGTACCAGGCGGACAATGGCAGCGGCTACGTCGACATCGCCAATACCGCCCCGACCTACACGTTTTCCAACCTGCAAACCACCACCAGCTTTCGGGCCGTGGTGCAGAACGGCGCCAACCCCGCAGTGACTTCCACGGTAGCCACCGTGACGGTGAACCAGCCGCCCACGGCCACCATCAACTCGCAGGGGCCGACGCGGTTTTGCCAGCAGGGCACCATTTACCTGGTGGCGGGGCCGAGCGGCAACTTCACCTACCAGTTTCTGCGCAACGGCATCAACATTGCCGGAGCCACGAGCCAGGTGTATTCGTCTCTCGTCACGACCAGCGGCAGCTACTCCGTGCGGGTGACCGACGCGGCCGGGTGCTCTGCGATTTCCTCTTCTATTCAAATTCAGGTGCAGCCGCAGAACGTGGTGAACCTGAGCACGAACACGCCCACCACCTTTTGCCAGGGCGGCTCGGTGCTGCTCTCGGCCAACGTGAGCGGCACAGGAGCCAGCGGCTACACCTACCAGTTTTTGAAGGACGGCAACCAGATTCCCGGCGCCACTAACGCCACCTACTCGGCCACGACCAGCGGCAGCTACACCGTGGTGGTTGATAACCCGGCCACGTGCTCGTCCACGTCCAACGCCGTGACGGTGACCGTGACGCAGCCCACCGTGGCCACCATTAACTACCCGGCTGCCAGCTACTGCCAGAGCGGCGCAACCAACCCCACGGCTACGGTTACGCCCACGGGCGGCACGTTCTCCTCCACCGCGGGCCTGAGTCTGAACACCACCACGGGCACTATTGCCCTGGCGCAGAGCCAGCCCGGCACCTATAGCGTGGCCTATACCAGCGGCGGCAGCTGCCCCGGCACTGCCTCGGCCAACATTACCATTACGGCCGCCCCGACGGCGGGCTTCAGCTACGCGGGCGGCAGCCGCTGCGCCGGTACCACCGGCACGCTCACGCCAACTGCGGCCACTGGCGCCACGGCCGGCACCTATTCGGCTAGCCCGGCGGGCCTGAGCTTGAACGCCGGCACCGGGGCCATTGATTTGAGCCAAAGCCAGCCCGGCTCCTACACCGTGACCAACACGGTGGCCGCTGCCAATGGCTGCGCGGCTGTGTCGGCCACCACTTCGGTGGTGCTCACGGCCCAGCCCGTGGCCACGCTGGTGGCCGGCGGGGCCACCACCTTCTGCCAGGGCGGCAGCGTGGTGCTTACCGCCAGCGGCGGGGCCGCCGGCGCTACCTACCAGTTTCTGAACAACGGCCAGCCCGTGGCCGGCGCTACGAATGCGACGTTCACGGCCTCGGCGGGGGGCAGCTACAGCGTGGTCATCACCAATCCGGGGGGCTGTGCCAGCACCTCGGCCCCTACCACCGTAACGGTGAACCCGCAAACCACGGCTACCTTCTCCTACAGCGCGGGGGCGTATTGCCAGAACAGCGGCACCACGCCCACGCCCACCATCACGGGCACAGGGGGCGGCGCCTTCACGTCGGCTCCCGCGGGCCTGAGCAGCAACGCCAGCACCGGTGCCATCAACCTGGCGGCCAGCACGTCGGGTACCTACACGGTGACCTACAGCGTGGGCGGGCCGTGCCCAAGCACAAGCACGGCCAGCGTGACCATCACGGCTCCGGCCGTGGCCACGTTTAGCTACGCCAGCAGCAGCTACTGCGCCACCGGAACAACTGCCGCTACGTTGGCCACGGGTGGCGCCGCGGGCACGTTCACGTCCACCACCGGGCTGAGCCTGAACGCAACCACGGGCACCATCGATTTGAGCCAAAGCCAGCCCGGTACTTACGCCGTGACCAATACGGTAGCAGGTGGCGGAGGCTGCGCGGCAGCTTCGGCCACGGCCACGGCCACGCTCACCATCAACGCACTGCCGGCACAGCCCACGCTCACAAGCAGCGGAACGCTGCTCACGGCCTCGGCCGCGCCGGGCGCCACGTACCAGTTCTACCTGAACGGGGTGGCAGTAGCCGGCGCCACAAACGCAACCTACACCGCCACTCAGAGCGGCAGCTACACCGTGGTGGTGACCAACGCCACGGGCTGCGCTTCGCTGCCTTCGGCCCCGGTGGCAGTGGTGGTGGTGGTGACGGCGGCCCGCACCGGCTTGGCCGCTGCCAATCTCACGGTATTCCCCAACCCCACCACGGGGCGCCTGACGGTGACGCTGAGCGGCCGCCACTCGCGGGCCCAACTGGCGGTGTATAACGCCCTGGGCCAGGTAGTGCTGACCGGCACGCTGACCGCCAGCGCGGCCACGGGCGAGCTGGATTTGACCACGCTTGCCACCGGTGTGTACGTGCTGAAAGTGACCAGCACCGAGGGTAGCGTGACGCGCCGCCTGATGCGGCAGTAAGCAGATTAAACCCGTTTGCGATACGCCATTCCACACAACAGCGCCGTTTCGACAACTGTCGGAGCGGCGCTGTTGCGTTTGGGTGACCAGGTAGTGATGCGAAAAGCTATGGCTTTTGGAGGACGGTTCGACTTCGCTTAAGTACTCGTGCAGAAGTAAGCGTATGCTCTGGTCTGACCGCCCTAGGCGGTCTGACCGGTTGTCGTCGGACCGAAATTGCTGGTGCTTCAACCGGTCAGACCGCTTAGGGCGGTCAGACCAGTAGGTCCGAATCGAGTATGGCTACTTCTGTGCCAATACTCAGCATGACCGCCAACTGGGCACTTTTCAGTATTTAGGAACAAGTCTTCTGAGTAAAACCAGTCGGCAGGAAGACAGATTTCCGGCAAATGATGCCACTTGTTTGCCAACCGTTGGCAACTAACGCTACCTTAGCCGCTCTACCCACCCGCCGGCCTTTTCCGGAAAGCCGCGCTACTCCACCAGGAATCCTTCCCCCACGTGCACTACACCGACTTTGAAACCCGCTGGCTGAAATCCGGCGGCGCGGAGCGGGCCAACTACGGCCTGTTTCTCACCGACCTCTGCGACCTGCTGGGCGTGGCCCGGCCCGATGCCACCACCGACGACCCCGCCCAGGATGCCTACGTGCTGGAACGGGCCGTGACCTTTGGCAACAGCGGCGGCAAGGGCAGCACCGGCCGCATCGACCTCTACAAGCGCGGCTGCTTCGTGCTCGAAACCAAGCAGGGCACCGACACCCCCGACCAGCAGGCCCGCGCCGCCAAGGCCGAGCTGGGCCTGCCCGCCGACAAGCGCCGCAAGGGCCACGCCGTGCGCGGCACCGCCAAGTGGGGCCAGATGATGGAAGCCGCCCGCCAGCAGGCGCTGGGCTACGTGCGCGCCCTGCCCGGCTCCGAGCCGCGGCCGCCGTTTGTGGTGGTGGTAGACGTGGGCTACTGCATCGACCTGTACAGCAACTTCGCCGGGGTGGGCGACAACTACGTGCCCTTCCCCGACTCGCAAACCTACCGGCTGCGCACGGCCGACCTGGCCGACGAGCGGGTGCGCGCCCGCCTCACGCAGGTGTTTGCCGACCCGCAGGCGCTGGACCCCAGCCGGCGGGCGGCACAGGTGACGCGGCAGCTGGCCGGGCAGCTGGCGGCGCTGTCGGCGCAGCTGGAGCGGGCGGGCCACGCCTCCGACGCGGTGGCGCAGTTTCTGATGCGCTGCCTGTTCACGATGTTTGCCGAGGACGTGGCCCTGATTCCGAAAGACTCGTTTTCGGGGCTGCTGGCGGCGTATTCGGCTACCGAGGAGCTGCGGGGCCTGCTGCCCGACGCGCTGCAAAGCCTGTGGCACACCATGGACAAGGGCGGCTTTGCGCCGGACCTGCGGGCCAAGCTGCGGCGCTTCAACGGGCAGCTGTTTCACGAGGCCTCTGCCCTACCCCTCAACGCCGACCAGCTGACCTTGCTGCGCGAGGCGGCCAAGGCCGACTGGGCCGAAGTGGAGCCGGCCATCTTCGGGACGCTGCTGGAACGGGCGCTGGACCCGAAGGAGCGGCACAGCCTGGGCGCCCACTACACCCCGCGCCGCTACGTGGAGCGGCTGGTGGTGCCGGCCGTGGTGGCGCCGCTGCGCCGGGAATGGGCGGCGGCGCAGGCGGCCAGCGCCCGGCGCCTGGAGGAGAACAAGCCCAAAGAAGCCCGCGAGGAGCTGGTGACGTTTCTGCGGCGGCTGACGTCGGTGCGGGTGCTGGACCCGGCCTGCGGCTCGGGCAACTTCCTGTACGTGACGCTGGAGCACCTCAAGCGGCTGGAAGGCGAAGTGCTGACCGCCATCAACAGCTACGGGCAGACGGGCCTGCTCGACCTGGGCGGCGGCACCACCGTGAGCCCGCGCCAGCTACTGGGCCTGGAGCTGAACCCGCGGGCGGCGGCCATTGCCGACGTGGTGCTGAAAATCGGCTACCTGCAGTGGCACCTGCGCACCAACGGCATCACGCAGCTGGCCGAGCCGCTGCTCGATGAGTACCGCAACATCCGCCAGCAGGACGCCGCCCTGCGCCACGACGCGCCCACGCCCCGCCTCGACGCCCACGGCCAGCCCGTGACCCGCTGGGACGGCACCACTCGCCCGCACCCCACCACCGGCCAGCCCGTGCCCGACGAAACCGCCCGCACGCCCGTGCTCGACTACCCCAACCCCCGGCCCGCCGAGTGGCCCGAAGCCGATTTTATCGTGGGCAACCCGCCGTTTGTGGGGCCGGCCCGCATGCGCGACGCCCTCGGGGATGGCTACACCGAGGCCCTGCGAATAGCCTACAAAGGCAAGGTGCCCGACTCGGCCGATTTGGTGATGTACTGGTGGTACAATGCCGCCGCCGCCGTACTGCGCGGCCCCGCCGAGCGGTTCGGCTTCATCACCACCAACAGCCTCAAGCAAACCTTCAACCGCCGCGTGATGCAGCCCTTCCTGGAAGGCGACCCGGCCCCGCTCACCCTCACCTTCGCCATTCCCGACCACCCCTGGGTGGATGCCGCCCAAGGCGCCGCCGTGCGCATCGCCATGACGGTGGCCGAACGCACCACCGCCGCGTCCGCGGGCCAGCTGCTGGTGCTGAAAACGGAAGCCGTAGCCGAAGGAGAAGAAGCCGCTGAAGTGACTTTTGAGGAACAGCAGGGCCAGATTCTTTCGGACTTGTCAATTGGCGCTGCTTTGGATAGCGCCAAGTCTTTGAAAGCTAATTCGGCATTAACAAACAGAGGTTTTGAACTTGGCGGAGCTGGCTTTATTATTACCCAAGATGAAGCCCGCCAACTAGGCCTTGGTGAAATAGCTGGCTTGGATAAGTATATCCGACCTTATCGAAACGGACGCGACTTGGCAGACAAACCACGCGGCGTTATGGTCATTGATATGTTTGGACTTACTGAGGCTGAGGTTTTAACTAATTACCCGCTTGTTTATCAGCGTTTGGTTGAAAGAGTTAAGCCTGAGCGTGACCAAAACCGCGACGCAATACTCAGAAATAACTGGTGGCTTCATCGGCGTGCAAGAACAGACTTGCGCGATGCTCTGCGCGGCACTCAGCGCTATATAGCAACTGTAGAAACCTCTAAGCACCGTGTCTTTCAGCTTTTAGCTACTGACATTTTACCCGACAATAAACTGATAGTCTTCGCGCTAGATGATGCCTATTGTTTAGGTGTTTTGTCAAGTCGGATTCATACCACTTGGGCTCTTGCGACTGGCAGTTTCTTAGGTGTCGGTAATGACTCAGTGTACGCAAAGACGCGCACATTCGACCCCTTCCCCTTCCCTGCGGCCACCGAAGCCCAACAGGCGGAAATCCGCAAGCTGGCCGAACAGCTCGACGCCCACCGCAAGCGCCAGCAGGCGCAACACCCCACGCTCACCCTCACCGACCTCTACAACGTGGTGGAGAAGTTGCGCGCCGGGCTGCCCCTCACGCCCAAGGAGCAAGCCACCCACGAAAATGGCCTCGCCGCCGTGGTACTGGAGCTGCACCGGCAACTCGACGCGGCCGTAGCCGCCGCCTACGGCTGGCCCCCCACCCTCCCCGAGCCGGAGCTGCTCACGCGGCTGGTGCAGCTCAACCAGCAGCGCGCGGCCGAAGAAGCCGCCGGCACCGTGCGCTACCTGCGCCCCGCCTACCAGGCCCCGGCGGGCACGGCCCCCGAGCAGCTTTCCATGCGCCAGGGGCTGGCCCCCGACGCAGGGGGCAGCGCGGCCACGGCCACCGTGCGGCGCGAGTGGCCCACCGGCCTGGCCCAGCAGATGCGGGCCGTGCGCGAGGTAGTGGAAGGCAGCACGGGCGGGGCACTCACGGCGGCGGGCGTGGCCGGCAGCTTCGCGGGCAAGGTGCGCGCCGCGCAGGTGCAGCCGCTGCTGGAGTCGCTGGCCGAGCTGGCGCTACTGCGCCACGTACCGGAACAGGAGGCGTATGCGCTGTAAGGCAACGGGGCTACCCCACCTGCGCGAGCCAAGCCGTGGCTTCGGCTTCGGTTTCGAAGCGGCGGAAATACATGGGCGCCCCGTTGGCCTCCTGCACAATCTGGCCCATGGCGAGGCGCGTAAACACGTTGTGCGACATGACCACGGCGCCGTATAGCCCGGCCGGGTGCCGGGCGGCGGTGGCGCGCCAGAAGTCCACGCACCACGCAACTTCCTCGGGCGAGAAGGGCGTTAGCAGGCGCTGGTCGGTGAGGAAATGATGCCAGTTGTTGCGTTCCAGCACGTTGCGCAGGTGGCTAAACAGGCCCTGCAGGTCGGGCAGGGTATGCTTGCCGTCGTTGTATTGGAAGAGGGCGTAGCCGTCGGGGTGCTCGTAGAGGCGGCCGACGGCATTTTCGAAATACAGCCGGATAGTAGCAGGGGCCATTGAGGTGTAGAAGAGTAGCGAGGGCCCGCCGCGTATGGGAAGGGGTAGTTGTAGGGGCAAAGATAGCCCGGTTGTGGGGGCTTTCGGGGCGAATAGCTACGTGCGCCGGTGGGGCCGTGCGGAAGTGAGCGCAGAAGTGAGCGGGCTGGCGGTAGAACGTTATGCTCCATCTGGCGTCCGCTTGTCGAAGCATCTCTACCGCGCCATCTGTCATCCTGAGCTTGCGAACCGGAGGTCGGCGTAGCCAAGGACCTTATTACCCGGCAACGATTCGTTCTCCGGCGAGAGGATGCTTCCTTTGGTACGCCAGATTAGGCATGACAGGCGGTGGGAAGGATGCTTCCTTCGGTACGCCAGATTAGGCACGACAGGCGGCGCGGTAAAGATGTTTCGGCTGCGCGGACGCCAGATGAGCATGACGGCCTTTTTTGCTACGGTTACTTTTGCGTAACTACTTAAACGTACTTTTTCGGCCCGTTGTAATAACCCCGCATGGTTCTCTCGCCTGTTTTCCGCCTCCTGAGCTGTATCGCCGCCGGCCTGGTGCTGCTGCTGGCCGGTTGCCGGTCAGCCGCTGTAGTGCCCCGGTTTGCCGCTGCCAGCTATTCCTACCCTGCGCGGCCACTACCGCGCTCCGACACGGCGACGGCCCGCCCTGCCCACGAATTGGCCGCCACCTCGCACAGGCCGCCGGTAAAGCCGCCGGCGCGGCTCCGGGTCGCAGACTCACTAAATCACAGGCTATCAGGCAAGAAGCAACGGGCCAACCAATCGGCTGGAAGTTATCCGGTAGCAACCACTGCCGATACCGCGACCAGCTCAACCCAACTGATGCCTCAGCGTGAGGTACCCCGGCCATCCGCCCCCAAATTATTGAGCGCCAAAACGCTCGTGCATTACGGCCTGCACTTTGTGTTTCCAGCCGTATTGGCGCTGGTGTTTTTCCCCGTGATGTGGCAGGCCGCCTACCTGGTTATGTTGGCCACGATGCTCATCGACTTAGACCACCTGCTGGCCACGCCCGTCATCGACCCGCTGCGCTGCAGCGTGGGGTTTCATCCGCTGCACTCTTTTTATGCCATCCCGGTGTATGTGCTGATGCTCCTGCTGCCGGCGACGCAAGTGGTTGCCGTGGGGGTGCTTTTCCACCTGTTCACGGATACGGTTGATTGCCTGTGGTCTTTCCGCTACTGTCAGGAGTGTTACGTCAACTCCCGTATTCGGGGGCTGGCCGACTGGGTGCAGAAGCTATTGGGCCGTAAGGAGTTCGAGTAGGTTTCGAGTAGGTTGGGCAAAAAGCGTGTGCCGGCAACACGCTCGGAAAGGTGGCCTAATAGTGGAATGTGAGACCCGCGCCCCAGCCGTACTGGTTGTCGTAGTTGGTGCTCAGGGAGGCGTATTTGCCGACCATGTAGCGGAAGCCGAGGGAGAATTCCTTGTCGGTGTTGCCGCTGATGTCCATGAACACGTTGTTGCTTAGCGGCAGGTCGCGGCGCTCCAGGCGCAGGCGCAGCTGGCCGGTCAGGTCGGTGCGCAGCTCGGCGCGCACCAGCATCGGCAGCAGGTAATACAGGCCGAATTCGGCCTGGCGGCGGAAGTTGCGGTTGTTCTCCAGCGTGCGGCGGTTGCCGCCTTCGGCATCGGCGGCCGAACGCAGGGTTTTGTTGTCGCGGAAGTCGAAGCCCACGAAGCCGGCCCACAGCTGCTGCTTGTCGAGGTAGCGCAGCAGGTGGGTTTCGGTTTCGTAGTTGCCTTGGTAGTTCACCCGGCCCTCAAATTCCAGCGCGTTGCGGTTGTTGGAGAGGTTGGCTTCCAGATAGGCCCCCTGCGAATGCACGGCCAAATCAGCCCACGGGTACACGGCGTTGTCCTCGCGCTTGAGCACCTGGTAGCCGGTTTTGGCAAACTCGTTCTGCGGGCTGGCATCGTAGCTGATGACACGGGCCATGCCGGACATCATGTGGTAGAGGATGTGGCAGTGAAAAAACCAGTCCTGCGTCTCATTCGCTTCAAACTCGATGGTGACCGTACCCATCGACGGTATGTCGAAGGTGTGCTTCATGGGCGAGTAGGCGCCCTGGGCGTTGACCAGGCGGAAAAAGTGCCCGTGCAGGTGCAGGGGGTGGCGCATCATGGTCAGGTTGGTGAAGGTCATGCGCACGTTCTCGCCCCGGCGAATCGGGATTTTGTCGGCCTCCGACAGGGTCTTGTTGTCGAACGACCAGAGGTAGCGCCGCATGTTGCCGGTGAGCGTGAGCCGGATGTCGCGCCACTGCCGGGAGGAGTCCAGCGTGGTCGGGTTGAGGGCCCGCAGCTGGTTGTAGGTGAAGTCGCCGCCGCTGCCGCCCATGCTCATGCCGGCCATGCCGCCGCCCATGCTCATGCCGGCCATGCCGCCGCCCTGGTCCTGCATGCTGCCCATGCTCTTGCCGCCCTTCTCCTGCTCGTTCATCGGCCGGGTTTGCGGCGAGGGCGTTGTGCTGGCGGGCAGGGTGCCGTTTTGCATGTTCATGCCCGGCATGGCCGGGGCCTGATTCGGCTGCTGGTCCTTCATGTCCATGCCCGGCATATCGCCCCCGCTGCTCCCTTGCATGTTCATGCCCTTCATGCCTTTCATGCCCTTGCCGTTGGGGTCCAGTTGGCCGTTGCCGCCCATGTCCATGCCGGCCATGTTGCCCATGCTGCCCATTTCGCGCATCATCTGAAAGTAGTTGATGCGCGGCAGGTCGGGCGCTTTCAGCGGCTCGCCGGCCCCGAAATAGCTGGAAGTGTAGCCGGTGATGTCGTTGGCGGTGGCCCGCAGCTCGGCCGCGCCCGCGGGCGGAATGGTGATGAGCAGGTCGTAGGTTTCGGCCGTGGCAATTTCGAGCTTCGACACCGGAAAGGGCTCCACGTTGATGCCATCGGCCGCCACCACCTGCATGGGCCCGCCGGCGTACTGCAGGTAGAAGTAGGAAGAAGCGCTGCCGTTGATGATGCGCAGGCGCACCACCTCCCCCGGTTTGGCGTCCTTGAAATAGCCCTTTTCCCGGCCGTTGGTCAAAAACTTGTTGTAGTAGATGTCGGTGATGTCCATGGCCGGCATGCGGCCCCATTCCTGCTTCACCTTGTCTTTGAAGTAGCCGGCGGCAATGGCCTCGCCGTAGCTCTGGGTGGCGCCTTTCTGCACGGCAAACCACTCGCCGGCCCGCTTGAGGTAGCGCAGCACCTCCTTGGGCGGGTGGTCGGTCCAGTCGGAAAGCACCAGCACGTACTCCTTGAGCTCGTACTTCACGGCGTTGGGCTGGATGACGATGGAGCCGTAGAGCCCGCTCTGCTCCTGCAGCATGGTGTGGGAGTGGTACCAGTAGGTGCCGCTCTGAATCAGGGGAAAGGTAAACGTGTGGGTAGTGCCCGGCTCGATGGGGGCCGTGTTGAGGTAGGGCACGCCGTCCTCCTGGTTGGGCAGCAGCAGGCCGTGCCAGTGGATGCTGGTTTCCACGCTCATCTGGTTGTGCACCCGGATGATGGCCGTGTCGCCCTCGGTAAAGCGCAGCGTGGGGGCCGGAATCTGGCCGTTGATGGCAATGGCCAGGCGGGTCTTGCCGGTGAAGTTCACCGTGCGCTCGTCCACGTACAGGTCGTACTCCACGCGCTTGCCGGCGTGGCTGGCCCGGGGCCTCACCACGTGGCCGCGCAGGTCCTGGTCGGGGGGCGGGGTGGCGGGGCCGTTGGCATTCCCGGCCTTGGGCATGGCCTGGTGCTGGGGCGTCTGGGCAGCCAGCAGTAGCGAACCGAACAAAAAGAGCAGAAGGGCAAATAGTCTCATCGGTACGCTATTGTTTGTCGGTCTTGGGTTGGTTGCGGGCGGGGTTGTTGTCCTCAAAGCGGAACCGGTCCATCGGGTTGGCCGGCATGCTCATACCCGGCATCGTGGGCATGGCCTGTCCTTTTTCCATGCCGGGCATGTCCTGCATGTTGCCCATCGGCGGCCTGGCTTGGGTTGGCTGCCTGGGGCTTGGTGCCGGCATGCCGGGCATATCCGTCATGTTGCCCATGCCCTCCATTCCGGATTTGTCCTTGGCCGGTTTTTTCGCGCCGGCTGCCGGCTTATTCCTACCCGGCATGTTCTCCATTTCGGGCATGGCCTCCATCTGCATCTGCAGCTGCTTTGGTTTGGTCGGGCGGCTCATATCCATGCCAGCCGGCATTGGTTGGGTGCCTTTTGAGGACGGCATCTTCATGCCGGGCATGTCGGGCACGGCCCCCGCCGGCGAGGCGGACCGGGCCGGACGAGCGGGCTGAGAGCCGCTCATGTCCATGTCGCCCATCTGGCCGGGGGCAGTGCTGCTGCCCTGCCTGGGGGAATTGTTGCCGCTCATGTCCATGCCCGGCATTTCCTGGGAAGCAGGCATTTCCAGGGGTGCTTGTCGGCCTGAAGCTGTTGGTGAGTCGTTCTGTTGTCCCTCCGCACCTTCCGCCGCCACGTGCCCATCTGCTTCCATGTCCATGCCCGGCAGGGGTTCCTCCCCTCCGTGGCCGTGGCTTTTATCCAGCAGGCGGCCCTGTGGCCCCACGCCCTCTACGTAGATGAGCTGCGCCCCGCGGTGACCGGCCACCGACAGCACGCCGGCCGTGGCCACGGCCGAAACCAGCACCAGCACTTCGTAGGCCCGCCGCTCAATCCGGAAGTACTTGCCGATGCCGGCCAGCAGCAGCGTGATGCCAGACAGCCACAGCGTGTAGCCGGCGAATTGCTCGTGGGACGCATATACGGCCGCCGCCCGGGGCGCCAGGCCCACGGGCAGAGCGTGAAACACGGTGCTGGCGGCCAGCGCCCCCGCGAAGCCCCCGGCCATCACCCCAATGGTTATCCACTTCACCGGGGGCCAGACCTTGTACACAAGCACTGCCTGCAGGGCCGCGCCGAGCAGGAGGAGAACGATGGGGAAATGCACCACCAGCGGGTGCAGGTTGGGGAAATCTTCGAACATAGCGAGGGTTTCGGGGAGGAAAGCGCGGCCGCCGCTTGCCAATGCGCAACAGGCCACGGCTTCTACGGCTGAACGTACCCGGTAGGCGGCTTCTGGTACACCCGCCGGCAGCGCGTGATGTAGCTGAGCAGGCTGCTGGAGCCGGGCAGCTCTCCAAAGAGGTGATGTGCGCGGTGAGCCTGCGCGTGCGTAAACAGGAGGGGATAAGCTAGCTAAATTCTTCAAGCAGCGGCAATACGCTACGCAAGCTGGTATTCATTCATCACGAGTCAAGTGGTGTCAGCATCGGGCAATTACTACGTGGCCCCACCAGTTGAGGTAGCTGTAGGGGGCAGGGAACTTGGCAAAGTGCCGCGTTGTAAACCCCGCCTGTTCCAACACGGCTTCCAGCTCAGCTCGGGTGTACAGATTGGCATGCCACCAGCGCCGGATGAGCCAGTTCATCCAGATGGACTGCTGGCTGATAAAGAGCACGAAGGTGCCGTCGGGCTTGAGCCGACGGCGCAGGCCCGCCAGGGCCTCCACCAGCCGGGCTTTCGGCAGGTACTCCAGCATGGCCGCCGAAACGATGAGGTCGTATTCATGCCAGGTAGCAGGGAGTTGGTCGAGGGCGAGCACATCGGCGGCCACCATTTCCAAATGGGGAACCGGACGCCGGACCAGCTTCTCCCGAAACCGGCTGAGCATAAGCGGGGTCAGATCGAAGGCAGAGAAGTGGGCCGGTAGCAGGTGGCGCGCCTCCAGGGCCGCGTGCAGCGCCAGTGTTGTCGCTCCGGTTCCGCAGCCCGCATCGAGGATTTTCAGGTGAGGACGCAGCATATCCGCCTGCTCAAAAAAACGCTGAAGACCCTGTGGGTAGCGAAGCACGCGAATAAATCCGTCGTAAAGGCGGGTGCGGGCGGAATACAAGCCCCGGACCAGCTGCGAATTGCTCTTGACGGGTTTCAGGGAATTCGACATGAAATCTCGGGTAGTAGTCAGTAGTTATGTAAATGCAGGAGCTGGCGCAGCCTTCGGAAGACTCACAGCGGGATTCATCTTCCGGTTATTCATTTGGCCCGAATTCATTCGGCCGCATTTTCATGAGGCATGAGCGTTGAACGGGAGAAAACGAACGGTAGGCAGACACGCAACAAAGTGTGTCTGCCAGAGTGCTGGGGAAAGGCCAGCTTCTGAATCAGCCCCGCTTGCCTGCGTCAGTGACCAAGGGTTGCGGGGAAAAGCGCAGCACCGGAATGCCGGTGTAAAAGCGGTAAACGCAGTACAAGGCCAGGGCGTCCAGCCAGTGCCACAGGGCGTGGCCCGACACCCAGTGGTTTGTAGGGTCGCACACTATGTGCTTGACATCGAGAAGCCACAGTCCGTAGCCGAGCAGGAACGAACCCCAAAAAGCCCAGAACCAGCGGTAGGAGGGGCGGTAGTCTTGCCGAAAAAATAGAATGGCTTCCAGCACGATGCAGCACAGCACGCTTTGCAGCGCGTACGACGTACGGGCCAGGTCCCGGTCCCAAAACAGCAGGCCGAAGAACCCCAGAAAGAACACCCAGTATACCAGCACAATAGCCGGCTTGCCCCAATTTGTGAGTCGCCGCACGTTCATGGCAAACATGAAAGCCGAGCCCAGGTAAATAGTCGAGAAGTCGATAATGCCCCCGACCCAGGTTTCCGAAGCGTGGAAGAAAGCAGACCCCAGGCCCGTGGCAATGGAAATGTAAGCCAGGGGAATGAGGTGCCGCGCGTTGTGTTTTCCAGCGTGCCGAAATATCAGGTAAGCCACCACCAGAAAGCCCAGGTTGGAAACCGTATTGCCAGGCTGCCGCACCCAACCGCAGAGCGATTCCTCGCAGAACTGCGCGGCCGCATACTCAAACTCGTGCCAGGGGCAAGATTGAAATTCCATTTAATAAGGTTCGATGGGGCAATATTGTTGTTCAAGTATGGCAACGCCCAACAAGTTTGGGTGGGGCCTTGCAAGGTCAACCAGAAAAGAGCATCCAAGCAGCTATTTAATTTACGGCATTCCTCAGCGCAGCGTGGGCAGGCATTGGCGCGCTCCTGGCTGTGCTGGGACCGGACAGATACAGGCAGCCATTGCCGTGAGCGGCGCCGTCAACAGCGACATCTTTATCGCCTGCCTGCGCCAGGTGCTGGGTCTGATGCTGCGGCCCGGTGACATGGCAGTGCTCGAAAACCAGTCGGCCCAACAAGTAGCCGGGCTGGCAGGGGCGGTCAACGCCTGTGGCCCGCGCCTGCCGTACCTGCCGCCCTCCTCACCCGACTGCAATTTCATTAAACGCGCCTTCAGCGAGCTTGAAAACGTGGCTGCCCTTGCCCAGGTCAGGCTTTGCAGGCCGTTATTGGCACCGCCGCCTACTGGATAAGCGAGCAGGATGGATACCAACAGCTGGTTTAGCTATTAGGCGCGGGCGGGCTGCTGAAGTCCATGCGCTGAATGCGCACGGCGTTCAGGATGGCCAGCAGGGCCACGCCTACATCGGCGAATACTGCTTCCCACATGGTGGCCAGGCCGCCGGCACCGAGGGCCAGCACGGCGGCTTTCACGAGGAAGGCCAGCCAGATGTTCTGCCAAACTACCCGGTGGGTGGCTTTGGCGATGCGGCGGGCGGTGGCAATTTTGCTGGGGTGGTCGGTTTGAATGACCACGTCGGCGGTTTCGATGGTGGCATCGGAGCCCAGGCCGCCCATGGCGATGCCCACGTCGGCCAGGGCTATTACGGGGGCGTCGTTCACGCCGTCGCCCACGAAGGCCAGGCGGTGCCCGGCGGCTTTGAGGCGCTCCACGTGCGCGGCTTTGTCTTCAGGCAGCAGCCCGCCGTAGGCCTCCGTAATGCCCAGCTGCCGGGCCACGCGCTGCACAATGGTGTCCTTGTCGCCGGATAGCATTACCACCGTGCCGATGCCCTGCGCCCGGAGCTCCTGCACGGCCTGGGCGGCGTCTTCCTTCAGCTCGTCGGCCACGGTGAGGTAGCCGGCGTATTGTCCGTCCACGGCTACTACCACAATGCTGTCGGTCACCTGGTCCACCTCGGCCGGGTAGGCCACGCTGAATCTGGTGAGCAGCTTGGCGTTGCCGGCCAGCAGGTCGTGGCCGTCTACGCGGCCACGCAGGCCGTGGCCGGCTATTTCCTCCACGTTTTCCACGGCCAGGTTGGTGCCGCTGCCGCCCGCATGCTCCACCACCGCCTTAGCAATGGGGTGGGTGGATTTGGCTTCGAGCGCCGCGGCCAGGGCTGTGAAGCGGGCTGCATCCTGGGTAGCCCCGGTAGGGCCGGAGGCGGCCACCACCTGCTGCACGGCAAACACGCCCTTGGTGAGGGTGCCGGTCTTGTCCATTACCACGGTGTCAATCTCGCGCATCACGTCCAGGAAATTCGAGCCTTTGAAGAGCACGCCCACCCGGGAAGCCGCCCCAATGCCGCCGAAATAGCCCAGCGGAATGCTGATAACCAGCGCACAGGGACAGGAAATAACCAGAAACACCAGCGCCCGGTAGAGCCAGTCGCGGAACACGTAGTCGTCTACAAAAAAGTAGGGCAACAGCGTGAGCAGTACGGCCAGGCCCACCACAATGGGCGTGTAGATGCGGGCAAACTTGGTGATGAACTGCTGGGTTTTGGCCTTGCGGCCCACGGCGTCCTGCACCAGCGCCAGAATCTTGCTCAGCTTGGTGTCCCGGTAGCCGGCCGTGACGGTAATCTGGCTCAGGGTGTCCTGGTTTATCATGCCGGCCAGCACCACGTCGCCCTGCTGCTTGGTCTGGGGCACCGACTCGCCGGTGAGGGCAGCCGTGTTGAAGGTGGCGCGCGCCGAAAGCAGCGTGCCATCCAGCGCCACTTTCTCACCGGGCCGCACCTCAATAACGTCGCCCACGGCCACGGCTTTGGGGTCGAGCACCAGGCGCTGCCCGTCGCGCAGCACGCCCACTTCGGTGGCCTGAATTTCGAGCAGGGCCTTGATGCTGCGCTTGGCCCGGTTCAGGGCCGCGTCCTGAAACAGCTCGCCCACGGTGTAAAACAGCATCACGGCCACGCCCTCGGCGTATTCGCCAATGGCAAAAGCCCCAATGGTGGCAATGCTCATGAGCAGAAACTCGTTGAAGATGTTGCCTGAAGGAATGCTCAGCACGGCGGAGCGCAGCACCTTCCAGCCCACCAGCAGGTAGGCCACCCCAAACCAGAGCGGCCGCACGAAGCCGCTGAAAAAACCGACCTCGTAGTAGTCCATGGCAATGCCGGCCAGCAACAACACCAGACTGATGCCCGGCACCAGGTAGGGGTAGTCGCCGGCCGGGCCGTGGTTGTGGTCATCGCCGGAAGCGTGGTCGTGGCCGGCGTGCTCGTCGGCGGGCCGGCCGGCCAGGTCCACTACCCGCTTGCCGGGCGGATGGTTGTGGCCGCTGTGGTCGTGGCCGGGCACGTCGTGGCCTTCGGGCGAGGCCGCCGCCTTGGGCGTGAGCTGCTCGCGGGTGAGGGCCCCCACGTTTTCGAGCTGTACCTGCTTGGCGGTGTTCAGCTCTTCGTCGAGGTTGTCGGAGGAAGGGTTGGGCATGGGCGAAGAAAATCAGATGAGAAAACGCCAGGCCACAAACCAAGCCGGCCTACTCTTCCTCCTCGGCGTTTTTAAGCTTGCTGAGCAGCGAGTAAGCTCCTTCTACGACAAAACGCAGGGGTTTGCCCAATTCGGCGGCCGGCAATTGGAATTCGGTGTAGCCATCCTCGCTCACGCCGCGCCTGACGGGCACCATGCGGTAGGAAGCCGAGCCGGGCGGGCCGGCTGCGTTGGTGGCCACAAATACGTAGGCCTGGGCGCCGTACTGCACCACGGCTTTTTCGGGGAGCGTGGGCACGGTCACGCGGTTGGTTTCGATGACGGCCCGCACGAAGGTGCCCGGCAGGAGCTGCTCGTCCTCGTTGTCGAGGTGGGCGTGCACCCGCACGGTGCGCTCGTTGCTGATGGTTTTGCCGATGAGGTAGATGCGGGCAGTGCGTTCGCGGCCCACCGAGTCGTTGCCCAGGGCGAAGCGCACCAGCTGCCGCACTTTCACCTGCGGAATGTCTTTCTCAAACACCATCAGCTCCACGTGCAGGTGCTCGGGGTTCACTATTTCAAACAGCACGTCGGTGGGCGTCACGCTCTGGCCCACGCTCACGTTCACGGCTTTCACAAAGCCGCTTTGGGGCGTGCGCACCGCGGCCGTGGTCACCATGGCCCCGCCCACGGGCAGGCCCGCGAAGCGCAGCCGGGCGGCCTGGGCGTTGGTTTTCACCTTCATGGCCTCGTACTCGGCCTGCGCGCGCTGGTAGTTTTTCTGGGGGGCTACTTCCTGGCGGTACAGCTCGCCCTGCCGCTCGTACTCGGCCTTGGCAAATTTGAGCTGGCTGCGGGTTTCCAGGTAATCCTGCTGCAGCTGCACAAAATCGGGGTTGCGAATGACGGCCAGCACCTCGCCGGCCCGCACCTTGGTGCCCTGCAGCAGCTCGGTGTGCTGCACAAAGCCGCCCAGCGGGGCACTCACCGAGGTCAGGTTTTCGGGTGGCACGTCCAGCACGCCGTTCACTTTCAGGCCGCCGCTCATGGGGCGGTTGGTGAGGGAGTCCAGGCGCAGGCCGCCCATCTGCTGCTCGGCGGCGGTCAGCGTCACCTGGTCGGGGGTGGCGGCCTCACTCGTTGCGCCCGTTGCGGGGCTGGCCTCCGTTGTTTCGGCGGCTTCGGCGGGAGCTTCGTTTTTCCCACAGCCCAGCAGCACGCCAAGCAGTAAGCAATACAGGAGAATGGGTTTCATAAGAAAAGACTGCCGTGAAGAACCCGGCCCGGGCTACTGCGCGCCGAGCAGGTACTCCAGGTCGATGACGGTTTGGTTGTGTTGCAGCAGCGCGTCGAGGTAGTCGAGGCGCAGGCGGCGGGCCCGCTCCAGGTTGAGCAGGTATTCGGAGTAGCCGGTTTCGCCGGCCTTGTAGGCCAGGGTGGAGAGGCGCGTGATGACGGTGGCCTGCGGCAGGGCCGTTTGCTCGAAGTAGGCGAGGCGCTCCTGCTGCTCGGCGCGGCGAGCCAGCAGCTCATCAATCCGGCCAGCCAGCTCGGCGCGGTAGCGGCCCAGCTCGGCCAGCGCCACCTGTTCCTGCAGGCGGGCGGCCTGCACCCGGGCCTTGTGCGGCCCCCGCAGCAGGGGCACAGCCACGCCCGCCTGCACGCCCTGAAAGCGGGAGCCGGGCCCGTAGTAGCGTTCCACGCCCAATTCCAGCTGCTGGTAGCCAATGATGGATTGGTTGAAGTAGCCCACCGAGAACTCCGGCAGCCCGCGGGCCTGCTCCACCCGGGTTTCGGCCTGCCGCTGGGCTACCTGCTGCCGCAGCACCTGCGCCTGCGGACTGCGCGCCAGCGCGGCCGAGTCGGGGGCGGCGGGCACCGCGGCCAGCAGCACCAGGGGTCGCAGCAGGCTGTCGCACGGCTACGGTGGCGGGCACCTGCAGCAGGGCCTGCAGCTGCCGCTGCGCCACCCGAAAGTCGGTTTGGGCGGCCCGCAGCTGCGTCCGGATTTCGCCCTGCTGCACCAGGGCCGTGGCCGGCTCCAGCCGCGCCGCCTCGCCGGTTTTAAAGCGCAGGTTGGCGGCGCGCAAAAACTCGGAGTACACGCTGTCCTGCCCGCGCAGCACCCGTAGCCGGTGTCGTGCGTGCACGGCCTGCTCGTAGCTCAAGCGCACCTGCCGGCGCAGCTCGGCCCGCACCAGGGCCAGCTGCTGCTGCTGGCCTTCGATGCGGGTATCGGCTAGGTCGGCAGCACTACGGTACACGGCAGGCAGGCCCAGCGCCTGCGTGATGCTAAATAGATTGTCTTTATTCGCCGAGCTGTACTGCCCGTAGCTGCCCGTGATGGTGGTGCGGCCTACGTCGTAGGCGGCCCGGCGCACGGCCTGCTGGGCTTCCAAGGCTCGCTGCCCGGCCAGCACCGTGCCATTGGTTTGCAGGGCCTGCGCTACCGCTTGGGGAGCGGTGAGGGGGGATTGGGCTTTGGTGAGTAGTGGAAATAGTAGGAGCAGGAGCACGCCGGCTAGCTTCACCTCATGAGACCCCTCCGGGGCCCGGCCCCCTTCTCCCGCGGAGAAGGGGGAGCCGGTCATGCGCGGTTCCAAATCATCAGGCTCCCCCTTCTCCGCGGGAGAAGGGGGTCGGGGGGTTGAGGTTTTTCGCTCACTCAATGCATACAGCACCGGCAGCACCAGCAGCGTGAGCAGCGTGGCCGAAACCAGGCCCCCGATGACCACCGTAGCCAGCGGGCGCTGCACTTCCGCGCCGGCCGACTGCGACAGGGCCATGGGCAGGAAGCCCAGCGAGGCCACCGTGGCCGTCATCAGCACCGGCCGCAGGCGCACTTCGGTGCCGCGCAGGATGCGCGCCAGCGGGTCGGTCATGCCTTCTTCCTTAAGCTGGTTGAAGTAGCCGATGAGCACGATGCCGTTGAGCACGGCCACCCCAAACAGGGCGATGAAGCCCACGCCGGCCGAGATGCTGAAGGGCATGTCGCGCAGCCACAGCGCTACCACGCCGCCAATGGCTGAGAGCGGAATGGCCGTGAAAATGAGCAGCGACTGCTTAAGCGAGCGGAACGTGAAAAACAGCAGCACGAAGATGAGCAGCAGCGCCACCGGCACGGCAATGCTCAGGCGCTCGGTGGCCTGGCGCAGGTTCTCAAACTGGCCGCCGTAGGTGGTGTAGTAGCCCGGCGCGAACTTTATTTGTTGGTCTATTTTGGCTTGTAGCTCCTGCACTACGGTGGCCACGTCGCGGCCCCGCACGTTGAAGGCCACCGAAATGCGGCGCTTGGCGTCGTCGCGCTGAATCTGGTTGGGACCCTCGCGCAGTTCCACGCGGGCCACCTGCTCCAGGGGCACCTGCTGGCCGCTGGGCGCGGCAATAAAGAGGCGGCGCACACTGTTGATGTCCCTGCGCAGTCGGCCCGCAGGCGCAGCACCAAATCGAAGCGGCGCTCCTGCTCAAACACCTGGCCGGCCACCTCGCCGGCAAAGGCGGTTTGCACGGTGCGGTTCACGTCGGCCACGTTCAGGCCGAACTGCGCCAGGCGGTTGCGGTCCAGCGCCACCACAATCTGGGGCAGGCCCGTCACCTGCTCCACGTACACGTCCTCGGCGCCCGGCACCTGGCGCAGCAGCCGGCCCGCCTGCTGGGCGTAGTCGGCCAGCTGCTGCAGGTCTTCGCCGTAAATTTTGAGCACCACGTCCTGCTTGGCCCCCGAAATCAACTCGTTAAAGCGCATCTGAATAGGCTGCTGGAAGCCGAACGTGACGCCCGGAATGACGCTAAGGGCCTCGGACATTTTCTCGGCCAGCTCGTCGCGGTTCGGGGCCGAGGTCCAGTCTTTCTGGTCTTTCAGCACCACTATCAGGTCGCCGGCTTCCACGGGCATGGGGTCGGTGGGAATTTCGCTCGACCCGATTTTGGCCACCACCTCCTTCACCTCCGGAAACTGTGCCTTGAGAATGCCGCCGGCCTGCTGGGCTTTCTCCACGGTGTAGCTCAGCGAGGAGCCCGTGAGCGTGCGCATCTCCACGGCAAAGTCGCCTTCGCTGAGCTGGGGAATAAACTCCCCGCCCAGGGTGCGAAACAGGAAAAACGCCCCCACCAGCAGCCCCGTGGCCGCCGCCAGCACCACCGCCTGACGGCGCAGCACCACCTTCAGCAGCGGATGATAAAACCGGGTAAAAAAGGCCATCATGCGGTCCGAAAAGGTAGGTGTGGCGTCGGTGGACCGGCTCAGGGCCAGGGCCGCCATCATGGGCACGTAGGTGAGCGAGAGAATGAAGGCGCCCAGAATGGCGAAAGCCACGGTTTGGGCCATGGGCCGGAACATCTTCCCCTCGATGCCGACCAAAGCCAGCAGCGGCAGGTACACAATCAGAATAATGATTTCGCCAAAGGCCGCCGAGGAGCGGATTTTGCTGGCCGCGTGGTAGGTCTCGTCGTTCATTTCCTGCGCCGTGAGCCGCCCGCCCGCCGCGTGGCCGGGCGCGTGCCCGCCGTGCAGCCGGTGCACAATGGCTTCCACGATGATAACGGCCCCATCCACAATCAGCCCGAAGTCGATGGCGCCCAGGCTCATCAGGTTGCCCGATACGCCAAAGAGGCGCATCATGCTCACGGCAAACAGCATGGCCAGCGGAATCACAGACGCCACCACCAGGCCCGCCCGCCAGTTGCCCAAAAACAGCACCAGCACAAACACCACAATCAGCGCCCCCTCCAGCAGGTTGGTGGTCACGGTGTCAATGGCGCGGTTCACGAGGTGGGAGCGGTCCAGAAACGGCTCCACGCTCACGCCCTCGGGCAGGGTTTTGCGGATGGTGGCCATGCGCGTTTTTACGTCCTCAATGACCTCGGCGGCGTTGGCGCCTTTCAGCATGAGCACCAGCCCGCCCGTCACTTCGCCCCTGGCGAGGGTCATGGCGCCGTAGCGCACGGCCGCGCCGTAGCGCACCTCGGCCACGTCGCGCACCAGCACCGGCAGCCCGTTGCTGGTGCTGCGCACCACGATGTTGCCAATGTCGGCCAGGGACGTCACCAAGCCCTCGGTGCGGATAAACGCGGCCGTGGGGTTCTGGTCGAGGTAGGCGCCGCCGGCGTTCTGGTTGTTGGCCGCCACGGCCTGGTATACCTCGTTCACGGTCACGCCCAGCGAGCGCAGGCGCTCGGGGTCGAGCGCCACTTCGTACTGTTTCAGGAACCCGCCGAAAGAGCTCACATCAGCCACGCCGGGCGTGCCCAGCAGCTGCCGGCGCACCAGCCAGTCCTGAATGGTGCGCAGCTCGGTGGCGGTGTACTTTTTTTCGTAGCCCGGCTTGGCCCGCACCAGGTACTGGTATATTTCGCCCAGGCCGGTGGTTACCGGGGCCAGCTCGGGGCGGCCCGTGCCGGCGGGTATTCGGCTTTCGGCGTCGCGCAGGCGCTCGGTTACTTGCTGGCGCGCCCAGTAAATGTCAATGTTGTCCTCGAAGACGATGGTGACCACCGACAGCCCGAAGCGCGAAAAGGAGCGCACCTCCACCCGGCCGGGAATAGTGGCAATGCTCTGCTCGACGGGCAAGGACACGAGGCGCTCAATTTCCTGCGCGGCCAGCGAGGGCGCCACCGTGTACACAATTACCTGGTTGCTGGTGATGTCGGGCAGGGCATCAATGGGCAGCCGGCTGAGCGAGTAGCCGCCCCAGGCCACCAGGGCCATGGTGAGTAGCCCAATGATGAGCTTGTTGTGAATGGAAAAGTGAATCAGCCGGTCAAACATCCGTTGCGGTGGGAGTTAGGTCTAACGCTTCGGGAAAGTCCTGCGACGCGGCCCTTGTTTAGCTACACCCGCTCAATAATGACGGCGTAGCCCTGGCCCACGCCGATGCACATGGTAATAAGGGCGTAGCGCTTGCGTTGCTCCTGCAGCTCCAGGGCAGCGGTGTTGAGGAGGCGGGCGCCGCTCATGCCCAGCGGGTGGCCCAAGGCAATGGCGCCGCCATTAGGGTTGATGCGCGGGTCGTGGCCTTCCAGGCCCAGCCCGCGGATGCAGGCCAGCGCCTGGGCCGCAAATGCCTCGTTGAACTCAATTAGATTCATGTCGTTGAGGGTGAGGCCGGCTTTTTTGAGGGCCATCTGGCTGGCGGGTACTGGCCCGATGCCCATGTAGCGCGGCTCGACTCCGGCCACGCCCATGCTCACAATGCGGGCGCGGGGCGTGAGGTTGTGCTGCTTCAGGCCTGCCGCCGAAGCCAGCAGCAGGGCCGCCGCGCCGTCGTTGAGGCCCGAGGAGTTGCCGGCCGTCACGGAGCCGGTTTTGCGGAAGGCAGGCCGCAGCTTCGCCAGTCCTTCCAGCGAGGTATTGGCCTTGATGAATTCGTCGTGCTCGAAGAGCAACGGCTCGCCCTTGCGCTGCGGAATGGACACGGGCACAATCTCCCGGGCAAAGCGGCCCGAGTCGCGCGCCGCGCCGGCGCGCTGGTGCGACCCGTACGCAAACTGGTCCTGGTCCTCGCGGCTGACGTGGTCGCGCTCGGCCAGGTTCTCGGCGGTTTCGCCCATGGCATCGGTGCCATAAAGCTCCTCCATGCGCGGGTTGATGAAGCGCCAGCCGAAACTGGAGTCGTACATCTGCGAATCGCGGCCAAAAGCGGCGCTGGCTTTGGAGATGACCAGCGGGCCACGGGTCATGTTTTCCACGCCGCCGGCCACAAACAAGTCGCCGTCGCCGCTCTGGATGGCGCGGGCTGCGGCAATGCTGGCCGACAGACCCGAGGCGCAGAGGCGGTTCACGGTTTCGCCGGGCACCGAGGATGGCAGGCCGGCCAGCAGCAGCGCCATGCGGGCCACGTTGCGGTTGTCTTCGCCGGCTTGGTTGGCGCAGCCCATAATCACGTCGGCAATGCCCGCCGGGTCGGCCGTAGGGTTGCGCCGAAGCAGCTCCTGAATAACGTGGGCCGCGAGGTCATCGGGGCGAACGGGGGCCAGCGTGCCGCCAAAGTTTCCAATCGGCGTGCGAATGCCGTCAACGATATATGCTTCGGTCATAAGGAGAATAAGTAAGCAGGCGCCAATTTACGGCCAAACGCCCCCCCCGCACCGGCCCAACAGATTCGGCCGGGGTTTTTTCACGCTTTGCTGCTGACACATTCTTTCCATAGCAATGGGTCCTGGCACCGCTAGCGCGTGGGTTAGGCCAGGGCGCTTTGGGCCGCTCCGCACCTCTGGCTTCCACCCTCGGCAAAGGCATTTTCCAGGTGTTACTACTTTCCGAAACCCTGCGCTTGACAACAAAAAAGCCCCGCCTGCGATGTGCAGACGGGGCTTTTTAAGCAAGTAAAACCAGGTTGGCTACTACTCGATTACCAGGCGCTTGTTCACAGTGCCTTGCTCGGTTTGCATCCGAACCGTGTACACACCGCGGGCAATGCCTGCAATGGAAATCGGACGGGCGTTGCCGGCGGGCAGTGTGGCGCGCAGCACCACCTGGCCCAGGGAATTCACCAGCTGCACCTCCGTGGCCTTGCTGGCCAAAGCAGCGGGCAGGTTGATGGACACCGCGTCGCGGGCCGGGTTCGGGTACACCGACACCTGCTGGCTAACTGCCGAAGGAGCATTGGCGAGTACCGTTTTCTGGCTGATGAGCAGCGAGAAGCGGCCCGTGGCCGTGGCCCCGGTGGCTACCGTGAAGGAATAGCCCCCCGGCTGGCTCAGATCGAAGGCCGTGCCGGTGAGGGCATCCTGCAAGTAAGCGCGGGTGCCGGCGGGCAGACGCAGCAGCTCGGAGGCTTTGAGCGTGTTGGCACCCGCCGTGGTTTGCACGTGGAGCGGCACAGTCACGTCGGTGCTCATGAGGGCGGGCAGGCCATTCACGGCCAGCAGGGTGCTGGCGTCCAGGGTGCTGGCCACTGCCAGCGGCGAGCCACCCAGCAGCTTAAAGGCATCCAACTCCGAATCGAAGGCCGCCGTGGCGGCGGCGTCGAAGTACACCACGGCCTCATCAGCCAGACCGGCGGCGTTGCGCAGGTCGAGGCGCACAAGCGGGGCCGTGAGGGCACCGCGCTGAAACACCGGGTTGGCGTAAGCCGTGATGCGGGCCGTGTTGTTGAAGGTCAGGTCAGCTGTATTGCTATTAGCCCGTACAAAGAAGCCCTGGGCCACCGGTATCTCGACTTGGCCCCCGTTGGTGGCGGCCCCATTCACGGTGTAGGTGGAGTAAGTACCGGCGTACTGGCCCGACGAGCGGAACACGTACACGGTGGCGTCCACGTTGTTACGCACTACAGCGTCCCAGCTGATGGCCGAGGGGTAAGGGTTGCCGCGCAGGTGGAAGCCCGACATGGTCTGCGCCCCGCGGGTCAGGTTGCCGGTGTTGTAGGTGCCGTTGTTGAGCGCACCCACGAAGTCCACCGTTTCCGCCGAAGCAATGTTCACGGTGTAGCCGCGGGTAACCTGCAGTGGGTCGTTGAGGGTGTTGGGCGAGAAGAAGCCCTTGTCGAAATCCTGGGGCGCGGGGTTGCCGCTGGTTGTCACCCGGCTTTCCTCGTAGCCAAATACTGTTGGGAAAGGCACCACGGTGTTGCCTTGCGTGTTGTAGGCAGGGTTCACCACGGGCGTGAAGCCCGGCGTAGCCAGGTCGGCCACTGTGCTGCCGGTTACCGGCGCGGAGTAGTGGCGGTAGCCCAGGCCGGTGTTGCGGCTAGGGTCGATGTAGCGTTGCACGGTGGCCGTGCCGCTGGTCGTGCTGCTGCCGTTGTTCACTACCTCGGCGGTGCCTTTGGCATTGGAGAGCAGCGTCAGGTTGGCGTTGGTGGTCAGGGTGCCGGCGTTGAGGGCCAGTACCCGCTGCACGCTGGTCGGCGCGTTAAGCGTCAGGCCGCCGGGCGTGCTGGCGGTCAGGTTCTGGAACTGGGTGGCTGTGCCGCTGATAGTTTGCAGAGTCGCGCCAGCGAAGCGCACCTCGCCGGTGCCCGCGCCCAGCACCGTGCCGCCGTTGTTAATAAAGTTGCCGTTCAGTGTCAGCAGGCTCTGGTTGGCCGTGGTCAACGTAGCGCCATTGCCCAGCGACAGGCTATTCACTTGGCGCGGGTCGCTTACCACGGGGTCATTGGCCACGTCCGGAATGTTTACGTTGTCGGTGGCGGTAGGTACCTGCATGGGGCTCCAGTTGCCTGCCTTAGCCCAGTCGGTGTCTATCGCACCGGTCCACGTTATGCCCGCCAGAATAACCGGAGCGGGCTCCAGGAAGGCCGCCAGACCGGTCAGGTTGCTGCCGTTGCCGATGCGGCCCAACAGGCTGGTGCTGCCCGTACCCAGGTCGATGGTATAAAGGTTGTCGGTGGTGGTGCCTGTGAGCGAAGCCGCCAGGAAGCCCGTGTTCGCAGGAGTAGCGGGGGTGGTGAGGTCGGTGAAGATGTCAAAATCGACGCCAGTGGCAGTGTTTACCACAATCCCGGAGCTGCCAACTGTGGTGTTGGTGCCGGCGTTGGGGTTGCTGAAAATTACCAGTTCATTGGTAGTCTGGTCGTAGCCGTACTGCGTAGTGCCCGTGGCGGCGTTGTTGTCGTTATTGGTATAGGCCGTACCCGACAGCGCCCGCCCGGTTGAGCCGTCGGCTGTTTGTACGAGTACCCCAGTGTCCGGATGGAGACGGTAGTTGTTGCCGTTGGCGCCCAGCAGGCGTACGCGGTCGACCACAGGGTTGAAATCAAACCCAACGTCGGAAGTTCCTCCGAGCGAAACGGCATTGAGGCCGCCCACCGCGCTCAGGGCACCAGTGGTTAGGTTGAGGGTGTAGAGCTGGCCCTGCTGAGCGGTGGCGTTGTAGCCTAGGGCGTACAGCAAGCCATTGAAAGGCCGGAAGTCAGTGCCCACCAGCACTTGGCTAGCTCCCAGGCCGGTGATGTTCACCGCCGTGCGGATGACGTTGGGGTTGCCCGAATCAAACGAAATCAGGTTGCCACCGGCCACGCCGTACAGCAGGCGACCCACCAGCGCGGGCTGGGTAAGAGGCGCGATTAGGGCCGCTACGTCGCGCACCGGGATGCCCAGGCCAATGGCGCCCACCAGCGTGGGCGTGCCCGTGTCTAAGTTGAGCGTGTAGAGATTGCTGTTGGCCTGCCCGTTGGGGTTGGCCGTCAGGAAAGCCCGGTTCAACGAAGCAGCGTTGTCGTAATAAATATCAAGGTCGACCAAGGCGTTGGCCTGGTTCAGGGCCAGGCCGGTGTTGCCGTCAGTGTTCAGGACACCAGCGTTTGGCGGGTCTTGCGTGGTCAGAGTGCTCAGGGCCTCGTCGATGTCGTAGAGCTCAGTGGAGGTGCTGCCGGCAAAGCTGTTGCGGTAAGCCACCGAGCCGATGCGGGGAATAGCGCCGGCATTGACGTCGCCGGCGGCGTAGGTCAGGGTGCCATCGGTGGCGGCAAGAGCGCCGTTGTTGGGATTGAGGCGGAAGTTGGCGCGGTTGGTGCTCACCACCCGGATGCGGTCAACCGTGGGGTTGAAGTCAAAACCGATGTTATCGGTAGCGCCGCCCAGTTCCAGGCGAATGGCTGCGCCCACCGACGTAGCTACGCCCGTGCTCAGGTTGATGGTATAAATCTGGGTATTGGCGCCCGCAGTAGCGGCATCGTAGCCGATGCCAAACAGCTGCCCGGTGTTGGGGCGGAAGTCAGTGCCCACCAGCGTCTGCCCGGTGGCAAGGCCGGTGATGGTAACCGCCGAGTTGATAAAGCCCGGCGTGCCCGAGAAGAAAGAAATCAGGCTGTTGTTCGTCGTCACGGCGTACAGCTGCTGGCCGCTGGCAGCCGGCGCGGTCCGGTCGATGGCAAAGGCGATGTCGCTGATAACCAAAGAGGAAAACCCATTGCTTACAAGCGAAGCATTGCCGGTAGCGAGGTCAAGATTGTAAAAGGCGGTAGAGGTGGGGTTCAGCGCGGAGGTTACGGCCAGCAGGGTGCTCTGGGCCCGCGTCATGGGGTCGGTGTAGATGTCGAAGTCCGTCTGGTCGCCGGCGGTTAGCAGCGAGGCACTGTTGCGCATGACGGTCACGCCGGCCGTCAGCACGCCGTCGTTGGGCGGGTTCTGAATGTAGAGCGTCGAGCGGCTCTCGTCGATGTCGTAGAGCGTGGTGCTGGCCGCACCTATAAAACTGTTGGTGTAGGCCACCGAGCCCACCACGGGGTTGTCGGTAGAAGGTGCCGGAAACTTGATGTTGCCGTCGGTGAAGGCCAAGGCGCCGTTATTGGGGTTGAGGCGGAAGTTCGCGTCGTTGCTGCTCGTCACCCGGATGCGGTCTACGGTGGGGTTGAAGTCGAAGCCAATGCGCTCGGTAGCGCCGCCCAGCTTCAGCTCCAACGAGCTGCCCACGGTGGTGGCAACCCCGGTGGTGGTGTTGAGAATGTAGAGCTGGGCCGTGCTGGCACCGTTGTAGCCCAGGGCAAACAGCTGGCCGGTAGCGGGGCGCGAGTCGATGCCTACCAGGACCTGCCCGGCCGTGACGCCGGTAACGGGCACCACGGTGGGAGCGCTGCCCAAGGCCAGGGAAGCAGCGCTAAAAGTCACAAGCCCGGCTCCGTTGGGCGTGATGCCGTACACGGTTTGGGCTTGGGCGCTGGGCGCGGCGGCCAATAGGCCCATGGTTAGGGCGGCGGCAGACAGCACCCGGGAGGTGCGTTGCCATAAACCCAATGCGGAGGAAGGTAATGTTGTGTTCATACTTGCTTGTAGATTACTAGAAAAGTGAACGGATAAAAAGAGGCGCCAGCCACTGAAGCCAACGTATACAATAGATGAGGTACGCGAATCCTATGGAATAGGATTTGAATACTGAACATTAAATTCGTTTAATGAAAAGCAAAACGCTAGTTAGGGGTGCCCGGCCTATTTGAGGCTATGTATTAGGGAGTTCCGAATGTTACCCCCAAGTGCCCGGAATGTCAGCTGTTCTTGGCGCAGCAAGCAGCAAGTGGCCCGCATGCCGCGGCACCTACCACGGCCAAATCACACGCACCTGCCACCAGCCGTGTTGGGTGCCGGCCGGCACATCGGAGAATTGTCCAACTTTGGCCCCGCTATTGGTGAAGGTTTAAAACTCCACAATGAAGCCAATAGTGGGCACCACCAAGGCATCATCGTCCAGGAGCAGAATGGGCACGGCGTTGCGGCCGTCGGGGCGCAGGGGCTGGCCGTCGGTGGTGGTGTAGGCGCTGTTGTCGGCGGTGCGCTCGAAGGTGTAGGTGGGCGGCGAAACAGGCTTGGTGAGCAGCGCGTTCTGCACGTCAATGTAAAAGTCAAAGCTCAGGCGGCGCAGGCTGATTTTCTTGTCCAGGCGCAGGTCCAGCTGCTGAAAGCTCTTGAGGCGCCGGGTGTTGAGGCGGCTGTAGTCCAGCACGCCCGTGCCCACGGCCTGGTAGCTGGCGCGGCTGGCGGCCTCGTCGTAGGGCGTGTAGGGCGCGCCGCCGCCCACACGGTACTTGGCGCCCACTTCCCAGCCGCGGCCCAGCTGGTAGCCCAGCAGCCCCGACCCCAGAAACCGCGTGTCCCAGGCCGTGGGCTGGTACACGCCATCGGCCCCCGAAAACTCCGAGCGGAAGCCCGTGAGCGACACCACCGCAAACAGCTTGCCGCTCAGCTTCTGCTGGAAAAAGGCCTCGGCCCCGTAGGCGCGGCCCCGGCCGGTGCTGGTCACGGCCTCGTTGCCAATGGCGTTGAAGTCGCCGCCCAGGTTGGCCAGGCTGATGCCGTCGCGCACGCTCACCGGGTAGTTGGCGTACTTCTTATAAAAGCCCTCCAGCGTGAAGCGCGTGGCCTTGCCCGGCAGCCACTCCAGGCCCGCCACCGCGTGGTCGGACCGGATGTAGCTACTACCCGAGTTGAGGCGGGTGCCCCGCTCATCGCGAAAGCCCAGGATGGTGCTGGGCGGTATCTTAAAGTAGCGCCCCAGCGAGGCGTTCAGGTTCAGGGTGGGACGCAGGGCGTAGGACAATGACGCCCGGGGCGAAAGCGTGCGGTCGAGGCGGTAGCCCTGGGCCAGGGCCGAGGTACCATGGCCCGAATACCGGCCGACACGGTCAGGCGGCTTTCGGCGCCGTAGGCCCGGGTGGCCTGCGCAAAGGCCCCGTAGCGCACAAAATCCAGGTCGGTCACGAAGCGCACCGTCACGGCGGGGCTCACGAGCGTGCCGCTGGCGTTGCGCACTTCCGAGCGGATGCGGTTGGTCAGGTTGTTGTCGTAGTGCTGCAGCTGGCCCACCAGGCCGTAGCTGTACTGCCAGCGGCCCACGCGCTTGTTCACATCGGCGCGCAGCTTGTTTTCTACTTCGCCGTTGCGGGCGGCCAGCTTACGGAAGGCTTCCTGGCCCTCAAAGCCGTAGGTAAACTGGTCGGCCTGGCCGTATTGCTGGGTACGGCTCAGGGCCACATTCACGAAGCCATTGTCCACTAAATGGCGCAGGTTCGCGCCCACCGTGTAATTCCATTGGTCAATGGTAGGGTTGGAGCGCAGCACAAATTCCTTGGAAGGCGAGCTGTTTTTGGGCGCCTTTATTTCAAAGTGGTCAATGGCGCCCAGCCCCAGGGTGGTAATGGTGGTTTTGGGCGAGAGCCTGGTGGTGGTTTTGAACTGAAAATCGTAGAAATCTGGCCGGATGGGCAAGTCAATCAGCTTAAAGAGCACCTGCAGATAACTGCGCCGGGCCGAAGCTAGAAATGTGGTATTCGGCGTAAGCGGCCCCTCCAGCGTGGCCGCTACTTCGGTACCCGACGTGCGCAGGTTGCCCTGAATGCGCTCGGAGTTGCCGTCGCGCTGCCGGAACTGCAGCACCGAGCTCAGCGCGTTGTCGTACCGCGCCTGAAACGCGGAGCTGCTCAGCGTCACGTCTTCAATAAAGCTCACGTTGAGAATACCAGCTGGCCCGCCCGCACTGCCCTGCGTGGGAAAGTGGTTGATGACCGGCACCTCGATGCCGTCCAGGTAGTACACGTTTTCGTTGGGCGCCCCGCCCCGGATAATGATGTCGTTGCGGAAGCCGGCCGTGCCGCCGCTGCCGCCGCCGCCCACGCCGGGCAGGCTCTGCACCACCCGCGAAATGTCGAAGTTGCCGCCCGGGTTGCTCTTTATTTCCTCGGTGGTGAGGCGCTGCACGCTGAGCGGGGTTTCGGGCGTGGCTACCCGAATGGCGCGGCTGGCCGTCACGGTTACTTCGCTCAGGGCCTGGGGCGCGGCATTTAGCTCCAGGTTGAGGGTGTTCACGTTGCCACTGCTCAGGGCAATGTTGGCGCGTAGCAGCGCATCGTAGCCCACGAAGGTGGCGCGCAGGTTGTAGGGCCCGGCCGGCACGCCCGTAAGACGGTAGCGTCCCTCAGCATCGGTAGCGGTGCTAAAATCAGTGCCTTCCAGGGTGATGCTCACGCCGGGCAGCACCTCCTGAGTAGCGCGGTCGCGCACGGTGCCGGCCACGGTGCTGGCGTTTTGGGCCCGGCTGCCAAGGGCAAGCAACAGAAAACACAGCAGGGGTAGAATGCGCATAAGGCAGCAAGCAACAGGTGCGGCAAATGGTTTGTGGGCACACACCCTGGCGCGTGACCATCCCGGCCGGACGCGCCCGCAATCAGGAAAAATCCGCTTCAGGCAATCCGTTGGCGCAAGCCGTGGCGTAGGTGGGTCATCTTTAAAACAACAACCATTTATTTATTCTGATGAAAAAGACTTTGTTTTCGCTCGCCTTGGTTGCCATGTTCAGCGTTGGTGCTACCACCACTGTTTCGGCCCAGTCCAAGACCAAGACCGTGATGGTGGGCGGCGCACCTATGTACCCCACGAAGAACATCGTGGAAAATGCCGTTAACTCGAAAGACCACACCACCCTGGTAGCCGCTGTGAAGGCTGCTGGCCTCGTAGAGACCCTGCAAAGCGCTGGTCCCTTCACCGTATTTGCTCCTACCAACGCTGCTTTCGGCAAACTGCCCGCTGGCACGGTAGAAACCCTCGTGAAGCCCGAGAGCAAGGAGACGCTCACCAAAATCCTGACCTACCACGTAATAGCCGGCCGCATGACCGCCGCCGACCTGATGAAAGCCATCAAAGCCGGCAAAGGCAGCGCCACCCTCAAAACCGTGAGCGGCGGCACCCTCACGGCCATGATGAAGGGCAAGAAGATTGAACTGAAAGACGAAAAAGGCGGTATGTCGATGGTAACCATCGCCAACGTGATGCAAAGCAACGGCGTTATCCACGTAGTGGACACAGTGCTCCTGCCTAACTAATCTTCTCTGAGCTATCTAACAAACGCAAACAACCGCTGCCGGCCCCGTGCCAGCAGCGGTTGTTTGCGTTTTGGGAGCAGGATGGATTCTTGCAGGTCGGTCCCACAATGCGGGTTCATCGCTCTGCTTGCGCCTGCTAAATGTTGGTCGTGCAAAAGTAACCGCAGCAAAAAAGAACGTCATGCTGAGCGCAGCCGAAGCACAACGTTCTGAATTCTCACCTGCACTTTTCCTCCGCTGTGCGGGCGTACTCGTAGCCCAGCAGCAGGGCGCGGCGGTAAAACTCGCAGGCAGCGGTCGTGTCGCCGGTGCGGCCTGCCAGCCGGCCCAGCAGAAAATGCGTGCGCCCATCGCGCGGCCGGGCCTGCAGCACCTCAAAATAAGCCGTGCGGGCGCTGTCGTAGCGGCCCAGGGCCGTGAGGGCCAGCCCGCGCACCTGCACGTAGTGCCAGGGCGTGGCCGCCCCGGCCCGCCGGCGCTGAGCCAGGCCGTAGTCAAGGTCGGCCAAGCCCTTTTCGGGCTGGGCCAGGTCGAGCAGGCGGGCGGTGCCACGGGCCAGGTAAGCGGCGCTCAGGGTGCTGTCCAGCACCAGGGCGCGGGTAAAATTGAGCTCCGCGGCGGTGGGCAGGCCAAGGTCGGTTTCGCAGCGAGCCAGTCGGAACAGCATGTCGGCGGCCCGGCGGCGGGGCTGGGGCTGTAGCAGGGCCGCCTGGAAATCGGCGCGCGCGGCACGGGGGTCGCGGTTTGCCAATAGCTCCAGCTCGGCCCGTCGGCGCAGGGCCGGCGCATAATCGGGGCGGAAGTGCAGGGTTTCGTCCATGAAGCTGTAGGCCGCCGCCAACTGGCCCCGGCCGTAGGCCTGCATGCCGTCTTTGTAGTTGCTGGCGGCCGTCACACGGTCCATGGTCACCTTCACGGCCAGCGCAAACAGCGCAATGCCCAGCAGGAATAACAGCGTCAGCACCCAGTCGCGGCGGTTGAAGCCCGGGCGCTGGCGCGGAATGCGCTGGTAGTGCCGCTCGTGGCTGCCGGCGGGCGGGCGGGTGCGCAGCGGCGCGGGCGGCGGCATGGGCACCCCGTACACGTGCTGGGTGGCGGGGCGGTGCTGCTGCTGGCGCCGCACGTCCTCGGCCCGACGGGCAGCCTGGGCGAGCTGGAAATCGTATGAAGCGCGGCGGCCGGGGTCGCCCAGCACGCGGTACGCCACGGCCACGGCCTTAAACTGGTCCTCGTACCGCAGGTCGCCGCCGTGCTTGTCGGGGTGGTAGCGCACCACCAGTTGCCGGTAGGCACGCTTTATTTCGGCGGCCGTAGCAGTGGGGGCTACTCCAAGGACTTGATAATGATTTTGACTCACGCTGGGCACCAAACACGACTGACCACACAAAAGTCAGCCACGCGCCGAAATTTTCCGTAGAACCGGCGCAGTCCGCTGCGTTTTTTTTCTGATGTTGCGGATATATTTCAGCCTTTTTTCTTTCTTGCACTCCAATTTCGCGCCGTATGCTCTTCGACGACGACACCTCCAAAACACCCCGCAACGACAGCCTGATTGGCAACCTGACCGGCTACCTCGACACGCGCATTGACCTGGTGCGGCTGGAAATCCAGCAAAAAGTATCCACAGTCTTCGTGAGCACCGTTCATGGCGTAACGCTGGCCCTTCTGGCCCTGATGTTCGTTATTTTCCTGAGCGTATTTGCCGGGCTGGCCCTCAATAGTGCCCTCGATAGCTCCTTCTGGGGCTTCGGCATTGTGGCCGGCTTCTACCTCATACTGCTGGTGCTCGTGCTGGTGGGCGTGGATAAAGCCGCTTTCCAGGGCATTGCCAACAAGGCGCTCAAAGACACCATTTACAAATCTGACAAACGCCAAGCCTAGCCTGCTATGAGTGACTTGCACAATCCCCTGTTCGACGAAGAAAAAGAATTCCTAGAGCGGAAGAAGCTCGAGTACGAGCGCGCCCTGCGCGGCGACGTAGACCACATCAAGGACCAGTCGAAAACCGTGGGCAAGGTGGCCCTGGTGGGGGCTGGCCTGGCCGGTGGCATCTGGCTCATATCCAAGGCCTTCGGTGGAAAGAAGCGCAAGCGCAAATTCCGCAACGAGTTCAGCCAGGATGACAACGAGGCCGGTTGGGACGATTTCGGTTCCGACGACACCGCCGATTTTGATGCCGACAACGGCTTTGGCAGCGAGTACTACACTGCTGGCAATGGCAAGCGCTACAAGAGCGTGACGCACAGTAAGTCAGCCTCGGCTTCGGCCCAGGTCTTTATGGACGAGGACGCTGACGAAAGCGACAATGACGACGATGCTGCCTTGGGAATTGCACCCGTTAATGGTGCAGCCAAGCTCAAGGCCGCCAGCCGCCAGGAGCACGAGCCCTCGCCGTTCGACACCGAAGATTTTGAGGACGACCCCTTCCAGGATTTGCCCTACGACGACAGCCGTCGCCTGCCCGCTTCGCATGCCTTCGACGAAGGAAACGGCCAGCTTGCCGCCCTGGCACCGCGCCAGCCCAGCATGGTGGCTGGTGTGTTGCAGTCCTTCCTGCAGTCCGACACCGGTAAGATATTGGTGGCCCAGGCGGCGGCTGTAGTGCTGGCCATGGTGACAAAAAAAGTGAGTGAGTTTTTCCCGGCCGACAAAAATGCCGACCTTGCGAACTCCCCCGACCCCGCACCAGCCGATAACGGGTTTACTCCCGTCAATTCGCCCGCCACTCCCAGTTCCCCGGATGCGTTCACCCACTCCGCTTCTCTATGATGAGCTCTGCACTCGCCAGCAGCAAGGCCGCAAGGCGCTGGCCGTGCTGCTCGACCCAGATAATTTAGACGAAGACAGTCTGTTACACCTGTTGCGCCTGAGCCAGGCGCATCCGGTTGATTACTTTTTCGTGGGGGGCAGCCTGGTGCTAAGTTCGCACCAGGCTGCCCTTATTGCGTTGATTAAGGAGCACTCCACGGTGCCGGTGCTGCTGTTCCCCAGCCACAGCCTGCACCTGGATGGCCCTGCCGATGGCGTGCTGCTGCTTTCGCTCATCTCGGGCCGCAACCCTGATTTTCTGATTGGCCAGCACGTGGTGGCGGCGCCGCGCCTGCGCGCCAGCGGCCTGCAGCTGCTGCCCACCGGCTACATGCTGGTCGAATCGGGCCGGCCCACCACGGCTTCCTACATGAGCGGCACCGCGCCGCTCCCTCACAACAAGCCCGGCATTGCCGCCTGCACCGCCCTGGCCGGCGAGCAGCTGGGCCTGAAGCTGATGTACCTGGACGGCGGCAGCGGCGCCCAAAACCCCGTGTCGGCCGCCATGATTGCAGCCGTGCGCGAAGCCGTGATTGCTCCCATCATCGTGGGTGGCGGCCTCAATACCGGCGAAAAAGTGTACGCTGCCCTGGCTGCCGGGGCCGATGTGGTGGTAGTGGGCAACCATATTGAGGCCGAGCCGGAATTCCTGGCCGAAGCTGTTAGCGTAGTCGCCTCGTTCAATACCGCGGCAACTGCGGGTGCCGGCACCCAGGGCCCCGCTTCTGAAGCGGCATTCGCTTCATAAAGAGGCTCCAGTAAAAACAGAAAGGCCCTTCTCGCATTGGAGAAGGGCCTTTCTGCTTTTACTGGAGCCTCTTATTGGACTCGAACCAACGACCTGCTCATTACGAATGAGCTGCTCTACCAGCTGAGCTAAAGAGGCGTAATTCCCAGCCAGCGTATTGGATGGGACTGCAAAGATAGGCACCACGCCGGAAGCCGCGCAACCGCTGTTCGGGAAAAGTTTGGTAACCCCTTTGTCGGGCCGGGCGTTTTGCTGCACAATCAACCCTTGGCTGTTGTGGAATTGCTGCGCGGGGTTGCGAGTACCGTGGACCGAGCGCTGCGGAATAAGTAGTTGCACCAAAATCAGTTCAAAATACGTTGCCAAACAGTACGTCTGCACGCGCTGGCTGTACCTTGCGGCGGCATTTACGTTTCTAGCTCCATGCGTTTCTGGTTCATCCTCATTTTGGTTTTTATTGCGCTGCGCTACGTGCTGCCCATTGTGCTGCGGCTGGTGCTGGCGGGGTTTGTGCGCAAGCAGATGCGCAACGGCGGCTTTATGGCGCCGCCGCAGCAGCCGGGCCCGGTGGCGGTGCCCGGCGAAGTCCGGGTAGACTACGTGCCGCCCGCAGCCGCCGAAGCCGATAAGCCGCAGGGTTTCAAAGGTGGCGAATACGTTGATTTTGAGGAGATAAAATAGCGCGCAAAGTTGCGCAAAGTAAAAATCAAGTCTCGCTAAGGGGAGTGCTCACACCCTGACGAGACTTCTTTTTTCCTTCGCGTAACCCTGCGCGACTGTACCTTCGGGCACGTTTTTGTGTTTTCTAAAATCGCCCCGATGGCTGCTGTTGCTTCTGCTTCTCCTATTTCGTCTGCGCCCTGGTGGCGGCGGGCTTTGCCGCACGTGCTGGCGGTGCTGTTTTTTGTGGTGCTGGCCAGCCTGTACTTCTCGCCTATAATGTTCGAGGGCAAGAGCCTGGCCCAGCACGACATCACCCAGTTTCAGGGCGGTGCCCACGAGGCCCAGGAGTACGCCAAGGCCATGGGCCGGGAGGCGCTGTGGACGAATTCCATGTTTTCGGGCATGCCCACCTACCTCATCAGCCTGCACTTTCCGGGCGACTGGTCGGGGTACCTGCAAACCATTATGACCCTGGGCTTGCCCGCCGTGGTGGCCAATTTGTTTCTGGCGCTGCTGTGTGGCTACATTCTGCTGGTGGCGCTGGGCGTGCGGCCGCTCATAGCCGTGGCCGGTGCCGTGGCGCTGGGCTTTTCCAGCTACAACCTCGCCATTCTGGCCGCGGGCCACAACACCAAGAGCATTGCCCTGGCCTACGCGCCGCTGGTGCTGGGCGGCGTGCTGGTGGCCTACCGCCGCGATAAGTGGCTGGGTGCCGCGCTATTTGCCGTGGGCCTCACCCTAAACGTGCGCGCCAACCACCTGCAAATCACCTACTACTTGCTGCTGTTGATTGCCATTTTCGGCATCATGGAGCTGGTGGCGGCCTACCGCGCCGGGCGCCTGCCCGAGTTCTTTAAGCGCACGGCGTTGTTGGGCCTGGGCGCGGCGCTGGCCGTGGGCGTGAGCTTCGGCCGCCTTTACACCACCCTCGAATACAGCAAATACAGCAACCGCGGCCGCACCGAGCTGAAAACCTCGGCGCCCACGGCTCCCGGCCAGGCCCCCGCAGCGGCTGCTGCCGACGAGAGCACGGGCGTGGACCGCGATTATGCGTTCCAGTACAGCTACGGCGTGGGCGAAACCATTACGCTGCTCATTCCCAACTTCTACGGCGGCGCCAGCGCCATGCCGCTCGGCACCGATTCTAACCTGGCCAAGGCAGGCCTGCCGCAGGAGTACCTGGCCGGCATGCCCACCTATTGGGGCCAGCAGAGCTACACGGCCGGCCCGGTTTACATGGGTGCGGTGGTGTGCTTCCTGTTCATTTTGGGCCTGTTTGTGGTAGACAAGCGCACGCGCTACTGGCTGCTGGCCGGCACCATCCTGTCTATTCTACTGGCCTGGGGCAAGAACTTTGAGACGTTCAACTACCTGATTTTTGACTTGCTGCCGGGTTACAACAAGTTTCGGGCGGTGAGTATGGCGCTGGTAATTGCGCAGCTGGCTATGCCCATTCTGGGTGCCCTGGCGCTCAGCCGCGTGCTACGCCCCCGCACCGCGCCGCAGCCTGTAGTGCCGGCCGACGCGCAGCTGCACCCAGCTCTGGCCAAAGCGGTGAAGGCTGCTGGTACAACAGTGGCCGCTCCGGTATCGGGCGAGGCAGCGGCCTTGCTGCCCCAGGTGCTCTACGCGGGTGCCATCACGGCGGGTCTGTGCGTGCTGGCGTACCTGGCCAGCTTCAGCTTCGATTTTGCCGCCCCCATTGATGGGGAACTGACCAAACAGGGCTTCACGCCGGAGCTGCTCACGGCCCTGCGCGCCGACCGCGCCGACCTGCTGCGTAGCGACGTGTGGCGCGGACTGCTGTTCATTGGCGCGGCGCTGGGCGTGCTGTATTTTCATTTGAAGGGCAAGCTGAACACCATGCCAGCCGCTGCCATCATGGTGCTGCTGGTGCTGGTTGATTTGTGGGGCGTGGACAAGCGCTACCTCGGCAGCGACAAGTTCCAGCCCACCAGCATTGCGGCCAGCTTCCAGCCCACCCCGGCCGATGAGCTGATACTGCGGGACACCGACCTGAGCTACCGCGTGCTCAACCTGGGCAATCCTTTCAACGAAGCCCAGACGTCGTACTTCCACAAGAGCATTGGCGGCTACCACGGCGCCAAGCTGCGCCGCTACCAGGACCTCATCGAGCGCCAGATTTCCAACAACAACCAGCAGGTGCTCAACATGCTGAACATGCGCTACCTCATTACCGGAGACCCCAAGCAGCCCGTGCAGCGCAACCCTGGAGCGCTGGGCAACGCCTGGTTTGTGCGGGAGGTGAAAACCGTGAACAGCCCCGATGAAGAAATGGCCGCCCTCAGCACGCTCAGCCCTGCCACCGAGGCCGTGGTGGACGTGAGCAAATTCGCCCAGCAAAAAGCAGCCACCTACGACGTGACTGGCTCCACCATCAAGCTGGTTGGCTACACCCCCGACGAGCTCAACTACCGCTACACCGCTACGAATCCCGGCTTGGTGGCCTTCTCGGAAATTTATTATGCCGATGGCTGGCAGGCCTTTATCGACGGCAAGCCGGTGCCGCACATTCGGGCCAACTACGTGCTGCGCGCCCTGCAGGTGCCGGCCGGCTCGCATACCGTCAGCTTCAAGTTTGAGCCTAAGTCCTACGCCATCGGCAACGGGGTTTCGCTGGCCTCGAGCATTGCCTTGCTGCTGGTGCTGGTAGGGGCGGGCGTGTACGCCTTCCGCCGCAAGCGCGTGGCCAATGTGCCGGTAGCCGCCGTGCCGGTGGCTTAGAGACGGTCTTAAAAATACCCTCACGCCCGCCTCACCCCCTAACCCCCTCTCCAAAAGAGAGGGGGAACTAGCCTTAGTCTCTAATATTCTTGTTTCTAAAGGGTAGGGTTGAAAAAGCTAAAAACTAGTTCCCCCTCTCTTTTGGAGAGGGGGCTAGGGGGTGAGGTGGACGCGAGCGCAGCATTGTTCAACTCTGGAATCGTGGAGGAGCTTTTGCAGGAAATCAACGAGCCCATTGCGGACGCACATGGCGTGCGCCTGCTGCTGTGGCGCGATGATTTGGCGAACCCCGACCTGCCCGGCAATAAGGCCCGCAAGCTGAAGTACAACCTGGCAGCGGCCCGGCAGCAGGGCCACCACACCCTGCTGACTTTTGGTGGTGCGTACTCCAACCACATTGCTGCCGTGGCCATGGCTGGCCGCCTGTTCGGCTTCAACACCATTGGCCTGATTCGGGGTGATGCGCCAGCGGAGGGCCACGAGCCGGCCCGTCTGAACCCCACCCTGGCCCAGGCCACGGCCGATGGCATGGCCCTGCACTACCTGGACCGCAGCAGCTACCGCCGCCGGGCCGAGCCGGAATTCCTGGCTGAACAGCTGGCGCGCTTCGGCCCGGCGTACGTGCTGCCTGAAGGCGGCACCAACGCGCTGGCCCTGCCCGGCTGTGCCGAGCTGGTGGCCGAAATCCGCCAGCAAACGAGTTTTGACGCTCTGGCCGTGGCGGTGGGCACGGGTGGCACCCTGGCCGGACTGGTCACAGGACTGGCTGAAACCGAGCGAGTCCTGGGCGTGGCAGCGCTGAAAAACGGCGGTTTTCTAAAAGCCGAAGTAGATGCGCTAACTCATTTGGCGGCTGGGCGGGCTTTCAACAACTTCTCGCTGCATACGGACTACCACTTCGGCGGCTACGCCAAATACTCGGCGGAGCTTTTGGGCTTTATTCAGCAATTCCAAGCCCGGCACGGTGTTCTGCTCGACCCCATTTACACCGGAAAAATGATGGCGGGGGTGCTGGATTTGATTGGGAAAGGCTACTTCGCGCGGGGCAGTACGGTGGTCGCCGTTCATACTGGTGGGCTGCAAGCCTGGGCCGGCTGGGGGGAGAGGTTTGGGGAGTAGAGGTGCAATCAGGCTGCTCTACCACGCCAATAGTGCTCCACTTCCAAGGCGGCCATGACAAAAACCAGAGGCAGAACCGGCGCTAGAAACCGTACGTCCCAGTCGTCGACGGTGAGCATAGTGATGGCCGTTTGCAGGAGGAAAATGCGGGCCAGGAACAACCGGCCGGGCCGCCAGATGCCAGCGCGCCGGGTAGCCAGAGCCGCCAGCACGTAGGCGGGCCACAGCACGGCCACGCCTACCACCCGGTGCGCCAGCGAATAGTGCGGCTTGAGGTAGCTGATGAAAACGAACAGCTTGCCCAGCATCAACCGACCCAGATAGATGGGGTTGTGCAGGGCGAAATACACCACCCGCGCCACCGGTCCGGTGCCCGGCGCCGGCATATCCAGCGGCTGGGCCTGGTGCACCGCCCAGAGCTGGTACTGGAAAATAAGCTCGCCGCGCTGGTAGGTATCCATCAGATAATAGGTGGCGAGCTGGTGGTTGAGCAGGCGCCAGAGCAGGGGCGAGAGCAGCACCAGCACCAGCAGCGCTAGGCGCCACAGGCGCGGGTTTGGGCGCCGCCGCAGGGCGTCTAGGCCCGCCAGCCCAGCGGCCAGGGCCACCATGAAGCCGTTGGGCCGGGCCAGCGCCGTTAAAATCAGCACCAGAATCAGCAGCGCCCAGTCCTTACGCCGGCCCTGCCGCACCCGGGTGAAAGCACCGAAGGACAGCGCCACCAGGCTGATAAACAACGACTCGGTGAGCAAAAAGACGTTGAAACGCTGGATGTCGGGCCAGGTGATGAAGAGGAATGTGGCCAGCGCTGCCGCGCCGCACCGGCCGTCCGCCAGCCGCCGGGTGCCCCGGTAGATGGCCCGCGTGGCCAGCGCCGAAACGGCCATTTGCCCCACCACGATGCCCCACCAGCCCAGGCCCAGCCACAGCCAGAAGCTCTGAAACAGCGGGTAGAGGATGTAGCGCAGGGTGTGGCCCGGCCCGAAGTGGCCGTGCTCGGCTATGGCGGCGGCGTAGCCGAGGTAGTGGCCGCTGTCGTTGACAAAGTGGGGGCCCCGGAACTGCGCCAAAAACGCCAGCTGCACCAGCACCCACAGCCCTGCTAGTAGCGCCGGGTGGTGCGGGCCCAGGCGCTGGCCGAGCAAACGAAACAGGGAAAGCAAATGCATGGGTTGCAAAGCTAGGGCACTGCCCGGCCCAACGCCGCGGCGTGGCACCCGTACTTTACCATATATGAACATCATTCGTCTTTTTCGCCGCCTGCTCCCGCTGCTTTTCCTGGTGGGGTTGGGGTGGTTTTTGTGGCGCCAGGTGGCCCCCACGCTAAGCACCTGGACCGGCCTGGCCGACCCCAACCCGCAAGTCACAGTGACGCACAACACCGTGCTCACGCAAGTGGAGGCCCTGGGCCGGCTGGAATTGGTGCGCTACCGCTTCAAGGACGTGGTGGAGTACAAGCGCCGCGCCTACCGGTTTTTGCCGGAGTCGAAGATAGCGCTGGTGGTGGCCGGCGAAGCCGTGGGCTGCATCGACCTGCGCAAGCTGAAGCCGCAGGACGTGGTACTGGAAGGCGACTCGGTGGTGCGCGTGTCCTTGCCCGCGCCCGAGCTGTGTACCTTCCAAATCAACCACAAGCAAAGCCGCGTGTTCAGCACCGAAAACGGACTGTTTCAGGATGCCGAGCTGGTAGACGAAGGCTACAAATACGCCGAGGCGCAGGTGCGCAACGCCGCCCTGCAGTCCGGCATTCTGGCCGAAACCCAGCGCAACGCCGAGCAGATTCTCGTGCCGCTGCTGCGTACCCTCACCGGCCGACGGGTGATATTGGGCCAACAGATGCAGTTGCCCAAACCCAGCCCCAAGCAGTAAGAGTGGCCCACGGCTACGCTGTGGCTTGCATCTTCTCGTTTTGGCGGCGCAGGCGCTGGCACAGCACCCGCAGGATATTACGCAGCACCTCCGGTCGGTCCCCCATCACGTCGTAAAAGTCGTCTTGGTCGAGGCGGAGAGCCAGCACCGGCTTCAGGGTCCGCGCCGTGGCCGAGCGGGGCTCGGCATCGAGCAGCGCCAACTCGCCAAAAAATTCGCCGGCTCCGAAAGTGGCCAGATGGAGGTTGCCGTTGAAGATTCCCACCTGTCCTTCGTGCAAAATGAACAGCGCCGCGCCGTGGTCGCCTTTGGCAAAAATTTGCTGGTCAGTAGCGTATTCCACCTCGTTCATAATGGGCACAATGGCGCTGAGAACGTGCTCGGGTGTTTCGGCAAATAGAGCCGTATTTTGAAGGATGCGAATCCGCTCCAGGGCGGAAACACGGGCAGAATCGGAGTCGGCTAGCATGGCAAAAGGAGGCGCCGCGTGGGGCCAGTGGTGGAGCAAAGCTTGGTGTACAACGGGCTGGTTTTCGGCCAGGCGACGCAGCGCGGCAATGGCGCTTTCGCGCACGAGCCGGTTTTGAGCGCGCAAATGGGGGAGCAGGGCTTTCACCGTGGCGGCCGTGGGCTTCCAGGCTTCCAGGGCCTGGGCCAGGGTCCAGTCGGCGAAAGCGGCCAGCCCCTGCACAGCCACCAGTTCGGCCACTGGGGGCAGGGCGGTGGGCGGCGGTCCCAGCAGCTGGTCGAAGGCCCGCGCTTTGGCGAGGGGGGGCGCCGTGCCGAGCAGCGTTTGCAGGCATTGGTACACCGGCTGCGGAATCAGGTGGCTGAGCAGTTCCAGCGCGGTGTCCTGGCGCTCGGGGGCCGCGTGGGCCATCACGTTGCGTTGCGCTTCGGCAATGAGCTGAGGAGAGTAGAGGCGCACAAGCAGCCCGAACAGACGGCTTTGGATGCCTTGCAACTCGTAAGCCAGGGCCTTGGCCAAGACCACCGGGGCAGTGGCTTGGCCGTGCAGCAGCTGCCGGGCCAATTGCAGCTCGCGCTGCACCACGGTTTCAAACACGGCGGCCTCGGCCGGCTCGGGCTTGGGGGTGGAGGCGCGCAGGGCCGCGGCCCGGGCAAACAAGTTTTCGTTTCGAATCAGCTCCACCATCAACTGGCGGCTGCCCGGAGTATCGAAGAGTCCCGCTACCTGGGCCATGCGGCGCAGCAGGGCCGCGTCGGCCGTGGCCAGGGCGGCAGGCAGGGCCGCAGCCAGCGCTGGAATTGCGCTCGGCCCCAACTGCTCCAGGCACTGGGCGGCGGCGCGGTGCTGCCGCGGGTGGCCGAGGGCGGCCACCAATGCGGGCGCGTCATGAGCTGGCAGGTCGCCCTGGGCAGCTTCTTCACCGGGCTGGATGCCCAGCAATTGCCCCAGGCTTTTTCGAAAAGTCATTGACAGATAAAGGAATGGTGGCGCGAAGCACTTTGCAGCGCAAGGTAAGGAGCGTCGGCTGAGGGCGCTTGCTTACGACCGTTGGCGCAATCCGGCGCCCGTAGCCGGGCTTTTCACAGCAGGGTGCCGCTACTCGTCGTGTTCCGGTGCTTTGCCAAGGTCGTCGAGGGCCATTTTGATGAGGTCCTGCTCGTAGCCTTTGCCGGTGAGGTACTGCGAGATTTTCATGCGGCGCACCCTGGGGTTTTTCTCTTTTTCCTGGCGGTCTTTCTTCTCCATCACGTCCACCAGGTTCTGGTAGTATTCTTCGCCGTCTATTTCTTTCATGCCCGATTTGATGCAGTACTCACTGAGGCCTTTTTGCTTGAGCTCCTGCAGGATGCGGCGGCGGCCCCACTTCTTGTGGCGGTAGTGGCCCCGCACAAACGCCTGGGCAAACCGCTCTTCATCCAGCAGCTTTTCGCGGCTCAGGCGGATGATGATTTCGCCGGCTTCGTCCTCGTCCAGGCCGTAGGACCGCAGCTTTTGCTCTACTTCTTTCTGGGTGCGCTCCTGGTAGGCGCAAAAGGCGGCAATTTTTTGCAGGGCCTCGCCGGGGGTATACTGCTTGGGCGTTTTGTCGGGGCTTTTAAACATAGAGGGGAAGCAAGTAGGGAATAGTCCTGAACAATGCGCCCCGCACTTCGTTACCCAAGCCAGCGCACATTTGTGCAATTATTACTCCGGCGCCCATGCCCCCCGCTGTTTGAAACTGCAACTGACCCCCGGCGTGCGCCAGATGCTGCTGAGCACCTTGCTGTTTGCGGGCATGAATGCCTGCGTGAAGCAGCTGCACCACCTGCCCGCGCTCGAAATCATTTTCTTCCGGTCCATCTTTTCCATTGTGGTCAGCTACGTGGCTTTGCGGCGGCTGCACGTAGCGCCCTTTGGCAATAATTACCGCCTGCTCATTGGTCGGGGCAGCACCGGGGCGCTGGCGCTCATTTGCTACTTTCTGGCGCTGCAAAATTTGCCGCTGGCCACGGCCGTGACGGTGCAGTACCTGGCCCCGATTTTTACGGCCGTGCTGGGCATCTGGCTGGTGCGGGAGCCGGTGCGGCGCTGGCAGTGGGCGTTTTTTGCGCTCAGCTTTGGCGGGGTGCTGCTGGTGCAGCAGGGCGGCCCGGCCATCTCGGCTACCAGTGCCGCAACCACGGGCGGGCTGGCCTTTCTGGCCATTGGGGTGCTGGGGGCTTTTGTGTCGGGCTTGAGCTACAACGCCATTCGCAAGCTGCGCGGCCTGGAGCATCCGTTGGTAATTGTGTTCTACTTCCCCCTGATTTCGCTGCCGCTGGCGGCGGTGGCCTGCCTTTTCCAGTGGACCACGCCGCACGGCACCGACTGGCTCTGGCTGCTGGCCTGTGGCATCTTCACCCAGGGCGCCCAGCTCACCATGACGCGCGCCTACCAGATGGAGCGCCTCAGCCGCGTGGCCCCGCTCAACTACTTGGGCATGTTCTACGCCCTGGGCCTGGGCTACGTGTTTTTTGCCGAAGCCTTCGGCCCGCTGGCCTACGCGGGTATGGCGCTGGTGCTGCTGGGCGTGGGCCTCAATGCCTGGTACACCCACCGCGTAGACGCCCGCGCCGCCGCGCTGCCGCCCGCCGAAGAGGTGGTGGCGTGAAGTGGCCCGCCCCGGAAACGAAGCACAGGTCACGCCAAGTGCGATATAGGGACGACAAGCTAAAAGCTGGAGCAAGCCGTTTGAATAGGAGGGTTATCCCTTAGTTCGTTTAACAACTCCCATGATTGGTAGCCGGAAGGCAAGCCATGAATTGTGCGCATGAATAGACACGCTTCGGCTTACCTTGGCCCTGTTACAAGCCGTTTCAAGTAAATCTATTTTCGTGTCTGCCCATGAAATTTTCTACCCCCGTTCTGCTGCTTGCCTCCTTGCTGGGCCTGACCCGGTGTAACTCGCAACTCATGCCCGTCCCCGAGGATAAGATGCCGGCCGCCACCCAGACCGGCGCGAATACCGCCGGCTGCGTCGTAGACGGCCTTACCTGGGTGCCCCGCCACAACGGCCAGATGATGAACGGCACCCCCCTACCGGCCATTGACGCCCTGTGGCGCAAAGTCCGGGGCGGGAGGCACCCGCTGGAGCTTACCCTGACCAAGAACATTGACGACCGGACGCACGTGCATGGCGAAACGAGTCTGAAACTGTACGTGCCCGACATTACCGGGCCCGGCACCTTTGCGTTCGACCAGTCGGCCAACCGGTCCGTCCTCAATGGGCCTATTGCCTACGCGGCTTTTTACTTCAACAAGCCATCCCCGGACCAAGAGCTAATGACAGGGCCCGGCGCTCCGGGCCGCCTTGTTGTGACCCGCCTCGATACCGTGGCCCGCATCGTGTCAGGCACCTTCGAGTTCACGCCCGCCGAGGTCACGAGCGGGCTGACGGGCAACGGAACGCCCATTCCGGGCGGAAAAACCGCGCGCATCACCGAGGGCCGGTTCGACTGCAAATTCTAAGCGCCTTTTCCAAGGGCCTGCCTCACAAAACGCTCCCCTGTTATGAAACAAATGGCTCTGTCCCTGCTCAGTCTGGCACTCACGCTGAGCAGCTGTGAAAAAGAAGGGGTGGACGCCCTGCCCAAAGCCACCCAAAAGGGGCTAAACAAAATGGGCTGCCTGGTGGACGGCAAGGCTTGGCTGCCTTACCGGGACCCCGTGCAGCAAGGCGGAAACCGGCCGCCGATGGTGGCCTACTGGCAGCGGCGCGAACAGGGGCGCGTGTCGCTCACGATGCTCTTCATGCGGAATACCCGACCCAAGCGGTTTGGTTCACTGGTGTATTTGTTTGTTCGGGACATCACGGGGCCGAGCACCCTGGCTTTGGACCAACCGGCCAATCCGCAGCTCACGTCGGCCAATCCGGCATACGGCGCCTTCATCAATACTGATGAAACCCCTGATTTGGACTATCTGACCGGGCCCACGGCGACCGGCCATCTTACCATTACCCGCTTCGACACCACCGCCCGCGTGGCCTCCGGCACCTTTGCCTTCACGGGTCGGGCCGACGACAACAGTGGCCGTACCGTGCAAGTCAGCGAGGGCCGCTTCGATGTGCAATTGGAACGACGCTGACCGGCTGGTGATGTTTGCTGCGTTTATAATAACGTTGATTTAAACAGTCTATATCTTTCTGATTAAGGCTAGGAAGAGCCTTTATCATCTATAGAGGTGCTGTGTTCTAACAAATGAAACCAACAGCATTTAGTGAATGTAATTACATTGTACATACATTTGCTGCCATGAACACGCGCCTGATTCGGGTGGGCAATTCCCAAGGGATTGTACTGCCAAAGAAGTTACTGCAGCAGTACCAGTTGACCGGTGAGGTCGACCTGCAGCCCACGCCGGAGGGCTTACTCATCAGGCCCGTCGTGAAGCCCCGCCGCCAGGGCTGGGACGAGCAGTTTCAGCAGGCCATTGCCCAGGGCCAAGCTCCAGAGGGCGCACTGATGGAGGGATTTTCGGACGAATCCTTTGAAGAAACGGAATGGCAGTGGTAGCAGTGCAACGCTTCGAGGTATGGCTCATCAACCTCGACCCGACCCAAGGCAGCGAAATCAACAAGGCCCGCCCCTGCGTGGTGCTCTCGCCCGACGAGATGAACCGCTACCTGCGCACGGTGACCATTGCGGCCCTGACCAGCACCCGGCGCGACTATCCTTCCCGGGTGGATTGCACCTTCCAGAGCAAGGAGGGGCAAGTCGCGCTCGACCACATCCGCTCGGTGGACAAGACCCGCCTGGTACGCCGCTTAGGCGTGCTGCCCAAAACAACGGCGCAAGCGGTCTGCGACCGGTTGCAGGAGCTATTTCAGTACTGATAAGGCTTGTCTAGCTCTTTGCCCCAGCGGGAGGATTCTGTTCCGCCTCGGTAGGGTGTTGTCAACAGTATAGAGTAAAACATCCAGCTAGGGCGTTTAGCCCCAACTTTCAGCGGCACAGCCTTTTTCCCCCTTTGGCGTGACCTTGTGCTTCTTTTTCCGATAGCTCCCAGTATACAACGGTGCTATTGCTTCAATCCACAAGGCAACCTTATGGCCCTGGCTGGCATTTGTTGCTGCATGGGCCCGTAACTTGGACGAGCCTTTTTCTGCTATTTGCCGCTTTTATGTTGTTGACTGCGTTGCGTCTCGTTGGGTTTGTGTTGCTGCTGAATGCCTTGCCAGCGTTGAGTTGGGCCGGCATCATTAAGGGCACGGTGCGTGGGGCCAACAACGAGGGCCTGGCGTTTGCCAACGTGGCCGTGCGCGGCGCCTCCACCAGCACCGGGGCCAACGAGCAGGGCCAGTTTCAGCTGCGGCTGCCGGCGGGGCAATACGAGCTGGTGTTTCAGTACGTGGGCTACCGGCCCCAGATTCAGCCGGTGCGCGTGCAGGGCGGCGATACCCTGCTGGCGTTGAACGTGACGCTGCAGGCCGAGTCCTACAACCTGGGCGAAGTGCTGGTGAAATCCACCGACCGCGACCCGGCCTACGCCATCATTCAGCAGGCCCAGCAGTGGCGGGCCTATCACCGGCGCGAGGTGGCCTCCTACCGGGCGCGCGTCTACATCAAAAGCCTGGGCCGCATCAACGACACGCCGGAGAAAATCATGGGCCTGTTCAAGCTCGGTCCCGACATCAAAAAAGGCATTTTCTACCTCTCCGAGAGCCTGTCCGACTTCAGCTTCACGCAGCCCAACGTGGTGAAGGAGCGCATGATATCGAGCCGGGTGAGCGGCGACTCGCGGGGCCTGAGTTTCAACCGGGCCAGCGCGGGGCGCAACCTGGGTTTCTACGATAACCTCATCAAGCCGGGCTTTTCGGAGCGGGGTTTTGTGTCGCCCATCGCCAGCAACGCCATGCTGTTTTACAAATACGAGCTGGTGGGCAGCACCCCGCAAGGGGGCGTGACGGTGCACAAAATTCGGGTGACGCCGCGCCGCCGCACCGACCCCGTTTTCTCGGGCTTCATCTACATCGTGGACGGGTCGTGGCGCATTCATTCCGTGGCGCTGAACCTCGACAAGGACGCGCAGATTGACTACGTGGATGAGCTGACCATTGCCCAGCAGTACGCCCCGGCGCCCGGCAACGCCAACGTCTGGCTGCTGCAGTCGCAGCAGGTGCAGGCCAAACTCTCGGGCCTGGGGTTCAAGGGTTCGGGCTACATCACGGCCGTGCTTTCGAACTACGCCAACGTGGTGCCCACTTACCGCACGCCGCCCGTGGCCGCCACCCCACCGCCCGCATCGGATAAAGACGATGCCCCCGTAGGCCAGGAAACCGCCGCCCAAATCCGCAAGCGCAAGCCCGACCTGCGCGGCCTCAGCGCCCAGGTGCGCAAGCAGGTGAAACAGACCCAGCGCGACTCCCTCAAAACCGACGTGCTGGCCCAGATGCCGCGCGGCCAGGTGCAGCTCATTGAGGCGGGCGTGAACGAGCGCGACTCCGCCTACTGGGACCAGGTGCGCCCCGTGCCTCTCACCGCCGAGGAGCAGAAGGACTATGCCGTGAAGGACAGCACCGAAGTCATTCGGGCCTCGCGCCCCTACCAGGACTCGCTTGACCGCAAGCGGAACGAGTTCCAGCCCATCAACCTGCTGCTGGGCGGCTACACGTACCAAAACAGCTTCAAAAAGCAAACGGTATCGGTGCTGCCGCTCTCGCGCATTGTGCAGTACAACACCGTGGAAGGGGGCGTGCTCAATGCCCAGGCCGTGTTCCGGCAGCGCACCGACGACCGGCGCTCCTTCACCTTCACGCCCACGCTACGCTACGGCTTTAGCAGCAAGGAGCTGAACCCCAGTATGGAAATTGCCTGGCAGCTGCACCCCGCCAAGGTGCAGCGGGTTTCGCTGTCGGTGGGCCGCACCATCGAGAATTTTGACCGCAACTCGCAGCTCACGCCCGCCATCAACAGCGTGTACACCCTGCTGGCCAACCGCAACTACGCCAAGCTTTACCGCCGCGAGGGCGCGGAGGTTTCCTTTGCCACCGAGCCCCTCAACGGCCTCAATCTAAACGCCAGCGCGGCCTACTTCAGCCGCCACCAACTGTACAACACCACCAGCGAGCTGCTGCGCGATGTGCGCGGCCGGGCGTTCACGCCCAACCTGCCCGTGAGCGAGGAGCTGCCCAACACCAATTTCGGCCAGAGCGAGGTGCTCACCCTGGGGCTGTCGCTGGACTTCAAGCCCGGCCAGCGCTACATCAGCCGGCCCGATGGCAAGTTCAATCTGGGCTCCAAGTACCCCACCTTCAACTTGCAGGGCCGCCTGGCCGTGCCCGGCGTGCTGGGCTCCGACGTGCGCTACCTGCTGCTGCAAGCCGGCGTGCGCGACAACGTGCCGCTGGGCCTGCTGGGCACCAGCAGCTACCGCGTGAGCGCGGGCGGCTTCGTGGGCCGCCAGCAGGGCATGACCTTCGTGGACTACCGCCACTTCTCGGGTAATCAAACCATCCTGGCCGGCAACTTCAGCAACTTCCAGCTGCTGGACTACTACCGCTTCAGCACCAACAACTCCTACCTCGAAGCCCACTACGACCACCACTTCAACGGCTTCTTCCTCAACAGTATCCCGCTGCTGCGCAAGCTGAAATGGCAGGAGGTAGTCTCCGTCAACTACCTCACCACCAAACAAGCCGGCCACTACGTGGAGCTGGGCGCGGGCATCGAGCACATCTTCAAAGTGGTGCGGGTTGATTTTTACACCGCCCTGCAAAGCGGGCAGAAGCTGGGCACGGGCCTGCGCGTGGGTCTCGGGTTTTAAACGCCTGTCATGCTGAGCCTGCGAAGCATCCTCTCACCGCTGAACAATTCGTTGTGGCGTGAGAGGATGCTTCTCAGGCTCAGCATGACAGGCCCGTTTCAGTAAGCGGCTGCCAGCTGAGCATGACGGTTCTGTATTCGTTCTCATGGCTTTCTCTACTTGCGCTGAGTTAACGTAGTCCCGGCCTCAGTGAGTAGCTGTTCGCATTTCAATCCAACCACCAGCCCCAGCACGTAGCTCGCCTACCCGATACCGGCCTTACCTTGCTCGCTATGCGTCTATTTCCGTTGTTGATGTTGCTGGTGTGTAGCCCGCTGGCAGTGCTGGCCCAAACCCCAGGACCCGAAACGCCCACCATGCCTGCGCCCGCCCCGGCGGCGGCTCCCAAGCGCGACAAGCCCAGCTTCATTCCCTTTCCCATTGTGTTTTCGCAGCCGGAAACGGGCCTGGGCTACGGGCTGGCCGTGCTGCCGGTGTTCCGGCTGGGCACCGATACCACCACGCGCAAGTCCAACGCCCGGCTCGTTGGCTGGCGCACCCAGAAAAAGCAGAGCCTGATTCAGCTCACGCACAGCGTGTTCACGCCGGGCGAGCGGTATCTCTTCTCCGGCGAGGTCAGCTTCTACAATCAGTTTCCGATTAACTACTACGGCTTCGGGCCCAAAACGCGGCTGGAGGACAAGTCGGTTATTGAGTACAAAGTCCTCATCTTCAATCAGCGTGCGCTGAAGCGGCTGGCGCCGGGCCTGTTTGCCGGCCTGCAGTACCGCCTCACCGACCTGCGCAACGTGCAGCTGAACGAGGGCATCGACGAGAACCCACTGCGCAGCCGGCTCTTCGACCGCCCCGCCCGTGAGTACCAGCAAAACACCTTCATCTCGGGCCTCGGTCCGGCCCTGCTCTACGACGCCCGCGACAATGTGCTGAGCACCTTCCGCGGCAACTACCTTGAAGTGTCGGCCCTGCTCAACGGCGGGGCCCTGGGCAGCGACTACCGCTTTGGCCGATACCTGCTCGATGCCCGCCATTTTCGGCCCCTGACCACCGACAACAAAACCATTCTGGCCCTGCAGCTGGTGGGGCAGTTTCAGGGCGGCAACGTGCCCTTCCGGGAGCTGGCCAACCTGGGCGGGTCCAACCTGCTGCGGGGCTTCTACGAAGGCCGCTACCGCGACCGGCAGCTAGTGGCCGCCCAGGCCGAAGTGCGCCGGGTGCTGTTCGGCCGCTTCAACGGCGTGCTCTTTGGTGGCGTGGGCCAGGTGGGCAACACCCTCAGCGATTTCGACCAGGGCGGGCTGAAGGTGGCGGGCGGCGCCGGCCTGCGCTTCCGCTTCAACCGCCTCGACCGCCTCAACGTGCGCCTCGACTACGGCGTGGGCACCGGCAAATCCAGCGGCGTGTACTTCAGCATCGGCGAAGCCTTTTAACACTGGGTTTATGCTGCTACTTGCCTTTTATTGGACCATTTACTTCGCGCTGCACAGCCTGCTGGCCACCACGTGGGTGAAAAGCGCTGCTGCCTGGCAGTTCCCGCGCGCGGTGCGCTTCTACCGGCTGGCCTATAACCAGGTATCGGTGTGGGGCTTCCTGCTGATACTGCGCTACCAAACCCAGCTGCCGTCCACGCTGTTTTTTGCACCCGGCCCGCTGGTGATGGCCATGGGCTACGTACTGCTAGTGCTGGGCGTGCTGGTATGCATAGCCGCCCTGAGGGGCTACGACCTGGCCGAGTTTGCAGGCTGGGCCTACGTGCGGCGCGGCACCGCCGCCGCCGATGGCACCCTGCGCATTGCGGGGCTCAACCGGCTGGTGCGCCACCCGCTGTACCTGGGCCTGCTGCTGGGGCTGGCGGGGTTCTGGCTGCTGGCTCCCTCGGATGTTCGCAGCATTTTTGTGGGCTGTAACGTGGCCTACGTGCTGGTGGGCACGCGCCTCGAAGAACGCAAGCTGCTGGCCCGGTTCGGGGCGGCCTATGCGCGCTATCAGGCCCGTGTGCCGCAGCTGCTTCCCCTGAAATGGCGAACCACTCCGCCCGGCAACGCACCCAGCTAACGGCTGCTCAAAAAAATAAGTCCAACAGAAGCCAGTCGAACGGAGGAATACTGCCAGGTGAAAGCGCGGGAGAAATTCAATGGCCGGGTTGTGGTGTCCATTGATTACGGGCAGCAGCAAAAGCCACTTTCCGAGAATCTGTTTCGCGACCCGGCCGGCCAGACAGTGGAGTTTAATTCGGCCGTGGACGCACTGAACTGGCTGAACGCTCAGGGTTGGGAGCTGGCCAGCACCTTCTTCCTCGTCGATGACGGCGATAGCGCGGCGTACTACGTGCTGCGCCGTCGTTTGCCAAAGGCGGGTTAAAACCACCGTTTTTGTGAACGAGTGAGAAATTACCTGTCCTTGAATTGAATATTATCAACCTCGAGCTTGTAGCCAAACATGTTCCTTAAGTTAGGGAACGTGGTCAATCCATAACAGCTTTTCTTACGGCCCGTGAGCCGCACGCGCAATCCTTCCACTTGGTATTGCGACGGTAAACGGACAGCAGGCACTAAGTAATGTTCCAGCCGGTAGCTACCTCTGGCTATGGCTGCTGTATCAACGATAAGGCAGTAAGTATCTAGTTGTGTCAGTGTAACAACGGCTTCTCTATTTTGATAATCCTCCAAGACACGCTCGTTCTTGCACGTTTGTCCCGTGGGCGTTGCATCGGTCTTTTCCGTGCACCCACTCCCCGTAAGCAGGAGCGCCAAGGAAAGAGAAAGACCCAGCAGTATTTTCATGGTGGTTGGGGTTGTGTAAAGGTGCTACCAATTAAGGTAAAACCGAGGAAGGACTAAAGCCCTGACCGCTCGCATATCCATTTGGTTGCAGCAATCAAATGCTCCTTTCGGTGAACGCCCAACAGCAGCCCGGCACTTGGTGCCTCCACACCTGCTGAAGGGTGACGCAAGTTTAAGAAATTAGTCTACCATTCAAAGTTTAAGTAAACGCACTCGGGGATGAGTTTACTAAATTCGTTTTGAGACTACTTGAAGCAGTTGTTGATGTCTGTCAGGATATTCCCGCTTGAGGGGCAAAAGGCAAACGGGAAAAAATGACTGGTTCTGAGCCAGGTCCCGCCTCGCCCGCCTGAACGGGTTGCTCCCTGCTTCATGGCACGGCTGGAAAATCCACTGGTACACGTTGGGAGTAGATAAGCCAGTGGCGCGTTGCCCCGCCGCGACGGTTACCTTGCGACTCTTTTCTTGATTTAGCCCCTGACTATGCGCTTGTTGGAAGTATTGACCCCCGCTCAGGCCCGCGAATTCATTGAGTTTCCGGTGCGGCTGTACGCCGGCGACCCCAACTACGTGCGGCCCCTGGACTGGGACATTGAAACGGTGTTTAGCCGGGAGAGAAACAAGTATTTCCGTCACGGCGAGCTGATTCGGTGGCTGCTGGTGGATGGCGCGGGCAAGACCCTGGGCCGGGTGGCGGCCTTTGTGAACGAGCGCACCGCCCACACCTTTGCTCAGCCCACGGGCGGCATGGGCTTTTTCGACTGCGTGGACGACCAGACCGCCGCCGATGCGCTGCTCACCGGCTGCCGCGAGTGGCTGCAGGGCCGGGGCATGCAGGCCATGGACGGCCCCATCAACTTCGGCGACCGCGACCAGTGGTGGGGCCTGCTGATTGATAACTTCGGCCCGCCGCTCTACACCCAGAACTACAACAAGCCCTACTACCGGCGCCTGCTGGAGAACTTCGGCTTTCAACTGTATTTCAACCAGTTTACCTACTTCCGCAAGGTAGCGGCGCCGCTCACGCCCGAGTACCAGGAGAAGGCCTCGGTGCTATTCGAGGACCCCAACTACAGCTTCGAGCACCTGCGCGTGGCAAACCTGGCCAAGTACGCCGAAGACTTCCGCCAGATATACAATAAGGCCTGGGTGAAGCACGACGGCGTGAAGGAAATGACCGCCGAGCAAGCCGCCAACATCATGCGCAAGCTGCGGCCCATCATCGACGAGAAAATCTGCTGGTTTGCCTACTACCACGGCCAGCCGGTGGGCTTCTTCATTGCCCTGCCCGAGCTCAACGAGCTGTTTCGGCACGTGGGCGGCAACCTCAACTGGTGGGGCAAAGCCAAGTTTGCCTGGTACCGCTGGCGCGGGGCCGTGCGCACCATGACCGGCATCGCCTTCGGCATCGTGCCCGACCACCAGCGCAAGGGCCTGGAAATGGCCTTCATCCTGGCCGCCTCCAAAACCGTGCAGGACACCAGCAAGGTGCACTACGAGGACTTCGTGATGAACTGGATTGGCGACTTCAACCCCAAGATGATGCGCGTGGCCGAAACCATCGGCGGCGAAATCTGGCGCACCCACGGCACCTTCCGCTACCTGTTTGACCGCAACCAGGTATTTGAGCGCGCCCCGGTGATTGAGTAGCTGGTGCGGTGCTTAAACAAAAAATCCCTGGCCTACTGGCCGGGGATTTTTTGTTTAAGCTTTGAACGTCATGCTGAGCGCAGTCAAGCATCTCTACCGCAGTGGTAATCCGTTACTATTCGCGGTAGAGACGCTTCGACTGCGCTCAGCATGACGTTCTCTTTTTTATACTCGGTTGTTTGACGCTAAAACGAGTAGGCCACGCTCACCGTCACGTTGCGGGGCAGGATGGGCCGCACCAGGTTAAAGGAATTTTCGGCGATGGTCTTGCCGTTGGCGGCGCGGGTGTTGAGGTATTCAGCCGAGAAGTTTTCGCCATTGCGGGCGGCGGCATCTCCGAAACCGATGGTGTTGAGCAGGTTGGAGCCCTGCACACGCACCTGCACGCCTTTCAGGGTGCCGGTGGTCACGTCGTACACAATACCGCCAAAGAGCACGCCGTAGCTGGGCAGCAACAGGTTGTTGCGCTTGGTGGCGAACCGCTCGCCAAACCAGCGGTAGTTGGCAAACAGGTTGAAGCCGCGGTAGGTGTAGTCGGCGCCGCCTTCCAGCAGCACGTCGGGGGTGTCTTCCAGCTTGTTGCCCTTCAGGTTAATGACCTGGGTGCCGGTGCGGGCGGGGGTTTGCGGGTCGAAAGGCACCTGAATGTTGAAGTCCAGGAAGCGGGGGCGCTGCACCGTGCCGATGCCGCGCAGGGTGAGGCCGGCCACCGGCGAGTAGGCCGCCTCCACTTCCACGCCCAGGTTGTCCACGTTGCCACGCTGGGGCACCAGGGTCAGGCTGCCGTCGGAGCCCGAGGTCTGGATAGTGAACGGGATGTTGGTGTTGCGGCTATAGAACGGCACCACGCCGGCGCTGAACTTGCTGGTGGCCACTTTTATGCCGGCTTCGGCCTGCAGCACGCGCTGCACTTCACCGCGAATGGTCACGTTCTGGTCGCGGGGGTTCACGCCGTAGGCAAACTGGTCGTTGGTGGGGGCCACGCCCGAATTGCTGTAGCGCGCGTAGGTGGCCACTTTGTCCGAGAACTTGTAGTTGGCGCCCAGCGAGTAGTTGAAGGTGCTGAAGTTGAAGTCCCAGGTACGCAGGTCGCTCACGTTCTGCAGGAAGCGGTTATCGTAGAACGTGCGGTACTGGCCGTCGAGGCCGCCGTTGGAGCCGCCGAAGCCGTTGGCCGCCGTGGGCGGGCCCACGAAGGGCGTGAATCGGGCGTCGGGGTTGTTGAGCACCGCCGTCTTGGGCGCAAAGCCCTTGGCGTGGCTGGTTTCGAGGCGCACGCCGCCGTCGAAGCGCAGCTTCTCGGTGGCCTGCCACTGGTTGCCGGCGTAGTAGCTCAGCACCTGCGTGGTGTTGCTGGAGTTAAAGAGCACGCCGCTGCCCAAGCTCTGGAAAAGGAAGCCGTTTTTGGTTACCTCAATGGGCTGGCCGCCAAACAAAGCTCCCTGCGTGGGAATGGTGATGTTGAGCAGGCGCGGCCGGTTGGCCACTTCCTGCACCACCAGGTTGTAGCTCAGGCGCTCCTTAATGGTGTAGCGGCTGGCGTAGAAGCCGCCGGTGAGCTGGTGCTTGCCCAGCGTTTTCTGCAGCTTCAGGTTGTTGATGGCGTTGGTGGCGGGCTTGTCGTCGGGGAAAATGCCGGCGAGGTTCACCAGGCCGTTGCCGTTGAGGTTGGCAATGTCGAGGGGCGTGCGGGAGGGGTCGTCGGCGTAGGTAAACACCGGCGTACCGGCGCCCAGCGGCCGTAGCGCGGCGTACTGCGCCGCCAGGCCCAGGCCCGGAATGGGCGGCTGAATGTCGTACACGCCATCGGTGCTCAGGTTGGCGTCGAGCACGCGGGCGTTGTCGGTGAGGGTGAAGCCATTGCCCAAATCAAAGAACACCTCCGACGACACGGCCTTGTAGCGGGTGTGCTGGCCGTTGGACAAGTCCCGGGTGAGGTCGCCCTGGCCGTTGTTGAACGGGTTCGGGATGGTGGTAATCTGCTGAAACTGCGAAACCATGGTGCCGCGGCGCAGGTCGGGCCCGCCGGGAATCTGCTGCGGGTTGTTCAGGTTTTGGTAGGGAATGCTGGTGTAGTAGGCCACCTTGTCGTTCAGGTACTTGCCGTAGAGCCGCACGTAGCCGTTTTTCAGGTTGTAGGTCACGTTGGCTTTCACGCCGCCGCCCACGTTGGCCGGGAAGCCGGCGTAGCGCGTGCCCACGTCGTAGCGGTAGAAGCCGCCGATATTGAAGCGCAGCGGCGTGCCCTTGATGGGGCCGCCCACGTTGGCATCGAGGCGCTGCAGGCCGCCGAGCTGGGCCAGGCCGGTACGGTCGGAGTAGAAGCCCTGGTCGCCGCCGGTGAGGCGCACAATGCCGTGCAGCTTGTCGCCGGTGCCGGTTTTGCTCAGGAAGTTCACGATGCCGCCGGGGGCGTTGTTGGCCGCCAGGCCCGCCGAGCCGCCGCGCAGCACCTCCAGCCGGTCAATGGTCTCGTCCACGCGGAAGTGAATGTCGGACTTGGCAAACGTGAGCGAACCCACCTCCAGAATGGGCAGGCCGTCTTCCATCAATTGCAGGAAGCCGAAGCCCGACTCCGCGTTCACCGGCAAGCCGCGGGGCGAGACCGAGTTGGCCGCCTCGCCGCCGTCGGAGTTTACCCGGAAGCCGGGCACGGCCATGAGCAGGTCGGCGGTGCCGCGCGACACGCGGTTCTGAATCTGCCGGGCGTTGAGCGTGGTGACGGCCGTGGAGCTTTCCAGCTTGCTCTGGGGGTTGAAGTTGCCGGTAACCACCACGCCGTCCATCAGCAGGGGGTCCCGGGCCAGCGAGGCATTGAGGGTGGCGGTACCGCCGGCGGTGACGGTGATGGCCTGGTTAGCCATCTTATAGCCCAGGTACGACACCGTGGCAGTGTAGCTGCCCGCCGGCGCGGTGAGCGAAAACGACCCGTCGGCGCCGGTGGTGGTGCCGAGGTTGCCGGGGTTGAGCACGACCGTGGCGCCGACCAGGGGCTGGCGCTGCTCGTCGGTAACGGTGCCCGTGACCGGGCCGGAAGCGGCGTTCTGCGCGTACGCGGCCGGTGCCAGCGCACAGACGATGGCAACTGCGGGAAACAGTCGCCCTAAAAGGGTAGTGTTTGGAGTCATGAAGGATGAAATTAGACGGAAATGCGAAACTACTCGGTCGTAGCGCCAAGACAATACGGACCACGTTACTCGCTGGATTTTCAGCAAGGCAAATTGTGCGGCCTGCCCCCCCTAAACCGTCAGGAACAGCCGTGGCAGCATCCAAACTAATATTCGCTGCGTAGGTTTGTGACGGGACCGATTCTGGTTCTGTTTTGGCTGTTCAGTGCCTCTTGCCTTATGACGTTTAACCGTTTCTCGCAATCAACTTCGCGCCGGGCCGTCCTGGCTCTGGTGCTGCTGGCGTCGCTCCTGATGGGTAGCTGCAAGTACGTGCGCTACATCAAGCAACTGGACCCCACGATGGCCGGCACCAAGCCGGTTGACCACGTGCCCTATGACGCCCTGCTCAAAAAGCACGTGGACGCCCAGGGCATGGTGAACTACCGCGCCTTCCTGGCCGATTCGACCGCGCTGGGCACCTACCTCACCACCGTGAGCAACAACCTGCCCAACGAGCAGTGGAACAAAGACGACCAACTTGCCTACTGGATAAACGCCTACAACGCCTTCACCATTCAGCGGGTGCTGCGCGGCTACCCCGTAAAAAGCATCCGCCAGCTGGGCGGCGACAAAACGCTGGTGAACACAGTGTGGGACCAGCAGTTTATTCGCCTGGGCAACGACAAGGACAAGTACAGCCTCAACGATTTGGAGCAGCGCCTGATTCGGCGCAAGTTCAGCGGCGAGTACCGCATCCACTTTGCCCTGGTGTGCGCGGCCATCTCGTGCCCCAAGCTGCGCAACGAGGCATACACGGGCAGCCGCCTCCAGGAGCAGCTGGACGACCAGGCCCGCGATTTCATAAATAACCCGAATAAGAACAAGCTCACGCCCGCCAACGCCCCGCAGGTATCGTCCATCTTCGACTTCTACCCCGGCGACTTCAAGAAAGACGACAACACGCTCTCGAAAACCATCAACAAGTATTCGGCCGGCCCCAAAGTGGATGCCGAAATCCAGCCCACGTTCATGACCTACAACTGGGACCTCAACGAGCAGAAATAACGGCTGTTACTGCTGTGCCATCCGGTGCCCCGGTTACGCTTCGCTTTGGCGGCGCGTAGCCGGGGCGCTGTTTTTTGAAGCCGGCCGACGTGTACGCTCGGTCATCAGTTGAAGGTGCTGGAAGAAATAGCTTGTATGCACAGGCTGCTTGCCGGTAACTCAGCCTATCGGGTGCCGGCGTTTT
>NZ_MDZC01000050.1 GCF_001816165.1 Hymenobacter glacialis
GGCGGCGTCATAACGCCGACGTTTGGCGGGTTGGGGGCTGTCTTTCATGACAATCGAAAGTTAAGACCCTATTCTGTCCAGATTTATCCGACCACCTCAAACGTACCCGCTACGAGCGCCCACTCGGCTACGACAATGACACCATACGGCACCGTATCCTCGAATACGGACGCGCTGATTTCCGAGTGCCTTGCCGAATCGTAAGCCCAGAGGCATCACCAGCCGACCGTGTCCTTCTTTATTGCTACTCGAACCTACGGAAGCATTTTTTCACAACACGCTATGTACTGGGGAAAATCATCCGCTCAGTGTCTAAGCAACTCCGTTCTGGTGCTCGACCTGTCTTTGTCGATTTGGGTTGTGGCCCCCTAACCGCTGGCTTGGCACTAGCTGACCTTCACCAAGAGGAATTTGGCAGCCCGCTACTTACCCATTATGTGGGTATAGACATAGCTCCTGCCATGCTGGATAAAGCACGAGAGTTTAGCAAAAGTCCTGTCTTTGCACCCGAAAGCACATTCAGTTTTTTCACTGATTGGCATCACTCTCTCGACCTATTGAGTGGTGATTTAGTGCAACTGACCAACCCTGTCATTTTGAGTGCCTCTTACTTATTTGCAAGTAACTCCCTTGAAGTAGAAAGTTTGGCTTTGTTTGTGGCGGAATTACAACGACGCTGTCCCAGCGCCCCAATTTACTTTGTTTTCCAAAACCCTAACCGCGACGACCGTAACGTAAACTATACAAACTGGAAAAAACTTTTATCAGGCATCAAGCTGTTAGAACGTGGGGCCACAAGAGTATATTACAGAACAAACCCCCGGTCTAATTGGCCACCCAGCAGCGAGGAGGTATACTATGAACTACTCACTTTTCAACCAAGTACCTTCCGCAGCTAGCGCACCTACACCATGGAAGCGGGAGCAAGACCACCTTGTTTCTGCTCCACCAGCAGGGCTACGGTACTTGCCCGGTTACGTTACTCCTAAGCTAGAAGCCCGACTTCTTGCCCTCCTTGACGAAGCCACTTGGCTTGACGACCTCAAGCGCCGCGTTCAACACTATGGATACCGGTACGATTACAAGTCCCGCCGTATCGACCATTCGATGTACTTAGGGCCTTTGCCTCAGTGGTGCGAATACTATGCGCAACAGTTTGCGGCTGAAGGCATTTTTAGCAGTCCGCCTGACCAAGTCATTATCAATGAGTATTTGCCTGGTCAGGGCATTGCGCCTCATATTGACTGCACGCCATGCTTCGAGGATACTATAGTTTCATTGAGCATAGGGTCTGCTTGCGTTATGAATTTCACGCAATTAGCTGACCCTACCCAACACTACAATCAGCTTCTGGAGCGTGGCAGCGCCGTCGTCCTCCAACACGCTGCTCGCTTTGAATGGCAGCACGGAATCAAACCCTTAAAATCGGACACTATCAATGGCCAGCGCCTGCTACGGCAGCGCCGCGTTTCTTTGACCTTTCGTAAAGTAAAGCTCTAATAGAGCCAGACAGCGAGAAGCATAAGCACAAACAAAACGAGCGGACCATCTGGTCCGCTCGCTTCATTTCTACCCTACACCTCAAAATGCGGCCGGTCCTTAAACCCCGGCCAGTCGCCGCCCCAGCGCACCCGCGCATCGGCCGCTTTCATCAGCCGCGCAAACTTGCTCAGCAGCAGCCCCGACCACGACACCTCCCCATCGGGCAGGATAAACGCCACGTCCAGCGCCGGCGTGGGCAGCTTGTTGTGCTTTGACTCACCCCCGCGCTTATAGGTCACAATCGGCCCCGGCTTGCTGCGCCCCTGCTTATACAGCTCCTCCTGCCGCTCCGGCGAACGGTAGCACTCCGTGATAATCGGCCGCCCCGTCAGCCGTAGCACCGGGTCACCCAGCCACCGGGCCAGTGCCTGAATGATGAGGTGCCCGTACTGCTCAATCTTGTCAGGGTCGGGCGGCACCAGCTCATTGCCGGCCACTTGCCCGAGAAGGGAGGTGGCAAGGATGTGTGCGAGGTGCCCGGCTTTTGTGCTGCTGAACATGACGTTTGATAATGTTACTGTGTTATAATTTGTAACAAACATACGTAGTAAATAGCAACAAGATTCACAGAGAAGGTGACAATTGTTTTGCATTATTTGGGCAGCCCCTTCGGGCCGGGCTGTCCGCCACTCCGCTTCGCTGCGGCCCTGCGGGCAGCCTTCCGTTGGTCGGCTTAGCTACCATCCCTGCTGCTGCTGACGCTTCGCCGACCGCACGGCCCGCCGTTGCCAATTCGCAAGGTCACCGCCTCCCCCTGGTCGGCACCTCCCATGCGAGGCCCCGGCGGCCTCCCCACACGACCATGACGCTCCGCCAACCCGCCGCCTGCCGTGCCACCTGCCCTGTGGGACAGGCCGCCCGTCATGCCCCTCTTACCAGCCGCCCCGGTCCCGGCCGCCGTTCCGCCTCGTCGCTACCTTGCTCCGCAGTGGTTCGGGCTGCGTTTCTACGCCCGAACTACTGCTACGCGGCGTCCGCTCCTCTGCTGCACGTCGTCCCGGCCCTCTCCCCACCGCACCGACACAACAGCAGCCCGGGATTCAACCGCCACAGCCCTGACGCCAGCCCACCGCACCACTGCCAGGCCGCGCAAGGCCCGGAAAAGGCCTCCCGCCACCTGTCAGCCCCCCCCTGATATCGTTGCAGGCCGCAGGCCAAAAGCCTGGCGCCCGCGGGTGAATTTGCGTTCAGGCCACGCAGGCAGAAGCAAGGCCCGCTTCGCGGAGAGTCTTATTGGGGTGAGCCCCAAACCCCCGCCATCATGCCCAGGCTGACGCCCGGTCATCTGCCTCGGGTTCCGCAGCCTGAAAAAGGCCACTACACCCTCATAAGGCCGGCTTCGCCGAGCGTCCATTGGTGGCTGACCGCCCCCAAGCCCCCGCAACAAGGCATTTAGGTGTCGTTCAGTCGGCCAAGTTCCAGCCAGGCCAGGCTGCCCCTGTTATAATTGTACTTTTCCGCCATGTAGTCAGCTCAAAAATATTCTAACAAGCCCTGTTATTTGGTTGCATTATGTTTGATTAACAATCATTTTGTTTGTATCTTTGGGTAGCAAGTCGGGAAAGGCCCGGCTGCCCGCCCTACCCGGAGGCCTACGCGCGGGGCATCCCACGGCTAACATCTACAGCCATGCAACCCAACCAACTTTTGCAGCTCGCCGCTGCCGCCTGGAAAGGCCCCGCCCTTTGCCCGTTCGCCGGCATTTGGGTATCGCAGTCCGCCGCCACCTACGACCAGGGCGGCACCTCGTGGTACATCAGCCTCAAGCTGGCCCAGCAGCCCGCCGAAGGGCAGCCCCGCCCGGACTTCAAAGGTACCGGCAAGTGCCCCTTTCACGCGTTGCGCGAGGCCTTCCGCTCCATGCGTGCCGCCTACCCCGGCTATGCCTTCGGGGCCGTGTGGGAGGTGATGAAAGCCGAGGATGATTTTGCCGGCGTCCCCGCTCATGCCTAGCGTCGCCATTGCCCCAGCCGCGCCCGTCGTGGGTGCGGCTGCCAGCAAGCTGGCTGCCCTGCACGCCACCCTTGCCCGGCTGGAGGTCCTGTTTCCGCCCCGGCCCCAGCCCGCTCCATGGCCCACGCCGGTCCCCATTGACCCGGCCACCGTTGCCGCCCGCGTTGCACTAGCCCGCACCCAGTCAGCCCTGTTTGACGCCCGCGCCGCCAAGTATGCGCTACGCGACGAATACCGCCCCCAGCCGGGCCGCTTCACTCAGCTCCGCGCCGCCATCATCCGCTACCGTGCGGCCCGCGCCGCTTACGCCGCCGCTGCCGCCGCTTTCCACGCCAGCCCGGCCGGCGCTGCCTTGCAGGCTGCCCGCGCCCGCTACCCCATTCTCTAGCCATCAGGCCCGCGCCGGCATCGGTGCGGGCCACCAAGCCCCTTTTTCATGGACTACGAACCAACCGAGGCCGAGCTAAACGGCCTCAGCGGCGATGAGAAGGCCGCTGATGAAGCCCAGGCCGCCTACTACGAGCAGCAGGAGGAGTGGGAGCGCCAGGCATGGTACCACCACGAACAGGAGCAGCAAGGGTGGGAAGATGGCGAGTACGAGCAGATGATGTTCGAGGTCGAAGGCTACTAATCCAATCCATTCACCACGGGCCGCCCCCGGCGGGCGGCCCTTAAAAGTGCCCCGTCATGCCAAAAACCGCTACCACTTACCAGCCCCATTTGCTCGACCCGCACAGCGCCCAGCCGCAGCCGGTCAGCCCCGCCAACGGCCGCAGCTTCAAGCTGGCCGAGTTGTACCAGCTGCTCGATTGCCGCTTGGTCGATGTCATCCGCCTCACGCCCGAGCTGATTCTGATAATCGACGACGAGGGCAAGTTCCGCAACCCGGCTTACCTCAACCTAGTGGCTACCTACCTCTGGTATCACCACCAGCCCGCAGCGCGGGGCCATGATTCCATCGTGGGCCGCGCCATCCTGTGCCACGACAAGCAATTCAAATAAGCAAACGGCGACGGGGCCGGCCGCCAACTGGCCCCACCTTTTTCACTCCCAATCCCCAACCCTTTTTCATCATGTCCACCAAAGTAAAAGCCCAGCGCAGCGCCACCACCGAAGCCGGTGCCGCAACCACCACCGCGGCTCCCGCATTCACGCTCAGCGGCCTCATTACGGCCGTGCCTGCCTACCTCATCGAGAAGGCGGACGAGGCCACCGGCGAAGTCGTGCAGGTTTCCCGCTTCCGCTACCTGCCCGGCCACCCGCGCCAGATTCGCTTTGACGCCAAAGCCGGTCAGTTCAACATCGGCGGCACTACGCCGCTCGGTAACTCGCTTCGCTTTATCCCGCTGGCCTGGCGCATCTTCCAGGATGATATTCTGAACATGGGCCGCAAGCTGTGGGCCGAGCTGTTTTTTGCCGATGACAAGGGCGCCGTGTGCGCGGTGCTGTTCCACGGCTACAGCGTCGAAAACCTGTACCGCCTGATTGAGCCGCTTTTTTACGACGACTTGACCCTGGCCGACGTGGCCGTAAAGGTCACCGCCGAGAAGAAGCAGACCACCAAAGAGGGCAAAACGGCCACCTACTACATAGCGCAGTTCAGCTACGAGGCCGCCGACCCGGCCGAGGTGGCCGCCCGCCGCGACTTCGCCCGCGACTTCCCCATCTGGCGCGCCGAAACCTACACTGGCGCGGCCGATATGCGCATCCAGCACGGCTACACCGTTCCCGCCGAGGAAGAGCACCACGAGCCGGAGCCTGCCGCCGCCGAGCCCGGCGCAGTACCTCAGGCTGCCTAGTATCCGGCCCTCACGGTGCCCGCCGTGGGGGCCATCCGGCTTCCTGCTCACTCCTTAACTCTTCAGCTCATGGATACCACCACCGACCAGCCCCAGCTACTTATCGAGCAACAGCCCCACGATGAAGCTGAGGCCGCCTCACTGGCGCAGCTCGCCGAATTGCTGGCTGGTACCGACCCGCTACCCGACCTGCGCGACCTGGCCCCGGCCGTGCGCCGGCTTTTCCCCGAGCCCGCTTATCTGGTCGGCTGCGGCAGCGCCCATATCTGGCTGCATCGGGCCGGCGGCCCGGCCCGCCTGGCTCTCATTCGCTAACTCACATTTTCACCACCGCCATGTTTCACGACCTCACCTCATACCCCGGCCTGACCCAGGAGCAGCACCGCGCCCTGCCTCACGTTTCCAATACCGACCTCTCCGAATTAAAGGCACAGGTGCTAGGCCAGCTACGCCGGCCCAACCCGCAGGCCCTGGCTTTCGGCTCCCATTTCCACAGCGCCACCCTCGAACCCGCCACCTACGCCCGCACACAGGAGAAATGCCCCTGGCAGCAGCTGGAGCAGCTGGCCCGCCAAGTGCGCCGCCACCGCTACTGCCGCGACGTGCTGTACCGCGGCACTGCCGAGCTGACTCACACGGCCACGCACACCGCTACCGGCGTGCAGGTCAAAATTCGCCCCGACCTGGTAGTAGTCAGCCCCGCCGGCCGCCGCACCACGCTCATCGACTTCAAAACCACCAGCTGCCAAGACCTGCCGCACTTCCTGGCCAGCGCTGAGCAGTACGACTACGACCGCCAGGCCGCCCTATACCTCGACGCCCTGAACGCCACCCGCTTCCTGATTATCGGCGTCCAGAAGAAGGCCCCGCACGCCGTTTGGCTCTTCGATGCCACTGCTACGCCCGGCTTTATTGAGCAGGGCCGCAAGAAGTACACGGCGCTGCTGCGCCGCCAAGCTAGTAGTGTACTACTGTAAAATGTTGTCAGAATCGTTGGCTACTGCAATCAATAAAAAAGGCCAACCCCATCAGGGCTGACCTTTTTTATTGTTCGGGGGTACTTATAACTTGGTGAGTTTAGGTAGCAGTTTCATCTGCTGGCATTCTCGCCATCTGTATGGGCGGCACAATCGGCGTACCCGCCACAACCTCCCCAAACAGCGGGTCATTGGGAAGCGGCTGCCCGCCGTTCCCATCCGGCACCTGGTTGAAAATAACCTCTTCCTCGCCGGGCGTGCTCTGCGCAAGGTGGTCTTCCAGCACTTCCTGCCCGCTGTTGGCGTGCAGCGCCTGCGTGAGCAGGGTATAGGTGCTCACGTCGACGTTGTAGAGCAGGTTCAGCGCGTTCATCTGCATGGCCGCATCTTCGGCCGCGCCAATGGCATCCGAGAGTAGCTTGGTGTAGCGCCGGGCCTTCTGGTCGGCCTTGGCCCGCAGGCGAATAGCGCGCTTCATGCGGCGCTTGAATTGAGTTTGATAGGCAGTAAGAGCCATAAATAAGAAACTTAGGAGATGAAAGAAAAGGAAAAGGAAAATGGCCAGCCGCTACCGACTGGCCATCTTACCGAGTTTGCCTGGGCCTAGGCCACATACTCAATGGCCAGCGGGTTCGTGCTGTTGTTATTGAGGGCGTAGAACTTGCCGTTAATCTGCTGGTAGAAGTTGATGCCAACTACACCCACCACCAGATTAGCCGCAGACGGAGCCGCCGGGAAGGTGGCTACCACCGACTGGTTAGCTAGGGCTGCGCTGTTGATGGGTAGGATGCCCAGCGGAGCCGCTACCACGGCGTTAGTGAAGGTCAGCGCCTCCATATCCAGGTCCGAAGCGGCAAATACCACCTCGAAGTGCGTAGCGCCCTGCGGAGCCGCAATGTCCGATGCCGGATTCAACGCCGGAATGCTCATGGTTACATTAGCACCGGCACCGGTCACCTCGTAGGGGAAGTACATGGTCTGACCGATGCCAGCCCCCGCGTTGAAGTTGAAGCCCAGCAGCGGGGCCGAGTTGCTGGCGTCGAACACCCGCAAGCCGCGGTCATTCGTGTCGTCGAGCCCAATGACTTCGCGCATCACCTTCGTGAGGCGTGAGGCCAGCAGACTGTCACTAGCCGAGGCAATGGCCACGCGCAGCGAGTCGCGGAGCAGCTTGCTGTACTTGGCGGCCAGGCCAAATTCGGCCGCATTTTCGCGGGTACGCGCCCGGCTCGGGGCGTTGGCGAAGGCCGCCTTGTCACCTTGCGGCTTTTGGGAGATGTTCCCGTTTTTGCTGAACACCAGGCCCCCTACGGTACCCTGGATGCCAATAATGCCCGTTTGACGTGCCATAGTAGTAAGTTGTTAAAGGTTGAAAATCCGTTTGTATCGTGGCTGCTTGCGCTTATGCGACGTTGCTACCAGGTGCAGCCCACCCCGTAGCGCCGCTTGTTTTTGTAATTGAGCTTGCGCCACTGGCGCGGCATGAGCACACCCACGGCTCCGCATTTCCAGAGTCCACGCCTGGCGGCCACCGCCGAGGCCTGCTGCGCGGCACGGCCCGCTACTCGGCGCTTCGGGTCGAAGGCCCACGCCCAGCCGCGCACCACCAGCAGCGAGTCCAGCGCCAGGGCAGGCTTGCCGTCCACCGGTAGCCGCATCGTGGCCAGAGCCCTCCCGTAGAGGTCCATGCCTCGCCGGGTCACCAGCACGGGCCGCTTGGGTCCGAGAAGCCGCGCCACCGAGTCTGCCGCCTGGTGCCCGTAGGGCTGGTCCGGCTCCGGTGCATCTACCCCCAGCAGCCGCACCCGGTACGTCACGCCACCGGCCAGCACGTCGTACGTATCGGCATCCACCACCCGCACCACCCGGCCCGCTTCTTCCATCGGAGCTGCGCTGGCACGGCCAGCCGGGGCTAAGCTTTTCACCGCTGCTTCGCCCAGTCCGAAACCAGTCGCAACCATTAGCAACCACCCACTGAAATACAGCGCTTTATCTTTCATAGCACGAACCTACAAGCGGCTTTTGACCGTTGTATATTCGTCCGTCCCAATCGCCCCAAGCTGCCCTAAGATGCCCCAGGTTTGCCTCTATCCCAAAGACGTTGCCCAGCTCACCGGCACCGGCTACGATGCCGGCAAGCGCCTCTTACAGCGCATCCGCATCAAGCTGCACAAGCCCGTACGCGCCTACGTTTCGGTGGCCGAATTCTGCGCGTACACAAGCCTTCCAGAGGCCGAAGTAGCCGCCGCGCTAAACCGAGGCTGAAGGCAGGACGGAGGCAGTCTGCAGGCAGTCGACAGCAGAACATTTACGGTTGAGTGAGATGACTCTATATTGTGCTCCATGAACGATACTACTATTCATGAAGAGGCGCTCGAAACGGTTGTGTTAAGCTGGAAGGGGCCTTACACTTTTGCTGAGTTGCAGCAAATAGACGAGGGGAATGGTGTTTATCTGTTGACCGGCACAAAGAAGTATAGCCACTCACAACTCATTTCAAGTGAGGTTCTATACTGCGGAATCACCCAGCAGAAGTTCAGGGTACGGATAAACCAGAAGCACCAGAAACTTCCAAAAATAAAGTCTGCCCATCTACGAATTTGGTTGGGGTGCCTTCTATACCCTGCTGCCCATACCCGCAGGCACTTAGAGTTACTGGAGACGTGTTTGATTTCCTTCTGGCAACCGGAATTAAACGAGAAAAAGCGAGCCAACAATCCCAAAACGCCCATATGCCTTGTTGTGAAATGGTGTAAACAGGATGGCACGGCCTACAAACGCTTCCCACAGGATATATCCAATCTTCAGGATGTGATTTGGTGGGACTGTAACGATTGGAGAGTAGGCGACTTGAAGTTAGTTAAGATGGTATAGCCTCAATCATCTCGTCGGCTCCCCGTCGTACCATTCACCCAGCACCGCACGCCACGCATCGAGCACCGCCGGAGCCAGAAGCCGCGCCTTGTCCTTGGCGTACCGGTCTGTCACATCCTCGTCGGCGTGCCCGAGCACCAGCTTAGCCAAAGCCTTGTTGCCGTTGCTCACCTGCTTTAACAGGGTGCCCGCTGTGTGCCGCGCCGTATGGGTGCTGATGACCTGCCAAATAGGCCGCCAGTTGTGCATCACTTTGCCGCCCGTTATCAGCCGGTCATCCCATTCACGGGTGAGGCCCGCCCCCTGCGCTATTTCCTTAATCCAGTCGCCACGCTGCTGCCAGTTGCGGGCCGGAAACTGCCAGCCCCACCGCTCACCGATTTTCAGGGCAATAGGAGGCAGCGGTACGGCCGCGTCATTGCCCGTTTTACCCTGCGCGTGGAGCAGTGCTGGCACCTGGCTACCATCTTCCAGGGTCAGCGTGATTCGCTCGCGCTTGTCGAATTTTTCCAGGTCCTCGTACCGACGTCCGCTGAATAGCTGAAACAGCCACCGGTCCCGCTCTTCGGCCAGCTGCTCAGAAGTCGGCCGCCACCGAATCAGCTTACGCACCTCCTCAATCTCCAAATCCAGCTGCGGTGCGTTCTTGGCCGAGTACTGCAGCCACGCCATGTCGGCCGGCAGCCCCAGCTGCTCCAGGCACTTGCGGATGCCTCCAAAATGCACCTTCACCGTCGCATCTGACTTCTGCAGGTCCAGCAGGTGCTGCTGATATTCCTTGGCTACTTTCTGCGTCACCTGGTCGGGCCGCAGTTCAGGCCGCCAGACTTCCATCATCGTAGCCAGCTGGTCGTACTTGCGCAACGAGTCCTTGGCCAGGTTGCGGTTCTCCGCTTTCCATTCTTCCAGTACCTGCCGGAAGGTGCGGCTCACCGCCGGCGCAACCTTTGGCGCGGCCTTCTCTTTGCCCGGCACCAACTCGGCCGCCAGCACGGCTTTGGGTATTCTCCCCGGCTCTCCGTTGTCAAACAACCGGCAGAACGTATCCTCGACCGTTTTCCTGCGCGACATCAGGTGTGCGTTGATGTTGGTGGCCGTGTCGGGGTGCGTCGGAACGGTGGCCATTTCCTTCACCGTGAGCCTGCGCCCATCCAACGCCCGCTGCGCCTTGATATCCCACAGCGCTTCGACACCTTGGCCATTCGGGCCGGGCCGCTCCGGCAGCACCAAAACCCCGGCATCCAGCTGCAATTCCTGGCCGTGCCACCGCAATGTCATGCGCACCGGGCAGTACCCGCGCTTGTTTCGGGCGGCAAGCCGCAGGTAGAACTGCACGCTGATGGTGCGCTTGTAGAGGGTAGGGGTCAGCATCTGTTTGGCCTTTATCCCAGGTTTTGTCCCGGTATGTGTCCCGGTTCATGTCCCGGTCTAAGCCAAAGTTAATCGGAGATGCCCGCAGATGCAAACTGCGAATGTGCCTTGGATGGCCTTAAAACGAAGAAAGTCCGCCTGGATGGGCGGACTTTCTAAGCTGTGGCGCTCCCTCCTGGGCTCGAACCAGGGACCCTCTGATTAACAGTCAGATGCTCTAACCGGCTGAGCTAAGGAAGCAATTGCTTGCCCGAAACCCGGTTGTTCTTGTTTCGGACTGCAAACTTACGACCTTCTCTAAAAAAGCACAAGCCAAAAGCAATATTTTTTTCTAAAAACTTATGCAAACCCCTAGTTTGTGATGCTGAGCAGGCTGCCTTGCAAGCTGGTGCTGTACTGCTTCAGCGGCCTTGGGGCCGGACCACCAGTGACTTGGCCGCGTAAATCGAATTGTGAAGTGCAGCACGAGTCACGCATGAATAAACGGGAATTTCGGTCGAGGCTCACGGTCGCGCAGGCATCGTAGGGCTGATAAGGGCAATTGCGCTCGAATGCCAGGAAGGTACTGGCACTCTGGCGGACCACAATCACGCCTTTCACGCCACCCAGTCCGGCGGGGCCCTGCACAGGCAAGGTCACGGCGCCGTTGTCAAAGCGTAGGGGCGCGTACTGCTGGTTGGTGATGTTGATGCTCAGGTTGACCGGCGCGTTGGGTATCAGCGGCTGGTCACTGGCGTTGTCGACGCACGCTGCCAACAGGGGTAACGCCAGCAGAGTCAGCCAACGTGCGAATCCACGAACAGAGGGCTGGAATTGGCATGTGGTCATTGCGGGGAGCTTGTTAGTAGGTGTAGAAGCCTTGCCCCGTCTTGCGGCCGTGGTGGCCGGCGTCCACTTTCTGCTGCTGAATGCGGCTAGGCCGAAACTTGGCATCCTGGTGGAAAGAGGCAAACATGGCACTGGTCACCGAAAAGTTGGTGTCGACGCCAATCAGGTCTATCAACCGGAACGGACCCATTTTGAATCCGCTGGCCTCCAGCAATTCATCCACTACCTCAAAGGAAGCCACGTTTTCTTCCACAATTTTCAGGCTCTCCACGTAGTAGTGGCGCGCCACCCGGTTCACAATGAAGCCGGGGGCATCGGCGGCCCGCACGGGCGTTTTGCCCAAACGCTTGGCCAGCGCCTCCACGGCATCGGCCACGGCGGGGGCAGTAGCCACGCCACTTATTACCTCCACCAGGGGCATCAGCGGGGCCGGATTGAAGAAGTGCATGCCCACCACCCGCTCCGGGTGAGGAACGGGCGCTGCGAGCTGCGTAATGGGCAGCGAGGAGGTGTTGGACGCCAGTATGGTTTCCGGGGTGTTGATGGTGGCCAGCTCCCGGAACAACTGATGCTTCACATCGAGCCGCTCCACCACGGCCTCGATGATGAGGTCGGCTTGCACGATGCTCATATCGGTAGTGGGCGTGAGCAGGGCCAGGGCTTCATCGCGGGCTTCGGCGGTGAGCTTGTTTTTGGCCACCAACTTGCCCAGGCCGGCCGCAATGGCCGAGTGGGCCTTTTCCAGCGCCGAGGGGCTCAGGTCGAAGAGAATGGTGGGCAGGCCGTGCTGAATGCCCAGCTGCGCAATGCCCAGCCCCATGGTGCCAGCCCCCACCACGGCCAAGGTTTGAATGTCTTTCATAGCGCGAAGGTAAACGGCCCGCCCCAGCAAGCAGGGCTTGACGAGGCGGGCCGCACCGGAAACCTCCGTTTGAAAAGGTTATTTCTTAAACAGCGAATTGACGAACGTGTGCCGGTCAAACAGCTGCAGGTCGGTCATCTTCTCCCCCACCCCAATGTAGCGCACCGGAATGCTGAATTGGTCCGAAATGCCGATGACCACGCCGCCCCGGGCGGTACCGTCGAGCTTGGTGATGGCCAGAGCCGTGACTTCGGTGGCCTTGGTAAACTCCTTGGCCTGCAGAAACGCGTTCTGACCCGTGCTGCCGTCCAGCACCAGCAGTACCTCGTGCGGGGCATCGGGAATCACCTTTTGCATCACACGCTTTATTTTGGTCAGCTCGTTCATCAGGTTCACCTTGTTGTGCAGGCGGCCGGCCGTGTCGATGATGACCACGTCGGCGCCCAGCTCCACGCCTCTGCGCACGGCGTCGTAGGCCACGGAGGCGGGGTCGGTATTCATGCCGTGGCTCACCACGGGCACGCCCACCCGTTCGCCCCAAATGATGAGCTGGTCAACGGCGGCGGCCCGGAAAGTATCGGCGGCTCCCAGCACTACTTTTTTGCCCGCAGCATGGAAGCGGTGGGCCAGCTTGCCGATGGTGGTGGTTTTGCCCACGCCGTTCACGCCCACTACCATGATAACGTAGGGCTGGCCGGTGGTACCGGCACTGTCCAGCACGGCCATGGAGCCGGAATTATTGTCTTCCAGCAGGGCCACGATTTCCTCGCGCAGGATGCGGTCCAGCTCGCCGGTACTCACGTACTTGTCGCGCGCCACCCGGGCCTCGATGCGGTCAATCACCTTCACCGTGGTTTCGATGCCCACGTCGGCGTGTACCAGCAGGCCTTCCAGGTCGTCGAGCACCGCCTCGTCCACGGTGCTTTTGCCCACCACGGCCTTGCTTAGCTGGTCGAAGAAGTTGGTTTTGGTCTTTTCCAGGCCGGCGTCAAGCGACGCCTGCTGCGTGGTGCTTTCCTTGTCCTTTTTAAAAAAATCGAAGAGGCCCATTGAGGTTCTGTCATGCTGAGCTTGCGAAGCATCTTATCACGTTCGCGGTGCTCAAAAATAAAATGGACGCTGACGAAAGCAGCCGTGATAAGATGCTTCCTTCGTCAGCATGACAGGGGTATTACACGCAAAAAGTCCCACGAAGGTGGGACTTTTTAAACTTTTACAAAGCTGGTGGGGGCAACTTATTTGTTGCCGGTAGCCAAGTAATCCTGCACTTTATCGAGCAGAACCATTTCCTCGCGGAAGGTATAAGCACCGGTTTTCTCCGATTTAACGGCACGAATCACCTTAGCCCAGTTCTTGGCGTTCTCTGTGGTTTTCAGAGTTGCTACTACTTTCTTAGCCATTGTTCAGGTTATTTAATTTCCTTGTGAACGGTCATTTTCTTGAGGATGGGGTTGAATTTCTTCAACTCGATGCGCTCGGGGGTGTTCTTGCGGTTCTTGGTGGTGATGTAGCGCGAGGTGCCCGGCATCCCCGAGGTTTTATGCTCGGTGCATTCCATGATAACCTGCACCCGGTTTCCTTTCTTGGCCATCTCGACGGGGGTGTTGTTTTTTTAAAATTTAGGACTGCAAAGGTACGGGTCTTTTTGTAAACGACAAAGGAAAACCACTGCCAACTTTCAGTTGGCGAAGCAGAACGCCATTAGAACCCGTCAGCATTGCCAACAAATAATGCCCAGGCAACACGGTAATACGGTTATGTATGCCCGGCGGCAGCTACTGGCTGCGGTTGCTTTTCCTTTGCTACGTGGGCCCGGCGCCAGTGTTCCGGGGCTACCACCTGACAAAGCCAGCGCCGATACAGTTGCCACAGGGCAAGCGTATCGGCGCTGGCTTTGGGTGTGTAGGGACGAATAGCGACCAGCCCAATCCGGGCTCGCGCATCCTCAGCCCCGGCTACTCACTCTAGTAAACGATGAAGCCCTGCTCCTTGGCCTTCTTCAGGACGGCCATGATGCCGTTCTTGTTGATGGTGCGGATGGTGGAGGTAGCTACTTTCAAAGAAACCCAGGCGTCCTGCTCGGGGATGTAAAAGCGCTTTTTCTGCAGGTTCGGATAGAACTTGCGCTTGGTCTTGTTGTTAGCGTGCGATACGTTGTTACCAACGCGGGTACGCTTGCCGGTCAAATCACAAACACGGGCCATAATATCGAAGGGTTAAAAATTACAATGCAGGGAAACGGGCCGCAAATATCGGCAAAATTCTGGCGTTCACCAAGCACCCTACCCTTATTTCTGTCCGGATGCGCCCTGAGAGCCTGCTTTGGCCCGAAAATTCCAGGGACAGTGCCGGCAACTGCTCTGGCAACAGCTGCCCCGGCGTCGGTGGTACTGCTCGGTGAAGACGAGGTAGCCCTCGGCGGTGTAGTAAAAATCGCCGGGCTGCAGCGGCTGGGGAACGATGGGCGGCATGGGTGAATCAAAGATACGGTGGGCGTCGTTGCAAGCGTTTCTGCTCGTAACTTGTTATCACTGCTTTCAGCCCTTTATCATGAAAACAACACTCGCTTTCTTGCCGTTGCTCCTGATGGGAACGGCGCTGCTCGCTGCCCGACACGCTCCTAGCCAAGGCGACCGGCCCGTGGTGCTGACCGCTGCTACGGCCCCGGTAGGCCTGCGGGCAGCTCTGGACCGCGCCCAAACCTCGCTGGCCGACCCATTGCGCGAAGCACTGCGGACCCTGCCAGCTGCCAAAAAACGGTTTCAGGTGGGGCTGCCCCAGGGCGACCAGCTGCTGCTCTCGGTGCGGGTGCAGGCCAGCGACACCAGCTTCCGCCAGGCTTCGGCCCGGGTGCTGGGGTGGCGCGGCAGCAGCATTCAGGCGCTGCTGCTGCCCAGCTCGGTGGGCGCCACCAGCCTGGCCGAGCCACTGCCCGTGAGCTTTCCCGAAACGGCCGTGGTGGACTGGACGCTGCTACGCGCCGGCGGCCGCGAGGAAGGCAACTACGTGGGCCGGCACCTCGACGCAGTCCAGCATCTCGAACGCCTGCCGCTCCGCTAGACATGCGCGGCGACTTTGCGGCGTGAAAACCGTAATTTCGCACCCTCATCACCATTTCCGCCCCACCGTATGCAAACCTCCACTCCTACCGCCACCTCTAGCCGCGCCGAGCAGCTGATGCAGCTCGAAGACCAGTACGGCGCCCACAACTACCACCCCTTGCCCGTGGTGCTCACCCGGGGCGAAGGCGTGCACCTCTGGGACGTGGATGGCAAGCGTTATTACGACTTCCTGTCGGCCTATTCGGCCGTGAATCAAGGGCATTGCCACCCGCGCATTATTGGGGCGCTGACCAACCAGGCCCAGCAGCTTACGCTCACATCGCGGGCTTTTTTTAACGACCAATTGGGCGCGGCCGAGAAGCAGCTGTGTGAGTTGTTCAATTACGACAAAGCCCTGCTGATGAACTCGGGGGCCGAAGCCGTGGAAACTGCCCTGAAACTGGCCCGCAAGTGGGGCTATCAGGAAAAGGGCATTGCGCCGAACATGGCCCGCATTCTGGTGGCCGAGCACAATTTCCACGGGCGCACCACGGGCATCATTTCCTTCAGCACCGATGGCGATAGCACGGGTGGCTTCGGGCCTTTCATGCCGGGCTACCAGGTGGTGCCCTACAACGACATCGCGGCGTTGGAAGAGGCACTGAAAGACCCACACGTGTGTGCCTTCATGGTGGAGCCCATCCAGGGCGAAGCCGGCGTTATGGTGCCGTCGGTAGGCTATTTAGCGCAGGCCGCTGCCCTGTGCCGCGCGCACAACGTGCTGTTTGTGGCCGATGAAATCCAAACCGGACTGGGCCGCACCGGCAAGCTGCTGTGCTGCGACCACGAGGCGGTGCACGCCGACATCCTCATTCTGGGCAAAGCCCTGAGCGGCGGCGTGCTGCCCGTGTCGGCGGTGCTGGCCGACGACGTCATTATGCTGACCATTCAGCCAGGGCAGCACGGCTCTACTTTTGGCGGCAACCCGCTGGCCTGCGCCGTAATGCGCGCCGCGCTCGATGTGCTGCAGGACGAGAATCTAACCGCCAACTCTTACCGGCTGGGCGAAATTTTCCGCGAGCGGATGCGTCAGGTGCAAGCCAAGTGCCCCGAAACGGTGGAACTGGTGCGCGGCAAAGGCCTGCTGAACGCGGTGATTATCCGGCCTTCCGACGACGGCCGCACCGCATGGGACGTGTGTGTGACGCTCATGGAGCGCGGCGTGCTGGCCAAGCCCACCCACGGCGACATCATTCGCTTTGCCCCGCCGCTGGTGATTACGGAGGAGCAGCTGCACGAGGCCTGCGATATAATTGAGGAGGTTATTCTGGCCTTCTAAGCGCAAGGTTTCGCGAAGTTTTAAAAGTTAAGTTTCGTGAGGTTTTCTTCGCCGGACTTAATTTTTGCGGGACTTAACTTTTGAAACTTTGCGAAACCTTGCGCTATCGTACTGGGAGCACCAGTCCTTTTTCGGGCCAGCCGATGTCGTAATCGTCGGCGCTGGCATAGTGGGGCTTACGGCCGCATTGTACCTGAAGCAGCGGCGGCCCGCCTGGCGCGTGGTGGTGCTGGAGCGCGGGATGCTACCGAGTGGTGCTTCTACGAAAAACGCCGGATTTGCCTGTTTCGGGTCAATCTCAGAGTTGATGGAACAAGAGAGGCGCGGCGATTTACAGGCCGTGGTGAGTGCCCGCTGTGAAGGACTGGCGCGGCTGCGCGAGCTGGTTGGCGATGCCGAGCTGGACTACCAGCCGGTGGGCGGCTACGAGCTATTCCGGCACAAAGAGGAGGAATTGGCCACGGAATGCCTCACCAAAATTGGCTACTTCAATGAGCTGCTGGCGCCGGTAATGGGGCACGCGCACACGTTTCGTGACGCCAGCAGCGAGAGTGGCCGCTTCGGCTTTGCAGGCGTGGGGGCTTTGCTCAAAAATGAATGCGAAGGCAGCCTGGATGCCGGGCGCATGATGCGGGCTCTGCTGGCCCGAGTGTGGGCCGCGGATGTGCCCGTGCTCACCAGCTGCGGCGTGGAAACCATAGAAACCACGGCGGGTGGAGGCTCGCGGGTGCATCTTAGCAACGGGGCGGGCATAACGACTGAACAGGTGCTGGTGGCTACCAATGCCTTTGCGGCCGAACTGCTGCCCAACCTGGGCGTGGTGCCGGGACGCGGGCAGGTGCTGGTGACCGAGCCCCTGCCGGACGTGCACCTGCCAGGCACTTTCCACTACGACCACGGCTACGCCTACTTCCGCCAGCTGCCCGATCAGCGCCTGCTGCTTGGCGGGGGCCGTAACCTGGACTTTGCCGCCGAAGCCACCACCGTGCCCGGCCTGACGGAACCCGTGCAACAGTACTTGGAAAAGCTGCTGCATGACGTCATCCTGCCCGGCCAGCGGCCCCGCATCGATTACCGATGGAGTGGGGTGATGGGGTTTGGCGCGGAACTGGCACCACTTATCGACTGGGTGAAGCCCGGCGTGCTGGCCGCCGTGCGCTGCAATGGCATGGGAGTGGCCATGGGGGCCGGCACGGGCTGGCAGGCGGCCGAGAAACTGGCCCTCGGGTAGCGAAAACCGGCAGATATTCGTACAGCATAGCTCAGCTCCCAACCCTGCTTTTCATTTATGAATTTTTCTACGCGTCCCCGTTCGTTGCAACCCGGCCTGCTGGCATTATTGATGGTTTTCGCGGGCCTGGCCAGCGGCTGCCAGAGCAGCCGGCCCGGCTTTTCGTTTCAGCCGGCTCCGGGACGGGTTCGGCCAGTGCCAGTGGCCTTGCCAGCGGCTGTTGAAGAACCGAAGCTAGCAGCTAAAGCGACTTTGGTAGCGGTAGCGCAACCGCGCGTTGAGGTACGGCCGCGCAAGCAATTGCGGCAATTGCGGACGCCAGTTCCAGCCGTGGCAAAGTCACCGATTCCGGCCGCGGTAGCTACGAGCAAGATTGTACCGCATCGCCGGACACTGCTGCAGCGCCCACAGGCCCCGGCGGAAATGGGACTGGGCACCACTGTGCTGGGGGTTTTGGGGTTGATACTGCTGCCCGTGGCATTGGTGGGGCTGCTGCTCAGCGGCGGGCTGGTGTGGGGCGTGGTGGCCGGACTGGCTGCGCTGGCCGTGCTGGTGGCCTACCTCGACCCTTTTGGGCGGTAGTTGGCGGTTCGGAACGAACTTTGTGCCGGCGTCGCGCTTGTTAAGCCGGGCTTTTTTCAACATTTTACGCCAGGGCTCTGCGCCTTTGATTGATACATATGCTCCCTAACCACCGCCCTCGTCGCAACCGCAAGTCTGAAGTTATCCGTGATATGGTGCAGGAAACCCGCCTCACCACCCACGACTTCATCTTTCCCCTGTTTCTCATCGAAGGCCAGAACCAGGCCCTGGAAGTGAAATCTATGCCGGGCATCTTCCGGTATTCGGCCGATAGGATTGTGGAGGAAGTAGGAAAATGCGTAGAGCTGGGCATTAAGGCCTTTGCGCCGTTCCCCAGCATCAACGATGGGCTGAAGGACCGGCTGGCTAAAGAATCGGCCAATCCCGAGGGCTTATATCTAAAGACCGTGGCCGACATCAAGCGCCAGTTCCCGGACGTGGTGCTGATGACCGACGTGGCCATGGACCCCTACAGCAGCGACGGGCATGACGGCGTGGTAGACGCTGAGTCCGGCGAAATTCTCAACGACGCAACACTGGAGGTACTCGGCCAGATGGCCCTGGCGCAGGCCCGCGCCGGCGCCGACATCATCGGGCCCAGCGACATGATGGACGGCCGCGTGGCCTGGATTCGGCGGGTGCTGGATGAGAATGCCTTTCAGCACGTGAGCATCATGAGCTACACGGCCAAATACGCCTCGGCGTTTTACGGCCCGTTTCGTGATGCGCTGGATTCGGCCCCGAAGAAAGGGGACAAGAAGAGCTACCAGATGAACCCCGCCAACAAGCGCGAAGCCCTGCGCGAGTTGGCTCTCGATGAAGCTGAAGGCGCCGACATGGTGATGATAAAGCCCGCCCTGAGCTACCTGGACGTGATTCATGCCGTGAAAGAGCGCACGCACCTGCCCGTGACGGCCTACAACGTGAGCGGCGAGTACGCCATGGTGAAAGCCGCTGCCCAAAACGGCTGGCTAGACGGGGACAAGACCATGATGGAAGTGCTCACCAGCATCAAGCGCGCCGGTGCCGATGCCATCCTGACTTATTTCGCCAAGGAAGCAGCCGCCGTGCTGCGCCGCGGCTAGACCACGTCCAGCATGCCAGCAACCCGCCGCGCCACGCTGACCGACGTGCCCGCCATACTGGCCCTGATACGGCGCGTGGTGCCGCTGATGCACGCCAGCGGCAACTTTCAATGGTCGGGGGACTACCCCAACGAAGCCGTGTTTACCACCGATATTGAGCGCAACCACCTGTGGGTGGCCGAGCTGGATGGCGCGGTGGCCGGCGTGGCCGCCCTCACCCAGGACCAGGACGCTGAGTACGCCCAAGCCGACTGGGACGTGACCGAGCCGGCCTTGGTGACGCACCGCCTGGCCGTGGACCCGGCCGCGCAGGGCCGCGGCGTGGCCCTGGCCCTCATGGCCCAAGCCGAGATGCAGGCCGTGGCGCAAGCCCTGCAGGTGCTGCGCGTGGACACCAATTCGGAAAATGCTGCCACGCAGCGGCTGTTCCCGAAGCTGGGTTATCGGTTTGCGGGCGAGATTACGCTGGCGTTTCGGCCGGGGCTGCGGTTCTTTTGCTACGAGAAACGGCTGGCTTAGTCGGGTACTGCGAAGGCGGCCAGCTCGGCCAGTTCACTCGCGAGCAGGCGTTCCCAGCCGGCCTGCTTGTCGAGGAAGAGGCCGTATTTGGTTTCGTCGGCGTATTGAATCTGCCGCTTGTTGGCATTTTCGTAGGCCGTTCGGAACAAGTCGTTGATATCGGGCTTGCCTATCAGCAGCATGCGTTTGGCACCGGCTCGCAGCTCCTGCCGCAGGTGCCGGGCGGCCACTTCGTTGATATCCCACAGGGTCTGGAGGTAGCGAATTTGCAAGGCCACACCCGTTTGGTCGGTAGAATCGAGGTAGGAACCGGCGCTGTGGAAGACGTTCTGGACTACCCGGTTGGCTTTTTTGCCAAACAGGTCGCCCACCACGCCGTCCATCTGCAGGCCCATGCTGCCCATGCTCTGGCTTAGGTTATTCTGAGGGCGCAGTTGAAACTGGAAGTCGCGCGGTTGCAGGCGGTGGGTGGTGCTCCAGAGCAGGTAGCCGGGGGGCAGCGGCTTTCTGATTTGGGCAAAGCCTGACTGGCTGAGCCACAGCAGGGAAACGAGCAGTGCAAAACGAACCATCGTGAGTTGACGACTGGTGTGGGCTAAGTGTTTTTCTGCTCAAATGGCCAACGCTTCAGCCGGCGGCTCCAGAGCAGAAACACTACCACGCCCAGCACCGTCACGGCCAGGCCGGAGAGCATAAACTGCGGGCCCGTGCTCCAGAAAATCAGCAGCCACACCGCAATGGCAATGAGTACCGGCAGCGGGTAGAGCGGCATTTTGAAGGGCAGCGAGGCCGTGCCGCGCCGGCGGCGCAGCAGCATCAGCCCCACGGCCTGGCCCACGAACTGCACCAGAATGCGCATGGCCAGAATGGCCGTAATTACCTCGCCCAGTCGAAACAACAGACTGAACACGAAGCCCACCCCGCCAAGAATGAGCAGCGACACGTGAGGAAAGTTTTTGGTGGGGTGCAGCCGGCCGAACACGGACAGAAACTCGCCATCGGCAGCGGCGGCGTAGGGGATACGCGAGTAGCCCAGCAGCACCGCAAATAGCGAAGCAAACGCCACCAGCAGCACCAGCGCCGTGGCGGCCTGCGCGGCGGCCACGCCGTAGAGCCGCTCCACAAACAGGCTCACGATGAACTGCGACTTGTCGGCAATGGCGCCGGCGCCGCCGGCCTGCCAGCTTTGCACCTCCTGCCACGGAATAACGGTGCCCACGCTCCAGTTCAGCAGCAGGTACAGGGCCATGATGCCGAGGATGCTGAAGAAAATGCTGCGCGGAATCACGCGCTGTGGATTCACAATTTCGCCGCCCAGGTGGCACACGTTGTAGTAGCCCAGGTAGGAATACACGGTTTTGATGGCGGCCTGGCCCATGGCGGCCGACAGCAGCACGCCCGGCAGGGCCGAGACGCCGCCACTGGGCAGCCAGGCCACCTCGTGGTTGGCGTGAGTGAGGCCACCGAAAATCAGCCAGCCCATCAACCCCAGCACCGCCACCCACAGCATCACCCCCAGCCGGCCAATGTCCTCGATGCGGCGATAGAGCAGCACGATAAGCAGCAGCACCACGGCGCCCGAAACTATTTTGGGCTGCCACCACTCCGTCATGGGCACGAGGTAGCCAAAATACTGGGCAAAGCCGATGGCGCCCGAGGCCAGCACCAGCGGCGACTGCACCAGCGTCTGCCACACGTAGAGAAACGACATCAACCGGCCCCATTTGTGCTCGCCATACGCCAGCTTGAGGAAGCGGTAGGAGCCGCCGGCTTCGGGATAAGCCGCGCCCAGCTCGCTCCACACCAGGCCATCGACCAGGGCCAGGCCGGCGCCTACCAGCCACGCCAGCAGGAAGTTGGGACCCATAAAACCCATCACGAGCGGCAGGGTGACAAAGGGGCCAATGCCCACCATGTCAATCATATTTAGCGCGGTGGCTTGAACGATGCCGAGGCGGCGCTGCAAAGTGGGTTGGGACATGGCAACGAAAGTAGTACCTGATGCGCTAGTTCTAGCCTCCTCCGTAGGCTGCTGCTCCGTTGCGCGGTAGCAGAGGGCATATCGGGAGTTGTCAGTTCCCCTTGCCGGGCCTGCGAGCGGCACAAGGCCACGCCTGCCAACACCAGCACGGATTATGTCCTAAGGCCCGACACGAGGACAACCGCCTCTGCACTTTTTTGTCGAGGCCAAAGCCCTGGGTTAAAAAAGAGCCGGTGGCCTTCGCTGCTAGCAGCCATTCGCGTTTGGTATTTCGGGCCAGGCCCAGCGCAGCTGGCTTGGGAGTTTCCAACCTCCCGGCCCAGTCTGCGTAGGTTTAGGCAGCTTTTCTTCGCTTTTTTATTCATTTCCTCCTTTATGGCTGGTGCCTCTTCTTCCAAAATAGTCGTTTACGGCGCCATTGTAGCCAATCTGGCCATTGCCGTTTCCAAGTTTGTGGCGGCATTTTTCACGGGCAGCGCGGCCATGATGTCGGAAGGCATTCACTCCCTCGTCGACAGCGGCAACGGCATGCTCATCCTGCTTGGCATGAGCCGCAGCACCCGCCCTGCCGATGCCAAACACCCTTTCGGCTACAGCAAGGAAATTTATTTCTGGACGGTGATTGTGGCCGTGCTCATCTTCGCCGTGGGTGGTGGCATGTCCCTCTACAAGGGCTACCAGTATTTGAAAACCCCCGCCCCCCTCACCGACCCTACCTGGAACTACTGGGTACTGGGCCTGGCTATCATTTTCGAAGGTGTGGCCTGCACGCTGGCCTACCGCGAGTTTCGCAAAACCCAGGGCGACTACGGCTTTTGGCAAGCCCTGCGCCGCAGCAAAGACCCGGCGGTGTTTGCCATTCTGCTCGAAGACCTGGCCGCGCTGGTGGGTCTTGCTATCGCTCTAGCCGGCATCTACTTCGGGCACCTGCTCAACAACCTGTACTTCGATGGCGGTGCGTCTATGCTCATTGGGCTGCTGCTGGTGGGCATGGCCGTGTTTATGCTCAACGAAGCCAAGGGCCTGCTTGTGGGCGAAGGCGCCGATGAATCCGTATTGCGCGACCTCGAAACGTTGGCCCGCCAGGACGCGGCCGTGGAGCAGCTGCGCACCCCCCTCACCATGTTCCTGGGACCCAGCGATGCCGTGCTGGCCCTGGACATCTCGTTCCGGGACCAGCTCACCGCGGTGGAGGTTGAAGAAGCCGTAGAACGCCTGCAAACCGCCATCAAGGCCAAGTACCCCGTGTTTCAACGAATTTTCATTGAGGCCAGCGCCCTCACGCACCACGGCGCGGGCAGCGCCCTGCCAGCGGCTGGCTAGCGCTAGCGGTAGCACGTTCCGGGCATCCTGTTAGCTTAATCTGCCATGACATCACTTTTTTCCAATCCCTTCCGCTCGTTTTGGTGGGGTGGCTACGAATGCACCGACCAGCTCAACGCCTTCGGGCACCGCGTCGATTTCCTGCCGCTCACCGGTCATTTGCAGCTCATCAACGAAGACTACGCGGCCCTGCACCAGTTCCAAGTGCGCACCGTGCGCGAGGGTATTCGCTGGGCCCACATCGAGAAAACGCCTTATCAGTACGATTTCAGCACGGTGCAAGCCATGCTGGAAGCAGGCCAGCGCCACGGCATTCAACAGGTGTGGGACTTGTGCCACTTTGGCTACCCCGACGACCTCACGCCGCTGCACCCGCTGTTTGCCCGGCGCTTTGCGGCACTGTGCCGCGCCTTTGTGGCGTTCTACCGCAGCCAGCGGCCCGATGACGTGCTCATTGTGACGCCCATCAACGAGGTTAGTTTCATTTCCTGGCTGGGCGGCGATGCCCGAGGCACGGCGCCCTACTGCAACAACCAGGGCTGGGAGGTGAAATACGGCCTGATGCGCGCCTACATTGAGGGCGCGCACGCCCTGCGCGAAGCCGACCCCGGCATCCGCATGCTCACCACCGAGCCGCTCGTGAACATTGTGCCGCCGCCACGCCCCACGCCACGGGAGAGACGCGAGGCGGAGGAAGGACACCGCAACCAGTTTCAGGCCACCGACATCCTTTCGGGGCGCTTGTGTCCGGAACTGGGTGGCCGTTCTGAGCTGCTCGACATGGTGGGCTTCAATTACTACTACGACAACCAGTGGCAGAACCACACCGACCTGAAGCTGGGCTGGAACGACGACGTGCACGACCCCCGCTGGCGCCCCCTGCGCACGCTGCTGCGCGACGCCTACAAGCGCTACCAGCGCCCCTTTGCCCTCACCGAAACCAGCCACCCCGGCGAACACCGTCCGCAGTGGCTGCGCATGATTGGGGAAGAGTGCGCCGCCGTCCTTAGCGAAGGCCTGCCGCTGTGGGGTGCCTGCCTCTACCCCGTTGTGGACCGGCCCGACTGGGACCACCTCGACCAGTGGCACCAGTCCGGCCTCTGGGACGCCGACCTGAGCCAGCCCGGCCCGGCCCGCGTGCTGCACCAGCCCAGCGCCGATGCGCTGCTCGAGGCACAGGCACGGGTAGCCACTGCCCTCGTGGCTGGCCATCGGTAAGTACCAGCCCGGTCCACCTATCAGGGGTCGTTGCTACTTTTAAGCCATGGCAACCACAGCGTACCTGGATTCTCCTTTGGGCTTGCTCTCGCTCACGGGCTCCGACGCCGGGCTGAGTGCGGTCAGCTTCCATTATACCGAAGGGCACGTGGCCACGCCGGCGCATGTGGTACCCACCTGTTTGCAGGATGGGCACCGGCAGCTACAGGCCTATTTCGGGCGCGAATTGCGCGATTTCGACCTGACCTATGCACCCGAAGCCGGCACCGACTTTCAACGCCAAGTGTGGCAGGCGCTGGGAGGCATTGGCTACGGCCGCACGGCATCGTACCTGGACGTGGCCAAGCTGCTGAACAACCCGAAATCGGTGCGGGCCGTGGGCGCGGCCAATGGCCAGAACCCGCTGGCCATCGTATGGCCCTGCCACCGCGTCATCGGGGCCGATGGTAGCCTGACGGGCTACGCAGGCGGCATGCACCGCAAAAAGTGGCTGCTGGAATTCGAGCAGCTCGTGCGGCAGGGCGGGCTGTTTGGGTGAGGTGGTATAAGGAATACTAAGAAAAGAACGTCATGCTGAGCGCAGCCGAAGCATCTCGCGTGCAACCACTAAAATTGATTAGTTGCGCGGTAGAGATGCTTCGACTCCGCTCAGCATGACGTTCTTTTCTTCTACAGTTCTGGTGCTACGCCCCCACCATTTTCAGCAGGCCTTTGTAGATGATGTTATTCTGCCAGTAAAGCTGCAGCACCATGGGAATGTGGTGGCGGCCGGCAATGACGGTATAAGGCGCGGGCTGCCCAATGGCCTTGAGGCGGTCGCGGAAACGGCCCGAGCTCTCGCTGATACTGGGGTAGGTTTCGCCGCCGATGTAGAAAAGGAACGGCGGGATGCCCGGCCGAATTTTGTAGATGGGCGACTGCTCCTTCCACACGGTGGGGTCGTTGCCGAAGGGCACGAGGTATTGCTGGTCGCCCTCGTACTTCATTTCCTTGAGGTAGCTGTACATGTCCAGGCCCGCGGGGTCGTCCATGATGGCGCCGCGTACGGGGTTTTGGGGCAGGCCATTGGCAGCCAGCAGGGCATCATCGGTGGCCAGCAGGGCAGCTAGGCCGCCGCCGGCCGAATGGCCCATGACAAAGACGCGGGCCGGGTCGCCGCCGTAGGAGGTGATGTTTTGCACCGTCCAGGCCAGGGCGCGGGCGCAGTCGGCGGCCTGCTCGGGCACGTGCACGGGCGGCGCCAGGCGGTAGTTGATGATGACAGCCACCACGCCCTGCTTGGCCAGCCGCCGGCCAATGAAGGTGTAGATGTTCTTGCTGCCGCTGGTCCAGCTGCCGCCGTGAATGAACAGCACCACCGGATAGCCGCCCGCCGCAGGGGCTTTTTTCTTGGGCGAATACACGTCCAGAATGTGCCGCTCTTTATCGAAACCGGGGGCCGTGGCGGGCAGGTACGCCACGTCTTTGGCACGGCGGCTGGGGCGAGCTACCACGTACTCAGTGGCCAACATTACCACCACAGCGGCCAGCAGCAGGGCCACGGGCATCAACAAAAGAAAACGGCGCATAAAGGTTAAAATACCACCGCCAACCACTGGCGAGGTGGCTCACCTACGCCCCTGGGCCCGCCACAGTTTGCCCATGGCCCCGTTTGGAGCGGGGGAGGGGCTTGAAAGTATTGGCTTTATCTTTGTCTGAAACCGTGTTCGGCCTTTTTATAGCAGCCGGGCTCCGTCCTCATTTATTTTCATTCCCGTGTTGATTTCCGCTTCGCTTAAAACCATTTCGCAGTCTGTGGCCGCCGCTGTGCTGCTGGGGCTGCTGCTCGCCTCGCCGGCCCAGGCCCAGCGCAAGGGTCGCACTACATCGTCCACCAACGCCGACGGTAGCCTGGCCACTACGGCCGGCACGGCTGCACAATCGGCCCGCCTGCAGCCCCTGTTTGGAGGCCTCACGCCCGCGCAGGCCACCCAGCTCATCGGCGAAACCCAACTCAAAGCCATTGCCGCCAGCTTTGCCTCGGCTGCCGAAGCCAGCGCGTTCTTCACCACCAAGGGCTACGAGTACCTGGGCGAAAACCAGCCCGACACCGCCGCCTACCGTTTCAACCTGGCGTGGCTGCTCGACCCCAAAAACGCCGAAGCCTACCGCGGCCTGGGCATTGTGTCCAGCAACCGCGCCGCCTCCGATGCCGCCATAGAACTGCTGGCCAAGGGCTACGCGCTGGCTCCGGGCAGCGCGCTGCTCATGGGCGACCTGGGCGCGAGCTACCTCATTCGCTACGGCAAAACCAAAAAGAAAAAAGACCTGAGCGCCGGCATGGAGCTGCTGCAGCGCGCCACCACCACCGAGCCCGCCAATGCTGTGGCGTGGCAGCAGCTGGCCCGCGGCCTCTACTACCAGGAAAAATACGCCGAAGCCTGGGACGCCGTGCACAAGGGCCAGTCCATGAACGTCAGCAGCCTCGATTTTGACCTCATCAGCGACCTCAAAGACAAGCTGGCCGACCCCAAGGGCATCTTCAAATAAAATTTCGGGTCATCTTATTTTCAGCGGTTTGCTCGTTGTCGGCCGTATAAATGATTTTGTTCACTCTAACTGGATAGTATGCGGTTTCGCGCGTTAATTTTTGGAATTGTAGCCGCTGGAATTTTCAGCAGCCATTCTGCTTTGGCCCAGTACCACTACAAGGTTCGGCACTACGACAGCCAGGGCCGCCCCTATTACCGGGGACCTCTGCACCTAACCTTGGCCGGTGGCACGGCGCTCTACGACGGCGATTTGGGCAACAGCCCGAGTAATAATTTCTTTGGGGCCGCCGTGAGCGTGGGCGTGCTCCAGCGCCTGACGCCCCATTTCCACATCGGCAGCGAGCTTTCCTACGCCTACTTGGGCGCCCGCGACCAAGCCAAGGAGCGCGGTCTGGCCTTCGCCAGCAACAACGGCATGGGCACCTTATTCTTCCGCTACGACTTGTTTCGCGACGAATCCATTTACGCCAGCTCTTTGGCGGAGGCCCCCACTTTCCAGCTGTATGTGCAAGCCGGCGCGGGCCTGCTGCTCTACAATCCCAGAGCATACAACGGCACTGAGCGCCCAACTGCCAACACCACATATCTGAACCCCGAGCGCAACGACTACCCCGCGCTGGCTGGGGTGCTGCCAGTGGGTGGCGGCTTCAGCGTGCGCGTGCTGGACCGGCTGCGCGCCGGCCTTGAGGCCAACTACTACTTCACAAGCACTGACCAGTTGGACGATGCCAACACCCGCCTGGGCGGAGCTTCCCTGAATAAAGACGGTTTCGCAACCGTAATGCTGAAGCTGGATTATTCCCTGCGGTAAAGACTTGGTAAATCAGGCACAACGAAAGCCCCGCCAGCATTGCTGACGGGCCTTTCGCATTTACATCCTCGCCAACGCAGAACAAAAAAAGGGCCGCTGACTAAGTCAGCGGCCCTTTTCAGGTCCTTACATCTGGGAAGCCTATTGCTTCACCAGACGCTGGTGGAACGTTTTCTGGCCGTCGCTCACGGTCAGGGTGTACATGCCCCGGGCCAGGCTCGACACGTTCAGCGTACCGTTGCTGAAGGTGGTGGTCGATACGCGGGCGCCGCGCAGGTCGGTTACGGTTACCATCGTGGCTTCGGCGTTGCCGGGTAGCACAATGCGTACCGCATCCGTAGCGGGGTTGGGGTACACTTCCAGAGTGCGGGCCGCCTCGTTGCCAATAAGCGATGCGTTGCCGGTCAGTCCGTTGATGGTACCGCCAGAGACACCGGCGATGGCCGCGCCGCCAGTGATGTTGACGGTGTAGTCCTCGGTTTCGCCGTAGTTGTAGCTGTTACAGCTGGTGGTAGCCGAAGCGTCGCTCATCACCAAGCGCATCCGGGTATTGCCGGTTTTGGCCGTGGTGGGCACTGTGAAAGTGGCCGCCAGGGTGGCCGCGCTAGCCGACGAGCCCGACACGACCAGCTCGCCAGCGTCGGTGAAGACGCCGTTCTGGTTGTAGTCGATGTACACCTCCCAGTATTCCGTGTAGGCCGTGCCAGCATAGCCGGCCGAGAAGTTGATGGTTTGCGACGTGCCGGCGCCGATGCTCGGGGCGGCCAGGGCCGTGCCATTGTAGTAGCCGGCGTCGGCGGCCGAGGTGCGGGCCAAGGTGCCCAGCTTCACGTAATCAATCCACTCGTAGGCTACGCTGGTGCCCTTGCTGGCGCAGTAAACAATGGCCGCGGGGGGAGTATACTTGGCGCCCACGCCTACGGCGGCCCAGGCGTTGGTCACCGATTGCTCGGCGGCAGAGCCGGCGCCGAACAAGTCCTTGGCCGCCGTGATGCTGGCGGTGCGGGCGCTAGCGTAGGTAGCCGACGAGGTCAGGTACACACTCTCGGTGCGATAGGCAATTTTAGCTGCGTTGGTGATACCCAGGCCAGCCACCGAGTAGGCCACGCCTTTCTCGTCGGTGCCGGTTTTACCGGCCGAAACCAGGTAGAACCAGTAGTTGAGTACGCCCGAGTTGGTGTGCACGCCGCCGTTGTCGCCGGTGCCGGTGTACCACTTCAGGCCCTTGTAGTAAGCGGGCTGGTTCAAGGAGTTGGGGTCGCTCATGGAGCGCAGCGCCACTTGCACCTTGTCGATTTCCTCGCCGATGAGCCAGGTCGATTTGGCTTTCACGCCGCTCGATACCGCGCCGAGCGAGGCCACCGAATACGCTTCCACGGCCGCACCCCAGATGTCGGAGAAGCCTTCGTTCATGGCGCCCGACTCGTTTGAGTACACCAGGCCAGCGGTTTTTTCGCACACCGCGTGACCAATTTCGTGGGCCACTACGTCCATCGACGTCAGCGGGCGGAACCGGGTGGCACCATCGCCGTACGTCATTACCGTACCGTTCCAGAAGGCGTTTTCGTAGCCCACGCCGTCGCCGGGGGTATCGTCGAAGTGAACGTAGCTTTTAATTTTGGCGCCGGCGTTATCGTAGCTGTTGCGGGCGTGCACGTTCTTCCAGTAGTCGTAGGTGGCCTGGGCACCGAAGTGGGCGTCGCCGGCTACGTTGTCGAAGTTGGCGTTGTTGTACTCGGCGGCTGTCCAGTTGTTGTCGGCGTCGATGAAGTCGACCGCAGCGGTGTAGCTGTTGCCCTTTTTGGCGTTGTAGGTTTCAATGCCCAGGCCGCGGGTAGTGCCTTCGCGCAAACTGTAGCCGCCGGTGGCAGTGCTGTTGGCAAGGGAGCGCGAGCCGCTGTAAGCGGTAGCGAACGTGCCGGTAGCCGCGGCGTGCTTGATGATGTCGTCCTTCAGCACCACTTCGCCCGAGCGGGCGTCCACGTAAATGTTGGCGCGGCTAATGGGCTGTGACGCGTACACGTTGAACTTCCAGGCCAGCACCATCGGGCCGTTTTCGCCGCGGCGGGTGTCGCGCACTATCACCAACTCGCCTTTGGGGGCGTAGGTGGCTTTTGCGTTATTTTCCTGGCGCTTCAGGCCGGCTTCCTCAGCAGCGTTCTGCCACATGTACTTGCGGGCGCCTACACTGGCCAAGGCCTGGGCCAGGGCAGCGGCTTCGTTGAGCGAAGGCGTGGTATTAAGAGCTGTAATTTTCTCAAAATCGCCGCTGATGCTTTCTACTGCGCCGCCTTTGGCGTGCACGCTGTAACTGGCGTGCTCCACCTTTACGCCTTTGTAGTACTGCGAAAACTTTTGATGGGTGAAACCCAACTGGTCGGCCTCGGTACGAACCGAGAGCATCTGGTCTTCGGTCGTGAGGCCAAGCTCCTGGCGCAACACCACGGCTGCGTCGGCGGCTTTATAGCTGGCCTTACCGGCGGCGTTGAACACCACCATCTCAGGCTGGTTGTCAGGCCCGATAATCTTATTTTGGATGCGCATGGCATCCTGAGCCTGGGCGGTGGTAGATGCCAAGGTGCCGAGCATTAGCAATGCGGCAGCAGAGTACTGTTTTCTCATGTATCAACATTATTATGAGTGAGGGTTACGCATTGTGCAAATTTTCATTTTTTCGCACCAATACCTTCGCAACATAAGCATTTTTACTATGAATAATGATTTTTATTAAAAAAAATGCAGATAAGCCCGAATTATATTAAATAGAAGGATATTTAATTGTACTATAACAAATTGAAATATTTATTTGGCGTGAAATAAAAACGAGCCGATTTTTGCTAAAGAAATGAGCTTGATATTGACTATATTTTGCAAGGTCCTGTTTCTTCTCATATTTCAATTTTTGTTAACGCACCTGCTCTCTTTGGTAGCGCTAGATTTTGGTGCCGCGAACGGTAGGCGGTGATGGCTTGTCACGCGGTGGTTTTCGCTGGAGCATTGGGCCGTCAGCCACCAATAAAAAACCCCTGCCACGGCTTGGCAGGGGTCTTCTTGTAATTGAACTTTCGGGCGTAGCGCTGCCTGTGCGGCAACCTCAACGGCCCTGTGGTAGCTCCTTAGGGCTTTTTGGCCGTCAGATAGTCGGCGGCCAAGGTCGCCAGGGTTTTAACGCCGAGCGTCAGGCCGCTTTCGTCGATGCGGAAGCCGGCGGTGTGGTGGTCGGCGGCGGTGGCGGGGTCCTGCCCTTTTTTCATGCCGCCCACAAAGAGAAACACACCGGGCACCTTTTCCTGGTAGTAAGAAAAGTCCTCAGCCCCCGTCACGGCCTTGATTTCGCGCACGTGGCCCGCGCCGGCCACGCTTTGCAGGGTGGGCAGCATTCGGGCCATGAGGGCGGGGTTGTTGCTGGTTACGGGCACGTAGGGCTCAATGGTGACCTCGGCGGTGGCGCCGGCACTCTCGGCAATGTTGGTGGCAATGCGCTTGATAGATGCCCAGATTTGCTTTTGCACTTCGGTATCCAGGGCGCGTATGGTGCCGCTCATTTCCACATCGGGTGGGATGACGTTGTAGCGCACCCCGGCGTTTATGGTGCCCACGGTGACCACGGCCGCGTTATCAATCAGCTTTACCTGGCGGCTCACTATGGTTTGCAGGCCCAGAATAATCTGAGCGGCCGTTACCACGGGGTCCACGCTGTTCCAAGGGTATGCACCGTGCGAGCCCTTGCCGCTCACCTTGATAGTGAACCGGTCCGAGGACGCCATGACGCCACCGGAGCGGTAGGTCAGGTTGCCCACCTCGGTCTGGGCATTAATGTGAACGCCGAATACGGCGTCCACCTTGGGCTTGTCCAGCACTCCTTCCTTCACCATGAGCTTGGCGCCGCCCTCCACGCCGGGCAGGGAGCCTTCTTCGGCGGGCTGGAAAATAAATTTCACGGTGCCGGGCAGGTCTTTTTTTACCTGGCTCAGCACTTCGGCAGCGCCCATGAGCATGGCCACGTGGGTGTCGTGCCCGCAGGCATGCATCACGCCCACGGGCTGGCCCAGGTAAGTGGCCGTTGCTTTGGAAGCAAAGGGCAGGTCGTTGGCTTCGGTGATGGGCAGGCCGTCCATGTCGGCGCGCAGGGCCACCACGGGGCCAGGCTTGCCCCCGCGCAAAATGCCCACCACGCCGGTGCGGGCCACGCCGGTCTGCACTTCCAGGCCCAGCTTTTTGAGGTGCGCGGCAATGATGCCGGCGGTGCGGGTTTCCTCGTTGCCCAGCTCAGGGTGCTCGTGCAGGTCGCGCCGCCAGGCGATGACCTTGCTTTCTTCCTGCGTGGCCAGCTGCGCAATGCGGGCGGCAAGGGCTGGGTTTTGGGCCTGGGCGGCCAGGCCAGCAGACTGGAGCAAAACACCGGCAAATAGAATGATACCAAAGCGCATAGGACAAGTGTGAGTTAGTGACATCAATGGGACGACGCGGGCTTCAGCGACAGACAATGTTACGCCACAGACCGGGACTCCCGGGCTACTGTTCGGGCGCCGGCGTATTTTTACGGCGGCTTACGTGGTCACCTTCTCTCCCCTTATTCTATCCGATGGCTTCGTTTCTGGAATCCGTTGAGTTGCCCTCGGCTCAGGCAGCACCGCTGGCCAGCCAGCCGCCGGGCAAGTCCTGGCCCGTGGCCTGGGCCCAGCCGGGCTTCCGCGCGCGCCTGATGCTGGTGCTGGGGCTGCTGGTGGGCTTGTTGGCCGTGGTGCCACACTTCTACCAGTTCATTCAGTCGCGCCCGGGCCAGCTCCTGCCCGACCCGTTGCTGGGGCGGCTACCCGTGCACGACGTATCGGCAGTCACCTTCACGCTGATGTACGGCAGCATTGTGGCCGCGCTGGTGTTTCTGCTGCCCCGGCCGCTGCTGCTAGTGCGGGTGTTGTGGGCGTATCTATTGCTGCAATTGCTCCGCATGCTCACGCTGTGGCTGCTACCCCTGGACCCGCCCGCCGCTCTGGTCATGCTGCACGACCCGGTGGTGGACCGCCTCTTTGGAACAACTACCCAACCCGTGGTGCGCGACCTGTTCTTTTCGGGCCACACCGCCACCATGGCCCTGCTGGCCTTGGCGGTGCGGGGCCGCTACTGGCGCGTCGCCCTAGCGCTGGCCACCATGGCCGTGGGCACGCTGGTACTGGTGCAGCGCGTGCACTACTCCTATGATGTGCTGGCCGCGCCACTCTTTGCGTGGCTGGCTTATTACCTGGCCGGGTGGTGGGCTTGCCACGCCCCCAAACACAAACAGCCCCGCCGGATAGGCGAGGCTGTTTGATAACTATAACTACTGCGAAGGTTATTTTTTGGCGCGGGCAGCGCGTAGCCGCTTCAGGCCATACGCGCCACCGGCCGCCAACAGCAGCGAGACCCCACCGTCGATGGGCACCGGCGTGGGGTTGGGAGGCGTACCGGGCACGGGACCACCCGAGCCCGGCTGAGCCAGGGCGGCACCCGCCGTGAACAGTACACAAGCCACAGCGCCGTAGAATGCGTGTACAAGAGACGATTTATTCATTGTGGAGTCGTTGAAATAAGAGTTGAAATTACTAAGTATTTGGTATACAACCGGGGCCGGCATTTCCAGCCCCGGTTGTGTTATCCAGCATTCGCTATTCAATCACCACGCGCTTCACTACCGGGGCCGGGCCACCGATCAGGCGTAGCGAGTACACGCCGGGGGCCAGCCCCGAAACATCAAACTGAGCCGAAGCGCCCGCAGCGGTAACCGACAGGGTGCGCTGGGTAACCAGCTGCCCAATTTGGTTGTAGAGGCGCGCCGTCACGGGCACACGGCCCAGCTCGGCGGGCAGCAGCAGCGTGAAGCTGCTGTGAGCCGGGTTCGGGAACAGCTGCACCTGGTTGGCAAGGGCCGCGGCCGTGTTGGCCAAAGGAGCCGCCGACGGACCGAAGCGCAGGCTGAAACGGCCGGGCATGGTCAGGGCCTGCGCCTTGAAGGTGTAGGTGGGCTGCTCGGCCAGATTTATCCGGGCACCGGTCTCGGTATCGAGCAGGTACACCAGGGTGCCGGCGCCAAAATTCAGCAGGTCCACGGCGTTGAGCGTGTAGCTGCCCGTGGCGGGCACGGTCAGGTTGAGGGGCACCGTCACGGTACCCACTAGCATCGGCAGGCCATTCACCGACAACTCGTCGCTGGCAATGATGCTGCTTAGGTTCAGACCAGACGAGTTGGTGAGCTTGTAGGCGTCAAAACGGGCATCGAACGTAGGCGTAGCGCCCTGCTCGAAGTACACGTAAGCCTCGTCGATGAGCGGGCTGCTGTTTTGCAGGCGCAGCTTCACCAGGGGACGGGTCTCGGAAGTGCCACGGTTGAAGCTCGGAGCTGCTGCGAAGGTGGTAACCCGCGCCGCGTTGTTAAGCGCGAAGCTACCCGTGGTTTGGCCGGCACTCACCCGGGCAAAGAAGCCCTGCATGGACGATACCAGCGGGTTGCCCACACCGTTCACGTAGCTGCGGTACTGCCCCACGTACTGGCCAGTGCTCTGGTACACGTACACGGCGTCGTCCACGTTGGTGCGCGTCACGCCAGCCGTCTGGCTGAAGTCGAGCGGCGATGGGTACGGGTTGCCCAGGAACTGCCAGCCACTCTGCGGCTGCGAGCCACGGGTGAGGTTGCTGCGGCTAATGGGGCCGTTGTTGAGCGTACCATTCAAATCCACTACCTGATTAGCACCAATGTTCACCGTGTAGCCGGTCAGCAGGCCCATAGGGTCCGAAGCCAAAGGAACCACAAAGCCCTGGTCGAAGGCGGCTACCGAATTGGCGGCGCTCACCACGCGGTTCTGGTTGTAGCCAAATACCGTGGGGAAAGGCGTCACGTTGTTCGGCTCTGCTGCCGTGTTGTAGGCCTGGTTGAATACCGGCGTGAAGCCTGGGGTAGCCAGGTCGGCCAGGGTGGTATTGCTCACGGGCGAGCTGTAGTGGCGATAGCCCAACCCGGCATTAAAGGCGGGGTCGATGGCACGCTGCATCACGGCCGGGCCGGTTACGGCACCGTTGGTGTTCACTACCAGAGCCGTGCCGGCTGTGGGCGTCGAGAGCAACGTGAGCAGCTGCGCGCTGCTCGTGGTCAGGTTGCCGTTGGTCAGGGCCAGGGTCTGCACAATGCGGACACCGCCGTTGTTCAGGGTCAGGCCGGCGGCGTTGTTCACCGTGAGGCTGCGCACCTGGGCGGGCAGGCCCGCGCCGCTGGTCTGGGCATCCAGGCCGTTGTACTCGTAGTTGGCATCGGCGGCAAAGCTGCGCGAGCCAGCCAGCTGAATGGCACCCGTTGCGCCCGAAGCCGAAATGCCGTCGGAGTTGCAAATGCTTAGCGTGGCGCCGGCCTGCAGCACAAAGCTACCGGGACCGGTGATGGGCAGGCAGTTAGTAGCCAGCACGCCGCGCGTGCTCAGCGTGCCGCCCGTTTGCACGGTTAGGATGCCGTTTACCACAATAGGGCCGTTAAACGAGGCGTTGCCGGTGCGGGTGATGGTCACGTTGTTGTACGTGCCAGCTTCCACGGGCATGGCCGTGCTCACTATCAGGTCAGGAATTACCACTACGTTGGTAGGGCCGCTGGCCGAACCAGTGCCGCTCCACGGCGTCTGCACGTAAGGAAATTCGGCGCGGAACGTGGTGTCGTTCACTTCCACACCGGAGGTGAACTGCAATTCGGCCACCAGTTTGGGCGTCACACCCGACGTGCTGCCAGGCATGAAGTCGTCAAAGTACAAGCCGACAGCAGCCAGCACCAAGCCGCCCACAGCCTTCAGCTCAATCTGGTCCACAGCGTCTTCCAGGCGGCGTCCGTTAGGGAAGCCGTCCATGTTAGGAATATTCTGCAGGCTGGCATCGCCGTTAAAGCGTGGGTCGGTCAGACCCAGCACGGCGGCTTGCAGCAGCCCCTGGTTGCTGAAGTCTTTCGAGTCGCGGGGCGTGGTGGGCACGGCCATGTTCAGGCGCAACATGTCACCACCGGGATTGGACCGGCCGGAGGCCGTCAGCGGCAGGAAGTTGTTGATGAACGGCTTGCCAGCCGACAGCGGGTTTACTGCGGCGTTGCCCGTCGAAAGCGGCGTTTTGCCGGTAGCCAGCTGGTAAGGCGGCAGGTTGGGCACACCGGTGTGGAAAATGGGCTTGATGTCGGCCGAGCGGGGCTTGCCGGGCACCAGCAGATAGGGCCCGAACAAGGTGGGGTCGAAAGCCGTCCCGGTAACCAGCGAACTGCCTGCCAGGCCCGATAGGCCATTGGCCTGGTTGCGGAAGTCGAATCCGTCCGGCCCGATGACAGGCTGGCCAGCCAGCGACTTGGTTTGCATCCGCAGCGCGTTGAGGGCGGGTACGGCTTCGCCAAAGAAGGTCTGGCCGGCGGTTTTAGGCGCGGCCGGGGCTACCGGCGCGTTGTCGGCCGTGTACAGGCCCAGCTCGGGGTTCGAGAGGTAGTCGTCGGTGATGGCGGCCTCGTTGTAAGGCGTCACCGCGTTCCAGGCGTCCTTGCTGCCAATGGGGTTAATCACCTCGTTGGTAAGGGGCATGCCCAGGCGCGATACCTGTACCCAGGCGCCACTGGCCCCATTGCCGGAAGCGGCGCTGAAGGTTTGCATGGCTGGCCGGCTGGCCGAAGCCCACACCCCAATCACGTAGTTGGGGTCGAGGATGTTGGCAGCAGCCGTCACCGGCTGGTTGGTTTTCTGCAGCGTCTGAATCGGAATGCTCAGTACGATGGAGTGCGTGTTTTTGCGTGAGAGGCCATCGGTGGCACTGCCCGGCCGCAGGCCCGCCAGGTCGAATATGGCGCCCAGGTCGGCGAAGAACGGGTCGTCGGAGGGCGCGCACAGGATTTTCTCGCCGCCGCCGCCGGTTGCCATTGTAATGGCGTTGGTGCGCAGCGTCTCGTAGGGCTCGGTCAAGCCTAGGCCCGCGCCGCCGTTGATGGAGCGCGGCCCGATGTTGTTCGGGGGAACCACGCCAGACGCCACAATATTGCCCACGCTCACCCCGTCCACCAGCTTCTCGCAGACGTAAGTGGTTTTCAGGTTTTGCTTACCCAGGCGGATGTTAAAAAACGTGCTGGGGTCCTCGTTGGTGCGCGTGAACGTGAAGCGGTAGGTGATGTCGTCGACATTGGTGCTGCCGTCGTTTTTCACGTGCACCTCGTAGCGCACGTTCTCCCCAAAAGTGGAGTAGTTGGGGCCGCCGTGGGGCAGCTCAAACGGAATGTAGTTGGCGATGATAACCACGCGACTGGCGTCTTTGGGGTCGCGGAAAGCGTAGAGGTCGGTGTTGTCGGCCACCGGGTCGTCGGCAATGAGCGGAGCTTCGCGGTGGCTACTGGCCTCCAGGGGCGTGTGCTGCACCTGGCCCCATAGGGCAAGGCCAACAGCGGCCGTGGCTGCCACGGCGGGCAGCATCACGAGTTTACGTAAACGTATAAAAGTCATTATCTTCGAACGAGTCTAGTTGATGAGGAAATGAGTTAGCGCTTGACGGCGAAACCTTCCCACGGCGAGGCCAGGAACGGGAAAGTGGAGCTGAAGGGCAGGTCGTTTTTCTCAACGCCAGTGGCGAAGTTGAGCACGCCCTTCAGGCGCGGCGTCACGGGCGAGGGGCTCGTGGGCGTGTAGTCGTCGTACCACAGGCCGATGGCCGCCAGGGCGGCGCCGCTCACGGCCTGCAACTCAATTTTCACCACGTCGTCTTCCAGACGGCGCCCGTTGGGGAAGCCGTCCATGTTCGGAATGTTCTGCACGGCCGTAGAGCCGTTGAAGCGCGAGTCGGTGAGGCCCAGCACAGCCGCGGCCAGCAGGCCCTGGTTGCTGAAGTCGGGCGAATTGCGCGGGGTAGCGGGCACGGCCATATTCAGGCGCAGCATGTCGCCGCCGGGGTTCGAGCCACTCAGAGGCAGGAAGTTGTTCACAAAGGGCTTGCCGGCAGCCAGGGGGTTGCCGCCTTTGCCGGTGGCCAGCTGATACGGCCGCAGGTTGGGTACGCCAGTATGGAAAATAGGCTTGATGTCGACCGAGCGGGGCTTGCCGGGCACCAGCAGGTAGCCGCCAAACGCACCGGGCGCCAGGGCAGTGCCTTCTACGGCGCTGCTGCCAGCCAGGCCCGAGAGGCCGGCCGCGCCGTTGCGGAAGTCAAAGCCCGAAGGGGGCAGGCCTGGCTGGCCGGCCAGCGATTTGGTTTGAATGCGCAGCGCCGACAGCGCCGGCACGGCTTCGCCGAAGTAGGTTTGGCCGGCGGGCTTGGGCGCTTCGGGTGCTACCGGCACGTTGTTGGCCATGTACAGGCCCAGCTCGGGATTCGAGAGGTAGTCGTCGGTGATAGCAGCCTCGGCATAAGGCGTGGTGCGGTTCCAGGCGTCCTTGCTGCCGATGGGGTTAATCACCTCGTTGGTAAGGGGCATGCCCAGGCGCGACACCTGCACGTAAGTGGCGTTGTCAGTGGTGGCGCCGCCGGTGGCGCTTAGGGTGCGCAGGGTGGGGCGGCTGGCCGAGGCCCACACGCCAATCACGTAGTTACCGTCGAGGATGCCGCCGGCGGCGGGCAGGCCCTGGCCGGTTTTCTGCACCGTGGAAATGGGAATGCTCAGGGCAATGGACTGCACGTTGAACTGGCTCAAGCCATCGCGCGCACCCTTATTCACGCGGAAGCCCGCCAAATCGAAGGTCGCGCCCAGGTCCACAAAGAAGGGGTCGTCGGAAGAACCGCAGAATACCTGCTCGTTGCCACCGCCAGTGGCGTTCGTCACGGCATTTTGGCGCAGTTGAGCGTAAGGCAAGCCCTGGTTGAGGCCGGCACCGCCGTTGATGGAGCGCGGCCCGATGTTGTAGGGGGGCACCACGCCGTTGGTCACGATGTTGCCAACGCTGACACCCTTCACCAGCTTCTCGAGGTTGTAAGTGGTTTTCTGGTTTTGCTTACCCAGGCGAATGTTGAAGAACGTGCTGGGGTCCTCGTTGGTGCGCGTGAACGTGAAACGGTAGGTGACGTCGTCACCGGGCGATGAGCCGTCGTTCTTCACGTGGATTTCATACCGAATGTTCTCGCCAAACGTGTAGTAGTTCGGGCCGCCCTGGGGCAACTGAAACGGTACATAGTTGGCAATGAGCACCACCCGGTTGGGGTCGTTCGGCGACACGAAGGCGTACACGTCGGTGTTGTCGGCCAGGGGGTCGTCAGCAATGAGCGGGGCTTCGCGGTGGCTACTGGCCTCCAGGGGCGTGTGGCGGGTGGCGCTCCAGACCGAGAGCGTCGTGACCGCACAGACCCCGAACACCCATTGCAGGGGCTTGCTTAAAAGGTTTTTCATGAGGTTAAACAAGTAGGAAAAAGGGTTAAAAATGGACCAAACAGAACTTCTTATTATGAAATCAATTACTTGATTTTCAATTAATTACTTGATTTTCAATTAATTAAATAATTGATAGCCGCCAACATCCCCTTACCAGATGCATTGGCGACTAACAGTAAGCGGGAAGCGTAATAGGGGCCCCTGGGGCAAAATGGCAACCTGATGCCTGTAGCTGGAAATAACAGCACCCGGCCATTGCTCCCGATGCGGGAAACAGTGGCCGACTAACTAGGTGCAGAAGCCGGTTTAGCAGGCAATAAAAGCCGCTGTCGGACCGGGAAGGCAGTTATGAAGCAACATATAGCAACGCCGAGGCGCGTCCATATCATATTGATACGGGAACGCCGCTCAATTGGATTGCAATTGTAGCGCTTATTTTTAATTAAATATTTGTTTTACTACATTTTCCACAAGAAACCAAGGTTTATATTGACAAATCTTCTGGCTTAGTGGCATTTTACCCACAAACAATAAGGGCTGCCCCAGTGGAGCAGCCCATAAGCCAGCAAAACAGCTAAAATCTACTGCAGCGCCGCCTACAAATACTTCTCGTAAATGCCGGCCGCAATCTTCTCCACAATGCCCTTGGGCACAAAGCTGGTGAGGCCCGCCGACACCTTGTTCAGGACGCCGGGCACTACTTCGGCCTCGCCAGCCAGCAGGCCGGCTACGGCAGCTTCGGCCACGGCTTCAGGCGTCATCGAGACTTTGTTGGCCGTGGCTTGCAGCTCGGCGCCCATGCCGGCGCGGTCGGCAAAGCTGGTGGTGGTGGCCCCGGGGCTCAGGCACGTCACCGACACGTTGGTGGCCTTCAGCTCGTAGCGCAGGCCGCGACTGAAACTCAGCAGAAAGGCTTTGCTGGCTGCGTAAAGCGCCAGCGACGGCACGGCCTGGTAGGCGGCGGTGCTGGCCACGTTCAGCACATAGGCACGGGGCACCTGGTGCAGCGCGGGCAGCAGCAGGTGCGTGAGGGCCACGGGCAGGGCCATGTTGAGCTGCAGCATGTTTTGCTGTTCGGCCAGGCTCAGGGTTTCGAAGCGCCCCCAGAGACCGTAGCCGGCGTTATTCACCAGCACGGCCAGCTGGTCGGTTTGTTGCCGGGCCCAGGCGGCCACGGTTTCGGCGGCACCGGGCGCGGCCAGGTCCAGGGCCAGCACATGGGCCTGCCGCTGGTGCGTGGTGCCTATTTCCTGCGCCAGGGCGGTGAGCTGGTCTTCGGAGCGCGCCACCAGGAGCAGGTCGTAGCCGCGCCGGGCCAGTAGGAGGGCCAGGGCACGGCCAATGCCGCGCGATGCGCCGGTAACGAGAGCGTACATTTTCGGTCAGCAGTTAGCAGTGAACAGTTAGCAAAAGAACGTCATGCTGAGCGCAGTCGAAGCATCTCGCGTGCGCCACCACCACTCCTTATTGTTTAACGATTGAATTACCGACGCACACGAGATGCTTCGACTGCGCTCAGCATGACGTTCTTTTGCACTGCTCACTGATTTTCTACTTGACAAGGTGCAAAAAGCGCAGGTAGAACGGCGTGGGGCTGGCGTCGCTCTTGGGCTGGTACTTGCCCGCAATGATGGGCACGTACATCACGCGGCGGCGGCTAGCGGCGCCGGTAAGCGGGGAGCGCGCCACGCGGTGCCACATGCGGCCGTCGTGCACGGTGAGGTCGCCGGGCTCGGTTTCGATGGCAATTTCGTTGGGGTCGTAGTACACGTCTTTGTAGTACTTCTTCCGAAACAGCATTTTGTGCAGGCTCTGGTGGTGGGTGCCGGGTATGATGCGCAGGCCGCCGTTGTCGGCTTTGGTGCCGTCCAGGTGCAGGCCCACGTTGAGCATGGGGCCAATGCGCTTGCCGTAGAACACGTCGCGGAGCGAGTCGGTGTGCCAGCCCATCTGCGAGAACTCCGAGCCTTCTACGTTCACGTAGTGGTTCACCACCAGGCCGTCTTTTTCGTTTTCGCCCACGCGCCCGCCTTCGGCCTCGAGCAACGGAAACAGCGCCTCGAACCGTTCATCCTGCACCAGCTCGTGCAGCACGGGGTGGTGCTGCGAGGCAAAGGCAAAGCGCTGCACAATGGGCGAACCGTCTACGTCGCGGCCGTATTTGATGGGCACGCCGTTGGCTTTTTCCAGGCCCTGGGCCAGCCACTCGGCCTGCACTTCCTGCGTGGCATTGAGCAGCTGCTGGACGTGCTCGGGGGAGGCGAACGGGCGAAAGTGCAGAAAACCGTACTTGGTAAAAAAAGCGCGTTGCTCACTCGTCAGGGCCTGCCCTAACGAAAAGCGTGGATAGTCAATAGATAAGGACATAATATAGTAGCGGCAACCGATGGTCGCGGCCTTGGCGGGGGCGTAAAGATAAGAATGTGGCCGCGGGTACCATTTTGCGGGATGCAGCAAGCGCCGGCCTAGCCGGTGACAACCGGGGCGAGGCGAAGGAGTTTTCCAGCCTCACCTGCCCAGGACCGGCATTGCAGGGTCAATGCCTCCTCCCCCGCCCTGCCCCACCGCTGCACGAAGCATAACCACCTTGCTTACTACCACCTCAGTATCATCATCACATCCCCTTTATTTTCCTGGCAGCGCGGCCTCCGCTTTTCCACTTAAGGTGACTGGAATAAACCAGTTTTTTTAATCTGAACCATTCGTTTCTACTTTTTGCCGGGAAACGTAGTGGGCTGCTCAGGCCGCCGTACTTGGATATTCCGCCTAAATTTCCCCACCTTCACCCTCGTGCACCGCACGGCCTCTCTTCTATCCTCTTTCATTGCCCAGCCATATGGTTTTCACTCCCAGCCCCATGCTCCTGAAGCTGCTCTACACCCGCGGCAGCCTGCACAACCTGCCCCAGGAGGCAGGCGTAGCCTTCAGCATCAAAAACCGGCTCGACAATGCGAAGGTGACCGGTTTTAAGCAGGTGCAGATTGGGGAGGTGGTGATTCCGGCCGCGAATATTCGGGTAGACCTGGGCGGCGGCGAACTCCGGCCGGCGGCCGACATCAACGCCGACGGCCAGGCCGTGGAGCTGCCCGTGGGCCGCACGCTCACCTTTCTGCTCGACACGCCGGCCCTGGCCGAGGGCATACACCCGGTGCAGGTGTGGTTTTCGACCGATGCCTTCGGCGACCTGCACGTGGAAGTGGAAGACGCCATTGTGGGCACCGCCAACGTGAAGCCCCGCATTCCGCGCTCCGAGGAAGACGACTACTCCGAGGCCGCCATTGCGGCCCGCCAGCGCTTCGCCGAGCAGTTTTCAGACACAGAGTTCACGCACCTCAAGCATTACTCCTTTGATGCCCATCAGCTGCAGGGCAACTGCGAGCATTTCATGGGCGTGGCCCAGATTCCGGTGGGCCTGGCCGGGCCCCTCACCGTGAACGGCGAGCATGCCCAGGGCGACTTCCTCATTCCCCTGGCCACCACCGAAGGCACACTGGTGGCCAGCTACAACCGCGGCATTCAGCTCCTGAACCTGTGTGGCGGGGTGAAATGCACCGTCATTGGCGACGCCATGCAGCGCGCCCCGGTGTTTGTGTTCCACGATGCGCGCGGGGCCCGCGACTTTGGCAAGTGGGTGGAGGATAACATCGACCAGATTCGGCCGCAGGCCGAAAGCACCTCCCGCGTGGCCAAGCTGCAGTACATCGACACGTACCTGAGCAACAAGTTCGCCTACCTGCGCTTCAATTTCAGCACCGGCGATGCCGCCGGCCAGAACATGGTGGGCCGCGCCACCTTCGCCGCCTGCTCCTGGATTCTGGAGAACTACAAGGACCACAAAGTCGAGCATTTCTACCTCGAATCGAACTTTGCTACCGACAAAAAAGCCTCGCAAATCAACGTGATGCGCACCCGCGGCAAGCGTGTGGTGGCCGAAGCCGTGGTGAAGCGCGACGTGCTGATGCAGCGCATGCGCGTGACGCCCGAGCAGCTGGCCTACCACGGCCAGGTGAGCAACGTGGGTGCCTTTATCTCGGGGGCCAACAACAACGGCGCGCACTCGGCCAACGGCATCACCGCCATGTTTATCGCCACCGGGCAGGACGTGGCCAACGTGAGCGAGTCGTCGGCCGGCATTCTGTATTCGGAAGTCACGCCCGAGGGCGATTTGTACATCAGCATCACCATTCCGTCGCTCATTGTGGCCACCCACGGCGGCGGCACCGGCCTGGCCACCCAAAACGAATGCCTGCAGATGCTGGGCTGCGTGGGCCGGGGCACGGTGCGCAAGTTTGCCGAAATAGTGGCCGGCGTGGTGCTGGCCGGCGAGCTCAGCCTGGGCGCGGCCATTAGCAGCTCCGACTGGGTGAGCAGCCACGAGCAGTACGGCCGCAACCGCTAGCCGCTGTTGCTCGCCTGCTGGCCCAAACCACCAACGCCAGTCCAGCCCTTTGTTGGGGTTGAACTGGCGTTGGTGGTTTGGGCCAGTATTCGTAGCAGCTACATCAGTGCTGAAATAGCTTACAGCGGGTCGGCCGTCACTTTAAAGGTGGCGTCGGAGCGCACGGTGAAGTCGTCGGGGTTGAAGCCGTTTACGGTGGCTACGGCCGTGAGGTCGTAGGTGTCGGACTTCAGGTACTCGTCGAGTTTGGCCGTAGTAGGCTCCAGGGTAATGGTGGTGACGCCGCGGGGCACGGTGTAGAGCTTGGCCAGTAATATCTTGTTATTCGGCGTGGTGCTGATGTACAGCTCAATGCGGTCGAGGAAGTTGAAGTTGGTACCGGCCGGGTTGGTCACGGTGAGCGTGAGCCTATCAAGCAGCACGTTCTTCACCTTGTCGCGGGTGGTTTTGTTGTTCCGGAAGGAATCTTCCGATTTAGTGGTCACCTTCACGGGGGGCAGCTGCGCGCCCACCAGGTAGCCCGGAATCACCACGCTCTGCGTCACGTCCACATTAAACGTGAGCAGCTGGTCAATCTTCTTGCAGCCCATAAAGGCGAGCAGCAGCACGAGCGGCGCAAACAGGAGAATTCTTTTCGTCTTCATAAGAATGGGATAAGGATAAAATGCGGTGCAAAAAGCCCGTGGGGCTAGTCCATCATGTCGGCCGCGCGGGGCGGGTCGGGCACGAAGCCGGGGTTCCAGCTCATGGGGTAGCGGCCGTCTACATACGGCAGCGCGGCCTCGGTCAGGTATAGTGGGCGAAAGGTGTCCAACATGACGGCCAGCTCGTGGGTTTCCTTTTTGCCGATGCTGGCCTCCACCGTGCCGGGGTGCGGGCCGTGCGGCAGTCCCGTGGGGTGCCAGGTGAAGGAGGCCAAATCAACGCCTTTGCGCGACATAAAATTGCCCGCCACGTAGTACAGCACCTCGTCCGAGTCCACGTTGGAGTGGTTGTAGGGCGCCGGAATGCTGAGCGGGTGGTAGTCGAACAACCGCGGCACAAACGAGCAGATGACGTAGTTGTGCCCCTCAAACGTCTGGTGCACGGGCGGGGGCTGGTGCAGGCGCCCGGTGATGGGCTCAAAATCGTGAATGCTGAAGGCATACGGGTAGAAGTACCCGTCCCAGCCCACCACGTCGAACGGCGAGTGCGCGTAGGTTAACTCATGTAGCAGGCCTTCCTTTTTGGTGTACACCAGGTAATCACCTTCCGGAAATTCCTCGGTGATGAGCTCGCTGGGCGGGCGCATGTCGCGCTCGCAGTAGGGCGAGTGCTCCAGCAGCTGGCCGAAGTGGTTGCGGTAGCGCCGCACCGTTTCCACGGGGCTGAACGACTCAATAATCATCAAGCGCACGGGCCCTTCCTCAAAATGCAGCTGATGAATGACCGTGCGCGGCACCACCACGTAGTCGCCCGGCTCGAAGGCCACCTTGCCCATTTGGCTCCACAGCTCGCCCCGGCCCTCGTGCACAAAAATCACCTCATCGGCCTGGGCGTTCTTGTAGTAATAGTCCATCCGCCGGTCCGTGGGGTTGCAGATGCTCATGGTCACGTCGGCGTTGCCGAGCAGCGTTTGGCGGGCGGCCAGGTAGTCGCCGCCGGTGCTGGTCTGGGCCAGGGTGCGCAGGTGCTCGGGCTGCAGTGGCCGGTCCTTCAGCAGCTTGGGCGCATAGGGCTTGGGCACGCCCACGTGCTTGATTTGGGTGGGCGGGTGCACGTGGTAGAGCAGCGACGACACGCCGTGAAAACCCAGCGTACCCACCAGCTGCTCCGAATACAGCGTGCCATCGGGCTGGCGGAACTGGGTGTGGCGCTTGCGCGGAATCTGGCCGAGGCGGTGGTAGTGCGACATAAAAGCGAGGTAGGAATGGTACGTGAAGGTAAGAACGAGGACTGCGACTTTTTCGCTCGCCCCCGTCATCCGCGGGTTAGTCCCTGCACCCTTTGCTCTTTCGAAGTTGCACTCTTAAAGTGGCCCGGTTGCGGAGTTCCACTCCGTGCTACCCACTCGCTTACGGGCAGTGCCGGGGCTACAAGCCCCAGGCCAGATGCCGCTTTCGGAGTACAACCCCGAAAGAGCAGTGAGCCGGGCAGCTGCGAAAGGTTTACCGAAAGGAGGGTTAACCTAGCGCGAGTGCAGCAAGCACACAATAAACAGGTCGCTTCGTAGTTTCGTAGCAGGCTGTTTTTCCCAGCCTACCACCACATGAAGAACGACATACGCATTTTCGTAGCCGGGTTGGTTGCACCCGTATTCGGGGCGTTGCATTGCCAGGCACAAGAGAAAACCGCGGAAGCTGCTCCTCGCTTTTACGTGGGGGTGCATCAACTGTATAGAACCAGATACCAGGTGTTTTACCCGAACACTCCTGGCAGTGCCGGCGTGCACCCGTGGCAACTCACGGCGGGTGGGAACGTGTCTACCCGTTTGGCCATTCAAATCGGTTTTAGCTACCAAAACGAATACGAATACCGCGCCCCGCTGTACACGGGCACGATGCTCAACGGGGATTACATCGAGGGGTTTCAAACGTCCAAGAGCTGGACCTATTGTGTGCCGGTACTGGCCCGCTATGCGGTGGTGCGCTACCCCAAGCCCCGGTTGCAAATAGACGCCCTGTTGGGGTTCACCTTGCTGGGGGCAGAATCCACCTACGAGGTAGAGGACCGCGTGAACGGCCAGGTAGTGCGCCAGTATAGCTACGGGGGGGGCAAGGCAACGCAGGGCTACTACACCGCCGGGGTGGGCTTCCGTTATCCGTTTGGGCGGCATGTTGAAGCCGTGCTTGACTGGACCTATAACCGAAATTTTCGCTCCGCCTCGGAGGGGGTCAACTTCAACACCACCGGCAACCGATACGGCCTCACACGAGCCATTAACTTAGGGGTGCGCTACCGCTTCAACGTCCGTAAAAAGCCTGTGACCTCCTAAATTGCGGCACTTATTTCGTCTTATCAAAAATACTGGCTCCGTTCACGCAAACGGTAATTTAATTAGCCACCGTTTCTCAAGTAGGGTCCAATAAGGGCGCGCTATCGGTCTTTATTTAGCCTTGAGTTCTTTCTTATCCAAGGCCCTAAAAACGTCTTTTTCCCTGCTTGTTATTTGTGGTAGGCCACCGGCCCGTAAGCGCTGCGGACAATGCAGCCCTTGAACTGCTTGCGCAGCAAGGGCCGCTACATTGCTGGTGATGCCATCCTACGCCGCTCGCGCCGCATGAGCAGGCGTATTTGCTACCGCTTCGTGTAGTTATACAGCTCGATGGCCTGGCGCCGGTGCTCGGCGGGCTTGTCTTTCAACGCCAGCGGCACCACCAGGAAGGGCACACTGGCCCCCAGCATGCCCAAGGTGAGGTTACCGTTCAAATCAGCGCCGCCCAAATGGCCTATGGCCCGCACCATTCCGCCGAGTAGCAGGCCCATGCCCACCACGGCACTGGCCGCATTGGCCACTTCGTAGCCATGAGCGCGGGCTTCCAGAACCAAGGCGTTGGGATTGTCGCTGATGGCACGGGATAGGTTGCCGTGCGCGAGGGCGTACACCGGGCCGTCATCTTTCGCAAAGTACCCGCGGCCCGGGGGCGGTAATGCTGCCGACGTAGCCGCCTCCAACGGGCTCCCCATCGCCAGCAACGCCGAGCTCATGGCCAGCTGCCGGAAGGCCGAGGTTCGGGGTTCGTACACATTCAGCCGGCCCGGCAGCACCCGGCGCAGGGTCGCCTCCCGCAAATTACCTCGCGGCTTGGCACGGCGATAATACCCGGTTTCGTTTTCAAAAAATCCCACCTCCGTCAGGTCCAGGCGCTTCTGACCGTCCAGCAGCAGATACGAACGCCCCAGCACGGGGTGGTACGCCGCTACGTCGGTAGCGCTCAGCACCGGGCCGGTCTTCAGCCCCACCCGGAACTGGCTTGCCAGGCCCGCCGCCGCCAACGTTCCCCGGCCGCACGACCACCGGCCGCCGAGAGCCGAAGCGAATCAACTGCCAACGGCACCGGGGCTGCCGCCGGCGCCCCGCCCAATTGCCGGGGCATCTCACTGCCTGCCTGAGCGTGCGCCTGCGGGCCACTCACGCAGACAGTCAAAAACAGAACAATAACGGAAAGCTTCATGGAAGGAAGAAGAGTCGGCTACTACGCCTGGCGCAACGCCGCGCTCGCCAGCCAAGGTACTATTCCCTGGCCGATTGCACCGTGCTACTTGCCTAGCAGGGCCAGCTGGGCCGTGCTGTCGCCCACAGCGTGCAGGGCACGCTGCAGCTCGGGGTCCTGCTCGCGCAGCACGGTGTAGTAGGCCACTGGCCCGTAGGCGCTGCGGGCAATGTAGGCCTTGAGCTGGTTGCGCAGCAGGGGCGCGCAGCGGCGCACGGCCGCCACATCGGTGCGGATGCCTTCCTGCGCCGCTTGCGCCGCCAGGCTCACCAGCTGCGCGTCGCTGATGCGGAACGTGGCATTGAACTGCTCAAAGCGCAGGTCCTGCAGCTCGGCTTTGTGGGCCTGGTAGAATGAGAGGGCGAAGGCGCGGGCCACGCCGTGGCTGAGCAGCTTGGTGAAGTAGGCCGAATGCGCTAGCGTGTCGCGGGGCACAAACACGTCGGGCATGATGCCGCCACCGCCGTACACGGGCCGGCCGTGGTCGGTGCGGAAGCGCAGCTCCTTAGCAAAGCGGTTGCTGTCGGCCGAAGCCAGCTCGCCGCGGGCCGAGCGGCCGGCCAGCTCCTGGCTGTATTCGGCGTAGCTGGCGCCGTAGGGCTTCTGAATGGAGCGGCCCGCCGGGGTGTAGTAGCGGGCTATGGTCAGGCGCAGCTCGCCGCCGTCGCTCAGGCTGATGGGCTGCTGCACCAGGCCTTTGCCAAACGTGCGGCGGCCCACCAGAATGGCGCGGTCGTGGTCCTGCAGGGCGCCAGCCACTACCTCGGCCGCCGAGGCGCTGCCTTCGTCCACCAGCACCACCAGGGCGCCTTCTTCAAACTCGCCGGCTACGCGGGCGTAAGTCTGCGAGTCGTACTGCTCGCCCTTGCCGTCGGTGTACACAATCTTGCGCGAGCCGCCAATGAACTCATCGGCCAAGCGGGTGGCCCGGTCGAGGTAGCCGCCGGGGTTGCCGCGCAGGTCCAGCACCAGGCGGCTCATGCCCTGGCGGCGCAGGTCCACCAGCGCCACCTTAAACTCGTCGTAGGTATTGGAAGCAAAGCGGCTCACCTTGATGTAGCCGGTTTTGTCGTCCACCAGGTAAGCGGCGTCGATGGAGCTGTTGGAAATGCGGCTACGCTGCATGGTGAGGACCAGGGTGCGGCCCAGGCCGCGGCGGCGCAGCTCCACGGTAACGCTGCTGCCGCGGGGGCCGCGCAGCAGCTCGCTGAGGCGGGCGGTGCTGAGCCGCCCCCCCGACACCCGGCGGTTGGCAATGGTCAGAATCTGGTCGCCGGGTTGCACGCCGGCCTGGTCGGCGGGGCCACCGCTGAGCGGAGCCACCACGGTCACGGTATCACGAAAGAGGTTGAATTCGACGCCAATGCCGTCGAAGTCGCTTTGCAGGAAGGCGTCGGCCTTGTTGCGGTCGCGGGCCGGAATGTACACCGAATGCGGGTCGAGCTTTTCCAGCATCTGCACCACGGCGTAGTCGGCCAGGCCTTCGGTGTCCACGGAGTCGGCGTAGTCGCGGTCTACGTAGCTCAGAATCTCTTTGAAACGGAGATAGCCACGGGCCGTGCGTCGGGGTTATCGGAAGATGGGCGGAACGGGTTGTTTGCCACCAGTACGCCGCAGCTCATGGCCAGCACCAGCAACACGCCCTGCCGCAGCCAGTCAGGCCGGCGCCTTGCGGCAGCCGGCCGACCAGAAACTGGAGTAGCGGGTAATGTAGAGGACATTAATAGAGTAGCGATTTTATCAATAGAAAAACGATAGGGAACATTCAAAACTATTTAAATTTTCCCAGTTAGCACCACGTCATTACCGAAATATCCAGTTTTATTCAATAAATACAATTAGTTACATGTCCAAGACTAAAATAAGCCTTGTTTATTGGCAGATTACAATTGTAAACAGACTTTTAAACACCTTAAATCGTGATTAAATTTATAACTTTAGCAAGAAACACTTTTTCAAATTTTGATGAACATGCCCAGATTCTCGCTGAGCCTGGGCTTTCGCAAACCCAATGCCCAGACCATCTGCTTCGGAACAATGCAGCTACGAAGGGCCCGTAAGTATTGGATTGAGCGCCCTTCCCCCCTGCCGTATCTTTGTAGTCCAATCCTTTCCTACTACACTTCCGCCATCCATCTTATTCCCGCACCAATGGGCCGCATTCTTGCCATCGATTACGGGAACAAGCGCGTGGGGCTGGCCATCACCGACCCCATGTGCATGATTGCCTCGCCCCTGGAAACCATTCACAGCCAGGACCTGGTGGCGTATGTGTTGGCCTACCACAAGCGCGAGCCCCTGCGGGCCGTGGTGGTGGGCATGCCACGCACGCTGCTCAACGAGCCCACCGACGTGACCAGCGCCGTGGTGGGCCTGCTGCGCCGCCTGCGCCGCGAGCTCCCCGAATTGCCCGTGCATGAGCTGGACGAGCGGTTTACCTCGCGCATGGCCCATGCCACCATGCTGGCCGGTGGCCTGGGCCAGAAGGCCCGCCGCGACAAGGCCACCGTGGACCGCATCAGCGCGGCCATCATCCTGCAATCTTTTCTGGAGTCGCCGCAGATGCGGGAAGTCTAGTTTTTTCGTTAGAACGTCATGCTGAGCGCAGCCGAAGTATCTCGCGTGCTGCCACTACTCATTACCAGTTGAATTGCTGCCCCGAGCGAGATGCTTCGGCTGCGCTCAGCATGACGTTCTGTTTATACACAACCATTACCATGATTTATTCCATCGTCGCCATTGGCGACCCCGTGCTGAAAACCAAAGCCAAGAACCTGGCTGCCGATTTGCCCGCCGCTGAACTGCAGCAGCTCATTGCCGACATGTATGAAACCATGTACTACGCCCATGGCGTGGGCCTGGCCGCCCCGCAGATTGGCAAGGGCGTGCGCCTGTTTGTGATGGACTCGGGGCCCATGGTGGAAATAGACGAGGAAGACCAGGAAGAAGGCGAAGAGCTGGAAGACCCCATCAAACGCGCGTTCATCAACCCGGTGATGGTGAGCGAAACCGGCGAGCAGTGGGGCTTCGAGGAAGGCTGCCTGAGCATACCCGGCGTGCGCGAGCTGGTGAACCGGCACGCCGACATTGTGCTGCGCTACGAGGACGAGAACCGCCAGGTACACGAGGAAGCGTTTTCGGGCATGGCGGCCCGCATCATTCAGCACGAGTACGACCACCTGGAAGGTGTGCTGTTCACAGACAAGCTTTCGGGTTTTAAGAAGCAGCTGCTGAAGGGCAAGCTGGCCCGCATCAGCAAGGGCGATGTGAAGCACGACTACCGCATGCGGTTTGCCGGCGACGGCAAGCGCCGGTAGCATGCTGCCGCTACTGCCTGGTACATACCTCCCAGTGAGCTGAAGTGACTTGTTTGGCGCCGGGGCTCATCCCGACTCGGCCGTTTTTGCCAATGCCTGCTGTGCTTGCGAGTGCCTGGCAGGCGCTGGCACCGATGTGCCCGGCGCGGCGCGGTGTAGCAGGTACTGGCCGGGGCGTTGCCAGCCGTGTGGCTGCTATATGACCAATTGCGAACACGCAGGTGGCATCATGCGCTTCTAAATGGCTTAAAGCCTGTACGTTTAGGGGATGGGCCATTCCAAAAAGATATGACCATCATTACCCGAGAGGAATGATGTATTTTAAAATACTTATAATCAGTCTGTTGTTCGTCATTATGAGTTTACCAATTGATTATTTTTGTGGTATTCCGAGATTAACTGTCTTATAAACAGGCTACCCGTCTCGTTATTACTATTAAAGAAGTGTACATTGCTACTGATAATTTGTAACATAAAAATCAGTAGCCCATGAAAAAACTTTTACTGTTAGGTATACTGTTTCTGTGCAGTGTACTTCAACACGCCGCAGCCCAGGACCGGAAGGTGTCTGGGCGGGTGACCGATAAGCAAACATCGGAGGGATTGCCTGGGGTAACGGTGCTGCTGAAAGGCACCTCCGTGGGCATGTCGACCAATGTGGACGGAGCGTTTTCGCTGAGTGTGCCGGCCTCCGGGGGCACGCTGGTGTTTAGCTCGGTGGGGTTTGCCACCGTGGAACAGCCTCTGGGACCGCGCTCGGAGTACAACGTGGCACTAGCCAGCGACTCCAAGCAGCTCAACGAGGTGGTGGTGACGGCACTGGGCATCGAGAAGGATACCCGCTCATTGGGTTATTCGACGCAGCAAATCAAGGCGGAGCAGATTTCACAGAAATCTGAGCCCAACGTCCTGAACTCGTTGCAAGGCAAAGTGTCGGGCGTGAACATCAACTCGGCCAGCGGCTTGCCCGGCTCGTCCACCAACATCAACATCCGGGGTATTACGTCGCTGCAGGGCAGCAACCAGCCGCTGTTTGTGGTCGACGGTATTCCGATTAGCAACGACCTGGAGCGCGGCTTCGGCGGCGGCGGCCAGGGCAGCCTGGGCGCTGCGCAGGTCTCGAACCGGGCGCTGGACATCGACCCCGAGTCGATTGCCAGCATCAACATTCTGAAAGGCCCGGCGGCCGCGGCGCTCTACGGTTCGCGGGCGTCTTCGGGGGCTATCATCATCACCACCAAAAACGGCAGCAGCGCCAACAAGAAACTCGAAGTAACCGCTACCTCAAGCTTCAACGTGCAGAATGTGTACGGCACCGCTCGCCTGCAAACCGAATATGGCCAGGGCTCCAACGGCGTTATCAACACGGGAGGCACGGGCAACGTTTTCAACCCCAGTGCCAGCTCCGCGTCATTCGGCCCACGCTTCGGCACCACTCCTACGCTGGTCAACGGCCTGTTGCTGACCGACGGCAGCCAGCTTCCCTACCAGAACTACCCGAACAACATCCGGGACTTCTACCGCCAGGGCACCATCCTGACCAACGGCGCAAACATTGCAGGCGGCAACCCCGACCAGAACGTGTCGCTGAACGTGAGCAACACCACGCAGAAAGGCATCGTGCAGAATTCGGAGCTCAACCGTACCAATGTGCTGCTGGGGGGCAACGTTAAGTTGCAGAACAAGCTGAGAGCCGGCGGTTCGGTAAGCTTCATTCAAACCAACCAAAGCGGGGTAAGCCAGGGCAACAACAACTCGGCCTTTTCGAACCTCTCCTTCGCAGTGCCCCGGAGCCTTGACCTGCAGGGAATGCCGTTTGTGGACCCGCTGACGGGGGCCAGCGTGTTTTTTCCCAATACGGAGAACCCCTATTTTAGCGTTAACCAAAACACCACCACTTCGGCCGTAACCCGTTTTATCAACGTGGCCAACCTCGGTTACGACATTACCCCCTGGCTGAACGTGCTGTATCGGGTAGGTCTGGACACCTACACCGACCGCCGCAAGACGGTATTCGTGCGCGGTTCCGCCCGCAACCCGTTGGGTCTGATTCAGGACCAGGCGCTGACTCGCACCGAGTTCAACAGCGACATCATTGCAACGGCCAAAAAGGACAACATCTTCATGGAGGGGCTCAACGCCAGCTTGCTGGTGGGCCAGAACGTTAACCAGCGGCGTACGCAGACCATTACGTCGCAGTCGGAAAACCTGGCGGTGCCGGGCTTTTTCAACGCGCAAAACGGCACTGTATTTTCGAATGGCACGGGCGAAAACAACAGCCTGCGCCGCCTGCTGGGCGCCTACAGCCAGCTGTCGCTGGGCTACAACGACTACCTGTTTTTGGAATTGACGGGCCGGGTCGACCAGTCTTCGACGCTGCCGGTGGCCAACAACACCTTCTTTTACCCATCGGCCACCGCCAGCTTCGTGTTCACCGACGCGTTTAAGATTTCGAATAGCTTCTTCTCTTACGGCAAGCTGCGGGCGAACATTGCGAAAGTGGGCAAAGACGCCGACCCGTACGCTCTGGAAACCCTTTACCGCTCGGGCAGTGTGGGCAACAACGTGGCAAGCATCAACTTCCCGTTCTCAAACGTCAACGGCACATTCCCCGGTTTTGTCATCGCCAACACCATTGGCGGTGGCAACACCCTCAAGCCGGAATCCACGAAGTCGTACGAAGTGGGCACCAACCTGGGCTTTTTCAACAACCGCCTGAGCTTCGAAGTGACGGGCTTTTACACCCGCAGCGAAGACCAGATTATCCCGGTTAGCATTGCCAGCTCCTCGGGGTTTGGTACTCTTTTCGCCAACGTGGGTCGTTTGGACAACAAAGGCATTGAGGGCATCATGCTCGTGAACCCCGTTAAAACGTCCGCCTTCCGCTGGGACATCAGCGCAAACTTCACCCGGATTAAGAACGAGGTCATCAGCATTGCGCCGGGCATCACCACTTCTACCATCGCGGGCGGCGGCTTCATCGGCTCGCAGCCCAGCTTCCGGGTGGGCGAGGCTTATGGCGTTATCATTGGCAACGCCCTGCCGCGGGTGCCCGCCAAGGACCCCGTGACGGGCCGGGAGAACGACCCCTCGATTGTGGGCAAGTACATCATCAACCAGACCACTGGCACGTTCGCGCCTGGTGTTCCCAACTCGGTGATTGCCGACCCGAACCCGCTGTGGCAGGGCGGCGTCACGAACACCTTCAATTACCGGGGCGTAGAAGCCTCCTTCCTGGTTGATGCCAAGTACGGCGGCGAAGTACTATCCTTCACCAACGCTTCGCTGAAAAGCAGCGGCAACCTCTACGAGACGGGCATCGACCGCGAAACCCCACGCATCATTCCTGGCGTTATCCGCAACGCCGACGGCAGCTACCGTCCCAACAACATCGAAATTGATGCTCAGACGTACTGGGGCGCTTCCGGGGGCCTGCAGAGCCCGCTAAACGTGTACGATGCCACGGTGTACCGCCTGCGGGAGGTTTCGCTGGGCTATTCGGTGCCAAAGGATTTGCTGGGGCGCACGCCTTTTGGCCAGGTGCGCCTGTCGGTATCGGGCCGCAACCTGCTCTACTACGCACCCAACGCCAACTTCGACCCGGAGTTGAACACGCAGGGGGCCGGCAACATCCGGGGCCTCGACCTGCAAGGCGCACCCAACACGCGCAACTACGGGGTAAACCTGCGCTTTACCCTCTAATCCAGCCATTCAATTTCTCATGAAAAATCAGAAACTAGCAGGCATTGCGCTTGCAGCGGCGGTAGCATTCTCGACCCTTAGCTGCGACCGGGACAAGTTCCTGGACGTGAACGTAACCCCCAACAGCCCGACCGTGGTAACCATGCCGCTGCTCTTCACCAGCACGGTTGTCTATTCCGGGTTTGTGGCCACCAACGACCTGGGCCGCGCCGCCTCGCTCTTTATCCAGTACCAGGCGGGCACGGCCAACCAGATGGTGCAATACGACCGGTACGACATTCGCGGCTCGTTTGACAACCAGTGGAACGGGGAACTCTATGCTGGCGCACTGATTAACTCCCAAACGCTGATTGACTTAGCAGCTGCCAGAACAAGCCCGGCGTATGGGGGCATTGCCAAACTGCTGAAAGCGTATAATTTCTCCATCGCCACGGACATGTATGGCGACGTCCCGTATTCGCAGGCGCTCAAGGGCAAAGACAACACCAAACCGCGCTACGACAAGCAGGAAGACATCTACAAGGGCAACTCTGCGCTGGGCATCCAGGGCTTAATTGACCTGGTGAAGGAAGGACTGGCGGATTTGGATAAGCCCAGCACACAGAAGCCCGGCACCACCGATGACCCGGTGTATGGCAAAACAGCCAACAACATTGCCCAGTGGAAAAAGATGGGCAACACCCTGTTGCTCAAATTTGCCAATACCATCAGCAAGCGGGAGCCGGCCCTGGCCGCTTCCATCATCAACCAGGCAGCAGCGGGGGCTTTTACCTCGAATGCTGACGATTTCGAAGTTCCGTTTGGCTCCAGTCCCGGCAACCAGAATCCGCTGTATTCCTTCAACTTCGTGAACCGCACCGGCGACCAGATGCTGAGCCAGCGCCTGCTCGACAGCATGCGGGTGATGAACGACCCGCGGCTGCCCATCTATTTCACGATGACGCCTACGCCAACTGCAACGGTGAACACCACTGGCACGGTAACGAGCGTTGGCGTTTTCACCGGCTACCAGAACGGTGGCATAGCGAGCGGCCTTACGGTTCCCGCTCTAGCTAACCGCTCGCGCTACAACGTTTACATTCGAGGCAACTCCGGAGAAGCTCCGGCTCGCTTGTTGACCAACGTGCAGCGGCTGTTCATCTTGGCGGAGTCGGCGTTAACGTTGCCCGGCATTACGGTAGCAGGCACAGCCCAGTCGCTCTACCAGGATGCCATCCGGGCATCAATGACCAAAGCCGGCATCTCCAACGCGGACGTTACGGCTTACTTCGCGGCCAACCCCAGAGTGGCTACGCTCAGTGGCACTACCGAGCAGCGGCGCAACAAGATTATAACCCAAAAGTGGGTTTCCTGGGTAGGCAACGGGTTGGAGGCGTACAACGACTACCGGCGCACGGGCTACCCCCGTCTGAACCCGGCCCTGAACCCGGCCGGTGATGACGGCACGCTGCCGCAGCGTTTTGCGCTCCCCTTGTCGGAACTCACGGCCAACGCAGGAGCTGAAAACCAGGATGTAACCATCCTCACGAGTGTGCCGGTGTGGTGGGCTAAATAGTCCGGCCCAACTTCCAACAGCAAAATTCACTTCTCCATGAAAAAGCAACTTTTTACCTTATGCCTCTTGGCAGTGCTGGCGGTAGTTTCCTCCTCCTGTAAAAAGGAGTACGACGACAACAGCCTGGCCCCACTGGACCTGGCCTTCGCGCCCATTCCGGTTACCGTAACCAACGCCAGCTTTTTTGAGCGCTACTACATTGTGGTTGCCACGGCGCCATCTGGTGCTTTCAGCATCAATTTCTCAATTCCGGCCGATAAAGGAAAAATCAAGGAAATCAGCCGGGTAGCCGTCGGCGGCAGCGGGTTGAACAACGTGCAGGTGGGCGCTCCCACGGTGCTCTACAACTACAACGGACTGACGGGCTCCAGCGCGGGGGCCACCCCCATCCCTGGCAACGGCAGCAATACCGTTACGTTCTCCTCCACGCTGGCCGCTTACACTACCTACCGGACGCGAGTGGGCACGGGTGTGGCGCCTACGTCGCCTACGGTATCTGTTACCCCCCAGTCGCCCAATCAAATAGAGTTCTACTTTTTGATTACGCTGGAAGATGGCACCACCATCATTCCTCCTCGGGTGCTGGTTCGGGTGGTCTAGTGGCCGTTAGCACAACGAAAGAATGCCTTGGTCGCATTGACCTTGTTCTTAGCCAAAACGCAAAAAGCGCTGACCGACCGGTCAGCGCTTTTTGCGTTTT
>NZ_MDZC01000051.1 GCF_001816165.1 Hymenobacter glacialis
GTGGGGCATCTTGGCCAAATCGGCCACGAACACCTCGTTGGTGATGGTGCGCCCGAAGGCGATGGGCAGGTCCATTTCCGTGCGCGCGAACTTCTCCGAACCCAGCACCGAGCGGATGCTCACCATCTCCTTCTTGGCGTTGGGCACCTCGATGCCGATGGTGCCCTTGCCCGGGATGGGGGCGATGATGCGGATGCCCAGCGCGGCCAGGCTCAGAGCGATGTCGTCCTCGAGGGCCTTAATTTTGGAGATGCGCACCCCGGCCTCGGGCACGATTTCGTAGAGCGTGACCGTGGGCCCGATGGTGGCCTTGATGCTGGCGATGGCGATGCCGTAGTGGCCCAGCGTCTCCACGATGCGGTCCTTGTTGGCCTCGAGCTCCTCCTTGGTCACCTGGGCCTTGGCCTGGCCGTAGTCGTTGAGCAGCTCCAGGGTGGGGAACTGGAAGCGCGCCAAGTCCAGGGTGGGGTCGTAGTTGCCCGGCGGCATGGCGTCGGCGTCCTCGTCGACCACCGCCGCGATGGCCGCCCCCGCGTTCGGGTCCAAATCGTCGCGGCCCGGCACCGTGATTTCGAGGGCACGGGGCGCCGGCGCGGCAGCCAGCGGAGACGGCGCCGCCAGCGGAGCGGCAGCTGGCAGGTCGCCATCGGCCAAATCGGCCAGCGAGAGCGGCGTGGGAATAGCAGAAACCGGCAAGCTGGGCGCGGCTTCCGGCGTGGGCATTTCGATGGAGAAAGCCGGCCCCGAAGCCAGCAGCGGCGCGGCTGCCACCGCCGAAGCCACGGGGGCCAGCGACGCGGCAGACGCGGCCACACTCAGCGGCACGTTCGTGCTCAGGCGGGGCGCGGGCTCAAATTCCGGTTCTGAGGAATCGTACTCCTCCTCCCCTTCTTCCTCCTCAAGCTGCAGGCTGGGCGTTGTAGCCTGCGCTCCGCCTGCCGAAACCGTGCCGCTGGCACTTGCCGTGGAGGCCTGCCCTACGGGACTGCCTTTCGAGGGCGTGGTGGCAACGGCTATGGGCGCAAGGGCAGCAGCCTGCTCGGCGGCGAGCTCGGCTTCCAGCTCGGCGTCTTCTTCAGGGTCCGCTTCGGTGCCGAGGGGGCGGAAACTGGCCAGGTTGATGCTCGTGACATTAAAGAAGAACACCACGAACGATATCAAAGCAAAAGCCAGCAGCAGCACCGTGCCCCAGCCAATGAGGCTATCGAGCCAGGAGGCGGCTTCAAAGCCCACGCCGCCACACAGGAAATCGAGCCGGTGCGCCAGGGCCGGGTCGGCACCGGGCATGGCCAGCGACACCACCACGTAGCCCAGCAGAATGCTCAGCCACGCCATGGTGAACAGCCCCAGCGCCATCACGTAGCTAACGGAGCCCTTGGTGGTTCGGAATACAATTTTATATCCCAGAAAAAAAACAATGGGGATGAGGGCAAACGAGGCAATGCCGAACAACTCATGAATGAACAGCTGGGCCGCCCAGGCCCCCAACAGGCCCAGCCAGTTGCCTGACTCCTGCCCGGCTTCCTTAAGGGGCGTACTGCTCAGGCTCGCCACCACGCTCTGGTCGGCGTGGCCCGTGAACAGGTACGAGGTGAACGCAATGGTGAGGTACAGGCTGGCCAGGAGCAAGCCGAACCCCACGAAGAGGTGAAAGCGACGGTCGCGCAGCAGCGCCAGCGCATTGCTCACGCCCGGCAGGGGCCCACGCGGGGCTCGGGACTGCTTGGGAGCGGCGGGCGCCACACGAGCGGCTTTGGGCACGTTGGTAGCAGCAGCCCGAGGCTCGGGGCGTACCGGAGCGGGTTCGGGGGCCGGGCTATTGGGGCGCGGCTCGTTGCGCCGGGGTTGGCGGGGGTCGGCGGGCCGGTTGGCAGAAGTGCCGGAGGAGGGGTTTTTATAACGATTATCTGCCATTCGGAAGGAGCATAAAGGCCAAATCTAAGCATTTCACGGCGGTTTTTAGCACAATGCAACAACTCAGTGCATGGCTAAACATGGCTCACCAATACTTATTTCATGTTGCTTTACAGCAACTTACGCCAATACTTTCAGCCATTACTTCGCCTTCACGCCTCCGCCAAGCTTGCTGAATCATTTTGCCGCCCGTCGGTAGCACGTTTGCCTTCTTCGATGTGAGGCAACTAGCAATGGGAGGGGCGGATGGGAAAAAGCTGAACGCTGACCGGCACAACGGGCACGCCGTGTAGCCGCCCCTCTCCCCTGCCTAACTACGCGGATGATATTCAGTGATGACCTGCCGCAAATAATCCCGGTCGAGGTGCGTGTAGATTTCGGTGGTGGTGATGCTGGCGTGGCCCAGCATTTCCTGCACGGCGCGTAGGTCGGCCCCGCCCTCAATGAGGTGAGTAGCGAAGGAGTGCCGAAGGGTGTGCGGGCTGATGGTTTTGCGCAGGCCCGCCTGCTCGGCCAGCTTTTTGAGGGTGGTGAACACCGTGATGCGCGAGAGCGGGCGCCCCCGCTGGCTCAGAAACACCACGTCTTCGGCGCCGGGTTTGATGTCGAGGTGCCCGCGCACGCCGCTCAGGTAAAAGTTGAGGTGCTTGAGCGCTTCCCGGCCAATGGGCACCAGCCGTTCTTTATTGCCTTTTCCCACCACTTTCACAAAACCCTGCTCGGCGTAAATGTTGGAGAGGCGCAGGTCGCACAGCTCGCTCACGCGCAGGCCGGAAGAGTACAGCACTTCCAGCAGGGCCCGCGCCCGCAGGCCTTCGTCGGTGCTCAGGTCGATGGCGGACAGCAGCTGCTCCACTTCGGGGTAGCTGAGGGTATCGGGCAGGTGGCGGCCGGTTTTGGGCGCTTCCAGGGTGTCGGTGGGGTCCAGCTTCAGCAGGTCTTCCATGATGAGGAAGTTGTAGAACGCCTTGAGCCCCGACAGCGTGCGCGCCTGGGACGTGGCGCCCAGCCCCAATCCCTGCAGCGTGGCCAGAAAGTCGCGCAGCACAGCCGTGCTCACCTGCGTGGGCCCGGCGTGCACCTGCGCCAACACCAGGAACTGCTGCAGCTTGGTAGCGTCGCGCACGTACGCCTCCACGGAGTTTGGCGAAAGCGACTTTTCGAGCCGCAGATAGCCGTCGAATTGTTTGATTGCCTGGGGCCAAGTCATGGGCAGTTGCTGGGCGTGTAAGGATTAAATTAGTCTCAAAGAACGGCAACAAACCGAACGTCATGCTGAGCGGAGCCGAAGCATCTCGCGTGTGGTGGTAATCCAATTGTTGAAAAAGGATTAGTGGTGGCATGCGAGATGCTTCGGCTCCGCTCAGCATGACGTTCTTTTGTGGACTCACTCTTGCACCACAATGGACATTCTCATCCTCAACGGCCCCAACCTGAACCTGCTGGGACGCCGCGAGCCCGGCATCTACGGCACTCGCTCCTTCGACGATTTTTTTCCGGAGCTGGAAGCCGCCTTTCCCGCGCTCACGCTCACCACATTTCAGTCCAACCACGAGGGCGAAATCCTCGACAAGCTGCACGAAATCGGGTTCACGCACCACGGCATTGTGCTCAATGCCGGCGGCTACACCCACACCAGCGTGGCCCTGGCCGATGCCGTGGCCGCCATTGCCACGCCCGTGGTAGAAGTGCACCTGAGCAACCTGGCGGCCCGCGAGGAATTCCGCCAGAAAAGCCTGTTTGGGCGGCACTGCGCGGGCAGCATCAGCGGGTTTGGGCTCGAAAGCTACCGCCTGGCCTTGCAGTGGTTCGTAAATCAGCAGCCCAAACGCGTCGGATTCCGGGTCTGATTCCGACCTTTGCCCCCATGTATACCTTCAACCCAGGCCCCTCGGCCGTGTACCCCGCCGTTCGCCAGTACCTGACCGATGCCTTCGATGAAGGCTGGCTCTCGGCGCCGCACCGGAGCGAAAAAGTGACGAGCCTGGTGCGGCAGGCCGTTACCGACCTCAAAACCAAGCTCAATGTCCCGCAGGATTTCACGGTCCTGTTCACCAGCTCGGCCACCGAGTGCTGGGAAATACTGGCCCAAAGCCTCACGCCGCGCAAAAGCTTCCACCTCTACAACGGGGATTTTGGGGAGAAGTGGCTGAAGTACGCCCAGGCCCTGCGGCCCGCCAGCACCGGCGTCCGCTTCGGCCTCGACGAGCTACCCGACATCGCCGCCCTCCCCTTCTCGGGCGAGGACACCGACCTGGTGTGCATCACCCAGAACGAAACCAGCACCGCCACCCAGCTCCGCGAGGGCTTTATCCTAAATCTCTACAACCGCCTGGGCAGCGCCCTGCTGGCCGTGGACGCCACCAGCAGCCTGGGCGGGCTCAACCTGAAGTACATCAAAGCCGACATCTGGTTCGCCTCGGTGCAGAAATGCTTCGGCCTGCCGGCCGGCCTGGGCGTGCTCATACTATCGCCACGCGCGGTGGCCCAGGCGCGCACCGTCAACGACCGGGCGCACTACAACGCGCTGCCGGCCATGCTCTCGCAGATACTCAACTTCCAGACCAACTACACCCCCAACGTGCTCGGCATCTACCTGCTGAGCCGTGTGCTGGCCGAACGCGAACCCATCAAAACCGTGCACCAGCACTTGGCCGACCGCGCCCAGAAGCTCTACGACTTCTTTGAGCAGGCTACGCCCCTGCAGCCGCTCATCAGCAACACGGAGGCCCGTTCCACTACCGTCGTTGGCCTGAAAGGCGATGCCGGTACCGTGGAGGAAATCAAGCGCAAGGCCCTGGAAGCCGGTTTGCACCTGGGCAACGGCTATGGCTCCCTTAAAGCAACCACCATCCGCATTGCCAATTTTCCGGCCGTGCCCGATGCCGCTTTTGAGGCGCTGGTAAAGTTCTTTGCCAAGGAATTTCCAGGATAATTTATCAGCAACTGGCTGATATCCAGTTTCTGTGACAAACAGAAACTGGATACAAAAGCTATCCACTAATGGCTAACAGCTTCACCCCATGATTCATTTATTCACCGACGGTTCGGCCCGCGGCAACCCTGGTCCCGGCGGCTACGGAGCCATTCTACGCTTCGGCCCCCACGAAAAGGAATTGACGCAGGGTTTCCGGCGCACCACCAACAACCGCATGGAGCTGCTGGCCGTCATTGTGGGCCTCGAAGCCGTGAACCGGCCCGAGCTGCCCATCCGCGTGGTTTCCGATTCGAAGTACGTAGTGGATGCCGTGGAGAAGAAGTGGGTGTTTGGCTGGGAGAAAAAGCCGGATTTCGGCAAAAAGGCCAACGAGGACCTGTGGCGCCGCTTTCTTAAAATCTACCGGCAGCGCAAAGTCAGCTTCCACTGGATAAAAGGGCACGCCGGGCACGCCGAAAACGAGCGCTGCGATGTGTTGGCTGTGCAAAGCGCCTTAGGCAAAGGCCTGGTGGTAGACGAAGGCTACGAGGCCATTGCCGCCAAAGCCACGTTGCTGCTGTAGCCGCGCCCGTGCCCAACGACTACTTCCAGTTCCAGCAGTTCCGCGTCGAGCAGGGCAACTGCGCCATGAAGGTGAGCACCGACGCCTGCCTGCTGGGCGCGGCCGCCAACCTGGCCAGTGCTACGCGCCTGCTGGATATCGGCACCGGCACCGGCTTGCTAGCCCTCATGGCCGCCCAACGGCACCCCACTGTGGAGATTGTAGCTATTGAGATTGACAAAGCCGCCGCCGCGCAGGCAGCGGCGAATGCAGCAGCCAGCACATGGGCCAGCCGCCTTGCGGTTCATGCCTGCAGCCTGGCCGAATACACGGCCCGGCTATCTCTAGCTGACGCCGACCTTCGGTTCAGCCACATTATCTGCAACCCGCCCTTCTTCAAGGAATCCATGCCCTCCGCGGATGCGGCACGCAATACGGCCCGGCACGTAAGTCCGGAATCGCTCTCGTTTGAAGAGCTGACGGAGTTTTCCGTCCGGTTCCTGGCTCCAGGGGGCCGCCTGACGGTGTTGCTCCCGCCACCGGAAATGGTACGCTTTGCACAGGCAGCCCTGGCGGCTGGGTTGGCGCGCACCAGCTGCCTGCTGGTGCGGCACCGGCCCGGCGGGCGCGTCACGCGGCACATCAGCGAGTACGGGCGCGACAACGTGGCGTTGCAGGAACGGGAATTGCTTATCCACCCTGGCACCGGGCCGGAATACACCGAGGCCTTCCGGGCACTGCTGGCAGGATTCTACCTGGCTTTTTAAGGGCTAACGCCGTTCTGACAAGTGGGTTGAGCAAGCCGAAAGGCGGTTGTGCCAGCTTCCAGCTCATCGCTCCTCCTCCGTGAATGTGATGCCGTAGTCCCGAGCCAGTTCGTCCAGTATGGGCTCGTATAGAGACGCGTGTACTGGAATGAGTACGCCGCGCTGCGGCACCTCGCCCCGGGCCAGCCGGCGCACGGCCATGCCCAAGGGCAGGCCCACGGTTTTGGCCATGCCAGTATGGGTGGCGTCGTCGCCTTCCACGGCCAAAGACGACGTTAGCCAGCGTGTCTGGCCATCCAGCTCGAACTCGAACTGGTGCTGCATCACAATCAGGTCATGGTCGTGGGGCTGAAGCTGCCACTTCTCACTGAGCAGCCGCTCCAGCAGCTGGGCGGGCGTGGCCTGGGCTTGGCCCACGGGCCGGTTCGAGAACAAGCCCAACCAATTCAACCGGCCCATTTCCTCGCCGGTGGGGTCCAGCCCAAGGTAGGCAGCCAGGCGCGCCGATAGGTCGAGGTGCGGCAGTTGAGCGGCGGGCAGGTAGGCTTCGATGAGCTCAGCCCAGGTCATGGCACTGGGATTTTCCAGGCTCACGGTGTCGTCGGTGAGTCCCAGGCGCACCAGGGCCTGCCAGGCAGCGCAGTAGCCCGGCCGGCGCAGAGTGCCCCGCAGAATGGTTGGAATATCTTCCAGGCCGTAAGGGGCGCGGTAGCTCAGCGAGTCGCGGTTGGCGTAGCCCTCGAACTCGCCGTAGCCGGGCACGGCCAGCGTTTCGGTGCGGGAGAAAAGCTGCTGGTAGGGAATAAAGCGCGGCAGGTTGTTTTCAAGGAATTTGGCAGTGCTTTGACCCGCCAGCACCACGTTGCGCGGGTTCCAGGTGAATTTGTATTGCCAGGGATTGTCGCCTTCGGCCGCCGGAGCCAGCAGCCCCCCGCAGTACGATTTAAACGAAGTGAGGCGCCCGCCCCGGGCCCGAATGTGCTCAATGGCCCGCATGGCCGACATGTGGTCCAATCCGGGGTCGAGGCCGCACTCCATGAGCAGCGTGACCCCAGCGGCAACGGCTTCCGCGTGCAGCTCCCGCATTTCCGGGCTCACGTAGCTGGCCGTGGCCAGGTGCCGGCCGTGCCGCACGCACACGCGGGCCACCACGGGGTGCAGGGCGGCTGGCAGCATAGAAATCACCACGTCGGCCTGGCCCACCAGCTCTTCCAGCAGTGCTGCATTTTCCAGGTCGAAGGGCACCGCGCGGGCGTATTCTGTGTGAGCGGCCAGCACGGGTACCAAGTGGGCCGCGTTGGCATCGGCCACCGTCACAAACCAGTTTTCGGTGGGCGCGTGGCGCAGCAGGTATTGAATAAGGGACGAGGCCGAGCGGCCCGCGCCCAGCAACAGCAAGCGGGTAGTCATGCGGCAAAAGTAGGGCGGAAGTGGTTTGCCACTTGCGGAATGCGGGATTCAAGAAAGTAACTGAATCCATTCAGCCCCCATTTAACCTGTGGTCGTTACCTTCGCCGCCCATTATTTCCATTTCATGGCCCGTATTTCCCGCCAGCAGCTCATCACCTACGAAGAGCTGGACACTGCCACCGACTTACTCCCCACCGAGCAAGCCCTTTGGCAGGCCGCCCGCGACGCCACCAATCAAGCCTACGCCCCCTATTCCCGATTCCATGTGGGGGCCGCGCTCCTTCTGGCCGACGGCACCATCTTTCGGGGCACCAATCAGGAAAACGCGGCCTATCCCTCTGGCCTTTGCGCGGAGCGCACCGCGCTGTTTGGCCTCGCGGTCAGCCAACCCGACCACGCCCCCATTGTGGGGATGGCAGTGGCCGCCCGCCCCAGCAGCGGCAACTTTGGCCCGGCGCTGCCCTGCGGCGCCTGTCGGCAGGTAATGCTGGAGTACGAAACCCGCCAGGGCCAACCCATCCCCCTGCTCCTGCCCAGCCGGGCGGGCACCATCTATCGGTTCAACTCCTTGGCGGACATCATGCCGTTCAACTTTTCGGCCGTTGACTTGCCCATGATTTAAGGCCCCTGTGCCCTCAACGCCCGGCACCAGCCACCATTGCCATGACCGAACATCACCTCGCCGTTACGCGCACTGCTCGGTACTACCAACAGGGCGAGTTGTCGGCCCAAACCCGGCAGGTGTGGTTTGTGTGCCACGGCTATGGGCAGTTGGCTGCGTATTTCTCGCGCCACTTTGCTTTTTTGGCAGCCGCCAACCCCGATACCGTCATCATTGCTCCCGAGGGCCTCTCCCGCTTTTACCTCCAGGGCAATGGCGGCCGCATGGGCGCCAGCTGGATGACCCGCGACGACCGTCTGCACGAAATCGACGACCACATCGGCTTTCTCAATCAGCTGGCAGAAAATGTGCTGGCCGAGTGTCCCGTAGACATTCACATTACCGTTCTGGGTTTCTCACAAGGCACGGCTACCGTGACTCGCTGGCTCACCAGAACGCCTATACGGCCCCATCACCTCATTCTATGGGCGGGCAGCTTCCCCGAGGATGTTGATGCTACCCTCGCGCAACAGCTACTTTCCGGCCTGAAAACCACCCTCGTTGTGGGTACCGATGATGAATACATCTCCGTTGCCCAAGCCACCCGGCAGCAGCAGTACCTGGCCGGATTAGGCGCAATATCTCAACTCATCACCTTCGCCGGCAAGCACGAGCTTAACCGCGCCGTGCTAGAGCAGCTAGCCGGCTCCCAACGGTAAGCCCGTTTCCAAACGTATTATTTGCGCACAATGGTAGTCGCTGCTCCCTGAGCACCCGCCAGCACCAGCACTTCGGCAATGGTCACGTGCGAAGGCCGGGTCACCATAAACACAATGATGTCTGCAATGTCCTCGGGCCGCAGTGGCTCGAAGCCTTCGTACACCTTGGCCGCCCGCGCCTCATCGCCCTTGAAGCGCACCTGCGAAAACTCGGTTTCCACCGCGCCGGGGTTCACCTCGGCTACACGCACTCCTGTGGGCAGCAGGTCCAGACGCATTGTTTTAGTCAGCATGCCCACGGCGGCCTTACTGGCGCAGTACACGTTGCCATTGGCGTATGCTTCCTGGCCCGCTACCGAGCCCACATTGAGGATGAAGCCGCTTTGCCGGGCCGTCATGCCGGGGAGCAAAGCGTGGGTAATGTTCAGCAAGCCGCGCACGTTGGCGTCGAGCATCTGGTCCCAGTCGGCAGGGTCGCCCGCCTGAATAGGGGCCAGTCCGTGTGCCCCCCCGGCGTTGTTCACCAATACATCCGGGGCCTGCAGGGCGGCAGGTAGCGTAGCCACTGCCGCCTGCACCGCCGCCCGGTCGCGCACGTCAAACACCAAAATATGAACCGGCGTAGGCGCCAGTTGGGCGGCCAGCTCCTCCAGCCGCTCGCGCCGCCGCCCCGTTACCACCAGCTGGAATCCTGCTGCCGCAAGCGCCACCGCCGTGGCCCGCCCAATACCCGAGGAGGCACCGGTTATGAATGCTGTCCGCATAAAAAGTTGTCGGTTTGTGGTCGTCAGGTAGTACGCGGAGGGGGCTGGCAACTGCCAACCAGCAGCTGACAACTAATTTTGGATGTTGATATAAAGCGTAACCGAATTGGTGCTCATGCGTTGCAGGCTGCGGCTAAACACGTTGTCATCAGCCACCAGCAAGTTGCGCAGGCCATGCGAAAAACGCAATTCGGGCGCCAGCTTAAACAGCGGGTAAAACAAGTCGAGGCCAACGCCATATTCCAACGTCAGGTCACTGTCCAGGGCCCGGAGCTGGTTTTTCAGGGGGTCGCTGCGCCGGTTGCTGGCCGTCAGGTTGGGGCTAAGTCCGCCAATGAGGTACACCCGGCTGTTGCGGCGGCGGTCCGATTGGTATTTCACCAGCAGGGGAAATTGCAGCACCGTGGAGGTCACCTCCTGGGTCACAATGGAATCGGCGTTGGGATAACCCCGCGGCTTAAACTCAACGCTACGCGTCTGGAAGCTCACGCCGGGTGCCAATCGCAGCACAAACGGCGACTCTGGCGCACCCAGCCGCGCATCGCCGATAAAGCCTACGCCGAGGGTAGGGCTTATCACAGAGTTGGCCGTCACGTTCTGGTTATTGATGTAGTACTGCGACTGCTCAATAAGGAACCGCGAGCCGGTGAAAGCCACATACATGCCCGGATGAAACCACCGGTCATCGTACGCCGGCAGGTTTTTCACCGTAATGGACTTCACCGAGCCGCCTTTGCCCCGGGTAGCTTTGGAACTGGACTTGCGCTGAGCCGAAGCTGCAGCAGGCAGCAAAAAAACCAGTAAAGCCAGGAGACCAAGCCGATTTAGTTGTGGGCGGTATAAATTGAGCTGATACCGAAGGTAAGTGGTTGCCATGCAGGTTCTTTAAAGCCGACTTTAGCCAGTATGGCCAGGAAATCGGAGCCATCGGGGAATGCCTGCACCGAAGCGGGCAGGTAGGTATAGGCGGAGTTGTCCTTTGATATCAACTTGCCAAAGACAGGCAGCACCCGGCGGAAGTAAAAATTATAGGCTTGCTTGAGTGGAAACGCCGTGGGCTTGCTGAATTCTAGAATGACGAGCTTACCGCCCGGCCGCAGCACGCGGCGCATTTCAGCCAGGCCAGCCTCTAGGTGTGCAAAATTGCGCACGCCAAAGGAGGCAGTCACCGCGTCAAACTCGCCGTCCTTAAACGGCAGGTTCTCGGAGTCGCCTAGCTCCAACTGGATGCGGTGGCCCAAGCCTTTTGCGGCCAGCTTACGCCGGCCCACTTCCAGCATGCCTTCCGAAATATCCACCCCCGTAACGTGGGCATCGGCGGCGGCAGTGCGCAGCGTTTCAATGGCGAAATCGGCGGTGCCGGTGGCAATGTCGAGGATACGCGCCGGACGCAGCTCCTTGAGCTCATCTACCGCCTTACGCCGCCAATAGATATCGGTGCCCGCGCTGAGGAAATGGTTAAGAAAATCGTACTTGCCCGCGATGGAGTTAAACATCTGGGCAACCTGCGATTTCTTATCGGCGGAATTGTCTTGGTAGGGTACTACAGCCATGAGCGGGCGCAAAGAACGGTAATGGAAAGAGAAAATTGTCTTCCCCCAACGCCCAACAGGGCAAGATTGTTAGAATAGCCCGCCCCAACGGAAGGACTCGGGCGGTAAAGCCTTATAAAAAAAGCGGGCCGGACAAACTGCCCGGCCCGCTCCCCTACCTACAAATCATCAACGACTACTCGTTTTTGGTTTTGATTTTGGTTTTTTCGCCCGAAGCGTCTTTGGCTTTGCCATCCAATTCACCGTTTTTGGTTTTGGTTTTGGTATCGCCGGCAGCGCTCTTGGTCTTCACTTTCACTTTGTCCGAGTCCTCGTCAACCTTGGTTTTCACCTTGGTGCCGTCGGCCATTTTCACTTTGCTCTTGCCTGGAGTCAGGGGGACAGCGGTGTTGGTACCCGAGCCCATGCTGCCAGTGGTGTTGGTTCTAGTACCCGTACCGGTGCCCATGCCAGTGCCCATGTTAGGCATGGTAGCGCCTTCCTGTAGCAGGGCTTTGAACTCAGCACGACGGTTGAGCTGCATGTTCTCAGGCGAATCGTTCGGCGCAGCCGGACGACGCTCACCGTAGCTCACAGTAGTCATGCGAGCCGCGGACACACCTTTTTTCTTGAGGTAGTTGTAGGCTGCATCAGCACGATTCTGGCCCAGCACCATGTTGTACTCGTCGGTGTTGCGCGAGTCGCAGTGGCCTTCAATCGAAATATTGACGCCCGAGTTGGCCATCAGAATCCGGCTGATTTCGTTCAGACGAGTAATCGACTCTGGACGCAGCTTGTACTTGTCGGTGTCGAAGTAGATATTCTTCGATGCCAGCATGTTGTTCGACGTGGTGTCGATGTAGTTTACGTAGAAGTTCTTCGTGATGGTCGTTGAATCATTCGTCGACACGGGCACGGCAAACTCCTGCGTTTCAATGTTCTGACCATCCTTGCTCACGGCTACCTGGTAAGTACGGCCCGAAAGCACGGCCACCTGGTAAGCGCCGTCGGGCTTGGTGATGTCACGGAAGCTCAGAGCCGTCTTGTCGGCCTGGGCACCGGTGAACACCAGCTCCACGCCGGGAATCACCGTCGTGCTGTCGCGCGACGAGAACACCTTGCCCTGGATAATGGCGTTTTTGATGTAGTTGATGGTGTAGATGTCCTTCTCACCGTAGCCACCAATGCGGTAGCTACTCAGGTAAGCGTACGAGCCATCGGGGCTCAAACGGTAGTAGGAGTCATCATCGGGCGTGTTGATGGGGTAGCCCATGTTTTCAGCCTGGCCCCAACGACGGGTTTCCTCGTTGTATACCGACTTGAAGATGTCGTAGCCGCCCATGGTGTTGTGGCCGCGCGACGAGAAGTACAGCGTTTTGCCGTCTCGGCTCAGGTATGGGCTATCGTCGTCGTACTTCGTGTTGATAGCACCACCCATTGACTTGGCTGGGCCAAAGTCACCGTTCACATTTGAACGAGTCGATACGTACAGGTCGAGGGTGCCGTCTTCCGAGTAGCGACCGGTTGCGAAATAGATAGTCAGGCCGTCGGGTGTAATGAATGCATCAGCCTCGTACGACTTGGAGTTGATGTTGCTGCCCAAAGGCTTGGGAGCGGTCCATTCACCGGTGCTGCTTTTTTCCGACACGAAAATGTCACCATTGTTGTCGTTGCGATACATCAACAGCTTGGTGTCGTTGTCGAACAACTGAGTCGAAGCATCGTGGCCTCTGCCGTTAAGAGCAGCACTCAGCGAGCGGGGCTTCTCCCAGTTTTCGTCATCGATGCGCTTGGCTTCGAAGATGTCTTCGTAGTACTCGCCGTCGGCAGCAATGCTCTTGTTCTTCTTGTCGCTGGGCTTGCCGGCAGCACCGGTCACGTTCTCACCTCGCGAGGTAAAAAGCAGCGTCCGGTCATCTGCAGAAATCACGGGGCTGGCCTCCGAGAACTGCGTGTTGATGGTGGGGCCCAGGTTCTTCACGAAGATGTCCTTCGGGGAGTTGAACTGGACCTTAGCGTTTTTGCTGTGCTGGATGAGCTGCGCGAGTTCTTCTTTGCGCTGGTCGTTTTTCTTCAGCGTGGCGTTGTAAGCCTGGAAGTGAACTACGGCCTCGTCGAAGTTGTAGTTGAGGTGGTCAACGCGACCAAGCCAATACTCTACGTCTTTCGAAACCTTCGGCTTCAACTTTTGGGCCTTGTAAATGTAGTCGCTGGCCTTTTCCTTGTCGAAAGACATGTAGGAAATGCCGGCGTTGATCAACGCTTTGGCATTGTTCGGGTCCTTGGCCAATACTTTCTCGTAATAAGGAAGGGCAGCGCGGTAGTTTTCCTGCTCGAAGAACTTGTTGCCGGACTTTAGGTCCTTACGCGTGCTTTGCGCCTGTGCCGGAGCGGCGATAGAGGCAGTGAGGGCAACAGCGCACGACGCTTGCAGTAACCTTCTGGATAAGTTGTCCATTGGAGGAGTGATTTGAAAAAAAGTAATTCTGAAGGGATATTACGAAAGGAAGGGGCTACAGGCGGTCTGAACAGCAGGCTTTATTGGGGGCTTATACTGAAAAACTGCTGTAGGGTTAGGCGTTAATGCCCATATGCAAAGAAGGTAACCGTATGCCACCGTCTAAATCTAAAAGTGTAGGATGCTTAAGATGTAAATGGGAGTACGGGTCGGCAAAGATAGGTTTTTGCTCACCAAATGCTGTTTCCAGCAAAATCGCGGCTTTTCTATGGCGTGCAATTACGGCATTAATCTTCCGCCGGATTTGCAGATATGCCGCGCAAATATAGAAGCAGCAAGGAAATAGCCATTCATTCCGGCGTAATTTTACGCTTTCTCTCGCTTTTATTATTGCCCGTAATTCAATGGTTATTCACGATGCCAGTTTCCTGACCAGTAATTCCCGGGCCGACCTTTGCCCAGCACCCATTGTTCCCGAATACGCCTTTATTGGCCGTTCGAACGTGGGCAAGTCCTCTCTAATCAATATGTTGACGGGCCGCAAAGGGCTGGCCAAGACGTCCTCCTCCCCCGGCAAGACCCAGCTAATCAATCATTTTTCCATCAACGACAAGTGGTATCTGGTCGATTTGCCCGGTTATGGGTATGCGAGAGTGAGTAAAACCTCGCGTGCCGAATGGGCCAAGATGATAAATTACTACTTGCGCAACCGCACTAACCTAATGTGTGTGTGCGTGTTACTTGATTCGCGCCACCCCCCGCAGGCCGCCGACTTGGAATTTATGGAGAAACTGGGCGAAGAAGGCATTCCCTTCGTCATGATTTTCACGAAGACTGACAAGCAGTCCACCTCGCAAACGAAGGCGTTGGTAACAGATTACTTGAAGAAGATGAGCGAGATATGGGACGAGTTGCCCCGATATTTCCAAACTTCGGCCGAAACCGGACTGGGCCGCGACGAAGTACTGGCGTTCATCTCTGAAATAAACAAACAATGGGCCCCGGAGACGGATAACGCCTAAAAGTTGGTCCCTAAATTGCCTCGTACGGACCACTGGCACCGGCCATCTCATTTCCTTGCTTTCCTTCTTTCTTATAATTTATGACTACTACATCCTCTATTTCTCTCCTGGCCCTCGGCTTGATGCTGGCCGGTACTGCCCCGGCGTTGGCTCAAACGGCTCCGGCCCAAGCCGAGAAGGGCACTGGCCTGGGCGCGGCGGGCAAGGTGATTCCTATTGCCGAGTACTACGAAGGCGGCCAGGAAGCCATGTATGCTTTCATTGCCAATGAGCTAAAATATCCGCTCACGGCCAAACGCAACCGCATACAAGGCCAGTGCATTGTGAGCTTCACGCTCAACCCCGACGGCACCATGATGGGCATCAAGCTGGTGAAGCAGGTGGGTGGCGGCACCGGCGAAGAAGCCCTGCGGGTGGTACGCCTGCTCAAGTTTAAAAAGCCCGAATACCCTATCCTAACCAGCTTGCCCATCGTGTTTAAGCTGGGCGTAACCGGCTCCAACGCGACCGAAGGCGGGGAATAGCTTACTTTTGGATGCGCAATGAAGGCGGAGGAATGAAAAATTGGGGCGACCCAGGCTTTTCATTCCTCCTTCTTTATTTCTTCATTTTCCATTTCATTTTTTACAAGATGCCCTACGAATTGCAAGAGTTGGCCGCCATCAGCGGCATGCCCGGTCTGTACCGCTTAGTGCGCGCCGCGCGCCACGGCGTCCTGGTTGAGAGCCTGACGAAAAAGCTACCCGCACGCTGGCGCCAGCCCGCAATAAAGTGTCGCTGCTGTCGGAAATTTCCATTTATACGCAGGACCCCGACCAGACTGTGCCCCTCTCGGAAGTGTTTGAGCGCATTCACCAGCAGCACGGCGGTACCTCGCCGGTTACCTCTAAGTCGAGCGATGACGAGCTGACTGCCTTCATGGCCAGCGTAATTCCTGACTTTGACCGTGACCGGGTGTACCTGTCCGACATTAAGAAACTGACTACTTGGTTTGGTATCGTAAGCAAGCACGTACCCTACCAGGAAGCTGCCGCACCAGAGGCAGCCGCTGAAACCGAGGCACCCGCCAGCGAAGAAGCTGCCCCCAAAGCCAAGCGCAAAGCCCCGAAGGCCGACGATGCGGCTTCGGAAAGCACCGATGCCGCACCGGCTAAGAAAAGCCGCAAGAGCGCCGAGTAGCACTCACAATGCGCACAAAAAAGCCGCCTCTGGCTCAGAGGCGCTTTTTTGTGCGCGTTAGGGTTATTATTTAGTAGCGACGGCCTTCTTCTCTTTGGCCAGAAGGGCCTCGGCCTGCTCCACCAGTTCCATACTGCCGATGAATACCGGGCAGCGCTCGTGGGGAGTTTTGGGCTCAATTTCCATGGTGCGCTGGTAGCCATTGGAGCTTTTACCGCCGGCTTGCTCTACAATGAAGGCCAGGGGGTTGCACTCGTACATGAGGCGCAGCTTGCCCTTGGGGTTTTTGGCGGTGGCGGGGTAGATATAGACGCCGCCCTTGAGCAGGTTGCGGTGGAAGTCAGCTACCAGTGAGCCAATGTAGCGGGCCGAAAAGCTGTTGTCTTTGCACTCCTTAACGAATGCTGCGACACCGGGCGAGAACGACTCGGAGCTGCCTTCGTTGATGGAATAGATGTTGCCGGTTTTAGGCGTCTGAATGTCGGGATGGGAGAGAAAGAATTCACCCAGCGAGTGCTCGTAGGTGAAGCCATTGACGCCGTTTCCTGTGGTGTACACCAGCATGGTGCTGGAGCCGTAGATGACGTAACCCGCGGCTACCTGATGGGTGCCCGGCTGCTGGCAGTCGGCAGCCGTGCCATCGCGGCCGGTGGGCGATACGCGGCGGTAGATGCTGAAAATAGTGCCGATGCTCACGTTCACGTCAATGTTCGACGAGCCGTCGAGCGGGTCGATGGCCACCACGTACTTGCCCTGGTTGTTGCCGGTCTGAATCATCTCATCGTCCTCCTCGGAGATGATGGTGCATACTTCGCCGCCGTTGCGCAGGGCGCGAATGAAGCGGATGTTGGCAATGACGTCGAGCTTCTGCTGGTCTTCGCCCTGCACGTTCTGGCTGCCGTAAGCGCCAGCAATATCGATGAGGCCGGAGCGGTTAATTTCGCGGTTTACAATTTTTGCGGCCAGCGCAATGTCGCGCAGCAGCTGCGACAATTCTCCCGTGGCGTAGGGAAAATCCTCCTGCTTGCGCATGATGAAACGGTCGAGGGTAGTGCCAACGGGCAGGGCCAGTTTGTTGTGGTCCATGGGGATGGAAATATCGAATATGAAGGGGCGGGAATGCCTTGCAAAGCTACTCGCGGAAGGCTGAAATTCTTTGGGCAGGATGAGGCAGCGCCCAACACTTCATGGTTTTATACGCTCCGGCCAGGGCAGCCAAGGCAGTTGGAAACAAGTTTCTGAAGCGCATTCGGTGAAGCCTGAGGGCCCGCTTACCTTTGCCGATGATGGAAAATATACAGGTGTATAAGTTCGGCGGGGCGTCGGTAAAGGACGCGGCGGCCATTTTAAACCTGCGGAGCATCGTGCAGGCCCACTCCGGCCCGTTGCTCGTGGTGGTATCGGCAATGGGTAAAACAACCAATGCACTCGAAGAAATTTTTGACTTAGCCTTCACGGGCCAAGACTACAGCATTGCGCTGGAAAAGCTGGCGGATTTCCACCGCACCGTGGCCAGCGCCTTGTTAAATAAGCAGGAGGTTGACCTTGTGCTGAACGAGTCCCTGGACGGCCTGCAGCGGCAATTAACGAAGACGCGAGCCAATCCCGATAACTACGACCAGCAATACGACCAGGTGGTGAGCTACGGGGAGCTGCTCTCATCGCGAATTGTGGCAAGGGCTGTGAACGGCAGCTGGCAGGATTGCCGCAACCTTATAGGCACGGACAATAACTGGCGCGAAGCGCGCGTGGACTGGACCACCAGCGAAGCTAACTTGTGGGCTATGCTACGTGGAAAAGAAACCTCCCTCGCGGCAGGGAGCCCCGTGGTGACCCAAGGCTTTGTTGGCCGAAGTTCCGACGGCCATACCACTACCCTGGGCCGCGAGGGCTCCGACTACACGGCCGCTGTCCTGGCCTACTGCCTACGGGCCGAGAGCGTGACCATCTGGAAAGACGTGGCCGGCTTGCTCAACGCTGACCCCAAGATATTCGCGGATACCGTGCGGTACCCGGAAATTAGCTACCGCGAAACCATTGAAATGGCCTACTACGGCGCGTCGGTCATTCACCCGAAAACGCTGAAGCCGCTGGCCGACCGCAATATTCCCCTGCGGGTGAAGTCGTTTCTGGACCCGGAGGCGGAGGGCACGCTCATTCACGACTGCCAGCACCCAACGTTGGCCCCGGCCTTTATTCGAAAAACGGACCAGACGCTGCTGTCCTTCGCCAGCAAGGATTTCTCGTTTATCTCGGAGGAGAACATGGCGGTGATTTTTGCGGCGCTGGCGCAGGCCAAGCTCAAGATTAACGTGATGCAGAACTCGGCCATCAGTTTTTCGGTATGCGTCGACTACTCGGAGCGACGGGTGAGCCAGCTGCTGGACGTGCTGCGCGAGCAGTTCACGCTGCATTACAACACGGGCCTCACGCTGTTTACCATCAAAAATTACGATGCAGCGAGCATTGCGCGCCTCACCGAAGGCAAACGGCTGCTCCTGGAGCAGCGCACGCGCAGCACCTTTCAGTTTGTTTGCGCTGCGTAGTGGGGCCTGCAACCCTCGCGCCCATCCTTATTTATTTCACCCGCGAACCGAGAGTTCGCGACACACTTACCTCATGGAATTTATTCTCGTTACCCCCCAGGCCCGCCCGGCCGTGGCCCTCATCCAGCTCAACCGGCCCAAAGAGCTGAACGCCCTGAACCTGCAGTTGATGCAGGAAATTCGTGATGCTCTGAAGGCGCTGGACGAGGACGACGCCGTGCGCGTGGTGGTGATAACGGGCAACGAGCGCGCCTTTGCCGCCGGGGCCGACATTAAGCAGATGGCCGGTAAAACCGCCATTGATATGCTCATTACCGACCAGTTCAGCACCTGGGACCAGATTCGCAAGTTCCGCAAGCCGCTCATTGGGGCTGTGTCGGGGTTTGCGCTGGGTGGCGGCTGCGAGCTGGCCATGACCTGCGACATGCTCGTGGCCTCGGAGACGGCCCAGTTCGGGCAGCCCGAAATCCGCATAGGCACCATGCCCGGCGCCGGCGGTACCCAGCGCCTCACGCGCGCTGTGGGCAAGGCCAAAGCCATGGAAATGGTACTTACCGGCGAGTTTATCTCGGCGCAGGAGGCGCACCGCGTGGGGCTGGTAAACCGCGTGGTACCGGTGGGCCAGTACCTGGAGGAAGCCTACCGCCTGGCGGCCAGCATTGCGGCCATGAGCCCGGTGGCAGCCCGGCTGGCCAAGGAATCGGTGAACCGCTCGTTTGAAACCCATCTGGACGAGGGGCTGCATTTCGAGCGCAAGAACTTCTACCTTACGTTTGCTTCCGAAGACCAAAAAGAAGGCATGGCAGCGTTTGTGGAAAAGCGCAAGCCGGAATTTAAGGGCCGTTAGTCTGGACCGGCCGTTGTGCCTCATGAAGCTGGGCGTAGCATAACGGCCGGGCTCAAGTCCCGTACAAGGAATCAACTAACCTCATAATGCTTTCAAAATGGCAGTTCTCGTAGGCAAGCGCGCCCCTTCTTTTAAAGCCACCGCCGTTATTGACGGCACTTTCGAGGAGGATTTTTCGCTGGACCGGTACCTGGGCAGAAAACACGTGCTGTTCTACTTCTATCCTACCGACTTCAGCCTCATCTGCCCCACCGAGATTCTGGCCTTTCAAGACCGTCTGCCGGAGTTTGAGCGGCGGGGCGTGGCCGTGGTTGGCTGCTCTACCGATTCGCAGTACGCCCATCTGGCCTGGCAGCTCAAGTCGCGCGATACGGGCGGCATTGCCGGCGTTAAGTACCCGTTGGTGGCCGATGCCACCAAAACAATTGCGGCCAACTACGACGTGCTGGGCGGGCATTACGACTACAATGCCCAGGGCGAGATGACCTACACCGGCTCGCCGATGGCGTACCGCGGCCTGTTTCTCATTGATAAAGACGGCATTGTGCGGCACCAGCTCGTCAACGACCGGCCCTTGGGCCGTAGCATCAACGAAGCGCTGCGCATGGTGGATGCGTTGCAGCACTACGAGAAAAATGGCGAAGCCTGCCCCGTCGATTGGCGAGCCGAGGACCACAGCAGCAATTTCTAACGGCGCTGCTCGTGCGGGCCGGCGTTGCGTGGCGTAATTTTGGGGCTTGCTCTTCTTCTATAACATAGCCCTGGGCCTGTATGGCCTGCAGCTGCGCCTGGTAGCGCCTTTTGTGCCCAAAGCCGCCGCCTGGGTAGCAGGGCGCAAGGGCTTGCTGGCCCATATTCGGAACTCCATCGGGGCCGATGCGGCACCTCGCGTCTGGTTTCATTGCGCCTCGCTGGGCGAATTTGAGCAGGGCCGGCCTTTGCTCGAAGCGTATCGCCTTGCCCATCCCGGCACCAAGCTGGTGCTCACATTCTACTCGCCCTCGGGCTACGAAATCCGAAAGAGCTGGCCCGGCGCTGACTATGTCTTTTACCTGCCGCTCGATACCGAGTCCAACGCCAAGGCTTTTTTTGACGTCGTCCGGCCCCGGCTCGTGGTGTTTGTGAAATACGAGTTCTGGTACCATTTCCTGAACCAGGCGCATGAGCGGGGCATTCCATCCGTGGTCGTATCGGCCATCTTCCGCCCCGACCAGGTTTTCTTCAAGCCCTGGGGAGGGTTTTTCAAAGGAATCCTCAAGCGCTTTGCCCACATTTTCACCCAGAACGACGCGTCGGCTCAGCTCCTGCGGGCAGCAGGCATCCGCCAGGTGAGCGTAGCCGGCGATACCCGCTTTGACACGGTGGTGGGCACGGCGGCAGCGTCGCCCCGCTCCCTGCCCCTGGTAAATGCTTTTGTAGCCGATGGAGCGCCCGTGCTGGTAGTAGGCAGCAGCTGGCCCGAAGACCTGCCGGTTCTGGCGCCCCTCATCCTACGCTACGGCCCCGAATTGCGGGTGCTCGTGGCCCCACACGAGATAACCGAAACCAATTTGCGCCTGGTAGAGGCCGCCTTTCCGGGTCTGGTGCAGCGGTACTCGCACGCCGATGCGGCCACTGTGGGCCAGGCCCGCATCCTGCTTTTTGATAATATCGGGCTACTCAGCCAGCTTTACCGCTTCGGCAAATACGCCTACATCGGTGGGGCATTTGGCAAGGGCCTGCACAACACGCTGGAAGCCGCGGCATTTGGCTTGCCGCTGTTTTTTGGCCCTACCTACGCCAAATTCCAAGAAGCCGTGGAGTTGGTTGCCCTCAAATGCGCGTTTCCAGTAGCAAGCGCAGCGGACCTCGAAACTACTTTTACCTACCTCTGGCATCACGAGGAAGCCCGCCTGCGGCTCCAGGACGCCATGCTTGACTACGTGCACGGCCAGGCCGGCGCCACCCGCACCATAATGGCCGCTCTGCCCGGCCTCACCGCCTCATGACTCCCGACCTCCTCCCTGCTCCTGCTACCCCCAACCCCCTGCTGCACGGCACGGTGGTGAAGTCCACCGGCTCCTGGTACATCGTGCGCGGCCTCGAAACCGGCCAGCTCTACCGGTGCCGCCTGCGGGGCAAATTCAAGATAAAAGGGTTGAAGGTGAGCAACCCCCTGGCGGTAGGCGACCACGTGGAGTTCACGGTAGAAGCGCAGGCCGAAGGTGCGGCGGTTATTTCGCACATCGTGCCGCGGCGCAACTACATCATTCGCCGCTCGGTGCATAAAACCGGTCATTCGCACATTGTGGCCGCAAATCTGGACCAGGCCCTGCTCGTCGTCACGCTGGTATCGCCGGCCACGTCATTCGGCTTTATCGACCGGTTCCTGGTCACGGCTGAGGCCTACCACGTGCCCGTCACACTGCTTTTCAATAAAACCGACCTCTACGACGCCGAGGGTTTCGAGTACCAGGCCGAGATTGCGGGCATGTACGCCAGCCTGGGCTACCCCAGCCTCACCTGCGCGGCCACTACCGGCGAAGGCGTCCCGGAAATCGACCACCTGCTCGATGGGAAAGTAAGCCTGCTGGCCGGCCACTCCGGCGTGGGCAAGAGCACGCTCATCAATGCCCTGGTGCCCGACCTGGACCTGAAAACGGCCGAAATCAGCGAATTTTCTGACAAAGGCGTGCACACCACCACGTTTGCCGAAATGCTGGAGGTGCGCCCCGGCACCCACATCATCGACACGCCAGGCATCAAAGAACTGGGCCTTGTGGACATGCCCCCGGCGGAGCTGGCCGGGTACTTTCCCGAAATGCGCGCCCTGCTCAACCAGTGCCGCTACCACAACTGCCAACACACCCACGAGCCCGGCTGCGTGGTGCGCGAGGCCGTGGACCAGGGCCGCATCGCCCTCCCCCGCTACGACAGCTACTTGAGCATGCTGGCCGGCGAAGACAACCGGCATTAACCGACCTGAAATCCAAAAAAAAGCCCCGCCGGTTCTCACCAGCGGGGCTTTTTGCAGGAACTAAGTTGCTTTACTTAGCAGGTGGCAGAATCACGGAGTCAATAACGTGGGTCACGCCGTTGCTGGAGATAACGTCGGCGATTTGTACGGTAGCGGGGGCATCTTTGCCGTTGCCAACCATCACCATGCCGTCTTTCACGGTTACTTTCAGTTTCTCACCGTTCACGGTGGTCAGCTCCTGGCCGTCTTTCAGGTCGGCAGCCACGAGGCGACCGGCGATAACGTGGTAGGTGAGCACACCGGCCAGTTTGGCTTTGCTGGCGGGCTCCATCAGGCCAGCTACAGCACCCTTAGGCAGCTTGTCGAAAGCGGCGTTGGTGGGAGCAAATACGGTGAAAGGGCCGGCACCTTTGAGGGTTTCAACCAGGCCAGCAGCTTTCACAGCCGACACCAGCGTGCTCACGCTCGAAGCGCCAGCGGCGTTGTCCACGATGTCCTTGTCAGCCGTCATGGCCACACCGTCTACCATTACGCCCTCCGGCTTGGCCATGCGAGACGAGTCACCTTCCATGGTGGCTTCCATGTCGGTGGCCACTACTTCGGTTTCGGTCTTGGTTTCGGTGCTGCAGCTAGCCAGCATGAGCGACGTGGCCAAAGCGGCCAAAAGGGGGGCAAATTGCTTTTTCATGAAAAATGAAGTGAATTGGGTACTGTAAGAATTAATATCTGCGAATATGAGGATTCGCCGTCGAGCTTACGAAATGCGAAACCCCTTTGGATGTTTCGGACCCAACCGATTTCCTACCTTCGTTGTTATAGCAGCCCCGCAAAGGGCCTACCATTTATTTCTTCCTCCAAACCCGAGAATTCATGAAAACTGCCGAAATCCACACCAAGAAAGGTGTTATGAAGGTTGAATTTTACGAGCAGGACGCTCCGAAAACCGTTAAAAACTTTATTGACCTGGCCGAAAAAGGCTATTACGACGGCCTGAAATTTCACCGCGTCATCCCAAACTTTGTGATTCAGGGCGGCTGCCCCAACACCCGCGCAGGCGCCAATGGCCAGCCCGGCACCGGCGGCCCCGGCTACAAGATTGACTGCGAAACCAGCGGCAACAACCAGTACCACGAGCGCGGCGCCCTGAGCATGGCCCACGCCGGCAAAAACACTGGCGGCTCGCAGTTCTTCGTGGTGCACGACCGCCAGAACACCGCCCACCTCGACCGCGTGCACACCGTATTCGGCAAAGTAGTAGAAGGCGTGGAGGTTATCGACCAGATTCAGGCCAACGACGAAATCGAAAAGATTGTGGTGAAGGAGCAGGCGTAAGCTCTTGCCTAAAAACCAGAACGTCATGCTGAGCGCAGTCGAAGCATCTCTACCGCCATACTAAAATTGATTAGTAGCGCGGTAGAGATGCTTCGACTTCGCTCAGCATGACGTTCTTTTTTGGCGTTTTTGTTACTTTTTCTCCGGCGTCGGGTTCTCAATTTCCCGCACTAGCTCCCCGTACCAGTCCTCGCCGTACTTGCGAATAAGCGGGTCTTTCAGAAACTGGTATATCTTCACCCCGAGGGTACTGCCGAACGAGCAGGCCGGATTGCAAATACCCCACCGGTCGTAGTTAAGCGCCTCAAAGCCCTCGTATTTGGTAATGCGAATGGGGTACAGGTGGCAGCTGATGGGCTTTTTGAAGGTAGTAGCACCGGCCAGGTAGGCTTGCTCGATGCCGCATTTCAGAATGCCGCGCTCGTCGTAGAGGGCGTAGGCGCACTCCTTATCGTCGATGGTGGTGGTGCTGAAATCGCCTTCCCAGTCCTTAATGTACAGGCCCTGCGCCTCAATGGCCGCCCGGCCCGCATCGGTGAGAAAGGGCTTGATGTTGGCGTATTCCTGCTCCAGAATCTTGAGCTCGGGCTCTTCGAGTGGGGCGCCCAAGTCGCCCTCCACGCAGCAGGCGCCCTTGCAGGCTTCGAGGTTGCAGACAAAAAAGTTGTCGGCGATGTCGTCGGAGATGACCGTTTCTTGAATAATAATCATTAGAACAAAGATAACCCCGCCCACGGGGCTAGAAATTCGTTGCGCCCCCTACCCGGTGGCCGTATCTTTGTCAACCGCCCAAAAGGCGGCTTAATTCGCTGATGGCTCTAGATTATTTATCCCTACTGAATGGCTCGCAGGCGGCCGCGGTGATGCAAACCGAGGGCCCGTGCATGATTATAGCCGGTGCCGGCTCAGGCAAAACCCGGGTACTCACCTACCGCATTGCCAACCTGCTCGAAAAGGGCGTGGACCCGTTCAACATCCTCGCCCTCACCTTCACCAACAAGGCCGCCAAGGAAATGCGCGCCCGCGTAGAAAAGGTGGTGGGCCCAGCGGCCCGCAGCCTGTGGATGGGCACTTTTCACTCGGTGTTCGCCAAAATCCTGCGTTCCGAAGCTGACAAGATTGGCTACCCGCGCAGCTTCACCATATACGACTCTCAGGATTCTAAAACCCTGATGGGCCAGATTGTGAAAGAGCTGGAGCTGGACGACAAGCTCTACAAATCCAGCTTGGTGCTGGGCCGCATCTCGGCCGCCAAAAACAAGCTGATTTCGGTGAACCAGTACCTCAACGACGCATCCATCAAGGCCGACGACGAGGCGGCCCTCCGGCCCAAAATCGGGGTGTTGTATCAGCAGTACCAGCAACGCTGCTTCAAGGCCGGCGCCATGGACTTCGACGACTTGCTTTTCAACACCAATGTGCTGTTTAAAGACCACGTGGATGTGTTGAATAAGTACCAGAACATGTTCCGGTATGTGATGGTGGACGAGTACCAGGACACCAACTATTCGCAGTATTTAATTACCCGCAAACTGGCCGCGAAAGAGCGGAATATTTGCGTAGTGGGCGACGATGCGCAGAGCATTTACGCCTTCCGCGGCGCGGATATTACCAACATTCTCAATTTCGAGAAAGACTACCCCGAATTACAGGTGTTTAAATTGGAGCAGAATTACCGCTCCACCAAAAATATTGTCTGGGCGGCGAATTCGGTTATTAAAAACAACCAGGCGCAATTGCGCAAAGACGTATTTTCGGAGAACGAGGATGGCACCCTGATTGAGGTGCTAAAAGCGGCTTCCGACAACGAGGAAGGCAAATTGGTGGCTGCTTCCATCTTCGAAGACAAAATGAACGGGCATTTGTCGTACGACAATTTTGCTATTCTTTACCGCACCAACGCGCAAAGCCGCGCGATGGAAGAATCGTTGCGGAAATTAAATATCAAATACAAAATTGTTGGGGGCCTGAGCTTTTATCAGCGCAAGGAAATCAAGGATTTAGTGGCTTATCTGCGCCTCACCGTCAACCAGAACGACGAGCAAGCAATTCGACGGGTAATTAATTACCCGAAGCGCGGAATTGGTGATACGACCATCAGCAAACTCATTACCACCGCCGACGAGCAGAACCACACCCTGTGGGAAGTGGTGGCCAACGCCGACCAGTTTATGCCCTCACGGGTGAGCAACCCGGTGGTGGGATTTGCCGAAAAAATCAAGAGCTACATTGCCGTAGCGTCCAAAGAAGATGCCTTTGAAGCAGCCAAGTTCATTGCCAAGAACTCGGGCATGCTGGAGGAACTGTATGCTGACAAGAGCATCGAAGGCCTCTCGCGCTACGAAAACATGCAGGAGCTGCTCAACGGCATTAAAGAATACGTAGACGACCCCGAGCGCGAGGACAAAAGTCTCGGCGCGTTCCTGCAGGACATTGCCCTGGTCACGGATTCCGACTTGAAGGACGCGGCCCAGGAGGGCGAGGCCGTGACGCTGATGACCATTCACTCGGCCAAGGGCTTGGAATTCCGCAACGTGTACATCGTGGGCATGGAGGAAAATCTCTTCCCCAGCCAGATGATGATTACCTCGCGGGCCGACTTGGAAGAGGAGCGGCGCCTGTTTTACGTGGCCATTACGCGGGCCGAGAAAAAGCTCACGCTGAGCTACGCCACTTCGCGCTACCAGTGGGGCAACCTGCGCAGCTGTGAGAAATCGCGCTTTCTGGACGAAATCGACCCGCAGTACGTCAACTTCAAGTTTGCCGCCGGGCCGGGCGCGGGCGAGTCGCCATTTCAGCACGTGTTTGAGCGACGCTCGAACCTGGTTCCGGTAGCGCCGCGCAAGGTGCAGGCCACCAAATACGTAGCCCCGGCCGACTTCACTCCTTCCGATACGTCGAACCTGCAAAGCGGGCAGCGCGTGGAGCACGCCAAGTTCGGCTTTGGCGTGGTGAGTGCCCTCGAAACGCAGCAGGGCACTACCAAAGCCACCATCCAATTTGAGGAAGTGGGCGAGAAAGTGCTGCTGCTGAGTTTCGCCAAGCTGCGCCTGCACTAATCTTCTGCCGCCAGCAAGGCCGAGGCATGCATCCATCGACCTATCTTTGGCCTGGGCCCGTCGCCGACGCCCCTCTATTATACCTTATGACCGACCTGACCACCCTGCCCTTCCACCTGCAACTGCTGGTGCGCGAATACGGGCACAGCACCTACCAGCTCATTCTGGGCCTCAAAGACATTGAGGACGTGGCCGAGCGCACCAAGCGGGCCGGGCAAATAGTGCAACTGATGCTGCGCCTGCAGCCGGCCTTGCGCGAGCTGCCCGAAGTGCAAACCCGCCTCTGGAACCACCTGCACGCCATGGCCGGCGAAGACGTGGCCCTGGAGGCGCCGGTGCCGCTGCGCAGCCTCACCGTGCGCACCGAAAAGCCTGCCCGCGTCCCCTACCCGCGCCAAGGCCCGAAGCTGCGCGCCTACGGCGTGGCCGTGGAAGCTCTTATCGCCAAGGCCGTGACCCTTGAGGACGCCGCCGAGCGCGAACAGGCCACCGTACAGATTGGCCGGACCATGAAGTTCCTGTACCGCCAGCACAACAAGGAAAATGCCAAGGACGTGACCATTCTGCGGCATCTGGGGGAGCTTTCGGGCGGCCAGCTCAAGCTTGACCCGGCCGTGGTAGACAGCGATAACCTGTTTGAAATGCCGGCCGGTACGGGTATAGCCAAGGCTTTCATCGTGCCCCAGCCCCAGCAGCGCGAGGGCCGTGACCGGCGCGAGGGCCGCGACAACCGCGACGGCCGCGACCGCGACAACCGGGGCAATGGCTTCGGTAACAAAAGTGGCAAGAAGCGTAAGAAAGGCCGTAGCCAGGAGCCCCAGCAGCCCCCTCAGTAAAATCCTCTTTTAGAACGTCATGCTGAGCTTGCCGAAGCATCTCTACCGCTACACTAATTTAACTTAGTTGCGCGGTAGAGATGCTTCGGCAAGCTCAGCATGACGTTCTGCCAATTCAGAATACCGATTACAGATAAACATATGGCAGCATTTGAAGTACGCGGTGGCAAACCACTGCACGGTGAAATCACGCCTCAGGGCGCTAAAAACGAAGCTCTCCAAATTCTGTGCGCGGTATTACTGACGTCGGAGCCGATTACCATTAGCAACATCCCCGACATCCGTGACGTCAACAAGCTCATTGAGCTGTTGCGCGATTTGGGCGTGAAAGTGGGCAAACTGGCCACCGATACCTATATTTTCCAGGCCGAGCACATAAACCTCGACTACATGGATACGCCGGAGTTTGTGGCACAGGCGGGCTCTTTGCGGGGTTCGGTCATGATTTTGGGGCCCATGCTGGGCCGTTTCGGCCGCTGCCAGCTGCCTAAGCCAGGCGGCGATAAAATTGGCCGCCGGCCAATGGACACCCACTTTTTGGGGCTGGAGAAGCTCGGTGGCAAGCTCACCTTGGAAGGCCTGGATTTCTACCGCATCAAAGTAGAAGGTAAGCTAACGGGCACGCATATGCTGCTCGACGAAGCCTCTGTGACGGGCACGGCCAACATCCTGATGGCCGCCGTGCTGGCCGAAGGTACCACCACCATCTACAACGCTGCCTGCGAGCCATACCTGCAGCAGCTGTGCCGCATGCTGGTGCGCATGGGCGCCAATATCCAGGGCATCGGGTCGAACCTGCTCACTATTGAGGGCGTGCAAAGCCTGGGTGGCACCGAGCACCGCATGCTGCCCGACATGATAGAAATCGGGTCTTTCATTGGCCTCGCCGCCATGACCGGCTCCGAAATTACCATCAAAGACTGCCAGATTCCCGAGTTGGGGCTCATCCCGGACACCTTCCGCAAGCTGGGCATCCAAATTGAATTCCGGGGCGATGACATTCACATTCCGGCCCAGCCGCACTATGAAATTGCCACCTATCTGGACGGCTCCATTCTCACGGTAAGTGACCATACCTGGCCTGGCTTCACCCCCGACCTGCTTAGCATAGTGCTGGTGGTGGCCTGCCAGGCCAAGGGCACGGTGCTTATTCACCAGAAGATGTTCGAGAGCCGCCTGTTTTTCGTGGACAAGCTCATCGACATGGGCGCTCAGATTATCCTCTGCGACCCGCACCGCGCCACCGTCATCGGCCTCGACCACACCAAGCGCCTGAACGGCATCACCATGACCTCGCCCGACATCCGGGCTGGCGTGGCCTTGCTCATTGCCGCCCTATCGGCTGATGGCACCAGCACCATCCTTAACGTGGAGCAGATTGACCGCGGCTACCAGTTCATCGACCAGCGTTTGAACGCGCTGGGTGCGGATATTCGGCGTATTCAGTAGCATCAGCGCCAATAGCAGCAGCCAAAGGTTGACACTACAAAAAAAGCCCCCGCTGAATTATCAGCAGGGACTTTTTTTTTAATAAAGGAATTTCCGTTCGCTAATCCACAACTAAGTCAACCACAGCATTTACGATGGACAATGCAATGCTGAACAGCAGCGCATTGAGCAGGCCGTGCACATCGAAGCTGCTCATCATGAAATCGGCCAGCTTAACGATGATGACGTTGATGACCAGCAGGAACAGACCCAGGGTGAGTACCGTGATGGGAAAGCCCAGAATTTTGAGAATAGGTTTCACAACGGCGTTCAGCACACCGAGCACCAGCACCAAAATAGCCGCGCCCCCAAAACCAGTCAGCACCACGCCGGGCAGCACCATACTGAGGCCGTATACCAGCACGGCCGTGAGGATGAATTTTATTATAAAACCGAGCATGTGAAAAGAGCTTGAGGTGAAAACAAATTAATCAGCTACCTCCATGCCCTTAGCAGTGAGGCGGCCTTGTGATACGGCCATCCAATTACAAAGTTGGTAGAGCAGGCGGGCACCCACAATGCCGTTCCAGTCGCTGTCGCCAGGTGCTACTTCGTTGAGGTCACAGCCGATGATGGTGATGCCGGACCGCACTATGGAGCGAATCAGGTAGGTGGCTTCTTCAAACTCCAGGCCGCCGGGTACGGGCGTGCCGGTACCGGGGCACAGCTTGGGGTCCAGCCCGTCGATGTCGAAGCTGATGTACACTTTGGGAGGCAACTGGGCGATGATTTTACCGCACACCTTTTTCCAGGATTTCTTGGCAAATTTTTCGTCGCTCAAAAAGCGCTGGCTGAACAGCGCCACCCGGCCATTGGAAGTGGCAATGTATTCGGCCTCCTGTTGGCACATGTCGCGGATGCCTACCTGCACCAGCTTCTTCACCTGCGGCAGCTCCAGGGCATTGTGCATAATGCTGGCATGCGAGTACTTGAAGCCCTCGTAGGCCGGGCGCAGGTCACAATGCGCGTCGAACTGCAATATGGCAAACTCCTGGTGGCGCTCGGCCAGCGCGTGCAGGTAGCCCAGCGGCGTGCTGTGGTCACCGCCAAGTACCACCACGCCCTTGCCTTCGTCGAGCAGGGCACCGGTTTTTTCTTTCAGCCATTGCACCATTTTCACCCCTTCGGCCGTGACCCGGGCGGGCACGCTGCTGTGGGTGCTAGTCCCGTCTTCGGGCTGGCCTTCCTCCAGCCAGGTGATGTAGCCGGCGGCCTGCGGCCGGAGGTTGTTGCTGGCCTGCAGAATGGTTTCGTCTTCCTCTTCCATGGCCAGGCCCAGTTTCCAGGCCTCGGGGAGGTCTGGGTCGTACAAGTCTACCTGCAGGGAGGCCTCATGGATAGCGGCAGGACCTTGGGCGGTACCGGCGCGGTAGCTCACGGTTACTTCCCACGGCACGGGCACCACCACCACCTGGGCCTCCTCGGGCGTGAAGGGCAGGCCAAACAAGCCACCAGCGGCATCGCCGGGCGCATTGGGGTCGAAGGAAGCTATTTTTTTGGCTCGCGCGGCCTCGTGTTTAGACATCGGTGTATGTATTGGGAGTTAGAGTATAAAAACCAAGGCCGCCAAAAGGAATAAATCCACTGGCGGCGTTGGGCTGACACTAAGGGCACCGGGGAAGCACGCCGGCAAAAATGACGCTCAAACCCAGCTTCCCCATGGAAAATGGTACGAAGGCCTAGGCCGACATTTGACTTCCCAGAAAGTCGTAGCTGCGGATGATTTCGAGAATCTTCGTGAACGTTTCGCGGTCAAAAAAGAGCATCAGCGGCAGCTCCACCATGTTGTCTTTGTCGGAAAACTGGGTGATGACCGAGAAAATGAGGGGCTGAAGCTGGTGCTCGGGCATCAGGCTGTTCATTATTTCAGCAATATCACCGTGCGGGGCGGTAGGCGGCGCACCGTAGATGTTGGCCTTTAGTATGTTAGCCAGCTGGGTGACCAGCGCACCGGTTATGATGTTACTAATCTCCAGTAGCAGCGATTCCTGCAGCTCGTTCACATCGAGGGTTTCGGTGGTTTGCATGCGCAAACACACGCGGGACAGGCGCTGTATGTGCTGGCCGGAGAAGAACATCAGCGTCGTGCCATTGAAATCGCCCCGAATGTCGGATTGAATCGGAACGTGCTTGGCCTGGTACTCACGCACCCGAACCATTATGTCGTCGCTCACGAGCAAGTCAATGTTCGGCACTTCCAACAAAACCCGTTCCTGGGCAATTACGGCGAACGAATCGGCGGCGCGGGCCAGGCCAATGTTCAAAATCTCGCGAATTATATCACGCTCTAAGTCGGTCATCGATAAATCCATAACGTCGATAATAGGGGAAGTGCAGCTGCGAGGACTGGGATGAATGAAAGGAAAAGTTAAGGCCGTTTGGCTAGAAACAAACGGGTGAGCGCGGGCACGTCCAGCACCAAGCAGACTTGGCCGCTACCGAGCAGGGTGACGCCCCCGAACAGGTCGATAGTGTCCAGAGGCTTGCTAAGGGGCTTTATGACGATGTTCTGCTGACGCATGAACCGGTCAACCACCAAGCCCAGGCGGCGGTTATTGTAATTGACTACCAATACGTGTTGCGTGCCCTCAATGTCGCTTTTGTTGGCCGCTGGCAAGGGCTCGACGCCTTCGTCGTATAAAAGCTGGCGCAACGGTACCAGTGGCACGCTTTGCTCGTGTAAATGGGTGACCATCACGCCACCCACCACCGAAATCTGTCCGGGGTGCAGGGCCAGCACGGTGTCGGTATGCATGAGCGGAATGGCATAGGGCCGCTCATCTACCTCTACGAGCAAAGCGCCCTTAACGGCGATGGAAGTGGGCAGAACCAGTGTAAAAGTGGTGCCCACGCCCATTTCGGAATCTACCCGCAGCTGACCACCCAACGAATCCAGGGCAAGCTTAACTACATCGAGCCCCACGCCGCGCCCCGAAATATCGGTCACTTTCTGGGCCATCGAGAAGCCGGGCTCGAACAGGAAAGCCCACACGGCTTCTTTATCCAACCCAGCGGCAGTATGGGCCGTGGTCAGGCCGCGCTCCACCGCTTTGCGTCGCACGGCTTCGGTGTCGATGCCGCGGCCGTCGTCCCGCACCTGGAGCAGCACGTCGTCGCGCTCCGTCATGGCCGAGAGCGTGAGTTTTCCTACAACCGGCTTGCCGGCTTTCAGGCGGTTTTCGGTGGTTTCGAGGCCGTGGCTGACAGCGTTGCGCACAAGGTGCAGCAGGGCATCGGTGATGATTTGCAGAATGTTGCGGTCAATCTGCACGTCCTGGCCACTCAGGGTCAGTTCCACTTCCTTGTCTTCGGCACTGGCCACGTCGCGCACCACACGGGGAAATTTATTGAGCAACACGCCCACGCCCACCAGGCGGGCATCCATCACGCTGTACTGCAGGTCGTCGGAAATGCGGAACAGGTGCTGGGCAGTAGCCAGCAACGCCGGATTGTCGAGCTCCTGGGCCAGGGTCATAATCCGGTCGCGGTCAATCACCAGCTCGCCCACAAGGTTGAGCAGGTTATCAAGCTTTTTGACCTGGATGTATACCAGGTCCGAGAGCTCCATTTTGCGGTTGGACTCTTCTTCGGTTTCACCCGCTTCGGCTTCGTCAAGAACGGGGGCTTCGCCGCGCACCACGCGGTCCAGGTTCTCGAGCAGAGCGGTGGCATCCGGCAAGGGCTGGCTGGCCCCCACTGCCCGTATCATGCTTCCCAGCGCATCAACGCCAGCAAAGACCACCTTAATCAAGGCGCCACTGAATTCCCGCTCTTTGTCCCGAATGAGTCCGAAGATGGTTTCCAAGTGGTGGGCTATTTCACCCAAATCGGTGAAGCCCATGGCCCGGGCATTGGCCTTGAGGTTGTGCATGAGCCGGAACAGCTCATTAAGGGCGGGGCCCGCGTTTGGGTTGCGTTCCAGCTCGCTCAAATGCCGGCTCATGGAGTCGTAGTACTCCAAAGCTTCGGCCATGAAGAGCTCCCGGTATTCCTGGTCGCGCGTTTTCATTGGCCGGACATCATGACGGTGGCAAGTAAAAAATCTACCGCGCGCGGCCACGAACCACCGTTGCCGGTGGCTTGTAGTCGTGCATGGGTAGATGGCTGCTGCACCTTACGCGGTTTGCTCGCTCGCGCCGTTCTGCAACGCCGCGCCCACAATTTCCAGTACCTTCTCCTCGGAGAAAGGCTTAACGATGTAAGCGAGAGCACCGTTTTCAATGGCCTCATTCACAATAATTTCCTGTCCTACCGCGCTGCACATTACCACCTTAGCCGAAGGCTGAATCTGGCGCAGGTTCTTGAGTACGTCCAGACCGGTGTTGTCGGGCAGAATGACGTCGAGGGTAATCAGGTCGGGCTCCGTCGAAGTGGCCATTTCCAGCGCCTGCGCGCCGTTGGCAGCCTCGCCCACTACTTCGTAGCCGGCATCGGTGAGCATGTTTTTGAGCATCGTGCGCATGTAAAATGAATCGTCGACGATGAGAATGCGCTTGTTCATGGGTATGGAAGACTTGATTGTAATTCGAATAGAGGCGGGCTCTTTGGCTCAGCCCCGGGTTGTACGGGGAAGCGGCTACGAAGATGCCACTTTGCCCGGCAGCCGCATCACTTCGCTTGGTGTGAGCAGCTTGCGCATGTCGAGTACGATGATAATGCCGCCTTCGGGCAGCTTGGCAATGCCTTCAAGGTACTTGTCGCGGGTGCTGGAATCCTGCACAAACTCAGGAGCGGCCTCAATCTGGCTCAACGGCATTGTTAAGGGCCGGGGCACTTCGCGCACCATCAGGCCCAGCGTGTAGTCGGCAGCTTCCACGGCTACCGTGTAGCTGCGCTCGGGCAAGGGCCGGCCCGCCGGACGCAGGTTGAACCGCTCCTCCAAGTCGATGATGGCGATTATATCGCCGCGCAGGTTGGCAATGCCTTTAATAAAGGGTGGGGTTTTCGGCATCCGGGCCACATCGGGCGTCACCGTCACTTCCTTCACCTGCTCAATGCGAATGCCATAGTCCTCGTCGCCCAGCCGAAACACGATGAGCTGAACCAGTTCGGCCGGTTTGGCGCGCTCGGGTTTTGCGGAAGAAAAGGCGGTGTCAATCTCGGCCATGTGGTGGTTGGTTGGTCAGCAATCAGAAACATGTAGCGAACAGCCAGCCGCTGGCAAGAACCAGGCGGTTGGCTGCTCACTACTTCATTTCCTTAATTACTTGGCTTTGGCTTTTGATTTGGAAGCGGTAGGTTTCTCAGCCTTGCCGTCGGCGGGCGCTTTGCTGTTTTTGGTGGCTGCGGGTTTGGGCGCAGGCTTGGCCGCCGGGCGGGCGGCGGGCGCCGGGCTCGGGGCTTCGGCACGCTGTGGACGGGCGCGGCGTTCGGGCTTGGCTTGGGCGGGTGCTGCTTCGGGAGCAGCGGCTTCGCCCCGACTGGTGCGCCGCGCCATGCCACTGCGCCGGCTGTTGTCGGCGTAGTCGGGCATTTGCTGCTGGTTATGGTTTTGTCCCCGCTGGGCAGCCATCCCCGACTGTGGTGCCGGAGCATATGAGTCGCGGTTTCGGTAAGCCTCGCGGGCACTGGCCCCGCGGCGCACGGGCATGGGCTCCGGCTCGGGTTCCGGCTCGTAGGAGCTGAGCTGGAAGGTTTCGAGGCCCGCCTGCAGGTCGTCGGCAATGTCGGTGAGGCGCTGCGAGCTGGTGGTGAGCTCCTGCATGGCCGTGGAGAGCTGCTTGGCGGTGCCGGCCACCTGCTGGGTGCCGGTAGCCGTTTGCTCGGCAATGGCTACCACTTCTTCCACGTACTTCACCACGTCGCCAATCGAGGCTTTTTGCACCTCAGTAGCTGTGAGAATGTCGCGTGAGGTGCGGAGCGTTTCGCCGCTGCTGGTGGCAATGTTCTTAAAGGCTGAGCTGGCTTCGAACGTGGCGTTCTTGCCTTTCAATACCCGGTTTTCCATGGTCGAAATAGCGGTGGCGGCCGAGGTAGTGTCCTTCCGAACGTCCTCAACCAGCGTGGCAATTTCGTTGGCCGACTTGCGGGAGCCTTCGGCCAGCTTGCGGATTTCCTCGGCTACCACGGCAAAGCCACGGCCGGCTTCGCCGGCGCGGGCTGCTTCGATGGCCGCGTTTAGGGCCAGCAGGTTGGTTTGCGAGGCAATGTCGGTAATCACACCCAGCGACTTGCTGATTTCACCGGACCGGGTGCTCAGTACTTCAATGGTGCGCGAGGTCTGGGAAGCGGCACTGGATATTTCTTCCATGTTTTTCACCACTTCGGCCACCGTTTTCAGACCCAGTTGCGAGGTCTGCTCACCCAGGATAGCCGACTTGTTTACCACGTCGGCCTTGTTAGCCGTTTCCTTGGTGGCCTGCATGATTTCTTCAATCAGCTTAAAGGCCTGGTCGGTTTTCAAAGCTTGGTTCTGAGCGCCTTCGGCCATTTGCTGCATGGCCAAAGCCACGTCTACGGTCACGCGGCTCATCTCCTGGCCCTTGCCGGCCATTTCTTCCGAGGAAGTACCCACAATCTGCGAGGAATCGTTGATTTCGCCGAGCAGCTCGTTGAGGTTTTCCACGGCCAGGTTCAGGGCGTTGGACATGGCGAGGATGTCGCCCGTGGTGGGCACTTCCACGCGCTGGGTCAGGTCGCCTTCCGAGATGGCGCGCACCACGCGGCTCACTTCCAGTACCGGGGAGGCGATGGATTCGATGAGGCCGTTGAGCGTGTCTACCAATTCTTTCCAGGAGCCCGACACGCCGCCCACGGTGGCGCGTTCGGTCAGCTTGCCCTCTACCCCGGCCACTTTGGCCACGCGGCTTACTTCGGAAGCCAAGCGGTTCAGGTCGTCCACCATGCTGTTGATGGTATCAGCCAGCTCGGCTACTTCGCCTTTGGCTTCGAGGGTCAGCTTCTGGGTAAGGTCACCTTTCGATACGGCGGTTACCACCTTCACCAGGCCCCGCACCTGGGTGGTGAGGTTGCTGGCCATGTAGTTCACGTTGTCGGTCAGTTCCTTCCACACGCCGGCCACGTTGGGCACGCTGGCCTGGCCGCCGAGTTTGCCCTCGGTGCCCACTTCCTGGGCCACGCGGGTTACCTCGCCGGCGAAGATGTTGAGTGAGTCCACCATCTGGTTCAGGTTGTCCTTCAGGTCCAACAGCTCGCCGTTGACGTTTACCGACACCTTCTGGCTGAGGTCGCCGCGCGATACGGCGGTAGCCACGTTGGCAATGTCCCGCACTTGAGAGGTCAGGTTGCTGGCCATCGTGTTCACGTTGTCGGTCAGGTCTTTCCAGGTGCCCCGCACGTTGGGTACCGTGGCTTGGCCGCCGAGTTTGCCCTCGGTGCCCACTTCGCGGGCCACGCGGGTTACCTCGTCGCCGAAGATGTTCAGCGAGTCCACCATTTCGTTGAGGTTTTCCTTCAACTGCAGCAGCTCGCCGCGCACGTTCACCGTGATTTTCTGGCTCAGGTCACCTTTTGCCACCGCGGTTGCCACGTTGGCAATGTCGCGCATCTGCGAGGTCAGGTTGCTGGCCATCGTGTTCACGTTGTCGGTCAGGTCTTTCCAGGTGCCACTTACGCGGGGCACGTTGGCCTGGCCGCCCAGAATACCCTCGGTGCCCACTTCGCGGGCCACGCGGGTTACTTCGCCGGCGAAGATGTTGAGCGAGTCCACCATCTGGTTGAGGTTGTCCTTCAGGTCCAGCAGCTCGCCTTTCACGTCCACCGTAATCTTCTGGCTCAAGTCACCTTTCGATACGGCCGTGGCCACGTTGGCAATGTCCCGCACCTGAGAGGTCAGGTTGCTGGCCATGGTGTTTACGTTATCGGTCAGCTCTTTCCAGGTGCCGCCTACGCGGGGCACCACGGCCTGGCCGCCGAGTTTGCCCTCGGTGCCTACTTCGCGGGCCACACGGGTTACCTCGTCGCCGAAGATGTTGAGCGAGTCCACCATCTGGTTGAGGATGTTCTTCAGCTCCAGGATTTCGCCCTTCACGTTCACCGTCATCTTCTGGCTCAAGTCGCCGCGGGCTACGGCCGTGGCCACGTTGGCAATGTCTCGCACCTGCGAGGTAAGAGCCGCGGCCATGTCGTTTACGTTGTCCGTCAGTGCTTTCCACACGCCGGCCACGTTGGGCACGCTGGCCTGGCCTCCCAGTTTGCCTTCGGTGCCCACTTCCTGGGCCACGCGGGTTACCTCGCCGGCAAACAGGTTGAGCGAGGCTACCATCTGGTTGATGTTCTGCTTCAGTTGCAGGAATTCGCCTTTCACGTCCACGGTAACCGTCTGGGTCAGGTCGCCTTTGGCTACGGCCGTGGCCACGTTGGCAATGTCCCGAATCTGAGAAGTCAGGTTCGAGGCCATGTAGTTCACGTTGTCGGTCAGGTCTTTCCACACGCCGGCTACGCTGGGCACCGAAGCCTGGCCGCCGAGGCGGCCTTCGGTGCCCACTTCCTGGGCCACGCGGGTTACCTCGCCGGCAAACAGGTTGAGCGAGTCCACCATCTGGTTCAGGTTCTGCTTCAGCTGGAGCAGCTCGCCTTTCACGTCCACTGTCACTTTCTGGCTTAGGTCGCCCTTGGCTACGGCCGTGGCCACGTTGGCAATGTCCCGCACCTGAGAAGTCAGGTTGCTGGCCATGTTGTTCACGTTGTCGGTCAGTTCCTTCCACACGCCGGCCACGTTGGGCACGCTGGCCTGGCCGCCGAGCTTGCCTTCGGTGCCCACTTCCTGGGCCACGCGGGTTACTTCGCCAGCAAACAGGTTGAGCGAGTCCACCATCTGGTTCAGGTTCTGCTTGAGCTGAAGGAACTCCCCTTTCACGTCCACGGTGATTTTCTGGCTCAGGTCGCCTTTAGCCACGGCCGTGGCCACGTTGGCAATGTCCCGCACCTGCACGGTGAGGTTGCTGGCCATGTTGTTCACGTTGTCGGTCAGGTCTTTCCAGATGCCGCCCACGTTGGGCACGCTGGCCTGGCCGCCGAGTTTGCCCTCGGTGCCCACTTCCTGGGCCACGCGGGTTACCTCGCTGGCGAAGATGTTGAGGTTGTCAATTGTTTTGTTGATGGTTTCGGCCATCAGCTTGAAGTCGCCCGATACCGGAATCTGGAAGCTCTCGTCCAGATTGCCGCGGCTGATGTTCTTCAATACCTTGCCTACTTCCAGTACCGGCACGGCGATGCTGTCCACGAGGCCGTTGATGTTGTTAATCATGTCGCGCCAGAAGCCTGCGGCGCCTTCGGCCGAGGCCCGCGCCTTTAGGTTGCCTTCCACGCCAGCCACTTTGGAGATGCGCGATACTTCGCCGCCCACCCCGCCTATCATTTCCACCATGGAGTTGTAGGCTTCGGCGATTTCGGCAAAGATGTCGTCGTTCTGCTTGGTGAGGCGCACCGACACGTCCCCTTTTTTGAAAGCGTCGAGGGCATACAGCACCCGGTTTAGCTGGTCGTTGACGTAACCAGGGTCCTGCGTATCGATGGAACCACGCGAGCCGCCTTTTTTGCGGGTCAGGTCGTTGTTGGTACGTATAACATCCAGGGACGAGATGGCGCCGAAATCCGGCATTCCACCGGTGACGTTTTCCGTAGCGACCGGCTCAGCCGAACGGCGGGCCTTAGGTTGCGGAGTCTTGGGGGAAGCCATATAGTATAGGAATCAAACGGATGAGTGGAGAGGGCAACGCGAAGGCGAAGTACGGGGACGAACCCCTAATAAACAAAGGTACACCCATTGGCTGCGGTAGTGAACTTGGCAGGACCACTGGCCTGTTTATAAGGGGCGCGGTGCAGCGGCCGTAAAGCTGGTTGCGCCGGCTCATGGAAATAATTGGCACATCTTTGCGGCCAATTTTAACATTTCCGCACGGCTGGCCGTTTCACTTTCTACTGCCGTCTTTCGTTTGCCGTACCCTTACCCGCTCACATGGTCAAGAATTTAGTTATCGTCGAGTCGCCGGCCAAGGCCAAAACCATTGAAGGCTACCTCGGCCAGGATTTTGTGGTGCGCTCCAGCTATGGGCACGTTCGCGACTTGCCGAAGGACAACAACGCCATTGACATTGCCAATGGATTCAAGCCCACATACGTGGTATCGGCCGACAAACGCGAGCTAATTGCGCAGTTGAAAAAACTTTCGAAGGAGGCCGAAATGGTCTGGTTGGCGAGTGACGATGACCGCGAAGGTGAGGCCATCAGCTGGCACCTGGCCGAAACGCTCAACCTGCCCGATGCCAAGACCAAGCGCATCGTATTTCGCGAAATCACCAAGAGTGCCATTCTCAGCGCCATTGCCAATCCCCGGGTAGTAGACCAGAACCTGGTGAATGCCCAGCAGGCCCGCCGGGTGCTCGACCGCCTCGTGGGCTTTGAGCTAAGCCCGGTGCTGTGGAAAAAAGTAAAGCCAGGCCTGTCGGCTGGCCGGGTGCAGTCGGTGGCGGTGCGCCTGGTGGTGGAGCGGGAGCGCGAAGTAGCCTCCCACCTCTCGGCCAGCGCCTACCGCATTGTGGCGCGCTTTGATGCCGGCCGCGGCGCCGTGCTGGAAGCCGAGCTGCCCACCCGCTACAAGGTGCGGGACGAAGCAGAGGCTTTTTTGCAGCGCTGCATCGGGGCCACGTATCAGATTGAAAGCCTCGACAAAAAGCCTGGCAAACGCAGCCCTGCCGCACCGTTTACCACGTCTACGTTGCAGCAGGAAGCTTCTCGCAAGCTGGGCTTCTCGGTAGCGCAGACCATGAGCGTGGCCCAGAAGCTGTACGAAGCTGGTAAAATCAGCTACATGCGGACGGACTCGGTGAATCTGTCGGGTGAGGCTATGACGGGTGCCCAAAATGCCATTACGGCCGCCTACGGCGCCGAGTACCACCACACACGCACCTTCAAAACCAAGTCGGCATCGGCGCAGGAGGCCCACGAAGCCATTCGCCCCACCGATTTTGCGCTGGTAAAAGCGGGCTCCGATGCGTCGGAGCAGCGCTTGTACGACCTGATTCGCAAGCGGGCCATGGCCTCGCAAATGGCGGAAGCAGTGATTGAGCGCACCACGGCTGTGATTGGCATCAGCTCCCAGCCCGGTGTCACGTTCACCGCCACTGGCGAGGTTATCACCTTTGAAGGCTTCCTGAAAGTGTACGCCGAGAGCAGAGATGACGAGGACGAAGACGAGCCCAAGGACGGCGAGTCGAGCTTCTCGCGCGGCCTGCCGCCGCTGAGCGTGGGCCAGGCCCTGCCCCTGCTGCGCCTGAGCGCCACGGAGCGGTTTTCATCGCCGCCGGCCCGCTACACCGAGGCTTCGCTGGTGAAGAAACTGGAGGAGATGGGCATCGGTCGGCCTTCCACTTATGCTCCTACCATCAGCACGGTGCAGAAGCGGGGCTACGTGGAAAAAGACACTCGCGAAGGCAAGGAACGCAAGTTTCACGTGCTGACGCTGGACAACTCCGCGGTGAACACCGAGGTAAAAACCGAGAACTACGGCGCCGAAAAAGCCAAGCTGTTTCCGACGGATACGGCCATGGTGGTAAACGACTTTCTGGTGGAGCACTTTCCCGTGATTGTGGACTACCACTTCACGGCCAAGGTGGAAGATGAGTTCGACCAGATTGCTAACGGCCTGGAGGACTGGACGCAGATGCTGACCGATTTCTATGGCAAGTTCCACGCGACCATCGAGGCCGGGCAGGACATTGAGCGCAGCACGCTGGGCAGCACCCGCGAGATTGGCCTGCACCCCGAGACGGGGGAGAAAATAACTGCCCGCCTGGGCCGCTACGGCCCCTACGTGGCCCTGGGCGACACCGAAGGCGAAACCAAGCCCGCCTACGCCAACCTGCGCAAAGGCCAGTTCATCGAAAGCATTACCCTAGAAGAGGCCTTGGACTTGTTTAAGCTGCCGCGCGCAGTGGGCGAGTTTGAGGGCAAGGACATGACGGCCAATCTCGGCCGCTTCGGGCCTTATGTGCGGCACGACAGCAAGTTTTTCTCCCTCACCAAGGAGCAGGACCCGCACACCATCACTTCTGAGGAAGCGGTGGCGCTGATTGAGCTCAAGCGCAAAACCGATGCCGAGCGCCTCATCAAATCATTCCCCGAAAACCCCGACATTCAGGTACTGAACGGCCGCTTCGGCCCCTACATTGTGGCGGGCAAGAAAAACGTAAAAATCCCCAAAGGTGAGGAGCCCACCGAGCTGACTTTGGAACGCTGTCAGGAGTTGGCCGATGCCACCCCCGACAAACCCGCCAAAGGCGGCCGCTTCGGCAAGAAAGTCGCGCCCGCTGCCAAGGAGGATAAAACCGATACTCCCGCCAAGAAGAAGCCCGCCGCTAAAAAGCCGGCTGCTAAGAAACCGGCCGCTAAGAAACCCGCTGCCAAAACTGCTACCAAGCCAGCGGCCAAAAAAACACCTGCCAAAGCGAAATAAACCCCGCGAGGCGCCGTTAATCGACTCAGAGATTGTCTTACAAAAGCCCGCGATAATGCGGGCTTTTGTTTTGCCCCACCACCACTTCTGATGCGTACTTCCTTCCTGCTGGCTGTGCTTTTCGTGGGCACGACCGCCACCTTTCAGCCGGCGCCGGGCTTGCCCGCCGGCATTACTTATCCGTGGCTCAGGCTTAAACCAAGTGCTTCGGCCACCGTAGCGGCTCGGTTTCCGGTGCCAGCGGGGTGCCAGCGCGTGAAGGTGGCGGCGGGCTCGTGGGGCGAATGGCTGCGGTAGTTGCCGCTGCGGCCCGCCGGCACGCCCGCCCTCACCTACACCGGCCAAAAGAAGAGCCGGCAGGACGTGGTGGCCGCCGTGGTCAACATCGACGTGGGCACCCAGGACCTGCAGCAGTGCGCCGACGCGGTTATCCGGCTGCGGGCCGAATATGTGTTCAGCCACGACCCCAACCAGATTCATTTTCGACTAACTACGGGCTACGACTTCTGGTTTTCCGACTACGTGGCAGGCCGCACGTTTCGGGTGGAGGGCGAAACCATACGGCCGGCTTCCCGCCCGGCCCAGCTGCTCACGCACGCGGCCCTGGCCAGCTACCTCGTTCCTACTTTTGGCTACGCCGGCACGCTGTCGCTCAGCCGGGATTTGCGGCCAGTGGCGCTGGCCAGCGTGCAGCCCGGCGATGTGCTCATTCACGGCGGCCGGCCGGGCCACGCGGTGCTGGTGGTGGACGTAGCCGCGCACCCCGTAACCGGTCAGCACTACCTGCTGCTGGCCCAGAGCTACATGCCAGCACAGAGCATTCATGTGCTTAAAAACATTGATGAGCCCAGACTGGGCGCCTGGTTTGCCCTGGACCCGCAGGCTGAAGTGGTGAGCACGCCGGAATGGGATTTTGGAAGCCAGGAGTTGGCCCGTTTTTGAGCAATTTCCCGCATTACCAGGCCACTGTACCACTACATTTATAAGCTATGAAACACCTTGTCGTTTTAACTGGTGCCGGCGTCTCGGCCGAGTCCGGCATCCGCACCTTCCGCGATAGCAACGGGCTTTGGGAAAACCACCGCGTGGAAGACGTGGCCTCTCCCGAAGGCTTTGCCCGTAACCCCGCGCTGGTCCTGGACTTTTACAACCAGCGCCGCCGCCAGGCCCGCGAGGTAGCCCCCAATGCGGCCCATCTGGCCCTGGCGGGGTTTGAGGAAGCGCCCGGCTGGCGCGTCACCATCATCACCCAAAACGTGGACGACCTGCACGAACGGGCCGGTTCCAGCGAGGTAATACACCTGCACGGCATGCTCAACCGGATGCGCTCGGTGAACAGCGAGACCGAAGTGTACGACTGCCCGGGCGACATTGAGATAGGCAGCCTTGCGCCCGATGGCGGGCAGCTGCGCCCCCACATCGTGTGGTTCGGGGAAATGGTGCCGCTCATTGAAGATGCGGCCGAGGTAGCCGCCACGGCCGATGTGCTGTTGGTAGTGGGCACTTCGCTGCAGGTGTACCCTGCCGCCGGCCTGCTACACTACGCCCCATCGGACTGCCGGGTCTACGTCATCGACCCGCATCAGCCCGCCGCTGGACGGCAAGGCGTGCGCTACGTAGTCGAACCCGCCAGTACGGGCGTGCCCAAGGTGCTTCAGGAGCTGGCAGCGGCTGAATAGATAAGCCGGAACTTGTGGGTGGAGCGATGAGCAGATGAGCGGGTTTGCCGTTACTTTTTGCGGTATTGGTCGTAAGAGGGAGTATAACCTGTCTTTATGCATCGTACCATTACCCTCTTGCTGGCATCGGCCCTGATGCTGGCGAGCGGCGCCCACGCGCAAACACCCTCCCCGGCCCACACCGTTTTCCTCCTCGGAAACACCGCGCGGGGCCCCGTTCCTACCGAACGGCTGCGGCTGTTGCGGCAAACACTGGAGCAGCAAACCGGGCCGTTTACGGTAGTGCATCTGGGTGATATTGTGGGCAATGAAGGTTTGTCTGCCAAGACCGACACGGCCCTGGCGGCCATTGAGCGCAGTCGGGCCGATGCTTTCATAGCGTTGGTGAAAGGCCTGCCCCGGGGAAAGATTTATTTTCTACCCGGCGATAAAGATTGGGCCAACTCCGGGCCGGCCGGCTTGAAGGCCGTGCGCCGCCTTGAGAAGTACATCGAAAAGCAGTTGTCCGGCCAAAACGCTTTTATGCCCACCAACGGCTGCCCCGGGCCGGAGGTGGTAGACGTGGCCCCACTGGTGCGCCTGGTGGCCATCAACACGCCGTGGTTCACGCACCCGTTTGACCGCCCCGAAGCGCCCGATACCGACTGCAAAACCCTCACCAAAGAGGAGTTCCGCGAGCAGCTGCAGGACATCATCGACGATACCAAGGGCAAAAACGTATTACTGGTGGGCCACCACCCCGTGGTGAGCAACGGCGTGTACGGCGGCAGCCAGCCCCTGTCGCGCCACCTGAGTCCGCCGGTGCTGGGCTCCATCTATGCCGCCTACCGCCAAAACGTGGGCTCCCCCCGCGACCTGGCCAACCCGCGCTACCAGGAGCTGCGCCGGGAGATGCTCAACACTCTACAGAGCAACCCCGGCGTGGTGTACGCCGCGGCCCACGACTTCAGCCTGCAGCTCACACCATTTCAGGGGAACTACCACTTGGTGAGCGGCAGCTTTGCCGAAAGCCAGCACGTGGGGCCTAAGGGCAGCGCCCTATACAGCCAGAAGGAAGAAGGGTATTCTACCATTGAATACTTCGCCGATGGCAAGGTCACCACGCATTTCTACACTTTCGGCGGCGAGGGGCAACCGGCCCGGGAAGCCTACGCTGCCGCGCTGTTTCGCTCGGCCTGCGCCGGGCCCGCTTCGGGCAAACCAGGCACTGCTGGCAACGAACCGCTCAATCCTTTCCTAACTGACTGCCCCGGCAGCGCCCAGGCCGCGGGCGAAGCCCGGCCCGATGCCCCATTTCAGGCAGTGACCACGGTGGTGCCGGGCCCTGAATACAAGGGTACGGCCAGTAAACGGTTTTTCCTTGGTGATATCTACCGCTCTTCCTGGCTACAGCCGGTGGCGGTGCCCACCTTGAACCTCGCCACTGAGAAAGGCGGCCTGCGCCCCTACGGCAAGGGCGGTGGGCGCCAAACGACTTCGCTCAAACTCATTGCCGCCGATAGCTCCGCTTATGTGTTCCGCTCGGTGGACAAGGACGTGACCAAAATTCTGCCGCCCGAGCTGCGCAGCTCTTTCGCGGCCGACGTGCTGCGGGACATCACGGCCACGGCGCACCCGTACTCGGCGTTGGTCACGGGCTCCCTGCTCGACCAGACAGATATATTGCATGCCCGGCCGCGGCTGTTCCGCCTACCCGACAACCAGCACCTGGGCCCCTACCGCGAACAATACGCGGGCCTGCTCGGCACCCTTGAAGACAGTCCGAAAGACCCCAAGCCCAACCTGGCCGGCTTTGGCGGGGCCGATGAAATCAGCCGCAGCTTCAGCTTTTTCCGGAAGCTGTACAAGGACAACGACAACCGCATTGATGCCCCGGCTCTGGCCCGCGCCCGCGCCTTCGACATGCTGGTGGCCGACTTTGGCAAGCACGAGGACAACTGGAAATGGGCGGGCTTCAAGCAGGCCAACGGCACCACCCTCTACCGTCCCATACCACGCGACCGCGACCAGAGCTTTACCCTCTGGAACGGTCTGCTCACGTACGTGGCCAACCGTGAATGGGCCGTGCCCAGCATCGAGGATTTCGGCGAGGACTTTAACGACTTGAAAAGCTTGAACTGGCCTGCTCGCCACCTCGACCGCTTCCTGCTGCAGGGCCTCAGCCGCGAGCAGTGGCAGGAAGCGGGCAAGTATCTGCAGTCGCGCCTGACCCCCGTAGCCATCGATGAGGCAGTTGGTAAGCTACCCATTGAAATTCAGTCCATATCCGGCACTGACCTCAATCGGAAGTTAAAGTCCCGAATTCAAACGCTGCCTAAAGCGCTGGATGACTACTACCTGCTGCTGGCCAAGCGCGTGGACGTGGTGGGCAGCAACAAAGGCGAGGTGTTTTTGGTGAACCGGCTGCCTGATGGTCAGGTCCGTGTGCAGATGTTTGACCGGGCAAAAGAGGGGGAATCGCCCAACGGTCCGGCCCTGTTTGACCGCACTTTTAAACCTCGTGAAACCGATGAAGTGTGCCTCTACGGCCTTGATGGCCGGGACATTTTTACGGTGACGGGAGACGGCGGCAGCCACAGCATTCTGGTGCGCGTGATAGGCGGCGATGGCAAAGACCGCATCCTCGACAGCTCAACGGCCAGCGGCCTGCGCACCCTCACCAAAGTGTACGACGTGCCGGATACCGACCTGCAGCTGGGCTCCGAATCCGACAACCGCACCAGCCCCCGGGCCAGCGTCAACGAATACGACCGGGAGCAGTTTGAGTACAACTCCTACCGGCCCAGCATCGGCCTCGGCTACAACGGCAACGACGGGTTTCGGGCCAGCGCGGGCGTCACGTTTCTGCGCCAGGGCTTCCGCAAGCCGGGCTTTAAAAACACGTACTCGTTTCTGGCCGAGGGCAGCACCGGGGGCCAGCGCCAGCTCACAGCCAGTACGCGCCACCGCTACGCCATCGGCAAGGCAGATGCTGGTGGGGAAGTGAGCTACGGCAATTATTTCCCCTACTACAACTTCTTCGGCTTGGGCAACAATACCACCTTCAGCCAGGACCAGTTCGATGACCGGTTTTACCGTGCGCGCTACCGCGGCGTCACCCTCAATGCGTTTCTGGAGCGGGTGTTTCTGCAGCGCAGCGTGGTGCGGGTGGGCCCCACCTACGAATACCTCGTCACCGATTTTGCGCCCACCAGCTACCTCGGCCTGCTCAACACCACCCCCGGCGGCACCGACATTCGCCCCAACTCCAGCACCCAGCGCCTACTGGGCCTATCCGCCGTATTCGACCTCGACCTGCGCGACCGCCAGGCCTTTGCTCGGCGGGGCGTGCGCCTGCGGGCTCAGCACGATACCTACCGCCAGTTGTCGGGTTCAGAAAGCACGTTCGGGCTCACGCAGGGCTTTGCCGAATACTACGGCACGGCCCGGCTGGGCATTCCCATTACGTTGGTAGTGAAAGGCGGCGGTGCTAAAAACTACGGCCGCGACGCCGACATCCCGTTCTACAAATTCACGTCGCTGGGCTTGCGCGAGGGGCTGCGCGGCTACTACCGCAACCGCTTCTCCGGCGATGCCAGCTTGTATTACAACACGGAGTTGCGGCTGGCGCTGGGGCAAGTCAAAAACGGTTTTCTGCCATTCTACTACGGTGTGTTTGGCTTTTACGACCAGGGGCGCGTGTATTACCAAGGCAGTTCACCCGGTGGCTGGCACACCGGATACGGCGGCGGCTTCTACATCGCGCCAGTGGCCGAAACGCTAGCCTTCACCATTTCCTATCAGATGTCCGAAGAGAACAACCTGATTCAGTTTGGCTTGGGCTTTCGCATCGACAAATAGTCAGGCAGCAGCGCCGCATTCCGCTCACCCACTCACAGCAACCGGAAGCCTTTTAGACTCTCTCCTGGCTATTCTACTGTAATTTCGTGCCCATGAATTATCCCCTTCGCAAAATTGCCGCCATTGATATTGGGTCCAATGCCGTTCGGTGCCAGATATCAGCGGTGCTTTATTACGAGGGGCGCTACCGATTGAAACGCGTGGAATACGTGCGTTATCCCATGCGCTTGGGCGAAGACGTGTTTGCCTCCGGTCAGATTTTGCCGGCCAAGGAAGAGAAGTTTATCAAGTTCCTGCATTCGCTGAAACTGCTCATGGAGGTGCACGAGGTGTGCCACTACCTAATATGCGCCACCTCGGCCATGCGCTCGGCCAGCAACGGCGCGGCCATCGCGGCCCGCGTGCAGCAGGAGCTGGGCATGGAAATCAAGGTCATTGACGGCCAGGATGAGGCCTTCTACATCAACCGCGTCATCGAGCACCTGCTGGAAGACAACAAGCACTACCTGCACATCGACGTGGGCGGCGGCAGCACCGAGTTCAACATCTACCACGACCGCCGCAAGGTGGCCGCGCAGTCCTTCGAAATCGGCTCTATCCGCCGCATGCAGCAGGAAGAAAGCGGCGACGCCAACACCGAAGCCCAGGCCGAGCTCTGGGCCCGCATGGAAGCCTGGGTGCGCGAGCACGCCCGCAAGCACCACGTCACGCGCGCCATTGGCACGGGCGGCAACATCAACAAAATCTACAGCCTCTCGCCTGCCGCGCCCAACAAGCCCATCACCAAGCGCAGCATCGACAGCATCCTCACGCGCCTCTCGGGTTTTACCATGGAGGAGCGCGTGAACGTGGCCATGCTCAACCCCGACCGGGCCGACGTCATCGTACCCGCCGGCCACATCTACCTCTCGGCCATGGAATGGGCTGGCATCAGCAGCATGATTGTGCCCGACATTGGCCTGAAAGACGGTATGCTGCAGTCCCTCTTCGAAGACTTTTTCGACGACCTGAACTCTACCCCGGAAACGGGGCACCCGGCACACCTGCCTGTGCCCGACGTCCAAAACCAGCCCGCCGAGATGGATTAACACCCACACCAGACCATAAAAGAAGAGCCCGCTGCAGTAGCAGCGGGCTCTTCTTTTATAAATGGAAAATCAGCTTGAGATGAAATATGCCCCAGGGCTTCGAAAATGGGTTAAGCCCGTTCGACATCAGCACTCACGTTTTCCTCGTCGATGTGGCCCACTGGTGTGGCATCGTCTTCGCAAGTCTCCTCGGGTTCGCCCTCCCCGAAGGCATCATCGGCGCTAGCCTCGGCTGCCTCGCTGGCAGCCAGCACCGCGGCTTCTTCAGCCGCCACCAGGGCCGTGGCTACATCAAGACGGCGCTGGGCCTGCACGTCCAGCAGTGCCAGCAGGCCGTCGGGCGTTGCGGTGGCAAGCTGCGCTTCGTCGCGCTTGAAGAAGTCCCGGTGCACGTTTACCACCGGTTCGCCAGGCGCGGGATGCTGCCGGATGTAGGCGCCGTCTTCGCGCATCACGTAGCTATTCTGGTTGTCCATCATATTCATCATCAGAATATTGATAGCCTCCCGCTTAAGCTGTGGATTAACAATCAGAAACAGGGCTTCGATGCGCCGGTCGAAGGACCTCACCATGATGTCGGCCGAGCCGGCGTACACCCGGGCCTCGCCGCCGTGGTGGAAATAAAACAGGCGCGTGTGCTCCAGATGCTCGCCCACAATGCTGCGCACTTCGATGTTTTCGCTCAGACCCGGGCGGCCCGGGCGCAGGCAGCAGATGCCGCGCACGATGAACCGGATGGGCACGCCCGACTTCGCCGCCTTGTAAAACTCGTCGATAATCTCCTTGTCTTCGAGCGAATTCATCTTCATCACAATGCCGCTCGGCTGCCCTTTCTTGGCGTGCTTCACTTCCTCCCGAATGAGGTGAATGAGTTGCTGGCGCATGTCTTTGGGCGCCGTGATGAGGTACTCGTAATCGTCGGGCTGCGAGTGGCCGGTGATAACATTAAAGAATTCCGACACGTCGTGCCCGTACACGTCGTTGGTCGTGAGCAGGCTCACGTCGGTGTAGAGGCGCGAGGTCTGCTCGTTGTAGTTGCCCGAGCCGATGTGCACGTAGCGCGTCACCTTCTCCCCTTCCTTGCGGATAATCATGAGCAGCTTGGTGTGCGTCTTGTACTTGCTCACGCCGTAAATCACAAAGCAGCCGGCCTTCTCCAGCCGGGCCCCTTCGCGAATGTTCTTCTCCTCATCAAACCGTGCCTTCACCTCAAACAGCACCGAGACGTGCTTGCCGTTTTCGGCCGCTTTCAGCAGCGCGGCGCTCACGCGGGAGTCGTCGGCCAGCCGGTAAATGGTTTGTTTGATGCCCAGCACGTGCGGGTCTACGGCGGCCTGCTCCAGCAGGCGCACCATGGGCTCGATGCTGTTGTAGGGGTGATGCAGCAGCACGTCGTGGTGCTTGAGGTACTCAAACAGGTTCTCGTCGGCCCCTTCGGGCAGGCTAAGCGGGGCCACCGTGGCGGGCAGTTTGGCCGACCGACTCCGGAAATTGGGGTGGCGCACAATCTGCCACAGGCCTTTCAGGTCAATGAGCGAGTTGATGACGAATACGTTGCCGTTGTCGATGTTCCACCGCTCGCGAAGCACGTTCATGAGCACCGGCGAGGCGTTGGGCTCTACCTCCACGCGCACCACGCGGCCGCGCTTGCGGGTTTTCAGGCCCACTTGAATTTCCTTGATAAAGTCGTTGTCGATGTCGTCCGACTCTTCCAGCGTAAAGTCGCCGTTGCGCGTGATGCGGAAAAGGTTGGCCGCCACAATCTCCACGTTGCGAAACAGCCGCGGTAGAAACTCGCGCACCACTTCTTCGATGGGCACGAAAATGACCTTGTCTTTGCGCGTGAGTTCAAAAAACCGGGTCAGGTTCTGGGGAATCTGCACGAAGGTGAGCCGCTCCTGCCCCTTGTCGGAATCGGCATCCAGGCCCAGGCTGTTGCCAATGCGCGTCACCACGCCGAAGATGAGCATCTGGTTCATCATCAGGGGGAAGCCGTGGTAGGCGTCGTACACCATCGGCGTGAGCAACGGAAACACCGTGTTTTTGAAGTAGCCGTCGGCCTTTTTTACTTCCAACTCCGTCAGGTCCGACATCTTCAGGATGTTGAAGCCGTTCTTTTCAAAGTTGGGCTTCAGCTCGTTGAGGTAGGTCAGGCTTTGGTCGTTCACGAAACGGTGCGCGAAGTCCAGCAGCTTGCGCCGAAACGGCAGTTCCCGCAGGCCCGAGTAGTCAATCCGCTCCTTGCCGTAGTCCAGGTAATTATACAGCGACCCAACCCGAATCATGAAAAATTCGTCGAGGTTAGAACTGGTGATAGCCAGGAATTTAAGCTTATCAAAAATACCCCGGCTGGTGTCCTGCACTTGGTCAAGAACGCGGTAGTTGAAGCGCAGCCAGCTAAGGTCACGGCTGATATACTTGCTTTTGCGAATAAGGTCGGCAGATTTGAAGAGCTTCATAGTGGTATAGAAAGACAAAGCAAAATACGGGGAAACGGCCCTTGTCAGGCTATTTCAGGTAGAAATAACGGCTGCGCTTGTTATTTCCTTCAATAACCGCGGGTTAATCAGGTCTTGTTCAACGCCACCTTACAACTGAACACGCCAAGGCACGTTCAATCGTTGGGTTGATACAATACGAGTAAAAAAGAAAAGGCCCGCTTTGCAGCGGGCCTTTGCAGTAGCGGGATGCTTACACGTCCAGCTTGGCGTACTTGGCGTTGCGTTCGATAAAGTCGCGCCGCGGGGCTACTTCATCGCCCATCAGCATCGAGAACAGGTGGTCGGCGTCGGCGGCCGACTCTACCGTTACCTGCTTCAGGGTGCGGGTCATGGGCTGCATGGTAGTAGTCCAGAGCTGCTCGGCGTTCATCTCGCCCAGTCCTTTGTAGCGCTGCACGTTCACCGTTTCAGGCTTGCCGCGGCCGAGGTCAGTTTGGGCCTGTACCCGCTCCTCTTCGGTCCAGCAGTAGCGCTCCTCTTTGCCGCGCTTCACGAGGTAAAGCGGCGGCAGGGCAATGTAGATAAAGCCCCGGTCCACCAGCTCGCGCATGTAGCGGAAGAAGAAGGTCAGAATCAGGGTGCGGATGTGCGAGCCGTCGATGTCGGCGTCGGTCATGATGATGACCTTGTGGTAGCGCAGCTTGCTGAAGTTCAGCGGGCCCGATTCCGTGCCGTCGTCGTCGGTGGTAAAAGCCAAGGACTTCCGCTCATTGAAGCTCACGCCCAACGCCGTAATCATGTTCTTGATTTCCTCGTTCTCCAGAATGCGGTGCTCCTGTGCTTTCTCCACGTTCAGGATTTTACCGCGCAGCGGCAGAATGGCCTGAAATGCCCGGTTGCGGCCCTGCTTGGCGGTGCCACCAGCCGAGTCTCCTTCGACGAGGTAGAGCTCGCAGATTTCGGGGTCCGATTCCGAGCAGTCGGCCAGCTTGCCCGGCAAGCTGTTGCTGCTCAGCACGCCCTTGCGCTGCACCATGTCCTTGGCCTTGCGGGCGGCAATGCGGGCCTTGGCAGCCAGAATCACCTTCTCCATGATGCGGTTGGCCTGGTTGGGGTTCTCGTCCAGGTACTGGGTCAGAATCTCACCCACCACCGAGTTCACCGCGCCGCTCACTTCGGAGTTGCCCAGCTTGGTCTTGGTCTGGCCTTCGAACTGCGGCTCCATCACCTTCACCGAAATCACAGCCGTGAGGCCTTCGCGGAAGTCATCGCCGGTGATTTCAACCTTGGCTTTTTCGAACAGCTTGTTCTTATCGCCGTAAGTCTTGAGCACCCGCGTCACCGCCGAGCGGAAGCCCGCTACGTGCGTGCCACCCTCAATGGTGTTGATGTTGTTGACGTAGGAATAGACGTTTTCCTGGTACGAGGTGTTGTACTGCAAGGCCACTTCCACGGGTGTGCCGCCCTTCTCGCTTTCCACGTAAATGGGCTCCGAGAGCAACGAAGGGCGCTGCTCGCCGTCGAGGTACTGCACGAAGTCGCGCAGGCCGCCGGTCGAGAAAAACTCCTCGCCGCGAAACTCGCCGTTTTCCAGCTTCTCGCGGCGGTCGGTGAGGGTAATGCGGATGCCTTTGTTCAGGTACGACAAGTCGCGCAGGCGGCCGGCCACGGTGTCGTAGCGGTATTCGGTTTCGGTGAAGATGCTGGCATCGGGCAGGAACTGCACTTCGGTGCCGTGCTCGTCGGTGTCGCCCACCTGCTTCACGTCGTACTGCGGGAAGCCGATTTTGTACTCCTGCTCGTATTTGTGGCCGTTACGGCGCACCGTCACTTTCAGGTCGGTGCTCAGCGCGTTCACGCAGCTCACGCCCACCCCGTGCAGACCACCGGATACTTTATAGGAGCCTTTGTCGAACTTGCCCCCGGCGTGTAGCACCGTCAGCACCACCTCCAGGGCCGAGCGGCCTTCCTTGGCGTGAAAATCGACGGGAATGCCGCGGCCGTTGTCGCGCACGGTCACGGAGTTGTTCTCGTTGATGGTAACGTTAATCAGGTCGCAGTGCCCGGCGAGGGCTTCGTCAATCGAGTTGTCGACCACCTCCCACACCAAGTGGTGCAGGCCTTTCATGCCGGTGTCGCCGATGTACATGCTGGGCCGCTTGCGCACGGCTTCCAATCCTTCCAATACTTGAATGCTGTCGGCGGAATAGTCCGACTGCGCCATTTTCTCTTTCGTTTCGCTCATGTGGGCGGGATTAAATCAGGTCGTAAAACAGCCCTTCGGGTTGCTAGGTACTGAACAATCAAAAGTACTTATTTAATCCCATTTTTAGGAATTTTTGCGGTTTTAGTCCTCGAATTTTTTTATTTTATACTACCAGCCAAAGCTCCAAATCCCTCGCGTTGTGCCACAAATAATGTGCGCACAAAAAAGGCCTTTCCCAGCTGGGAAAGGCCTTTTTTCCATACTGCGCAACGCTGCCTATTGCATCACCAGCTTCTGGGTGGCAATGCCGGTGGCCGTACTGATTTGTATGGTGTAAATGCCTGGAGGCTCACTGCTCAAATCCAGGTTAAAGCCCTTCGATGCCACAGCCGCCGGGGTCAGCGCCTGTGCGCGCACCTGCCGCCCCAGCGCGTCTACTACGGTAAGGGTGGCGGCGCCATTGAGGAAAGCCCCCGTTTCTACCCGAAACACGCCCGTCTGGCTCGGATTAGGGTACGCACGCAGCACGCCCTGCAAGGCAGCATCGCGGGTAGCGGCTACCACACTGGACGCTTTAAAAACGCCCCCTGCCCCAGTGGCTTCGGTCACGAAGCCCGAGTAACCAATCAAAGAGTTTGTGCCGGAACCGCTGATGACATCGAGGGCGGTGAAGCCAAAGTCAGAGCTGATTTGGGTCCAGTTGACGCCATCGATGCTGAAAGAAGTGCCGAGGTCGCCGGCCTGCAGCGGTGCCGCTGCGGGAAAGCGCGTGCCCGCGCTGTAGTAGCGGCCATCTACGGCGTCAATGTCCTGATAGAAAAAACTACCCTTGTTTGAATTCACTTGCGTGATGGGGCTCCAGGTGGCACCACCATCCGCGGTGCGGATGAGGTTGACCGCCCCAATGGCCGTTTGGGCCGCGTTCACCTCTACGTTGTAGGCAATGCCGTTGAGGTCGTCTTTAAACGCCAGTCGGTTGATGTAACCAAGCAACGTTGTAGGGGCGCTGGCCGTCCAGGTCAGGCCCTTATCGGTTGACTTCAGGACCCTCACGGCTTTGCTGGAGGAATTTGCCCCGGTACCCGCCCAAATGGTATTGCCGCGGGCAAAGAAAGAGCGCGCCCACCCAAATTCGCCCGCCAAGGGGGCCGGAATATTGGCGGTGAGGCGCGCCCAAGTAACGCCGCCGTCGGTGGTGCGCAGTATTTCAAACGAGTTGTTGATGGGGTCGCCCAGGGCCACGCCCTCAGTGGCGTTGAACATGTGCACCCAGTTGCAGAACCCGCCCGCGGCAGGGGCAAATTGCGCCGCCGTGGTCACCTTGGTCCAGGTGGCGCCCCCGTTGGTGGTGCGCAACAGCTCGCCGCCCGCCTCGCCCGGTTCGGTTGGGTACATGGCGGCTACTGCCACCAAGCCGGCGGCATCGACGCTGGAAATGTTGCTGGCCTCAAAACCTGCCGAAGCCCCAGGGGCCGTGAGGTTGCCGAAGCTAAATTCGGTACCGGCCGCGTTTTTGGTTTTGACAAAGGAATTGGCAATCCCCGTCTGCGAGGCTTCTTCGGTAACCGCCCAGGCTACGTTGGGGGCTACTGTTTTTATGTCGCGCACCACGTAGCCGGGAGGCTTGGTAGAAAAATTGACGGTATTGACCTCCACCCACGGGCCAAGCCCCGTGACCTGTGCATAGGACGGCCCGGCAAACCCGAGCAGGCCCAAGAAGAGTAGCGTTTTTTTCATGGAACAATCAGAGGAACAGAGTGGGGAGATAAATGAAAGTCAAAAAGTCTGTGCGCAGAGTTCTATACCCGACTCAACCGCCACAGCAACTTAAAGATAGATACCCAGCCTAAACTTCTGCATGCAAGCGGCAGCAAATGCACGTAAGCACAACTTTATCCCCAGCACTTTATATACCCCATTCACCCTTGCGCACCTAAAATCGGTCCGGAGAAGCTGAATATTCTACTGCGGCACTGCTTCCTGCTGATGCCGCCCGGAATAGGGCGGGGATGAGCAGTCCATGCTGTTGAAATACCCATGAGTATTGCCATACCCATAAACACAAAAAAGCCTCTCACAATAATGTGAAAGGCTTTTTTGTGGCCCCGTTTGGATTCGAACCAAAGACCGACTACTTAGAAGGTAGTTGCTCTATCCAACTGAGCTACGGGGTCGAAACCGGGGCAATCAAATGTCGGGGTGGCAGGATTCGAACCTACGACCTCCTGGTCCCAAACCAGGCGCGATACCGGGCTACGCTACACCCCGAGAAAAAAATAATGCTGAGTCTTGGCGACGACCTATTGGGTGGAGCCCCAACGGGAAGCTTTCGCAACCCAACATTATAGTGGAGAGGGGGGATTCGAACCCCCGGTAACCTTTAGAGCTACGGCAGTTTAGCAAACTACTGGTTTCAGCCACTCACCCACCTCTCCAGGTTGGTTTCGCTTCCGTCCGAAGCGGGTACAAATGTACGGGCAGGAATCAGAAAACCACACTTTGAGCGAAAAATTTATTTTTAAGCACCAATAATTCTGAGCAACCGGCGCGGCGGTGGCTTCTTTGCACTTTGCTTTCTGCTTGTTCTGCAATTTGATAACCTGGGCTTATCCTACTTTTTTGGCTGCCGCCCTTGCGCTGGCTATTTTCCTGGTGCTGTTGCTGGTGCTCTGGCGCCGGGCCGGCCGGCTGGCCCGGGCGCTGGGCACCCGGCCCCGGCACCGCGGCTGGAAAGCGGCCCTGCGCCTCTTGATGGGGGCCTCGCTGCTGGCGGCGGCGCTGGGCCCGGCCATGGGCGTGAGCCAGCAGCCGGTGCGCACCGCGGGCAAAGACGTGTGGCTGCTGGTGGACGTGTCGCGCTCCATGGACGCCCCGGATGTGGCCCCTACCCGACTGCTGCGCGCGCAGGCCGAGTTGCAGGAGCTGGTGGCGCAGTTCCCGGCCGACCGGCTGGGGCTGGTGATATTTGGGGCTGAGGCGGTGGTGCAGTGCCCGCTCACCTACGACCAGGAAGCAGTGCAGGTGTTTATCAGCACGCTGCGCACCAACCTGCTGCCCCGCGGGCCCACCACCCTGCGGGCCCCGTTGGAGTTGGTATTGAGCCGCCTGGCTCCCGCTTCTACTGCCAGCACTGGCGCATTGCCACGTGCGACGGCGGTGATACTGGTGAGCGACGGGGAAGATTTTGGCGAGAACCTCGAACAGCCGCTTCGGGAAATAGCCCGCAGCGGGGCGCGGGTGTACACGGTGGGCGTGGGCACGAGCGGAGGCGCTACAATCCCGGCTGCGGCGGGCGGCTTTGTGAAAGACGCCAAGGGACAAGTGGTGCGAAGCCGCCTGCAGGAAGCGCCGCTGTTGCAGCTCGCCGCTCAAACCGGCGGGCTGTACGCGGAGCTAAACAACGAGCAGAACGGTTTTAGCACCGTACTCCGGTCGTTGAGCACCATGCAGGGCACCACGGAGCAGGTGCGCACGGTGGCCGTGGCCGACAACCGCTACCGCTACCCACTGGCGGCGGCCGTGCTGCTGCTGGTGCTCGACATTGTGCTCACCGTCACCATCATTCGCCCATGAAATACCTGGTGCTCCTGGTTCTAGCTTTTTGGACTCCCACGTGGCAGTTGCTGACCTGGGCCCGCGACCGGAACGTGGCCGTGGCAGAAGGCAACGCGGCCTATACCCGTGGAGAGGCGGCGCTGGCGGCCACGTCGTTTAAAACAGCCTTGGCAGTGCGGGCCATTCGTAAGCCCGACCCGCGTTTGGTGCTGAATCTGGCCCATGCCCAAACCCGGGCCGGGCAGGTGGCCGCGGCGCAGGCCAGCTATGCCCAGCTGCTGGTGGCAGGCCCAAAAGGCCTGGGCAGCGTGGCGCGGCAGCAACTGGCAGTGCAGGCCGCTCAAAAAGGCGAAATTGCCCAGTCTCTGGCTTTGCTGCGGCAGGCATTGCTGCTTGACCCTGGCAACAGCGGAGCCCGCTACAACTACGAGGTACTGAGTGAGTACCTGGCCAGGCGGCCCAATGCGCCCAAGATTGCGGAGCCGCAGCATGCCCCACCGGCCGGGGCACCAACGCCTTCGCCGGAAAAAGAAGAAAACGGCGCCGAGAAAAACCAGCCCGCTGAAAAAGAGGGCACCACCCGCAAGGGGGAGATAAACGAGCAAAACCCTGCTCCTACGGCACCCAACACGCCCCCCGAACGCCGGCCCGACCCTGCTGGCCCCGCCAGATGGCCCGCCGCCCGCGGCCCGGCGGGCCAGGG
>NZ_MDZC01000052.1 GCF_001816165.1 Hymenobacter glacialis
TTCACGGTGAACGTGGCCGTAGCGGAGGTGCCGCCGCCGGGCGCCGCGTTGGTCACGGTCACGTTGTAGGTGCCGGCCGTGGCAATGTCCGAAGCCGGAATGCTGGCCGTAACCTGCGTGGCCGAAACAAACGTGGTGGCGCGGGCTGTGCCGTTAAAGGCCACGGCAGAGCCTGCGATGAACCCCGTGCCGTTCACCGTGAGGGTGAAGGCCGGGTCGCCGGCCGTGGCCGAGCTGGGGCTGAGGCTGCTGATGACCGGGGCCGGGTTAGGGGCCGCCGTGGTGGTGAAAGTTGTAGTGGCGGGCGAAGAAGTAGTCCCTTCGGCGCAGTTGCTCACGATGCTAATCGTATAAGCGGTACCGGGCATCAGGCTCGTAAAGTCAACTGAGGTAGCTGAGGCGGCTAAGGTTTGCGTGGTGGTGGCGGGTGTGGTCGTTACGGTGTAGCCCGTGGCGGTTCCGCTGCCGGTGAAGTTCACCGTGGCCGAATTGCTGGTAACAGCGCTGGCCGATAAGTTGGTGGGCGCATTGCAAGCCGGAGGAGCCGTGGTAGTGAATGTCACGGTGGCCGGGGAAGACATAAGCAACCCGCCAAAGCAGTTGCTCACGATGCTCACCGTGTAGGTCGTGCCGGGCGTCAGGCCCGTAAAGTTGGCCGAAGTAGCCGAGGCGGGCAGCGTTTGGGTAGTGGTGGCGGGCGAGGTGGTCACGGTGTAGCTAGTGGCCGAACCACTCCCAGTGAAGCTCACCGAGGCAGAGTTGCTGGTGATGGCGCTGGCCACCGGACCCGTGGGCGCGTCGCACACCGGGGGCGTTATGGGCACAGCGATGTCGACAACGTTGAAAGGCGCCGTCGAGGTGGCTGGAATTATGTTGATTTTGTTTGATGTGAGGCCCGTCGCTAAGTCAAGTTGGTAGATGTTACTGCTGGAAAGGCCCGACGAGTTGGGAGCCGTCACCTCCGACAGGTACGCCACGTTGGCTGTCCCAGTGTAGTAGATGTCTATGTCAAATGCGATGGCATCGCCGATGCCAAAGCCCAACAGCTTGATGGTGGCAATCGCATTCAGGGTACCCGCATCCGGTGGATTCTGAATCGACAGGATGCCGTTGTTCAACTCGTCCATGTCGTAGAGCGTGGTGCTGGTGCTCCCGATAAAGGAATTGTTGTAGGCTATGGCCCCCACTCCAGGGTTAGCAGGGCTGCCCGTGGCGTAGCTCAGGGTGGCATCAACGGCCGCTACGGTGCCATCTACCGGGTTGAGACGGTAATTGGCGTCGTTGGTACTCACCACGCGGATGCGGTCCGAAGTGGGATTGAAGTCAAAACCAATTCGCTCAGCCGGACCTCCCAGATCCAGCGTAAAGTCAGCGCTTCCAACTGGGGTGGCTACTCCAGTGGTGGGTACTAATGTGTAGAGGCGGGCATTGGCTGTAGTGGCCGACGCATTGTAGCCCAGCGCGAAGAGTTGGCCGGTGTTGGGGCGATAATCCATTCCCACGATCCTTTGGCCGGCGCTGAGGCCTTGAATTGGTGAGGCCGGCCCTTGGATGCCATTATCCCTGCTGGGCGAGAACGGGAAGATGCCCTGCGCTCCAAGAGCGGCCCCCGACGGGAAAAATGGGTTGCCCACCGGCACCGCCTGGCTTGTGGTGCCAAGGGCCCAAATGGTCGTTTGCGCCTGCGACACGGTCCCAATCAAGACCAATGCCATGGCTAAGAAAGTAGCCAAAAACCGCCGAAGCGGCCGTACAGGCGGCAGCGAAAGTAAGTTTGTGTACATAGAAAGATGGAAAATGAAAATTAAAAAATATAACAATACAAAGAGGTTAACTGCTTGGTCGTCTGTGGTGCTAGGTACGTATTTTTACAAAGTAAGGCCACTCTTTTTTCGAAAATACAACTCTTAGCCGAGATGCTCATGCTTGGAGGCTTTTATTTCGCCGCATAAGCTCCGGCGTATCGAGAAGTTAGCCAACCACAACCACTCGCACCACGTCGCCCACCCGGATAATGCCGCCCTGGGCAATGTGCGCCGTGAGGCCGCCGTGGCCGCGCATGGCGTTGTAGCCGCCGGGGCCCAACTCTTCCTCCATACGGGAGCACGGGTGGCACTCGCCGGTGATGTCAAGAACAACCTCATCGCCGATGCGAATCTGACGATTTTTCAGGGCCAGCAGGTTCAGGCCACTCACGGTGAGGTTGCGGCGCAGGCGGCCGGGCGCAATCGGCTCGGGCAGGCCCAGGAAGCTGGCCACCGACGCCAGGGCCTCGTGCTGGAGCAGCGTGATTTGCCGCTTGCCGCCGGCCTTGGGCCGGGCGTGGTCGCCGAGCAGGTGCGAGTCGGTTTTTAGCTCCGCCTCCAGCACCGCCACCAGCGGTTCGCGGCGCACCGGGCGTTGCCCTATCCACTCAATGCGGCCGGTTTGGGGCAGGGTAGCCAGTAGTTTAGCTACCAGGGATTTGTCGTCGCCGAAGAAGGGAAATGCCATAGGAGCGGGGGGGGGGGAGAATTTAAAGTTCGTCGGGCGTACCAAAACCCTCGCGGATTTCGGTGTGGCGAATTTGCCCGCCCAGGTTGCCCGCGCGGCCAGCAACCCAAAGCTGAGGCCCGTGGCCACCAGCGCCAGCACGGCCACCAGGCGGGCACGCGGCGAAGCGTTTTTCAGCAGCAGCAAGGCAAACAGGGCCAGGGCCGCTGCGCCTTCCAGGGCCCAAAAGCCCAGTTCGGCCGCGTCCTCGTGGTTGGCAATGAGGGCGCGGCTCACGCGGGGGAATTCCTGCACAATTTCGGCGGCGCCCTCGCCCGTGAGCTGCGCGGGCAGGCATAGCACACCCGCCGCCAGCACGGCCACCAGGCCGGCCCGCACCAGGGTGGTGTTTTTGCCCAGCAGGCCCACGGCCAGCAGCACCAAGGCAAACAAGCTGCCCATAATGGGGGCGTGGTTAACGATAAGGTGCCAATGTGCCTGGTTCATGCCTAAAGACTCGATGGAATGCGGCCGCTGCGGCCGGTGCTGCAAAGCTAGCCCAGGCCGGACCGGCCGCACCCAAACGCAACCGTTTCGGTCCCGTACCGACTCTTAGCAAATGAACTGCCAGCCGCCGCAAATCGTTATTCAACCAGTTACCGACGGCCTTCGCCGCGTGCATGCAACTTGCCTTTGGCAATGAAAAACAGGCGGGGGCGTTTCAAGAGCATAGGGCTGCAGGAACGGTTGTTAAATTCTTTGACCGGTGCCCTGAATAAGCAGGACCTTGTCGTTGTGTCAGGGGCATAATCTGGCACTACGCTTGCCTTAGTAGGTTAGTAGTCATTCACCTTCGATTTTCCGCTATGACTTTCCTCCCTCGTTTACTTACCCGTCTGGCTGCGCCGCTGCTGCTGGCCTTGCCCATGGCGTTTGCAACGCCCGTCCAGGCCCAGACCGCCCCGGCTGCCACCGACGTTATCCGCGAAATCACGGATGCTGTGGGCCTCAAAGCCCGCTTCGAGCTGCGCGCCACCCGCGAGATAGATAACGCCGCCGCTGTGGTTTACGGTGGCAAGCGGTTTCTGCTCTACAACCCCGATTTCCTGAACGCCGTGAACCAGGCCGGCCACACCGACTGGGCGGGCATCAGCATTCTGGCCCACGAAATGGGCCACCACCTCAACGGCCACACCCTGCGCGCCGGTGGCTCGCAGCCCGCCGATGAGCTGGAAGCCGACGAATTTTCGGGCTTCGTGCTGCGCAAGCTGGGTGCCAACCTGGCCCAGGCTCAGGCGGCCATGGCCACCGTGCCCGACGGCGGCGGCTCGGCCACGCACCCCGGCCGCACGCCGCGCTTGGCCGCTATTGGCCAGGGCTGGCAGCGCGCCAGCGGCCAAATCGCAGCCAGCAACCGTGGCGCTGTGCCTTCGGCCGCACCGGCTGTGATAGCGGCCCGCCGCCAGCCCGCGGCCGATAGCCAGCTAATGCGCCGCCTGCCCACCACCCAAGCCGATGACGACGTGGTGGCCCGCAACGAATCGGCGGCCGGTGCCGTGCGCCTGGTGGGCCAGCTCACCTTCCGCAGCGACCCTAGCCAGCGCTATTACCTCACCAACGCCCTGAAAGTGGTGCGCGTGGACGACGAAGACAACGCTGAAGTAGTGGGCCGCATCACGCGCACCACCAACGGCACCTTCCCCTATGTGCTCACCGACAGCCAGCAGCGCCGCCTCTTCATCACGCCCGGCGGCGATGTTTACGACCACGAAGGCCAGCGCGTAGCCAAGCTGCACGACCCGTCCTGACCAGGAATTAAGAATTAAAAATGAAGAATTAAAAAGGTCCGCTTGGTACTCCCAGCGGACCTTTTTAATTCTTCATTTTTAATTCTTAATTCTTAATTCCCTACGGTTTCTTCGCAGCCTCGCCAAACCCTTTGTACCATGCCCCAACTGCCGTTTCTGCTCCTTGATGCCTTCACTACCCAGCCATTGAGTGGCAATCCCTGCGCGGTGGTGCTCGATGCTGATGCGCTGACGCCCGCCCGGCGCCAGCAGCTGGCCCGCGAGTTCAACCAGTCGGAAACGGCGTTTGTGGACCAGGCCGATGCCGGCACCATGGAGTTTACGGTGCGGTTTTTCACGCCGGCTGAGGAAATTCCGCTGGCCGGGCACCCCACCATTGCTACCGTGGCGGCCCTGCTACACGCGGGCCGCGTGGTGCTGCCCGCCGATGGTGCGCCCCTGATGCTTACCCTGCACCTGCTGCACGGCCCCATTCGGGTAGATGTGCTGCCCGCGGCAGCTGGCCAGCCACCCCTGATTTGGATGACCCAGCGCCGGCCGGTTTTTGGCGCCGTGCACGCCCCCGACGTGGTGCTGCCGCTCTTCGGCCTCACGCCCGACGACCTGCTGCCCGGCGCGCCCATTCAAACCGTAAGCACCGGTACCCCGCAGCTCATGGTATTGCTCCGCGACCACGGCGCCCTGCGCCGCGCCCACGTAGCTGACGCCGCCGGCCTGGGCCGCTACCGTGCCGAAAGCGACTTTTTTAGCCCGCACCTCTTTTGTCTGGGGGGCGCTACGCCGGCCGGCCACACCTTCGCCCGTCACTTCGGCACCCCGCCCGACATCTCGGAAGACCCCGTTACGGGTTCGGCCACGGGCGGCATGGCGGCGTACCTGTGGCACCACGGTTACCTCAATTCGCCCGATTTTATTGCCGAGCAGGGCCACGACATGGGCCGCGCTGGCACCGTGCAAGTGCGCGTCAGCGGCCCCCGCGAGGCCATTGCGGCCGTGCAGGTTGGCGGCACGGGCGTGGTGGTGCTGGAAGGGCTGCTGCGCGGCGATTTGTAGGGGCGGGGTTGCAACCGCGAGCGGATTTGGGTTGTTACGGAACAGTCAAAAGGACCGTCGTGCTCATCTGGCGTCCGCGCAGCCGAAGCATCTCAACCGCGCCGCTTGTCATGCTGACGAAGGAAGCATCTTATCACCGGAGAACAATTCGTTTCTCGGTGCCAAGGTCCTTCGCTGCGCTCAGGATGACAAATGGCGCGGTAGAGATGCTTCGGCTGCGCGGACGCCAGATGAGCACGACGGTCTGCTAAAAACGCTCAAATTTCCACTTTTCGTCCGTGCCTGAATTACCCGAAGTAGAAACCTACCGCCGCTTTATAGACGAGCTGGCCGTGGGCCAGACCATTGCCGCCTTGCAGGTGAACGATGCCCACGTGCTGGCCACCCCCGAAGACCAGCTCCGCGCCGGCCTGGTGGGCCGCGCCATCTCGGGTACCAGCCGCTTGGGCAAAAACTGCTTTTTGGAGCTGGACAACGGCCAAGTGTTGGTGCTGCACTTCGGCATGACCGGCGACGTGGGCGCCTACCGCGACGAGCCCGACGCCCCGCGCTTCACCCGCGTGGCCCTGCACCTCGAAGAATCGGGCCTGCGCCTGGCGTTTATCGACCCGCGCAAATTCGGCCGCATCCGCCTGGCCGAAAGCGCCGCCGCGCACCAGAAGGCCAAGAAAATAGGCCCCGATGCCTTGGCCATTACCGCCGCCGAGCTGCACCAGAAGCTGGCCCGCCGCAAAACCCTGCTCAAGCCGCTTCTACTTGACCAAAGCATTACCGCCGGTCTGGGCAACTGGATAGTGGACGAGGTGCTGTTTCAGGCCAAAATTCACCCCGAGCGCCTTGGCACCACAATAACTGAAAAGGAAGGCAATGCCCTGCACGCGGCAGTGCAACTGGTGCTCACCACCGCCATCAAACAGGAAGCCAACTACCGGCATTTACCCGCCTCTTTCCTGATTCATGCCCGCGAGTGGGATACTTCGGCCACGCCCACCAGCGACGATGCGCACACTTTTTGCCCCCGTCATCCCAAGGTGAAAATCGACAAAGCCTATGTTGGTGGGCGGGCTACCTATACCTGCCCCAAGTGCCAGCCCGCGCCAGCTTCAGCTAAATGAGCTGAAAAATGACCGGTGCAATTTCGAAATGCAAGTGATGCTGGCTGCGGCATAGCAGGGCAAAGGAGGCATCTGCGGTGCATTTTGGCAGGTGTTTGTGGGGGCAGCCAACGGTTCCGTTTAAGGTTGTGGGCGTGAAAGAGCGTGTTCGACGTGTTTCAGAGGGAATTTGTCGAAAGGCCCGAGAAACTCGTCTTAAGGGGAATGTTATTTGTTCGTGCCAACCCGCGATACAAAAGCACTGCTGGTCATTAATCTTACCATTTCAGCTTCAATCTATATGTTCCGCTCACTTTTTCTGTTTGCCTGCCTCCTCGGAATGTTTACCACCCTTGATGCAGTAGCTTCCAACCCCTACCGCAGAATACTGCCCGGCAACCACCGACCTAACTACAAGCAGTACGGCCACCACGGCCTGTTCGACGGCCACTTCTTCAACAGCTTCCGCCGCAGCGGAGTCCGCAGCACCAAAACCCAGGTTGTCAAAAAGCACCGCGGCACTCTGTAAGAAGCTATTTGAGCTAGCGCCCGTACCGGAGTGGAAACGCTGCGGGCGCTCTACCAAGGGCCCATTAGAGCCCGAATTGCAAAACGCCGGAACACCAGCTTGGTGTTCCGGCGTTTTGCAATTCGGGCCGCGGGTTTAACTCAAACAGCTTCTAAGAAACGCCACCCCGCAAAGCCGCCCCACGGCAGCTTGTTGGCGCGGCTTTGCTTTGCATGCGGTTGTTACTCGTTGTTTTTTAGCGCGGCTTTGCGGGTGAGGGCCGTGAGGGGCGACCTGGTGATGGCGCTTTGGCTTTCGTAGCCGGTGCGGCGCACGTTGGCCGCGGGGCTCTCGCCGGTGGCGGGCAGGGCCCGGTTCAGCCAGCTCAGGATGTCGGTGGTGGTGCCGGGCAGCAGGCCGTGGAAGGCCGCCAGCAGCTTGGCGGGCAATGAGAGGATGACCTCGCCGTCGCCGCGGCGGCAGGCGTTCCAGATTTGGCGGGCGGCCTGCTCGGCGCTCATCGTGAGGCCGGGCAGGGAGTCGGCGATGCTAAACCAGGCAAACTCTTTTTCCTGCTGGCCTTTGACGATGGCGTGGCCGGGGCTGCCGGTGCGCAGCAGGCCGGGGCACACCGTGGTCACGCTGATGCCGTGCTGGTGCAGCTCGGCCCGAAAGCCTTCGGACAAGCCCACCAGGGCAAATTTGCTGGCGCTGTAGGGCGTCATGTGGGGCAGAGCCACTTTGCCGCCCAGCGAGGAAATGTTCACGATGCGGCCCTCGCCCCGGCGGCGCATGCTGGGCAGCACGGCCTGCATGGCGTGCAGCGGCGCCCAGAAGTGAATGGCCATGGAGTCCTCGTAGTCCCGCAAGTCCATGTTGTCGAGCGGCCCGCCCACAATAATGCCGGCGTTGTTGATGAGCACGTCAATGGTGCCGAACCGCTTTTCGACTTCGCTCACCATGGCCTGTACTTCGGCTTGGTTGGTGATGTCGTGGGCCAGGGTCAGCACGTCGGCTTCGGCGGCGCCGGCCTGCAGCAGGTCTTGGCGGGCGCGGGCCAGCTCGGCTTCGTCGCGGGCGCAAATGGCCACCCGGGCACCTTCGGCCACGGCCTGCCGGGCCAGCACCAGGCCCAGCCCGCGCGAGCCGCCGGTGATGAGCACGACGCGCCGGCTTAGTTCGTAGGAGCCGCGGCGGTTGCTCCAAAGGTTGGCGGCGAGGGCTACCGCGCCGAGGCCGGCAGCCAGCAGCCAGCTCTTATTGGCCTTTTTGGTCTTTTTGGTGCGTTTGTCGTGTTTCATAGTTGGTTGTATGCCAAATGCAGCTTAAAGGTTGCGCGGCGTGTCCAAGACCGGCGTTTTTTCGGCAGGCTCTGGCACGAAACGTGGTTGGGGAAGCGTTGGAAAGGGGAGCAAGTTGGGTTTTGCCCGATATTTGCCCATGCCTACGCTTGTTTACCCTTGTTATTGATTTTACCCCACATGCATATGAAACTGTTGCTGCTCTCGTCATTGCTGGCCCTGGCAACTGCCCCAGCCGTGCTGGCGCAGTCCCCAGCTGCTGCCAACACCCTTAAAACCAAAGTGAAGCCGGTGGGCCAGCCCAGCGTTAAAACCAAAGCCACGGCCGCCGAAGCCGCCCCCGTGACCGGACCTTCCGATGCCGTAATTGACGCGAAGGCCAACGCCCTCACGGCCAACATGCAGCAGGCCCTGGGCCTTTCGCCCCAGCAAACCGAGAAAGTCCGCGCCATCAACCGCCTTGGGATTGATAACGTGGAGACGGCCCGCGTGCGCTACCGCACCGACCCGCGCAAGCTGGCCGGCGTGGTGGAAAGCATTGGCAACTCGCGCCTGCTGGCCATCAAGGAAGTGCTGACGCCGGCGCAATTCCAGAAGTACCAGCGCAAACGCGAAGAGAAAATGGGCATACCCAATGTGCAGGGCGTGCAGGGCAACCCCGCGCCCGGCCTGGGCGGCGGCGGCGACCAGTAAGCGCTACCCTGGCTACTTTGCCTAAACGGCGCCCGGCTCTCAGAGTCGGGCGCCGTTGCTATTAGCGGGCGGTTAGCTCATCCTTATGGTAGTACTGGCGTATTTTGAGGCATGAATCAACCCGTTGCCCCTGCGCCTGCCCCCAACCGTTTTGCTGCCTTGCTTTCCCGTGCCGGGTTCGATTGGTTTCTGCTGGCCCTGATAGGCGTGGTGGCGTTGGCCTACTTCCAGCCCGGCCTGGGTAGCAAAGCCAGCCCCGTGCCGTGGAAAACCATCACCACCGCGGGTGTGGCGCTGGTTTTTTTCTTTTATGGACTGAAGCTAAGCTTTGACAAGCTACGGGCCGGCATGCGCAACTGGAAGCTGCACCTGCTGGTGCAGGCGGCCACGTTTGTGCTGTTTCCGGCGTTGGCGCTGCTGGTGCGGCCGCTGTTTGGGCCCGAGAAGGGAGAACTGCTCTGGCAAAGCATTTTCTTTCTTTGCGCCCTGCCCAGCACCGTTTCTACCTCCGTGGTGATGGTGAGCATTGCGGGCGGCAACCTGCCGGCGGCCATTTTCAACGCCAGTATTTCCAGCTTGCTGGGTATCCTAATCACGCCGCTGCTGGCCAGTATCTTCCTGAGCACCAGCGCCGACAGCAGCCAGCTCTGGGGCCTGGCCGTGCAGCTGCTCTGGCAAGTGGTGCTGCCGGTAGGGGCGGGGGTGCTGCTCAACGCCCGCTTCCATGCCTTTGCCGAGCGCCACAAGGCCGGCCTGCGCGTCTTCGACCAAATTACCATCCTGCTCATCGTGTTCACCGCCTTCTGCGACTCTTTTGCCGAAGGCATTTTCAGCCGCTACCGGCCGGCCGACGTCTTCAAGCTGGGCGCCGGCATGGTGGGACTGTACCTGCTGGTTTTCGGCCTCATCTGGAGTCTGAGCCGCCTGCTCCATTTCTCGCGGGCCGACCAGGTGGTAGCGGTGTTCTGCGGCTCCAAAAAGTCGTTGGTGCACGGCAGCGTGATGGCCAGCCTGCTGTTTCCGGCCAGCGCTGCCACGGGCCTCATCCTGCTGCCGCTCATGCTCTACCACGCCCTGCAGATTGTGCTGGCCAGCAGCATGGCGCAGTATTTAGGCCGGCAGACAGCGGCGGAACCGGCTGGCGTCAACCTCACCCCCTGACCCCCTCTCCAACAAAGAGGGGGGACCGGATATGCATCCGGCAGTTGTTTCTAACACAGAAAGGCCACCGCGAAAGCAGTGGCCTTTCTGTGTTATTTCTTGTCCGGTGCCCCCTCTTTTTTGGAGAGGGGGTCAGGGGGTGAGGTTGACGCCAGCACTACGCGCCCAACTTCTCCCCAAAAAATGCCAGCGTCATGGCCCAGGCCTCTGCGGCGGCCTGCGGGTGGTAGCTGCCCCGCGCGTCGCAATGGAAGCCGTGGTCGGCGTAGGAAATCACGGTGTTGATGAAGGGCTTGCCGGCGGCTTCTACGGCGTCTGTCACCTCGGCAACGTGCGCTTTGCTGATGTGCTCATCGAGCCCACCCCAGAAGAAAAGGTGCGGGGCGTGCAGTTCGGTGGCGCGGTCTTTCAGGGTGTGGGTGCCGCCGCCGTAGTACGACACGGCCGCCGTTAGGGGCAGCACGATGTTGGCCAGAAACGACACCTGGCCGCCCAGGCAAAAGCCGATGCTGCCAATCTTGTCGGTCTGTACCTGCGCCTGAGTTTGCAGCCAGGCATAGGAGGCCTGCAGGTCGGCGGTGAGGTCCGGGTGGTTGATGGCGGCGTAGTGCGGCATGGCAATCGTGGCGAAATCGGCGTAGTCAATTTCGAGGCCCGGCGTGGCGGTGCGGTGAAATAGCTCGGGGGCAATTACGGCGTAGCCGGCAGCCGCCAGGCGGTCGGCCACGCTGCGGATGTGGGCGTTCACGCCAAAGGCTTCCTGCAGCAGAATGATGCCGGGCACGGGGCCTGTGCCGGAGGGGAAAGCCGAGTAGGCGCGCATTTCGGTGCCATCGGCTACCTGGAGAATGACGGTGTTTTGGTCGCTCATTAAGTAGATGGATTTGTGATTGTTTGGGTGCGTAACAGTTGAATTCCCAAATGTTCATCCTTTTTTCCGTAATGCTCCGCACCGGCTGGCTCGAACCGGAAGCCCCGGCCTGCGGTTCTGGAGTCTTCGTTCCCTTCCCCCAGACCATGACCGTTACCCCCAAACTTCGCCTTAACGTACTCGACCAGTCGCCCATTCGCCCCGGGAGCACGGCACGCGAGGCCGTGCAGGAAACTGTAGCGCTGGCCCGGCTGGCCGACCGGCTGGGCTACGGCCGGTTCTGGGTTTCCGAACACCACAACACAGACACGCTGGCCGGCTCCACGCCGGAGGTGCTCATTGCCTACCTCGGCAGCCAGACCAGCCGCATTCGCCTGGGTTCGGGCGGCATCATGCTGCCGCACTACAGCGCCCTGAAGGTGGCCGAGAACTTCCGCATGCTCGAAACCCTGTTTCCGGGTCGTATTGACCTGGGCATGGGCCGCGCGCCCGGCGGCGACCGCCTCACCGCCCACGCCCTCAACCCCCACAACACCTTCAGCGAGCAGGACTTCGTGGAGCAGCTCATGGACCTGCAGGCTTACCTGCGCGACGACCGGGTGCCCGAAACCATTCACGAGCGGGTGATGGCCGTTCCCAAAGCGGCCACCAGCCCGGAGCTGTGGCTGCTGAGCTCCAGCGGCCAGAGCGGCTTGTTTGCGGCGCATCTGGGCATGGCGTTTTCGTTTGCGCAGTTTATTAATGGCCACGGCGGCCCGCAGGCCGTGCGCACCTACCGCGAGCGGTTCCGGCCCTCGAAGGAGCTGCCCGCGCCGCTGGCCAACATGGCCGTGTTCACGCTCTGCGCCGATACCGAGGAAAAGGCGCAGGCAATGCGAGCCGCCATGGACCTGCTGCTGCTACGCTTCGGCAAGGGCGAGCGGGGCGCCCTGCCCACGCCCGAGGAAGTGCACAACTACCGCTTCACGGCCGAAGACCAGCTGCACCTGCGCCAAAACCACAACCGCGTGGTGAGCGGCACCCCCGAGCAGGTGCATGCCCAATTCACGGCGCTGGCCGCCGAGTACGAAGTTGATGAGATAACGGCCGTGACCATCACCGCAGACTTCCAAGACCGGGTGCGCTCCTATGAGTTGCTGGCTGATGCGTTTGAGCTGGAAGCGCCGCAGGAAGCAACCGTTATGGAGGAAGCCGCAGGGTAGGCGCCCAGGGTACGCGGAGTGGCGGGAAAACAAAGGCGATAAGTGTTGGGTTTTATTTGGAACGATTCTAAATAGGCCCTACTTTTGTCAAAGTTTAGAATGGTTCTAAACAAGGCCGGCAGTTGCTGGCCCGTTACCCTAGCCATTTCGTCACCCCATATGAGCTTCCTCAGCCGTTCTTCTGCCTTCGTATTGGTTACTGCCGCGTTCAGCCTGGCCTCGTGCAGCAAGGAAGATTCCGTGGTTCCCGCCAGTCAGTCGTTGCGGGCCAAAATGGAATATGCTACCCTCACCGGTACCACCCCCTATACCACCTCGTTTAAGGACGCCAGCGGCGCTTCTACGGTGGACTTGGGCCTGGCGGCCGTGCGGCTCGATATGTTCAGCGAATTGAATAACTACATGGCCCTCGTGGCCGTGCAGGCGCCGGCCACGCCTGCAGTGCTGGACATTGCCAAGCTCCGCAACCTCTACACCGGGGCAAATGCCCCGTTTGCAGCGGCTCCGCTGAATGCCGCCGCTGCTACCGGCGTATCGCTCCGCGAGAAAACGGCTGCTTCCTTTCCCGAAGCCAGCGCCGCTACCGTGCGGGCTTACTTCGATGCCAAGCTGACCGAGCTGGCCACCGCCAGCCAGTCGGTGAACCAGGTAGCCGCGCCCGGCAAGGCTGGCCGCCTGGGCCGCTACCTGGTGGATGCCAATGGCTACGAGGTGAATCAAATTATTCAGAAAGGCCTGATTGGGGCCGTGTTGCTCGACCAGATTGGCAACGTGCTGCTAACCAACGCGGCCCTCACCGCCGAGAATGGCAAAGTAGCCGCGGGCAAAGCCTACACCGAGCGTGAGCACAACTGGGACCTGGCCTACGGCTACCTCACCGCCAACGCCACCATGGTCACGGACATTGCCATCACGCCCCGCGAGCGGTTCCTGGCCGGCTACCTCAACGAGAAAAACGGCCCGGCCTCGCCGGCCGTGTACATTGCCCTGCTGAAAGGACGCGCGGCCATTGTGAACAACGACGCCGCCACCCTCAAAGCCCAGGCCGACATTGTTCGGACTGAGCTGGAAAAAACCATTGCCAAATCGGCCGTGTCTTACCTCACCAACTGGAAATCGCATCCCACGCTTGATGCCAAGGCGCATGCGCTGGGCGAAGGCCTGGGCTTTGTGTACTCGCTGCGCTTCTGCACCAAGTCCGGGGCCGATGTGGCCTGGGCCGACTCGGTGCTGAACGGCCTGACTTCGAGCAGCCAGGGCGCCTGGACGCTCACGGCGGCGCAGGCCGATGCGGCCATTGCGGCCATCAACGCCAAGTTTTCGCTGTAAAGCCGGCCGATTCAGAATCATTTGCGTCGCCTTTTTGGTTACCCGCCCAGCGGAGCTGCCCGGTTTCCGACTCAAGAATACCAGTTTCCTAATAGTGCCATGAGAAAGTCAATTCTGCTTTTTTCCTTATCGGTCGTGCTCGCAGCGGGTGGTGTGTCCAGCTGCAAGGACGTTATCGAAGGCCCCGAATCGTCGGCGGGTGGCACGTCGGACCTGGACCGCAAGGCCCTGCTCACGCAGTGGGCCGACACGCTGGTGATTCCGGCTTACAAGGGTTTTGGCAGCAAGCTCACGGCCCTGAAGGGCCAGACCACCGCTTTCACGGCTGCGCCCACGGCGTCGGGCCTGCAGGCATTGCGGCAGTCCTGGCGCGAGGCCTACGTGGAGTGGCAGCGCGCAGAGGCGTTTGAATTTGGTCCGGCTGCCAGCGTTTCGCTCGCCAACCGCTTTAACATTTACCCCACCGATGCCGCCGGCATCCGCCAGAACATTGCATCGGGCTCCTACAATTTTGAGCTGGCCACGGCGGTTCCGCAGCAGGGCTTTCCGGCCCTCGACTTCCTGCTAAACGGCATCGCGGCCGACGACAACGCCATTGTGCAATCGTATGTGGCATCTGCCAACCAGCGCCGCTACCTCTCCGACGTAGTGAACACCATGGACCAGCTCCTGGCCGGCGTGCAGGCTCAGTGGAACGGGCCGTACCGCGCCACGTTCATCGGCAGCACCGGCACCAGTGCCGGCAGCTCGCTGTCGCTGCTCGTGAATGCCTACGCCCGCTACTACGAGCAGGCCCTACGTTCGGGCAAAATCGGGATTCCGGCTGGCGTGATGACGGGCGCGGCCGCTCCCAACAAAATGGAGGCTTATTACCACCGCGGCGCCCTGCCGCTGCAGTTGGCTCAGGTGGCCCACGCCACGGTGCAGCGCTTGTTTAGCGGCCGCGCCGGCCAGCCTTCCCTGAAGTCCTACGTTGACGCCCTGGGCGCCAAAGACACCCGCACGGGCGAGCCGCTGAGCCAGCTCATCAGCGCGCAGTTCGACGTGTCGGCCCGCCAGCTGGCTTCGCTTGGGCCCGACCTCCACACCACGTTCCAGACTCGCCCCGCTGACGCAGTGCTCTCCTACAACGAGATGCAGAAAGCCGTGCGCCTGCTGAAAGTAGACATGACTTCGGCCATGAGCGTGAGCATTACCTACATAGACAACGACGGCGACTAGCGCCCGGGCACGGCCGGACGTAGAAGCGCATTGCTAATCACCGATTAACGGCGCCATCAATCCTTGAGTAAAGCTGGTTGTCGACAGAAACTTAGTGCTTTCAAGCTACCGTAACAGCTACATTCCGGCCGCGCCGCTGGCAGTATTCCGCATCGCCTTTGGCTTGCTGGTACTGGCCAGTGTCGTTCGCTTTTGGGCCAAGGGCTGGATTGCGGAGCTGTACCTGCAGCCCAAGTTCTTTTTTTCGTACTACGGGCTCGAATTTATCCGGCCGCTGGGCCCGTACACGTACGGGCTTTTTGCGCTTTGCGGGACGTGTGCGCTGCTGGTGGCCCTGGGCTGGCACTACCGCGCGGCAGCGGTGGGCCTGTTCCTGAGCTTCACCTACATCGAGCTGATGGACAAAAGCACCTACCTGAACCACTACTATTTTGTGAGTCTGGCGGCGCTGCTGCTCGTGCTGCTGCCGGCCGGCGGCTACTTCTCCCTCGATGCCCGGCGCCAGCCCGGGCGGGCGCACACCCACGTGCCCCGCTGGACCCTGGACGCCCTGCGGCTGCTGGTGGGCATTGTGTACGTCTACGCCGGCCTGGCCAAGCTCAACTCCGATTGGCTGCTGGCGGCCCAGCCGCTGCGCATCTGGCTGCCGGCCAAAAACGACCTGCCCCTGGTGGGCTTTCTGTTCAGCTACCCCGTCACGGCTTTCATCTTCAGCTGGTTTGGCGCGTTCTACGACCTCACGGTGCCGTTTTTTCTGTTGAACCGAATTACCCGGCCTTACGCCTACGCGGCCGTGGTGGTGTTTCACCTGCTCACGGCCATTCTGTTTCCCATCGGCATGTTTCCGTATGTGATGATAGTGGCCGCGCTGGTGTTTTTCCCGCCTGAATGGCACGAGCGGCTACTGGAGCGGGTGCGGCGGATGCTGCGCCGGCCACCGGCAGCTGGGCGGGCGGCGGTGCCACTGGTGTACCGGCCGCGGGTGCAGCAAGTGCTGCTTGCCGGGCTGGCGCTCTTTTTTGTGGTGCAGCTGCTGGTGCCGTTTCGCTACGCGCTGTACCCGCGCGAGCTGTTCTGGACCGAGGAAGGCTACCGGTTTTCCTGGCGGGTGATGCTCATGGAAAAAATGGGCCAGGTGCAGTTCAAGGTAGTGGACTCGGCTACCGGCCGCGCCCGCCTGGTAAACAACGCCGAACACCTCAGCGTACTGCAGGAGAAGATGATGGCCACCCAGGCCGACATGATTCTGCAGTTTGCCCACTATCTACGCGACCATTATGCCCGGCAGGGCGTGCACCAGCCCCAGGTATACGCCGATACCTACGTTAGCCTGAACGGCCGCCTGGGCAAAGCCTACATAGACCCCACCGTGGACCTGGCCCGCCAACGCGAGAGCTTTGCGCCCAAATCCTGGATTTTACCCTTTGATGATGAGATTACAGGTTTATAGTGCGCTGCTGCTGCTGGCAGCCCTGCTGCTGAGCATAGATGCCCGCGCCCAGGAAACGCTGCGGGGCCGGGTGCTGGCCGCTGGTAGCAGCCAGCCCGTGGCCGGTGGCGAAGTGTACGTGCAAAGCGTGGCCCGCATGGTGCTCACCGACAGCACGGGCCGGTTTGAGATGGCTGGCCTGGCGGCGGGCATGCAGCAGGTGCGCGTATCGGCGCTGGGCTACCAGCCCTTCAGCATGGAAGTACGCCTGCCTGCCGATGGCTTTTTGTTTGAGCTGACCAGCCGCGACCGCACCCTGAGCGAGGTGGTGGTAGCAGCCCCCCAAACCACCTTCGGCCAGACGCGGCTGCGCGAGGTGGAGGGCATGGCCATTTTCGCCGCCAAAAAATCGGAGGTCATCGTGCCCGAAAACCTGGTGGCCAACCTGGCTACCAACAACGCCCGCCAGGTGTACGCCCGCGTGCCCGGCCTCAACATCTGGGAAAACGACGGCGGCGGCCTGCAGCTTAGCATCGGCGGCCGCGGCCTCGACCCCAACCGGACGTCCAACTTCAACGTGCGGCAGAACAATTACGACATCTCGGCCGATGCCCTGGGCTACCCCGAGAGCTACTACACGCCGCCCACCGAGGCCGTGAAGCGCATTCAGCTGGTGCGCGGGGCGGCTTCGCTGCAGTACGGCACTCAGTTTGGCGGCCTGCTCAACTTTGAGATGCGCGCGCCCGACCCTGACAACAAAGCTGCCATCACCTCCCGGCAAACGGTGGGCTCCTTCGGCTTTTTCAACTCATTCAACAGCGTGGGCGGCACCGTGGGCAAGCTGAGCTACTACACCTTTGTGCAGTACAAGCGCGGCAATGGTTGGCGCCCCAACTCCGAGTTCGACAGCAAAACGGCCTACGCCGACGTGCGCTACCAGGCCACCGAAAACGTGAAGGTGGGCCTGCAATACACCCACATGGACTACCTGGCCCAGCAGCCCGGCGGCCTCACCGACGCCCAGTTCCAGGCCGACGCGCGCCAGTCGAACCGGGAGCGCAACTGGTTCGCGGTCGACTGGAACCTGTTCAACGCCAACGCCGACTGGAAGCTGAACGCCCGCTCCAAAATCAACCTGCTGGCGTTTGGGCTGGTGGCGTCGCGGCAGTCGTTGGGTTTCCGGCCCGCCGACGTGACCCGGGGCGACGAGGACAAGGTGGGCCGCGACCTGATTAGCGGCGACTTCCGCAACTACGGCCTCGAAGCCCGCTTCCTGACCCGCTACCAAGTATTGAATAAAGACGCCGTGCTGCTGCTGGGCACGCGCTACTACCGTGGCAGCACCCACAGCCGACAGGGCTTTGGCCCGGCCGGCCGGGGCGCCGACTTCCGCTTTGTGGAGCCCGACCGGTTTGCCAGCACCCGCAACAGCTCCGACTACCGGTTTCCCAACCACAACGTGGCCCTTTTTGCCGAAAACATCTTTTACCTCACCGACAAGCTTTCCGTGACGCCGGGCGTGCGCTACGAGTACATCCGCACGCAGGCCGACGGGGTGTTGCGGGAAGTAATTCGCGACCGGGCCGACAACATCATTGCCACCCGCACCCAGGACGAGTCCCGCGTGAGCAACCGGGGCTTTGTGCTGGGCGGCATCGGGGTGAGCTTTAAGCCGCGGGAGCAGCTGGAGTTCTACGGCAACGTGTCGCAGAACTACCGCTCCATCACGTTCAGCGACATGCAGATTGTCAATCCCTCGTCCGTCATCGACCCCAACCTGCAGGACGAGCGCGGCTACTCCGCCGACCTGGGCGTGCGCGGCGAAAAAACCGGCGTCCTGACCTACGACGTGAGCGTGTTTGCGCTCAATTACGCCAACCGCATCGGCGAAGTCCAGGACTTTGACAACCTAAACAACGTGTTCCGCCGCCGGACCAATATCGGCCGCGCCCTCATCCTTGGCGTGGAGTCCTACGGCGAGATTGAGCTGCTCAACCAGGAGTCGACTGAGGCTGGCCGGGCGCAGCTGTCCGTATTCGGCAACGTGGCCCTCATTCGGGGGCGCTACCTGGAAAGCCAGCTGCGGGACGTGAAGGGCAAGCAGGTGGAGTTTGTGCCCGCCGCCAACCTGAAGCTGGGAACCCGCGCCGGGTACGGTCCTTTCAAGGCGTCGCTGCAATACCTGTATTTGTCCGACCAGTTTTCGGACGCCACCAATGCGCCGGCCAGCGGGGCATCGGCGGTTATCGGCACCATTCCGGCCTACCAAATCCTGGACGCTTCGGTGTCGTGGGAGCGCCGCTGGCTCAAGCTCGAAGCCAGCGTAAACAACCTGGCCGATGCCCGCTATTTCACGCGCCGGGCCACGGCCTATCCCGGCCCCGGCATTCTGCCTTCCGATGGCCGCAGCTTCTTCCTCACCGTGGGCGTAAAGCTGTAGGGGAGGAGAGCAGTAAAAGAACGTCATGCCGAGCGCAGCCGAGGCATCTCGCGTGCAGCAGTAATTCAATTGTAAGAAAAGGATTGGTGACAGCACGCGAGATGCCTCGGCTACGCTCGGCATGACGTTGTTATTAATTGCTCAGCCTCCGAACGTATCCCAGCCCAGCTTCAGAATAAAAGCGCTGACCACCACCAGAAACAGCACCCGCACGAAGCCGGTACCGTGCCGCTGTGCCATGTGCGCGCCCAGTCGGGAGCCCAGCATATTACAGGCCGCCATGGGCAACGCCACCTTGTAGAGCACCTGCCCGGTGCTGGCAAAGTAGGCTAAGCTGACCACGTTGGTAGCCACGTTCACCAGCTTGGCCGAGGCCGAAGCGGCGATGAAATCGTAGCCGAACAAGCCCACAAAGGCAAACAAGAGCAAGCTGCCCGTGCCCGGCCCAAAAAAGCCGTCGTAGAATCCGATGGCCGCGCCCAGCACCACGCCGATTAAAATTTCGCGGCCACCCTTGAGGCGCGGCGCGTGCAGGCTGCCAAAGTCCTTGCGCCAAACGGTGTAAATGGCCATCAGCACCAGCAGGGCCAGCACCAGCGGCCGCACGGCTTCTTTGTGCAGCAGGCTCACCGCCCGCGAGCCCAGCAGCGCAAACCCGCCTGCTACCAGCGCCGTGAGCGCCACCGTGCGCCAGCGAATGTCCAGCTTTACTGGGCCGCTCAGGTAGCGCTGCAGCGCCACCGCCGTCCCCGACAAGCCCGCCACTTTGCTGGTGCCCAGCACCGTGGGCACCAGCACGCCCGGCAGCAGCAGCAGCATGGCCGGCAGCTGAATCAGCCCGCCGCCCCCCACTATGGAGTCAACAAACCCCGCCAGAAAGGCGAAAAAGCACAGCAGCAGGAGCGCCGGCGTTATAAAATCTGCGGTCATGGGAAGCGCCAGCTAGGACTGGTCGACCGTGAGCGAATAGATGACCAGGGCAATCAATGGGACGGAAATCGCCAGGCAGATTAACAAGGCCTTGCCAATGCCCTTCTTCGGAAATTCGCTCCAGTTGCTGGTGAACTTCTTGAAATAGGCCTCCAGCCCCATTGCCCCCGCGTAGCCTATTATGATAGGAAGCCAGGAGCCCGAGAGCTTCTCCGGTAGGAATGACACCAAAACCAGAACCACAACGGTGTAGCCGATGCTGCCCCACAGCGCCTTGCGCGCCGCGGCAGGCTGGCCCACACCTTTCAGGTTTTGGGCCGTCATGGCCCCGCCCGCAATGGCACTAAAGAGCATGGAGAAAATTCGAATGGCCCTCGCGGAGTACAGCGGTAGCCCCGGGCTCTGCGCTGCTCCGCTTTGATTGTCGGTCTGCATCAATTAAAACGGCGGGTCTTCGTGCTTGTTCATGTTGCCCTTCGGGAAGGGCACCGGCGACTCGTTAATCTTCGAGCCCAGGCGAATTGTGTTTGGTGCGAAGCTGCTGGGCTCGCTGTCGAAGTTGCTGGCCGGCAGGCCCATGGGCTGGTAGCCGCTGGTGTCAAAGGCGCCTTCGCCGTCGAGGTCGGCAAACTTGGTGAAGCGGCCGATGAACTTGAGCTGCACGGTTTCGAGCGAGCCGTTCCGGTGCTTGGCAATGATGACTTCGCCCACGCCCTGGGTTGAGTTGCCCTCGGCGTCCTGGTCGAGGCCGTAGTACTCGGGGCGGTAGAGGAAGATTACCATGTCGGCGTCCTGCTCAATGGAACCCGATTCGCGCAGGTCACTCAGCTGCGGGCGCTTCTCGCCGCCGCGGGTTTCCACCGAGCGCGAAAGCTGCGATAGCGCCAGCACGGGCACGTTCAGCTCCTTGGCAATGCCCTTGAGGGCCCGCGAGATGCTGGCGATTTCCTGTTCGCGGTTGCCGCCGCGGCCGTCGGTGTTGCCGCTCATCAGCTGCAGGTAGTCCACGATGATGAGCTGCACGTCCTTCTGCGAGCGCAGGCGGCGGCACTTGGTGCGCAGTTCCCTGATACTCAAAGCCGGCGTGTCGTCAATGTAAATCGGCGCGGCCGAGAGGTCGGTAATCTTGTGGTTGAGCTGCTGCCACTCGTGGTCGGCCAGCGTGCCCTTCTTGATTTTGTCGGAATCCAGCTCCGCCTCGGCCGAAATCAAACGATTGACCAGCTGCAGCGAGGACATTTCCAGCGAGAAAATGGCCACCGGCCGCTTAAACTCCACCGCCGCGTTGCGCATGGCCGATACCACGAAGGCCGTGTTGTGCGTCACGGTCATGTCCTGGAGCAGGAACAGGCGGTTGCCGTCAATCTCGAAGCCGTAGTAGTCGTCCACGTTGTCGAATTCTACGGTGATGCCGGTCTGGCGCCAGTCCACGGGCGAGGCCCAGGGCTGGGCCTGCTTGCGGGCCACGCGCACCGGCACGCGGTTGATGTCGCCGTAGAGGCGCACGCGCCACACTTCGCACTCGTAGCCGATGCTGGAAATGGTGGCGCGCTTCTTCGTGAGCGAGGTGCGGAAACCCAGCGAGTCGCCCAGGAATTTGACTTGCCGGGCCAGGCGGTGGTTTTTCTGGGTGATTTCGTAGCCGTTGGAAACGGGGTCGAGGTGGCCGTCGCTGTCAATCAGGCCGGCCAGCAGACGCAGGCGGTTCTCGGTGGAGTTGATGGCGTAGGCGCGGGGAATGTGCTTATCGCCCAGCACGCCCAGCTGACGCAGCTCGTCCTGCAGCGAGTATTCGGCAATGTTGCCGCCCTGCCGGCCGCGGGTGATGCCGTAGCTGTTGCAGCGGTTTTCTGCCACGCCCACCGTCACCTGCATATTCAGCGTGGCGGCGTACTCGTGCAGGTAAGCTATGATTTCCGGGTCCTGGCCCGTGATGCGGCAATCATTAGACGAGCCGTCGCCCAGCCACACACCCAGGAAATACGGGTCTACGGGCAGCTCCTGCGCCTCAAACTCCACCGGCACCTTGTAGCCTTTGTAGTTGGAGCGGAACTTCGGGCCTTTGGCCAGGTAGTCCTTCACGGTGATGTTCAGCACGTCGCCGTGGCGGTGCGGGCCTTCGTTAGCTTCGCTGACCTCCGGTTGTCGGCTGCGCTTGAGGGAGAGAATGTGGCTCTCGTTCACGCGGTAGTCGTCGCCCTTGTTCTGGCGCACCCAGTACATGTTTTCGCGGCCCCGCGCAATGCTCAGCACCCGGCGCGGGGTGGAGTCGTCGCCCATCAGCAGCTCGCCTTCGCGCACGTCTTCCACGTTGCGCAGGTCGCCGTCGAACATCAGCACCTTCGTGCCTTTGCCCAAACACTTGCCCATGCCTGGCCGGGCCGCAATAATCACCAGGTCAGAGGGTTGCCAGCCGCTAGTGACGCGGTCTAGAGCCGTGAAGCCGGTGGGCACGCCGGTGAGGCCGTCCTTCTGGTTTTTCTTCTCTTCGAGCTCCTTGATGGCCTTGCCCATCAGGCTGCGCATGTCGTCGAAGTTCTTGCGGATGTTCGACTCCGACACCTCAAACAGGGCCGACTCGGTGTTGTCGAGCAGGTTGAAGACGTCGGTGGTGTCCTCGTAGGCGTCGCGCAGGATGTCGCTCGAAATGCGAATCAGCTCGCGCTTGATGGCCGATTCGGTGATGATGCGGGCGTGGTATTCCACGTTGGCCGCCGAGTTGACTTTGGAGGTGAGGCTGGCCACGGCGAAGGGCCCGCCAGCGGCTTCCAGAGCGCCCATTTCGCGCAGCTCGTGCACCACGGTGAGCTGGTCGATGGGCTCCGACTTGTCAAACAGCCGGATGATGGCCTCGTAGATGAGCTTGTGCGAGGCCTTGTAGAAGCTCTCGGGCTTGAGCAGGTCGATGACCGAGGTGAGGGCATCTTTTTCCAGCATGAGCGCGCCAAGCACGGCCATTTCGAGCTCGGGGGCCTGCGGCGGCAGCTTGCCGGCCGCGCCCGCGTTGAAGGGGACCATCCCGGCAGCGCCGCGGGGCCCCAAAGCCGCTTTGGCTCGGGCTGCGGATTGCTTCAGGCGGTCGTCCATCCGGTCTTGCATAGCATCTCAGGGGTATAGGGCAGCGATAAAGTAGGGTTGGGCTTTTCCCGGAAGTCCGGCCGCACACCATGTATACAAAGCTAACCCCGGGAGCGGGGAAAAGATAGGCGGCGGAAGTCGATTCTTTTGGTTATGGCAGAGCTCCGGCGGCGCAGATTGTGTACTTTCGCGGCCCGCTAATTGGGTTGTCAGTTGTCGGTTGTCAGTTGTTAGGATTGTTCTAAAACCGACAACCAACAACTAACAACAAGCAACTACCAACCGACAACAAACCACCTTGGAAGCAACGAGCCGCAGCCCGAAACCAGAAGCCATTCACCTCATCGCTGTGGGCGGCAGCATCATGCACAACCTGGCGCTGGCCCTGCACCGGCGCGGCGCCCACGTGACGGGTTCCGACGACGAGATTTTTGAGCCCGCCAAAGGCCGCCTGGCCGCTGCCGGCCTGCTGCCCGCGCAGGAGGGCTGGGACGTAGGCAACATCACCCCCGGCCTCGACGCTGTGATTGTGGGCATGCACGCCCGCCCCGACAACCCCGAGCTGCTCCGGGCCCAGGAGCTGGGCCTCAAAATCTATTCCTTTCCCGAGTACATCTACGAGGCCAGCCGCGACAAGCAGCGCATCGTCATCGGCGGCTCGCACGGCAAAACCAGCATCACGGCCTGCATTCTGCACGTGCTGCGCTACCACGGCCGCATTTTCGACTACGCGGTGGGGGCCCAGCTGGCAGGGTTCGACCTCATGGTGCAGCTCACCGACGAGGCGCCCATCATCATCATCGAGGGCGACGAATACCTGGCCTCGCCGGTAGACCGCCGGCCGAAGTTCCACCTCTACCAGCACCACATCGGCGTGATTTCGGGCATCAGCTGGGACCACATCAACGTGTTTCCCACCGAGGAAAACTACCGCGAGCAGTTCCGCATCTTTGCCGACATGACGCCCAAGGCCGGCGTGCTCATCTATGACCGCGACGACGAGCAAACCCAGCTCATTGCCGTGCCCAGCAACCCCGACGTGACCTACGTGGGCTACGGCCCGCACGAGCATGTCATCCGCGACGGGCGCACGTACCTGCTCAATAAGAAGGACGAGGAAGTAGCCATTCAGGTGTTTGGCGAGCACAACCTGCGCAATATTTCGGCCGCCAAAGAGGTCTGCAAGCAGCTGGGCATCAAGGGCAAAGACTTCTTCAAGGCCATTGCCTCTTTCCCCGGCGCGGCCCGGCGCCTGGAACTGGTGAAGGAAGGCGCCACCTCGGTGGTGTACAAGGACTTTGCCCACGCGCCCAGCAAGCTCAAGGCCACGTCCACGTCCTTTAAGAAGCAGTTCCCCCAGCGGCGCCTGGTGGCCTGCCTGGAGCTGCACACCTTCAGCAGCCTCAACCCGGCGTTTTTGCCGCAGTACGCCCACTGCTTCGACGCGCCCGACGTGGCCGTGGTGTACTTCAACCCCCAGGTGCTGGCCCACAAGCGCCTGCCGCCGCTGGCTGCTGCCACCGTGGCCGAAGCCTTCCAGCGCCCCGACCTGCGCGTGATTACCGACAGCGCTGAGCTGGCCGCCTTCCTGCGCGAGCAGGAGTGGGCCAACGCCAACCTGCTGCTCATGTCGTCCGGCACGTTCGACGGGCTGGACCTGCCGGCGCTGGCCGCTGCGGTGACGGGGTAACTGCTGTCGTTGTTTTTTTCTCGCCGCGCCGCGTGGCTGCCCACACCCAGGGGCGGCCGCGCGGCGCGGCGCTATTTATGGGGGCTGGAAACAATGAATAATCCAGCCGCAGCTGCCTACGGACGGTCTTTTCAATTCTGTAATCCGGCCGATGTCACAATTGAAATATAGTTGGGCAATGCTGTTTAAGTTAACCCCCGCGTTGAGCTGCTAAAAGGGCATTTGCGTTTTTTAATCAAGGTTAAATTTTTTTTTTTTGTGAATTAAATGCTAGTCACAAAAACGGCTGTTTTGTCCTTTTTTGGCGGCACAATTGCCGCTCACCTTTGCCACCGGGTTCTGCCAGGGGCACATCGTTGCATCCTCCCACTTTTCTCTTCCTTTTCTCATGTTGATTACCCGCCTATTGCCAGTAGCTTGCTTGCTGGCCCTCACCGGTGCGGCTCAGGCCCAAACCGCCTCGCCTGACACGGCCCGCTTCTATAAGCACCACCTGGGCCTGACGGCCAGCCCACAGCTCGACGGCTTCTTTCGCAACAACCGCAGCCTGTCGGTGGGGCTGTTTTATCAGCGGCAGTTAACCCAGACCAAGTCTTTGCGCCTGCGCTTGGTGGGCCAGTTAAGCTACGCCGACTCAACCAACTTTGACGACAATCCTGGAGGTGTTATTGATGCCTACGTGAGCGGCCCGAGCTACCGCAGCGGGCAGGTGCAAGCTTTCGCCGGCTACGGCTGGCAGCGCCCGCTGGGCCGGCGCGTGGCCCTGGACTATGGCCTGGAAGCGGGCCTGGGCTACCAGCGGTTGAGCTTTTCTGCCGCCCGCCGCTATCCTTATTCGCCCGGCGGCTTTGTTGTTGATTATTTCGAGCGCACAACCCAGGCCTTTCAGGTGCAGGCACGCCCCTTTGCCGGATTGAGCTACCGCCCCACGGCCCGGCTGCGCTTGTTTGCCGAAACGGCTCTGCCACTGACCTACACCCATCAGCGCGTGAGGTACCAGGTGCGCGGGGAGTTTACGAAGCCCGACGAGGCCGACCGCTTCCTCTACCAGCGGGTCCGCGCCAACCGCGTGGGCCTGGCTTGGCGGCCGGTGCAGCTGGTGGGGGCCACCTATGCGTTTTAATCACCCATTCACTTCTTTTCCATAGTCCCATGAAAGCATTCATTACCCGCCTGTGCGCCGCCGTGCTGCTGCTGGGGCTGCCGGGCCTGTCCAACGTGGCCAGTGCCCAACCAAGTACGCTCACCAATTCCAACGCTACGGCCCAGGCTCAAACGCCCGCCCCAGCCCCCGACACCGCCCGCTTCTACCGGCACCACCTGGGCCTGACGGCCAGCCCGCAGCTCGACCAGTTCTTTAAAGTGAACCGCAGTCTGCCGCTGGGGCTCATCTACAAGCGACAGACCAAGCCCGGCCAGGCGTTGCGCCTGCGCTTGGTGGGGTTTTACGGCCGGCGTGATACGGTGGTGACAATCCCGCCAACCACCAGTACCGGGCCGGACACCCGCAGTTGGGCAGTCAATGCCTTCTTTGGGTACGAGTGGCAACACGCGCTCAGCCGCTGCTTCAAGTGGGGCTACGGCATGGAAGCCGGGGCTGGGTACGACCGACAAGACCTACGCTATGCGTTGCAAGTTATCAATCAATCGCCACAGGGGCCGTTCGTGACGACCCGAACCGGCTCGGAATACGTCCGGCGCTGGCTGGTACAGGGCCGGCCTTTTGCTTCCATTTCCTACGCGCTGGGCGCGCGCCTCACGGTGTTCGCCGAAAGCTCCTTGCCGATTGTCTACGCCAGCCAGGAGCGAAGCGGGGAATGGGTTGAGCGGTTCAGTAACGGCGTTTCCTGGCGAAGTTCAGGACCGGGGTCTACAAAAAATAGCTATTTCACCTTTCATTTTAAGCCTGTTCAATTAGTGGGCATCACAGCTTCTCTTTAGTTTTCACCTATTTCCTCATTAACATGAAAAACAATTACTTACGAGTGATAACGCTTGTATTTGGATTTCTGCTGATTGGACAAGCGCGAATAGCCTATGGGCAACTCAGGTCTATTCCGGACCCGCACCAAGCAGGAGCGGTATGTGCTGGCCGCACCTATGCTTATTCGCTCAGCAACGATTCAAACACTGACGGATGCAGCACCATCACTTGGACGGCTGTGGGTGGTCGAATCACAAGCGGTCAGAATTCGCGACTAGTCTCTGTCATTTGGGATGACGTGCCCACTGATGCAAGCACCACGCCTTTCTCAAGTTATTTGCAAGCTGTGTTAAGTGGTTGTACTGATGCTAGTAAAAACAGCATTCAACCCACAAGGCTGAATGTTTTCGTCAGTTCTATTATTGACAAAACGCCCGGTCCTTTGCAAGTCGACGGTACCACCGTATCCAATCCTTACAGCTTGCCTTTTGGCGATAACACGGGTCTTGTGTTGAAGGTACCGGCGCTGTCCCTGCCGCAAAGCCCGGCACCGAACCAAGTGGCCCGGTTCGCTGTGACGTATCGCTGGATTATTCCCAGCGGCTGGCGCTATACCGATGCGACCGGCAACAACGTTATCCGGACTTCTGACGGCACCACTGCGGTAGACGTCACCGATGGCTACCAGGCTGCGCTGGGCACGGGCGTTCAGGGCGGCAATCAGATTAGGGTACTTCCGGCACCCAGCACCGGCGGCACCATCAGTGTGCAAGCCATTGATAACACCTGTAGTGGCCGCACCAATCCCGGCGCAACGGTGAACTCCATTAGCAGGGTTTTCAGCACAACGGTCAACCGGCCCACGCCCGCGCTCACTATTGTCAGCAATCGCACCCCGCAGGGTGGGCCGCTGACCCTGTTCTGCGGCGAATCGCTGTCTGACCAGCAGGTGCGTTACCTCACCGGCCCGGTTCCGGCCGGTGGTGGGTTCAGCAGTCCGCTGTTTGCCGTGAGCGGGGTGGTTCGCTCGTTTTGCTGCCTCAACTCCAACAACCCGGGGCTGACCCTCAACGGCGTGGGCACGGGCAGCATCGGCCTGACGGCCACCTATACCCGCAACGGGGCCAGCACCACCGTGACGGCCGCGCCGGTCGCCGTAACGGTGCGCTCCGACCTGGCCCCGCCCGTGTTCACCGCCCTGCCCAACCTATGCCAGGGCGAAACGAAGACCCTGCGGGTGGCCCCCGTGCCCGGTGCGCAAAGCTACCAGTGGACGCTGCCCAGCTCGTTTCTCACGCCCACTACGGTGGCCCCTACCGCGCCCGGCAGCTATCGGTATATTACACAAGGGCCCGAGATTACGGTAACTGCCTCCTCGGCTCCCTATTCCTCCGGTTCCGTGCTGGTGGACGTGGTAGCCGGCGGCAGTGGTTGCGGGAGTAGCTCCGCCACTGGTTCCGTCATTGTGGGACTGGGCGACCGGGTGCTGGCCGTGACGCCCAGTCCGGGGTCGGTTTTCTACTACGACCAGGTGTGCGCGAATCAACCCATTCAGTTCACCGCCACCATCGACCAGCAGCAGGCAACTGATGTCAGCTACAGCTGGGAGGTGGACGGCGTTGCCGTGGCCACTAGTGGCTCGACCATCAATGCGTATACCCCAGGGCCGGGCCAGAGCATAAGCGTGAGTGTAACGGCTTCTTCTGCCTGCGGCAGCCTCATCGCAACCCGCACCTTGTATGCGGCCAGCAGCATCGACGGGCAGCCGTGCGAGGCCGGGGCGTACCGTACCACGCCAGCGCCCGAAGCCGTGTACCCCAACCCAGCCGATGATAAGCTGTATGTGCAGCAGGGCGGGGGCGAGGTAACCCTCTACAACCTGCAAGGCCAGCCGGTGAGCCACCGCAGTGCCAAGCCCGGTCTGATACACCTCAACACAAAGCACTTGCCAACGGGGCTTTACATCCTGCACTACCCCAACGCGACCGGCCAGACCGTGCGCCAGCAGGTGCGCATCGAGCATTAGTCAAAGTCGGAAAAAACTGGTCAGCAATCAAAAAAGCCCGCTATGCAGCGGGCTTTTTTGGCGTCGAAGCCGGCTTGCGCTGGCCGCCACGGTGACGGGGTAGCTGCTGTCGTCGCCTTTTTCTCGCCGCGCCGCGTGGCTGCCCACACCCAGGGGCGGCCGCGCGGCGCGGCGCTATTTATGGGTGTTGGCAATACGGGGTAATCCAACCAGCGACGAACATTGGCAGGCTGCCCGATTCTTTCATCAGGCCAATGTCGCAATTGAAATATAGTTGGGCAATACGGTTTAGGTTAAAGTCTGCGTTACGCTACTGAAAGGGCATCTGCGTTTTGTAATCAAGGTTAAATTTTTTTTTTGTGAATTAAATACAAGTCACAAAAACGGCTGTTTTGTCCTTTTTTGGCGGCATAATTGCCGCTCACCTTTGCCACCGGGTTCTGTCAGGGGCACATCGTTGCATCCTCCCACTTTTCTCTTTCTCTTCTCATGTTGATTACCCGCCTATTGTCAGTAGCTTGCCTGCTGGCCCTGACCGGTGCGGCTCAGGCCCAAACCGCCCCAGCCCCCGACACCGCCCGCTTCTACCGGCACCATCTGGGCCTGACGGCCAGCCCCGTGCTCGACGGCTTTTTTCGCAACAACCGCAGCTTGCCCGTGGGGCTGCTGTATAAACGGCAAACCAGGCCGCCGTCTGTTGCGGCTGGGGGTGCAACTCAATCAAAGCTTAAACAACCGACTGGACAGCCGGCCCGACCCGTTATACAATTACGACTACACCAACGACAATTTTGCAATGGGCGTGACGGCAAAAGTGGGCCGCGAGTATTCCCGAGCATTGTCGCGTCGTTGGACAGCCACGGCGGGTGCTGATTTAGCAACTGGCTTTAAGTACATGCGTTCGCATGTGGAAGGAACGACGAACGCGGGCAACGGGGAAATTGCCCGCAAAACAAGTACTAGCGTCGACCGATATTACCAAGTTGCACTTTTACCTTTTGTGGGTGTTCGCTATGCCCTGCACCACAAGCTGTACGCAACTGCCGAAGCAACCGTGAGCATGGCTTATGCGAGGGTTAAGGCCACAGTTGAGGGGTCGACAGTCGGAATAATTAGCCAGCAGGAAACCGATGTCATAACCGGCAACACTCGATACAACTTCGTGAACGTGACATTTATGCCCATCAATCAGATTTTACTGCATTATCTGCTTTAGCATTCTTTATTCACTTTTTTTCAACTCAATTGTTGAAAACTAACAACTCCTTAACTTGAAGGAGGTAATGCTACACAGTATCGCGCCAAAACCAAAAAAGCCCGCTATTCAGCGGGCTTTTTTGGTTTTGGCGCGGGCTTGCGCGGCCGGTTGGTGTCGGTGGTGATGAGCAGCGCCAGGGCGGTGAGGGCGGCGCGGAGCAGCCATTTGCCGGTGGTGTTCATCGGGCGGTGAAGAGGGAGTTGTTGACTTCTACTTTGAGGTCGCAATGGCTGCCGGGGGCGTTTTCGGAGCAGATGGCGCCTACAATGCGGCCGTTGTCGAAGTTGAAGTAGCAGGCGGGGCAGCCCACGCTGCTGAGAATGTAGCGCTCGGCGCCGGGGCGCAGGTAGTAGGTGTCGTCGCCGCCACTGGTAAGGGGCAGGGCCATGGCCCGGAAGCTGCCGCTGCGCAGGCCCATGCCAATGAGGTAGTAGGTCACGGGCCCGCCGGCGTCCACGGGGGCTTTGCGCACCTGTATTTTGTCGATAACGGTGCCGTCGCCAAATTCCCGGATAAAGGCCGTGGCCAGCTCACTGCGCGAGGTGGTGTACTCGGCGGTGCTGTCGGTGAAGTGCACAATCTGGCGGCTTTCGGGTTTGGCCAGCACGGCACCTCTAACGCGGTTGGGGCTGCCGAACTCACTAGTTGTCGGTTTCGTCGATTCGCAGGACATCACCAGCAGAACCAGGATGCTCAGCAAGCCAAAGCCCAGCAGGCGGGAAATAATACGCATGTGCAGAGGGTGATAAGTAACGGTTCGGGAGAAAACGAATGGTCAAATAGCAGGCCAAGGTACTCCAACCTCGAACCGGTACTTATAAACTTAGCCGGATACGGCCCGTGATGCGAAGTAGATGTCCATAATGAATCGAACATAAAAGAACGTCATGCTGAGCGAAGTCGAAGCATCTCGCGTGTGGCAGTAATTCAATGGACTGAATTTGCTATGGCACGCGAGATGCTTCGACTTCGCTCAGCATGACGTTCTTTTTTAATTCAATTACGATTACTTATGCGCTACTGCTTAAGCGTGGTGGGCCGTATCTGGCCAGGCAATTATTGAAAACTAGCGGGGCTTGTAGTACTTGCGGGCCTGGGGCAGCTCGCGCTGAATGTCGGCGATGCGGGTGCCGCTGGAGGGGTGCGTGGACAGGAATTCGGGGGGCGAGGCGCCGCCGTTGGCCTCCATGCGCTGCCAGAACGCAATGGCTCCTTCGGGATTGTAGCCGGCCAGGGCCATGAATATCAGGCCCAGGTGGTCGGCTTCGCTTTCCTGGTTGCGGCCGTAGCGGAGCATGCCCAGCTGCGAGCCCACGCCAAACGCCTGCAGCGCCAGCTGCTGCGTAGCGGGGGCGTTGGTAGAGAGGGCCGCCGACAAGGCCTGGCCGCCCAGCTGCTGTATCAGGCCCTGGCTCATGCGCTCGGAGCCGTGCTTGGCCACGGCGTGCGCTACCTCGTGCGCCATCACCACGGCCAGGCCGTTTTCGTCCTGCGTAATGGGCAGGATGCCGGTGTACACGGCCACTTTGCCGCCGGGCATGGCCCAGGCGTTCTGCTGCTTGTCGTCCTGAATGACGTTGAACTCCCACTGGTAGCCGGCCAGCTGGTCGGAGGCGTTCTGCTGGCGGAAATAGGTGTCCACGGCTGCCTGAATGCGCCGGCCCACGTTGCGCACCAGGTTTACCTGCTGCGAATTGTTGGACAGCGGGCCTTTGGCAATGACTTCGCGGTACTGCTGGGCGGCCAGCGTGTTGATTTCGGCATCGCTGACCAGGCTGAGCTGGCGACGGCCCGTGATGGGCACCGTGGAGCAAGCGGCCAGCACCGTGAGGCTGGCGAGGAGGGCGAATTTTTTTAGCATGGCAATAATAAGTATGTATGGAAACAAGCGGCGGCTAAAGGGCGAAGTGTTTTTTCTGGCTGCCCGCCGCCGTGGGTGGGGCCCAAACCGGGACCGCCGTTGCCAGCTATACGGCAGCAGGGCGGGTAAAAGTTTAGCGGCGGCGGGCCAGCGGGGAGGGAAATGCCGCCGCCGGGTTGCCGCAAGCCCGCGCCGGGCCGTAGTTTTGAGCCTTGCCCGTTACGCCCCGCGCTTCCTTATGAAAATCATCTGCATCGGCCGCAACTACGCCGACCACATTGCCGAGCTGCACAACGAAGTGCCCTCGGCCCCCGTCATTTTCCTCAAGCCCGAAACCGCGCTGCTGCAGCGGGGGCAGCCGTTTTTCGTGCCGGAGTTTTCGCAGGACATTCACCACGAGCTGGAGCTGGTGCTGCGCGTGTGCAAAAACGGCCGCCACATCGACGAGCAATTTGCCCCCACCTATTTCGACGCCATTGGGCTGGGCATCGATTTCACGGCCCGCGACCTGCAGAGCGAGCTCAAGAAAAAGGGCCTGCCCTGGGAGCTGGCCAAGGCCTTCGACGGCTCGGCCCCCATTTCACAGACCTTCAAGCCGGTGGCGGAATTCGCCGATTTGGCCAACATCAACTTCCACCTGACCGTGAACGGCGAAACCCGCCAAACCGGCAACTCGGGCCTGATGCTGCACCCGTTTGCCCGCATCATCAGCTTCGTGTCGAAGTACATTTCCCTGAAAATGGGCGACCTGATATTTACCGGCACGCCCGCCGGCGTGGGCCCCGTGAAGCTGGGCGACCAGCTGGAAGGATTTCTGGAAGACGAGAAAATACTGGAGCTGGGCATTCGTTAGCCGGGCGTTGGAGCAGTGAAGCGGTTTATATAATCAGCAGAACGTCATCATGCCGAACAACCAGCAAGCACGTTGCCACTCACGAGAACGTCATGCTGAGCTTGTCAAGCATCTCTACCGCAGTAGTAAAATTGATTACTTGCCCGGTAGAGATGCTTCGACAAGCTCAGCATGACGTGCTTATAAATTCCAAACACGATAACAAAGAGGCCGCGCCGGTGGCCGGCAGGACTGTTGTTAGGGAGAGTGCCACGCTAAAGCCTGGCAAACTAATTGCGCCGCCTACGTATGAACCAGGGTAGGAGTGAGAGCATAAAAACCGTTGTTGTGATAAGAAAGAAGTTGAAAGTGAGCGTTTTCAGGAATATTGCCAAGCTGGTTTTGGGGCTTGGAGTGGTGGCGGGGGTGGTAGTGCCGGGCCTGGCCGACGGCCAGGAGGCCGACACCGCGGAGCGAGCTAGCTCCATCAGTGAGATGCTGGCCCAGGGCCGGCCCACGGTGCCGCCCGGGTATTTTCTGTTTCCCATTGCGCCGGGCAAGCCCGGTTTTCTGGCCGGGAGCATGGGCGAGCTGCGGCCCAACCACTTCCACGGCGGCCTCGACATCAAAACCGGCGGCGGGGTAAATCAGCCCGTGTACGCTGCGGCCGAGGGCTACATTTCGCGCCTCAAGCAGTCGTCGTTCGGCTACGGCAACGTGCTCTACATCACGCATCCCAACGGCCTGACCACCGTGTACGGCCACCTCAACGAATTCCGTGGCCCTGTGGCCGCCGAGCTGCAGCGCCGCCAGTACCAAAAGGAGAGCTACGAGCTGGAAGCCTTCTTCGAAAAAGACCAGTTTCCGGTGAAGCGGGGCGAGGTGGTGGCCCTGTCCGGCAACACCGGCGGCTCGGCGGGCCCGCACCTGCACTGGGAAGTGCGCGACGCGCAGGACCGGCAGTACAACCCGCTGCAGTGGGGCGGCTTTCCGGAGATACAAGACCACGTAGCGCCTACGCTGCAGGCCTTCGGCCTGGAGCCGCTGGGCATCGACTCGCGGGTGCAGCGTGTGTTTGCCAAGGCCGTGTTTGCGCCCAAGGTGCTGCCGGGGCCGGGTGCGGCCACGGTATGGCCCGACACCATCAGCTGCTTTGGCGCGGTGGGCCTGCTCATTCAGGGCTTCGATAGGTTTGACAATGCCTGGAACAAAAACGGCATTCAGCGCGTGACGATGCAGGTGAACGGCCAGCCGTTCTACGAGCACAACATCGACGCCGTGCCCTTCCCGGTAGGCACGCGGCAGGTGGCCAATTTTGTGGATTTCGCCTACCAGTACGGCCAGGGCCGCACCATGCAGAAGCTGTGGGTGGACGAGGGCAACGACCTAAGTATATACAACACCGGCCCCACCAAGGGCCGCCTGCTGGTAGAACCGGGCAAGGTGTACAACATCGATATCACGCTGGCCGATTCCTACAACAACCAGACGCCGGTGCGCTTGGTGCTGCGCGGCGAGCAGCCCGCCTACTTCAAAACCCGCTCGGCGGCGGCCAAAAAGCCGGCCCTGCGCTTTGAGGTCACGCGCAACCTGCTCAAGGCCGTGGCCACGGACCCCAGCGCCGACTCGGGAGCTGCTAATCTGGTGCTGCTGCGTGGCAGCCGCCGCCTCGAAATTAAGCCCAGCTACACCCAAAACAGCGAAAACGTGTACCTCTACGACCTGCGCGCCGGCTTGCCCGATTCGCTGCGCTTCGGGGGCATCACCAAGAAATTTGACCGGCAGCTGCTGGTGGCCGCGGGCAAAGAAACCAGCTACGCCACCGCCTACCTCAACCTGGCTTTCGGCCCCGAGTCGGTGTTCGACAACGTGTACGTGGGCACCACTTTCCTGCCCGAAGCCACCGGCCGCGGTTTCTGGACGGTGGGCAGCCCCGCGCTACCCCTTTACCGCCCCGTCACCCTCACCCTAAAGCCCGCCACCCCGCCCACCGACCCCGCCCGCACCGCCATTTACTCGGCTACCAAAAACGGCGGCAAGGCCTATGTGGGCGGCAAGTGGGACGACAAAGGCCAGATTACGGCGTCTATTCGGCAGTTCGCCTCCTACCGCATTCTCACCGATTCGGTGGCGCCGAAGGGCAGCCTGGCAGGGCGGCCGGCCGGCCAGTTGCTTTTCCGGGTGAGCGACGACCTCTCGGGCCTGGCCAGCTACCGCCTATTTGTGGGTGGCAAATTCCGGCTGTTGCGATTCGAGCACAAGAACTCCACGCTCTTCACCGTACCCACCGACACGCTGGGCCCGCGCCTGCGCGGCCCCGCCGAGCTGCGCCTCACCGACCAGGCCGGCAACGAGCGGGTGATTCCGCTGAGCTTGTAACCTGTGGTGAATAGCACAGGAAAAACAGAACGTCATGCTGAGCTTGCCGAAGCATCTCTCCTGCGCCTCTTGTCATCCTGAGCCCAGCGAAGGACCTTGTCCCCGAGAAACGAGTTGTTCGCCGGTGAAAGGATGCTTCCTTCGGTACGCCAGATTAATCATGACAAGAGGCGCAGGAGAGATGCTTCGGCTGCGCGGACGCCAGATGAGCATGACGTTCTAATATTCAGCCCTCGTACCCTCATAACCTTTAAAAATATGCTCCTCGAACCCGGCCAACCCGCCCCTGATTTCACCGCCCTCGACCAGGACGGCAACACCATTAGCCTGGCCGACCTGCGCGGGCAGCGCGTGGCGCTGTACTTCTACCCCAAGGACGATACGCCCGGCTGCACCGCCCAGGCCTGCAACCTGCGCGACCACCAGGAGGAGCTCACCGCCCGCAACATCAAGGTCATCGGCGTGAGCATAGACGGCGAGGCCGCCCACAAGAAATTCGCCCTCAAGTACGACCTGCCCTTCCCGCTGCTGGTGGATACCGATAAAAAAATAGTGCAGGACTACGGCGTGTGGCAGGAAAAGAAAAACTACGGCAAAACCTACATGGGCACCGTGCGCACCACGTTTCTCATTGACGAAAACGGGGTGATTGACAAGGTGATTAAGAAAGTAGACACCAAGGAGCACGCCGCGCAATTGCTCTAGCCACTGGGCTTTTGGCTGCAGCTGAAAAGCAGCTTGAATTAACATGAGCGTCATGCTGAGCTTGTCGAAGCATCTCTACCGCAGTAGTATCAATGCTGATTCAACGAAGCGGTAGAGATGCTTCGACAAGCTCAGCATGACGTTCAGGCGCTTGCTGGTGTATAGCTACATAAGGTACTGGTTTGCAGCTAAAAAGGCCTGTTATTTGGATGGATTGAGCGAGTTCGCGCACCAGGTTGCCTGAGCTTCCGTTGCCCAACTTGCGCCCGTGGTCTTACCTTTACCAGACCAACAAATTTCTTACTTGATATGCCCCAGACCGCTGAAATTGCTACTGCTGACTTAAAAGAAATTGCTGCGCAGGTGCGGCGCGACATCGTGCGCATGGTACACGCCGTGAATTCCGGCCACCCCGGCGGCTCGCTGGGCTGCACCGATTTGCTGGTGGCGCTCTACTTCAAGGTGATGAAACACACCCCCCAGCCGTTCAACATGGACGGCACGGGCGAGGACTTGTTTTTCCTCTCCAACGGGCACATTTCGGCCACCATTTACTCGGTGCTGGCGCGCTCGGGCTACTTCCCGGTGAGCGAGCTGGCCACGTTCCGCAAGCTCAACTCGCGCCTGCAGGGCCACCCCACCACGCATGAGGGCCTGCCCGGCATTCGCGTGGCTTCGGGCTCGCTGGGCCAGGGCCTGAGCGTGGCCTGCGGCGCCGCCCAGGCCAAAAAGCTCAACGGCGACGACCGCCGCGTGTTCGTGCTCATGGGCGACGGCGAGCTGGAGGAGGGCCAGAACTGGGAGGCCATTATGTACGCCGCCCACCACAAAATCGACAACCTCATCGGCATCATCGACCGCAACGGCCAGCAAATTGACGGCTCCACCGCCGAAATCGCCGGCCTCGGCGACCTGCGCTCCAAGTTTGAAGCCTTTGGCTGGCACGTGCTCGAAGCCGATGGCAACGACTACGCCACCCTGCTGCCGGCCCTCGAAGCCGCGCAGGCCGCCACCGGCCAGGGCAAGCCCGTCATGTTCGTGATGGACACCAAAATGGGCTACGGCGTCGATTTTATGATGGATGGCCACAAGTGGCACGGCGTAGCACCCAACGATGCCCAACTGGCCACCGCCCTGGAGCAGCTGACGGTGGGCACCGTGGGCGACTACTAAGGGCTGATGCGCAACGGGCTCACATGCCAACCTCACGGGACCCCTCCGGGGCAGACCCCCTCTCCAAAAAAGAGGGGGAACCTGACGATTCTGCGGCAAGCAAATCCGGTTCTATCAGTGGCCATTTTGAGGCCATCATGCGGCAGCTGGGCCTGACCTGACCGACGACAGCCTGGCCGGCACGCCGCGCCGTGTGGCCAAGATGTACGTGCAGGAATGGTTCAAGGGCCTCGACCCGAAAAACCGGCCGGAAGTGCGCATGTTTGAGAACCGCTACAACTACCACCAGCTGCTGGTGGAGCGCGACATCACCCTGTTTTCGTGTTGTGAGCACCACTTTGTGCCCATTATTGGCAAGGCCCACGTGGCTTACCTGCCGGGCGCCAACGTGGTGGGCCTGAGCAAGCTCAACCGGGTGGTACAGTACTACGCCCGGCGGCCGCAGGTGCAGGAGCGCCTCACCCGCCAGATTGCCGAAGAGCTGAAGCAGAGCCTGGGCACCGACGACGTGGCCGTGCTCATCGAAGCCGACCACTTGTGCGTGATGAGCCGCGGGGTGAACGATACCAGCAGCTCCACGCTGACCAGCGAATACAGCGGGCGCTTTGCGATGGACGAGGCGTTGCGCGGGGAGTTTCTGCGGCAGATTGGAAAGTAAGCAGGCTCGTTGTACGTTCACGCTCCGGAACGGAAGCCCGGCAGTTTCGACGCGTGTGCCGAAACCACCGGCGCGCCGTTCTACCTTTGCCTGTTATTAGCGCCATGACCGAAAATTCTCCCCGCAAAGTCCTCATCACCGGCGGTACCGGTCTCATCGGCTCCCGCCTGTCTGAAATACTGATTGACAGCGGCTACGAAGTGGCACTGCTAAGCCGCGAACCCGCCAAAAGCAGCCATTACCGCACCTTCCGCTGGGACCCGCGCGCGGGCACCATCGACGAGGCGGCCGTGCCTTACGCGGACTACATCGTGAATCTGGCCGGTGCCAGCGTGTCGGACGGCAAGTGGACCGATGAGCGCAAGCGCGACATCATGACCAGCCGCCTCGGCGGCCTGGCCCTGCTACACCGCGAGCTGGCCAAGTCCAACCACCACGTAAGGGCCTTTATCTCGGCCTCGGCCATTGGCGTGTACGGCGACACCGCCAGCATTGTGCTCACCGAGGAAACCCCGCCCGGCCTGCCTACTCACGACTTTCTGGCCGATGTGGCCCACCAGTGGGAGCTGGCTGCCGAGCCGGTGGCGGCGCTGGGCATCCGCACGGTGGTGCCGCGCATCGGCATTGTGCTGAGCACCGAAGGCGGTGCCCTGCCCCAGATGGCGCGGCCCATGAAGCTGGGTGCCGGCGCGGCGCTGGGCAGCGGCAAGCAGTACATGTCCTGGATTCACCTCGACGACCTCTGCCGCCTGTTCATGGCCATGATAGACGACTCCACCTGGCGCGGCACCTACAACGCCGTGGCCCCGGCGCCGGTCACCAACCTGCAATTCACTGAAACGCTGGCCCAGGTGCTGCACCGTCGCCTGGTGCTGCCCAAGGTACCGGCCTTCGGTCTCAAGCTCGCCCTGGGCGAGATGAGCGACATTGTGCTGGCCTCGCAGCGGGTGAGCGCCAAGAAAGTCCTAGACCACGGCTTCTCATTTGAGTACCCGGAGTTGCGAGAGGCGCTGGAGTCGCTGTACGCCGACGAGTAACGCAGTTCGGGTTGTTATTTAATACGCCCTATCAGAAGTGAGTCAGTAGCCCAAGAACGTCATGCTGTTAGGATACTTAGACACATTTTTAACAAGGCAGTAACACGCCAAAATGCCTTTGGGCGGTGCCTCCCTGCGGTTTTAGCGGCGCGGTAGGCTGTCGGGCACCCCGCCGGTGCCGGCGTTCATCCGCTCCAGCAGGTTGTCGGCGGCGATGGTGTCCACGGGTTCGGCGCGGCGGCGCGGCTCAGCGGGCGACACGCAATTGTATTTCTTGCTGATTTTGACGGAGGGCTGTGGGAAAGGGCCCTGGGTGTAGTCCAGCTCTTTGTCGCGGTATATCTTCTCCATGAACTTGCCGAAGATGGGCAGGGCCGTACGGCCTCCCTCGCCCTGCTGCGAGCCCGTGAAGTGCGTGCTGCGGTCTTCGCCACCCACCCACACGCCGGTCACCAGGTCTTTGGTCATGCCCATGTACCAGCCGTCGGAGTAGTTGGAAGTGGTGCCGGTTTTGCCACCTATCTGGTTGTTGTTGCGAAAGAGTTCGTAGTCCCACAGGGCCTGGGAGGTGCCGCCGGGCTCCTCCATGCCGCCGCGCAGCATGTAGGTCATCAGCCAGGCCGTTTCGGCGGAGATGGCGCGTTTCTGCACCGGGTCAAACTGCTTGATGACGTTGCCGTTGCGGTCTTCGATGCGCGTAACCAGCCGCGGTTCGCTGCGGAAGCCGTTGTTCATGAACGTGCTGTAGGCATTCACCATTTCAAACACGCTCACGTCGCCGCCCGAACCCAGGCCGATGCTGGGCACCGCCAGCAGGGGGCTGGTGATGCCCATTTTGTGTGCGTATTTGGCCACGTTCTCCCACCCTACTTTCTCGGTGAGCTGCGCGGTCACCGAGTTCACGGAGCGGGCCATGGCATAGCGCAGCGTCATGTTGATGCCCGTGTATTCGCGGGTCACGTTGTCGGGCTTCCACTCCATGGGCTGGCCGTTTTCCACGTAGTTGATGGTCACCCGCTCGTCGCGAATGCGGTCGCAGGGCGAATAGCCGTTGTCGAGGGCCGTGAGGTACACAAAGGGCTTGAAAGTGGAGCCGGCCTGGCGCCGGCCCTGCTTCACGTGGTCGTACTGAAAAAAACGGTAGTCGAGGCCGCCCACCCAGGCTTTGATGTGCCCCGTGTAGGGGTCCATGGTCATCATGCCGGCACGCAGGAAGTGCTTATAGTACGCCAGCGAATCGAGCGGCGACATGACCAGGGTGGTATCGCCGTCGTCCTTTTTCCAGGTAAACACCTTCATCGGGCGCTTGGCATTCAGGGCCGAATCCAGGCGAGCGGGCTGGTTTTTGTAGCGGTTGGCGAGGGTTTTGTAGCTCTGCGTGCGCTTCATTTGGGTGGCAATGAAGTTGGGTATTTCATTGCCTTCGTCGTCCACCCACGGGTCCCGGCCCTTGTTGCGCCAGAAGTTGTCGAACTGGCGCTGCAGGGCCTTCATTCGCTCGTGCAAAGCATCTTCGGCATGGGCCTGCATGCGGGAGTCGATGGTGGTGTAGATTTTTAAGCCGTCGCGGTACATGTCGTGGCCGGTGCTGTCGCACCAGGCATCCACAAACTGACTGATGGCGCTGCGGAAGTAGGTATCGGGCCCGTCGATGTGCTTTTCCACGTGGTAATCGAGCACGATAGGCGTGGTTTTGAGCGCGGCGATTTCGGCGGCTGGCAATACCTGGGACTGCCCCATGCGGTCGAGCACCACGTTGCGCCGCCGCAGGGCCGCCACCGGATGGAAGCGCGGATTGTAGGCGGTGGGGTTGTTGAGCACGCCCACCAGCATGGCGGCTTCTTCGGGCTTGAGGCTGTCGGGCGAGGTGTTGAAGAAGGTTTTGGCGGCTACTTTGATGCCGAAGGCGCTGGAGCCGTACTCCACGGTGTTGAGGTACATCCGCAGAATTTCCTCTTTGGTGTAGCGCTGCTCCAGGTCCACGGCCGTGAGCCATTCCTTGGTTTTGGCCACAATGGTGCTCACCACCGGGATGTAGCCCAGGGCCCCGCGGCTTTGCTGCCGCCGAATTTTATAAAGGTTTTTGGCCAGCTGCTGGTGATGGTGGAGCCCCCGCGCTTCTCCCCCCGCAGAGAAGCATAGAAGCCGCCCAGCACGGCCGTGAGGTCGATGCCGGAGTGCTCGTAGTAGCGCACGTCTTCCGTGGCAACGAGGGCTTTGATGAGCAGAGGAGACATTTTACTCAGCGGCACCGGCGAGCGATTTTCGCGGAAGTACTTGCCAATCAGCACGCCATCGGACGTGTACAACTCTGAGGCGCGCTCCACTTTAGGGTTTTCCAGGTCGGCCAGGCTGGGCGACTTGCCAAAGAGAAACATAAAATTGGTACTCACCAAAACGGGGTACACCAGGAACAGTATCACCACCAACCCAAACAGGACCCAGGCCCAGCTAGTGACCCGCAACAGCCAACGACGGCGCGTAGCAGTGGGTTTGGGGCCGGTAGAAGCGGAGGCAGCAGTTGGTTTGAGGTTGGCCATGCGGGGCAACTGGTGGAAGACGGGACAGCCACCCAACCGGGTGCGGCCCCGCCGCGAGGAACGGCAAATATACCAGCCGCCTGCCCCGCAAGGTCAGTAGTTTTCCGGCGCTGGCAAAATTGCCGGGGCCCGGAGACAACTTTATCTGCGCTGCCGGGCGGCCAGCAGGGCCTGGTGGTGCACGTTGCGCTGGGCCTTGGCCCGGCGGCGCTGCCAGCGCCACACCAATTCGCCCAGGGCCAGCAGGATAATGGCCAGGCCCAGGAAATAGCTCCAGTGCAGCAACCGAACCTGATTGCGCGTGGGCGAGTCCAGCTCCTGAAACAACAGCAGCCCCCACAGTTCATCGAGCAGGGTAAACACCCATACGGCCGTAGCAAATACCCGCCCGGCCCGGCCCAGGGCCAAATGCCAGTGCAGCAGGTAGAGCACCACCCCTGGCAGCGCCGACAGCAGCACCAGCGGCGCTGCTTTCACCAGCGGAAGGCCCAGAAATATGATGCTCAGCGTCTCTTTTAGCACCTGCGCGCCGGCCAATGCCCGGCCAATGCGCGAGAGCTTGGGAACAGCTGGCAGCGGGTGCACGTGAGAAGTGGGCATAAGGCAGATGCTGTTAGGAGTAAGCCAATTAGCCGCCAAGATACTGATTTGCGGCTAGTAGCGCCGTATCATCATGCGGGTGCGCTGGCAGTACCAGGTCAGCACCACAATGAGCAGTCCTTTTACGGAATCCAGCAACAAGTTGTCGGGTTTACCGAAGGTGTAGTAAATGCCGATGCCAATACCTATCCACCACAGGCCCAGCACGTAGCACCACGTGGCGTAGCTGGGTCGCCGTTGCCATACCTGCCCAAACGCCACCAGGGCCGCCAGCGACACAAACAACAGCAGCCACCCGATGATGTAGGTAAGGAACTTGGTTTCCGGCCCGTATTTCGCCCCAAACTGCGTGAGGGTGAAAGCCGGCGCGAAAAAGGCCCCTCCCGTCAGCGCCAATTCTACGACCAGGGCGATGAACAGGACCAGTAAGAGCAGGGTTCGGGGCATGGCAAGCAGGCAAAAAGTAAACCGCAACGGCCCTCTTTGAACAGGACAGGCAGAAAGGGCCGCCAAGCTAAACAATAATCCTGAATAAGCAATTATTTCTACCTGCGATGCGTCACATTTTTTACACGATTACAGCCTGTAATACAATTACTTGTATTACCGCAGACATTATTTAACCCTACTCACTCAGTGCCTTGATTGCGGCATTTTGACGTGGTGACTTACAGCCTTACGTCAGCGACGCCCACAGCCATCATTGTGGTAACGAGTATAAGACGGACACGAAAACCCAGCTGGCAATGATGACTCACTCGGCGTATTGCGCCATATTCCTGCCGGGAGCAACGTATTTGCCGCAGGCAATGCCCCAAGGCCCGCCGTAAGCCACAACCGCAGCGGCACCTGCGGCCACCCAAGTGGCTGGCTTATTGGCGTATTACGCATGAGTTGATAAGTCATCAATCTCTCGTTGTTTGCATGCTCACAACCCTTTGGCTGGCAACAAACAACAAGCACCAGTTAACCCGTTTACTTTCAAAGCAAGTGAAAGAAAATGCCCCGAATGGGCTATTGCTCTGACCACAGCAGCATGATTTGCACGAAGGCCAGAAGCAACAGCGCCACCAGCACCACCGCCAGAGGCAACACCGTGCGCAGCAGCCGGTGACGGCGGGCATCGGGGGAGGGCGGGCATCGGGGGAGGGCGCACGTTCCTGCCACGTAAGCAGCACACCCAGGATGGCCACGTCGCCGGCACAGAAAAGCAGCCCCAGAAATGTGAGCAGAAGTTGGGAAAGTCCGGTCATGGCGGCTGAAGTTTTGCGGTTGAAATAAGGTGTCAGCACTATTGCGCCCGCAAGGCCTGAGCAGTGCGCCAGTCGGTGTAAGTGCGTCCCTGCCAGTTAGAGCGGGCCTGGTAGCGGCTTCGCCAGGCGGCCATGGCAACGTCGAGCCGGCGCTGGGCTTCGGGTGCCGAGATGCTTTCGGTGCCACCGTGTTCGGCTTCGGCCGTGAGGTGGGGGGCCGTGCTGATGAGCGCGCGCCGGGCTACCAGCGTGGGCAGCACCCGGCCGGGCATGTCGAGCAGAAAGCCAATGTCGATGCTGCGGAACCGGGCCTGCAGGTTGTAGCGGGCAATCCAGACCTCCCAGTTGCCGGCGGCCAGCAGGAGCACCGCCGCGTATACCGCCAGAAAATTTAGCCGAACGAGGCTGTAGGCCGAGCGGCGCTGCCAGATTTTGAGTAGCACCGTGCCCAGCCCGAAAAATACCAGCAGCAGAAAAAAGCACACTCCTATGCGCTTGTAAGCCAAGCCACTGTGCTGGATGTAGTAATAATTACGCAGCCCCACCGACACGGCCAGCACCGCATTTTGCACCACCCACACCGTAGCGCCCCAGCGCAGCCACGGCAGGCCGGGCACGTAGAAATTGAGGTTGCGCCGGAAAAACCACAGCACAATGCCCATGGCCAGCAGAATACTGAAAATGAGCACGTAAGTACCCTCGTGCACAAACTGGGTAAGGTCGAACCCCGGCTTGGGCACAAACCCAAACCACAGCCAGTTGACGTCGATGGCATTTACCACCAACAGCAGGGCATTCACGAGGGCAAAGAGGACCACTGCCGCCACCCATTCCTTGCGCAGGTCGAGGGCGCGGCGGGTGTTGGGCTGGAAATTGGGCCGGCGCACGGCAAACGACGCCACCCGGTCGCGCTGCCGTCGGATAAATTCCCCGAAACGGGATTCGTGGTCGGCATATAAATACACCGGCACCAGCACCACCGCCCCCGCCGTGACCAGAAAACCCAGCGTGAGGAACACCACGTGCACCAGCGTCATTTCCGGCAGCAGCCACAGCAGGAACTCGCCCAGCGCGTCCATCACCCGGGCAAAGTAGGCCAAGTACCGGGGGTTGGCGACCATAAACAGCAGATGAAAGCCTCCCAGCCCCAGCAGCGGCACCAGCAGCAGCCGGCCGTAGAACCAGCCGCGACGCACGCCCTCACCAGCATAGCGCGGCGCACTCAGCCCCAGCAGCACCCGCGGCCCTCCCTGCACCCCGCTGCCCACAGCCGTGAGCAAGGCATATACCCCCAGCCGCAGGTGCGGCTGGTTGACGTAGCCCAGCAGCATGAGCACCGAGGCTCCACACGCCAGCGCCGCCACGCCCGAGCCGTACACGGCCATCATGCCACCGCTGAACAAGCTGCCGCCCACCATCAGCCAGAAATAGCCAGAGCGCCGCACCGCTGCTACTTTGGGCAATAGCACCAGCTGCGCCGCCACCACAAAAACAGCGAACACAAACACGTTCGGCCCAGCTCCCTGCAGGCAAAACAGCCAGTCGAAGAGCAGCGCACCCAGCGGCAGGAGCAGCTTCTGGGCCCGGGAAAGCGGCGCGGCAGCGGGACGCCAAGCGGCTTGTGCGGCCGATGACACCGGCCGAGGAACCGGCCCAGCCGGCCACGACGCGGAAGGTTGTGTGTAATCAGTCATAAAATTCGTTTTTTTAAAAGAACTTTGTAATTCAAAGTTAAATACAAAAAAAAGATTCTTGCATTTGTCACTCAGTTTTTACGGGCGCAAAAGTTTCTCTAGGGTGGCCAGATGCTGCTGAAAAGCGGTTTTGCCCGCCTTGGTGGCCGAGTAGGTTGTGTTCGGCTTCTTGCCAATGAACTGCTTGCTCACCAGCACGTATTCGGCCTTTTCGAGGGCGGCCACGTGGCTGGCGAGGTTGCCATCGGTGAGGTCAAGCACTTCTTTCAAGTCGTTGAAGCTGACGGCATCGTTGGCCATGAGCACGGCCATGACGCCCAGGCGCACACGGTGGTCGAAGGCCTTGTTAAGGGTGTGAATGAGGTGCTTCACCGGGCTACTGCAGAGTTAGGTGCCGCGCCGGTTGTGCCCGGCCGCTCGTAGCGGTTGTACATCACCAGCCCGTAGCCGATGTGGCCCAGGCCAAAGCCCAAAGCGAAAAACAGCAGGCCCCAGCCCGGCAGCAGCATGCACAGCAAGCCCAGCCCAATCTGGGTGAGGCCCAGCCAGCGGATTTCCTCCAGCGTGTACTTGCTGGCATTGAGCAGCGCCAGCCCGTAGAACACCAGCAGGCCGGGCACCACCATGGCCGCATCGCCGCCCAAAAACAGGCGCAGGCAAAACAGCCCGCCCGTAACCAGCGGCACGGCCAGGGCCAGCGCCAAACGCCGCGCCGGGCCGCCCCACAGCTGCTGGCCGTCGTGCCGGGTACGGCGCTGGGTAAAGTAAAAAGCTGCCACCAGTGCCACGCCTATCATCACGCCGGTGAGCAGCAATAGAAACGGCAGTGCCGCCTGCCGCTCCCGCGCCGAGCCCTGCATCAGCTGCAGGTAGCCGTCGGAATAATGGCTTTTCAAATAGAAATGCCCCACCGCGGCCCCAGCCAAGGCCACCACGCCCGCCCCTACCCCGCTCAGGCCGGACAACGACAGAAAGCGCGAGCTCCGCTCCATAATGGCGCGAATCTCGGTGAGTTGGGCGAGCGGGTCGGCGTGGGCGGGCTTCATAATCATAGAAGTACTTTGTGATGCAAAGTTAATTAAGTTTAAGATTTACGCAACCTTTATTTCAACTGCTTTGCTCACGCCAGCCAACCGCCCCAATTCGCAGCAACTCTCGCAATTGCTTTGGCAGCACTACCGCTGGTATTTGCGGGCAGGAACAGGTATTTGGGCCTGCACGATGCTCCCCCTATTTTCCTTTTCGCCCCTCTTTCCTGCCTATTCTATTAACAAAAATTTGTTCGCATCCTTCTATGAAAGATTGGAGATAACGCTCTTATTTCTGGTGTTTTGCTTGCTTTATCCATCAGTCAGTGGATTAGTTCTACATCCCTTACTGACCTATATGGCCCGAGTGGCTCGTACCCGTACCGCACTGGTTTGGCAATCTATGCTGCTTTTTGAGTTATCGATTGCGCTGCTGGCATTAACTCCATGGCTAGTGGCCTACAACCAATTCAGCGCTGAAATGGTCAAAACCCAATTTTCAGTTTCTGTGGTCCTCACCTTGCCTTGGCTGTTGGCCACTGGCCTGGCCTCGCGCCGGTTGGCAGCGGCATTGGCTTTGCACGAAGGCCCGAAGTAGTCTCGTGCGCTACTTTGCAGCGTGAAGCTTCGCCTGCGCTTGTTTGAATTCGAGGATTTGCCGTGGTTTCCGGCGGTAATTCGGGCGGGTATGATGGACTACCTGCGGTTCATGATTTCGGCTCTGGGCACCTACCGGCCCATTGCGCCGCTGCTGGCCGAGGGCCTGCGCCGCACCAGCCAAACCACCGTGCTGGAGCTGGGCGCCGGCGCCGGGGGCGGCACCGAAACCGTGTGGCGCGCCCTGGAAGCGCAGGGCGTGCGCGACGTGCGCATCACCCTCACCGACTTGTACCCCCAGCCCGCCGCCTGGGCCGATATTGCCGAGCGCACGCAAGGCCGCATCGAGCACGAAGCCGAAGCCGTGAACGCGCTGGCCGTACCAGCCCATCTACTGGGGTTCCGGACCATTTTTTCGGCCTTTCACCACTTCCCCCCCGAGGCGGCCACCGCCATGCTGCGCGACGCCGTGCGCGCCGGCACAGGCATTGGCGTGTTTGAAGGCGCTGGCAAGCACTGGCTGGAGCTATTGCTGGCCGTCACGGTGCTGCCCGTGGCCCAACTGCTGCTCACGCCGTTTTTTCGGCCCTTCCGGCTTAGCCGGCTGGTCTTTACCTACCTGGTTCCCATCATCCCGCTCTGCACCATCTGGGATGGTTCGGTGTCGCTGCTGCGCATGTATTCCACGGGTGAGCTGCTGCACCTCGCCCATTCGGCCGACCCGGCGGGGCTGTTTGCATGGCAGGCGGGCAAAAAGCGCCACTGGTGGGGCCCACAAGTCACCTACCTCATCGGCTGGCCGAAGCCGTAGCAGTAAACAGCGAACCATTATCGGGGCGCGTTGCTGGTCAAAATTCTGCGTTTTTTGGCACCTTTGCCCATCTTCAATTGCTAACTGCCCACTGCTAATTGCTAACCGCTTATAAAAAAGCGCTGCCGCTGCTGCGCATTCCCTTTTCCATTTACCTCATGCCCGTGTTCTGGTTTGGGCTGAGTGCCCTGCGCGGGCCCTGGAGCGGGTGGCGGGCCGCTGGAGTATTTGTGGTGCTGCACCTGCTGGCCTACCCCGCTTCCAACGGCTACAATTCCTATTACGACAAGGATGAGGGCAGCATTGGCGGCCTCAAGGCCCCGCCCAAAGTGACGCCGGAACTGCTGCACCTGGTATGGGCTTTCGATGCGCTGGCCGTGGCCGGGGCGGCGCTCATTTCGCTGCCTTTTGCGGGGCTGGTGGTGGTGTATCTGCTGGTTTCGAAAGCCTACAGCTACGAGGGAATCCGGCTGAAAAAGTACCCGCTGCTGAGCACGCTGGTGGTGGTGGTGTTCCAGGGGGCCTTCACTTTTTTGATGACACAAATAGGCGCGGGAGCCACAGAAAACCAGCTTTTGGAAAAAACCAATTTGCTGCTGGCACTGGTGAGCACGCTGTTTTTGTGCGGCTCCTACCCGCTCACGCAGGTGTACCAGCACGAGGAAGACGCCCGGCGCGGCGACCGTACCCTGAGCTTGCGGCTGGGCATTCGGGGCACGTTTGTGTTTGCGGCGGCGGGGCTGCTGGCGGGCGCAGCCACGCTCGGGCTGGCGTATAGCATACGTGAGGAAATCAGGCCACTCCTTATTTTTCTGGTGGCTACCGGGCCGGTGGTGGTACTGTTTGGCCGCTGGGCTTGGCTAGTATGGCACGATGAGAAAGCTGCCAATTTCGAGCACACCATGCGCATGAACCAGGTGTCGTCGCTGTGCCTTAGCGCGGCTTTTATTGCCATGCTGCTCTGGCGCTAGCGGCACCTTAACTCCGAAAAAACACCTCCAACACATCCCGTTCGCGTATAATCAGGCATTTTCTCGCTTCTTAATAAGCTGAACTCATGCGTTACTCCTGGCTTGCCCTGTTGCCGCTGCTGGCGGCTTGTAATTCCACCCCTTCGGCCGTGCAGGAAGGTGATACATTAGCAGCGGCCGGCCAACCAGCGGGGGATTCCGGGGCCCGTCGATGCTCGAAGGCACCGGCGAATTCACCATTGCCAACGCTGAGGGCCAAGTCATATTTCGGGAAATGCTCACCGAGCCCGACCTCGAAGCCGCGCTGGTGTACGAGATGACAACGCCCACCGCCACCCAGGCCCAGCGCGAGGCATACGTGCGGCGGCGCATCGACCAGTTCTTTCGGCCTTCGCAATTTCACTCCCCCGCCATCGCTGCTGAATCCGCTTTGCCAACGGGCCTTGAGAACCTGGACCCCACGGCCTGGAACGACTTGAAGCAGCGGCCCGACGCCATTCGGTTCGACTACTTAAAAGGCAAGGAGGACCAGCAGCAGATTGCGTGGTCGCCACTGATAAAAGAAGTTATTCGGGTGCGATAAAGCGCCGATTTATCACGCGTCTTGCTCCCGCAGCAGTTGCTCCAGGCCTTGCCGCACCAGCTCGTAGGGCTGGTAGCCGCGGGCCAGCACGTAGCCCTGCTCCCCCAGCCGCACCACGCTGGTCGGGAAGCCCTGCACCCCGATGCGGGCCACGGCGGCAAATTCCTGCTTCATTGCCCGGGCCGTTTCGGGGGCCGCAAACCGACGGTGAAATTCCGTTGCATCAACCCCGAATGGTGCGAGCAGTGCGTTGTAGACAGTGGGATTGTTCAAATCCATGCCGTCGTGGAACAGGGCCAGCTGCACGGCGTGCGCAAAAGCCACGGCGCGGGCCGGGTCCTGCGTAATCTGGCGGAAAGCGACAATGGCCCGGCTCGGGGGCTCCGAGTCGTAGGTGTAAGTACCTTCCTCAGCCAGAGCAATAAATTCGGGTCCTACGGCTACGCCCGTAGCCTTTTCCACATCAGCCAGCTCTTTTTTGAGGTCGCGCCATGTTTCCGTGATGGGCGCGGCCTGCGCGCCGGTCACCATCCCGCCACACAGCACCGATACGTCGAGCCGACCGGCAAAATCGGCTTGCACGCGGCTGATAACGGGGCTCATGCCGTAGCACCAGCCGCACAGCGGGTCGTGAATGTAGAGTAGTTCGGGCAGGGAAACGGGTACAGCAGGAGCCATGGAGTATTATGATGAAGGCTCAAATTTAGTGAGTTTCCAAGCTGGCAAACGGGGTAGAGACGCAAATATGCGTCTCTACCCTAAGCACAAAAAAGCCTGCTGCATTACTGCAACAGGCTTTTCGGTTATAAAACAGACCGAAATTAGCCGTTCATGGAGATGAGGAATTCCTCGTTGTCCTTGGTGCCTTTGATGCGGTCCTTTAGGAATTCCATGGCCTCGGTGGCGGTCATGTCCGACATGAACTTGCGGAGTACCCACACGCGGCTCAGCTCATCTTTGCTCATGAGCAGGTCTTCGCGGCGAGTGCCGGAAGCCGGAATGTCGATGGCCGGGAACACGCGCTTGTTGGCCAGTTTGCGGTCCAGTTGCAGTTCCATGTTGCCGGTGCCTTTGAATTCCTCGAAGATAACCTCGTCCATTTTGGAGCCGGTTTCGATGAGGGCGGTGGCGATGATGGTGAGCGAACCGCCGCCTTCCACGTTGCGGGCCGCGCCGAAGAAGCGCTTGGGCTTTTGCAGCGCGCCCGCGTCGATACCACCCGAGAGGATGCGCGAGGAGCTGGGCTGCACCGTGTTATAGGCCCGCGCCAGGCGGGTGATGGAGTCGAGCAGAATCACCACGTCGTGGCCGCACTCCACGAGGCGGCGCGCCTTGTCGAGGGCCATTTCGGCAATTTTCACGTGGCGGTCGGCCGTTTCGTCGAAGGTCGAGCTCAGCACTTCGGCCTTCACGGTGCGAGCCATGTCGGTTACTTCCTCGGGGCGTTCGTCGATGAGCAGAATCATCAGGTACACTTCGGGGTGGTTTTCGGAAATGGCGTTGGCCACTTCCTGCAGCAGTACGGTCTTGCCGGTTTTGGGCTGGGCCACAATCAGGCCGCGCTGGCCCTTGCCGATGGGCGCAAACAAGTCGAGCACGCGGGTGCTGATTTGGCTGGACTTGGTGCTCAGCTTCATGCGCTGGTCGGCAAACAGCGGGGTGAGGTGGCTGAACGGCACCCGGTCGCGGACTTCCTCCACCGTGCGGCCGTTCATGCTGTCCACGCCCACCAGGGCAAAGTACTTCTCGCCTTCGCGCGGCGGGCGAATGGTGCAAATCACCGTGTCGCCGGGCTTCATGGCGTACTGCTTCACCTGCTGCGGAGACACATAAATGTCGTCGGGCGAGGCGAGGTAGTTGTAGTAGGGCGAGCGCAGGAAGCCGTAGCCGCCGTCGGGCATCAGCTCAAACGTGCCGCCGCCGGGCACCACCAGGTCCAGGTCCTGGCGGGCGGGGCGCTGGGGCTCGCGCTGTTGCTGGGGTTCGCGCGGCTCGCGCTGGGGCTGGTCGGGGCGGGGCGTGCCGTCGGGGTTGAGGGCACGCTGCTGGCGCTGCAGGTCGCGCTGGGCGTAGCGCTCCTCGCGGGTCAGGTTGCG
>NZ_MDZC01000053.1 GCF_001816165.1 Hymenobacter glacialis
GGCGGTGCTCCCACTACCTACCCCGGCGCTACGCCGGGTGCTCCGGCCGGCGCGGCTCCTGCGGCTACCTACGGCCGCCCCGCTACCGACTCCACCACCACGCAGCCCGCCACCCTGCCGGCTACGGTGCCCGGTATGCCGGCCCCGGCCGTGCAGCCCGCCGGCTCCCCACAGCAGCAGCCGGCCGCACCCCGCCCGAACCCCATCAACACCCCGGCCAATGCGCCGTCGCCCGGCACCACCACGCCCGGCGGCATCACGCCAGCTGGTAGCCCCGGCGGCCGGCCCTAGCGGCTCGGGAGCGGCTGTGGCCGTCTTTGCTCACCCAAAAAAGAACGTCATGCTCCGCGGTGCGGGCATGACGTTCTTTTTTTTGCATCCGCCCGGTTCGGTTGTAGCAGCCAGCCAGGCCCTACTTTTGCCCAGCGTCTACCTTTCCTTACCATGCCCGATACGCTTCCCGACTTTTCCGAAAAAGACGCAAATTTCCTGCAGCGCCTGAGCCCGTCGCGCCTCATTCTGCCCGTCGTTATCGGGCTGAGTGTGGTGGCGTTTTTATTCTACCGCAGCTACAAGCCCGGCGAGCTGGCTCCGCTGCAAAACGCAAACTGGGGCTGGCTGCTGGTGGCCCTGCTGGTGCTGGCAGCCCGCGACCTGGGCTACATCTACCGCATCCGCCACATTGCCGAAGACGAGCTAACCTACCGGCAATCCCTGGACGTCATCATGATTTGGGAGTTTGCCTCCTGCGTGCTGCCGTCGGGGCAGGGCGGCACGGCTGCCGCGCCGTTTATTCTGGAAAAAGAAGGCATTCCGCTGGGCAAAGGCCTGGCCTACATTATGGTCACGGCCTTGCTCGACAACCTGTACTACGTGCTCATGGTGCCGTTGGTGGTGCTCATAGCCGGAGCCGGACTCTACCCGCACGAGGCACTGGAAACCGGTTTCGTGGCCACGCTGCGGGTGGCGTTTGGGGTGAGCTACATCTTCGTATCGCTCTACGCGGGGCTGATGCTGTACGCCATTTTCGTGAATCCCCGCTCGGTGCGCCGGCTGCTGGTGCGGCTGTTTTCGTTGCCCATTCTGCGGCGCTGGCAGCGCAAAGCCTACAAGCACGGGCAGGAAATGGTGCTGGCTTCGGTGCAGCTGCGCGGCAACGGGCTGCGCTACTGGTGGCACGCCGCCGCAAGCACGGCCTTTGTCTGGACGGCCCGGTACGCTATTATCGGTTGTCTCATCGCGGCCTTCGTGCCCATGAGCGCCGGCACGTTCCTGTTCATCTTCGCCCGCAACATCACCTACAAAGTCATCCTGCTCATCGCCATCACGCCGGGCGGCGCGGGCATTGCCGAAGGCGCGTTTCCCACGTTTTTCGGTTCCTTCATCGGCACGGCTACCATGACCAGCTTTCTGGTGCTGCTCTACCGCGTGGTCACGTACTACCTGTACCTGGTGCTGGGCATGGTCTTTTTGCCCCGCTGGGTGGCGCGGGTGTTCAGCAAGCGGCCCGCCAGGGAGGCCACGGCGTAGCGCCCCGCGTCAGAAGGCACCAGCCCAAACTTCACAGCACCTGTTGCCCGACCACAAAAAAAGCCCTGAACCGCAATGGTTCAGGGCTTTTTTATTCACAACTAAGTTTGCTTACTCGGCTTCCAGCATGAGGGCGGCGCCATCGGCCGACTTCAGCGTGAGCTTGTCATCGGTGAGGGTTTCCACGGCGAAAGTGTTGCTCGTGGCCGAACCGTCGGGAGTCATGGTAATGGATTTGCCCGCTTGGTCAAACGTGTACTTACCGGACACTGCGCCGTTGGCACCGGTCATGTTGTAAGTGCCGTTGGCAAAAATGCGCAGCTCCTCGTTTTCCTGCGCGTCGGACTGTTTCACTTTGTCGCCGGTGGCGTCGGTTTCTTTAGCGGTTTTCCATACCTTGCTGTCGGTACCATACAGCATGTTCACGCCTTCTACCTTGCCTTTGTCACTGCCGCAAGCAGTAGCAAAAAGTGTGAGCAGAAGCAGGAGGCTGGCAACGTAGCGGAGCGAAAAAATGGACTGGGTTTTCATCGGAACAAGGTTTTGGTGAAAGAATGAGAACGAAGAGCCCGGCAGCGCGGGCTCGTCGGCTTACGGCCTAGAATCAAAAGAGTTTGATATGAACCCCTCTATACACTTGCCCGTATACGTGCCCAGCTAACCTGAATGCAGGTTGGCTGCCTACTTTTCTTTCATTTAATTCAACCGACTCATGGGACTTCTTGATTTTCTCAGCGACAAAGGCGAGCAAAAGCCAGTAGAGCCCGCGGCCAAGCCTGCTGCTGGTGGCACTGATTTTTTTGGCAACAGCAATCCAGCTGGCACCGGAGAAACGTACACCGTAGTGAGCGGCGATTCTCTTTCGAAAATTGCTAAAAGCCAATACGGCGACGCCGCCAAATGGCACCAGATATACGAGGCCAACAAGGCCATCATCGGCAACAACCCCGACCACATTGAAGTGGGCCAGGTGTTGACCATACCTAGTCTCTAGGTACTTTTTTGCAGAAAAAAGGTGAGAAAAGCCACTCTGTTTCAGGGTGGCTTTTTTGTTTTCTGGCTTGCCGGAGTCCGGGCTATCTCGCAAGCAGCCCCCCGAAAGGAGCAACCCCGGCACCGGCACGCCGCAGGACCAGGAATTAATAAGGCAGGCATAAAAAGGGCCGACGCTCGCAGGAACGCCGGCCCTTTTTTTTAGCAGCAAGGCACTGCCACTACCGCACCACCACGCGGCGCACCACCGGAACGCCGCTCACGGCGAGGTGCAGCTGGTACACGCCGGGCGCCAGGCCGCGCACGTTTATTTCGGCCTCAATGGCCTGGCCGTTCACTGCCAGCTGCTGCGTGCGCACGGTTTGGCCCAGCGCATTGGTCAGCCTGGCCGACAATGGACCTTTCTGGCCCTCCGGCCGGGGCAGCCGCACCGTGAAGCTACCCGAAGCAGGGTTGGGGTACACCTCCAACTGCGCCGCCAGGGCCTGGCCAGCCGCGGCCAGAACCGACGACCGCAGCTCCAGCGTGAAGCGGTTGGGCGCCGTGAGGCTGGCCTGGGAGAAGCGGTACTGCGTGCCCGCCACCAGCGGCGTGCGCGTGCCAGACACGGCATCAACCAGAATAATGCTGGTGCCGGCTGCAAAATTATCCAGCTGCTCGGCGGCCAGCACGTAGGTACCTGCGCGGGGCACGGCCAGGGTCAGGGGCACCTCGGCGGGCGCCCCAATTACCGGCAGGCCGTTGATGGCCAGCGCCTGGCCTTCGGCCACCGAGGCCAGGTTCAGGCCGCTGGGGTTGGGCATTTTGTGGGCATCGAAGCGCGCGTCGGGCCCCGCGGTGGCGCCGGCTTCGAGGTAGAGGTAGGTTTCATCGAAGGTGGTAGGTTTAGCCGCATCGGTCACGGTGAGGCGGAGGCGGGGGCGGGCATCGGCCGTGCCCCGCTGCAAGGTAGCCGTGTTGGCCGCCGCGAAATCGGTAATGCGGGCGCTCACCGGGAAGGTGAGGGTGACGGGGGTGGCAGCCAGCGAGCGGACAAAAAAGCCCTGGCCCAGCGGGATGGTAGCTGCCGCGACCGGCCCCACGCCGTTCACATAAGTCCGGTACCGGCCGTCGTATTGACTGGTGCTGGCAAAGATGTACATGGCCGCACTCATGCCCGCGGGCACGGGCACATTGTCCCAGTTCAGGGCCGAGGCGAAGGGGTTGCCCAGCAGGTGCCAGCCGGCATCGGGCGACGCAGCGGCGGGCAGGCTCAGACCAAAGGCGGCGTTGTTGTTCGTCAGTTCCCCGACGAAAGCCACGGTCTGGCCCGCGGCTATGTTCACGGCGTAGCCCTGGCCAACGGCCAGTGGCACCCCCTCGCCAACGGGAGCGGCAGGCACCAACCATCCTTTATCAAAAGGCGAATAGCTCGTGGCTGGGGAAGTTGTCACGCGTTGCTGGTCATAGCCGAACACATTTGGGAACGGCTGCACCAAATCGGGGCGGGGGCTGGTGTTGTAAGCCGGGTTGAGCACGGGCGTAAAACCTGCCATGGCCAGGGTTGTCGTCGTAATCCCCTGCACGGGCGGGGCCAGGTGGCGGTAGCCCTGTCCCGCGTTCACCGACGAATCGAGGTAGCGGCGCACCGCTAAAACATTGGTCAGAGTACCCGGGCCAGGCGTGACCAACGCCGTACCGGCCGGGCCCGACAGCAGGGTAATGTTTGCGCGGGTGTTGTTTAATATGCCACTTGTTGGCACGAACCGCTGGCTGACGCTCACAAAGTTGGTCAACGCCACCGTGCTGTTAGCGGGCACGGCAATTTCCAGCTCGCGCACCTGCTCCGGCAGGCCCGAGCCAGTGACCTGATTGGTGATGCCTTCGTAGGCGTAAGCGGCGTCGTTGCTAAATGTGCGGGTGCCGGTGTTGCGGATGTCGCCGGTGCCGTCGCCGGTGACGCCGCTGGCCGCGATGCCGTCGGGACTGCAGATGCGCAGCGTGGCGCCGGCCTGCAGGTCGAAGCTGCCCGAGCCGTCCACTACGAAGCAGTTGGTTTTCAAGGAGCCGGGAACCTGGCCGGTTTGGCTGCGCACCACCAGCTTGCCAAACACAGTCACGTTGCCTAGCAGTAGGGCCTGGCCGCTGTTGATGGTGATGTCCTGATAAGAGCCGGCTGGCACATCAGTATCGACATTGATTACCAGGCTGGGAAACACGGCCCCGGTCACCGGCACCAGCAGCGGCCGCAGGAAGTCGCGAACGTCGCGGAACACGGTTTCGGCCGCCTCCAGGCCCGCTGCGCTGGTGCTTTCGAACGGCACGTGGCCCACGCCGGGCAGCGTGCGCAAGAAGTTGGGCACGCCCACCGAGGTGGCGTAGGGGTGCAGCCGGCCGCTGCCAAACACGTACTTGGGCGGCAGCAGCGAGCCCACTTTGCCTTGCAGATACGGCACCGTGGCATCGGCAGTGCCGTGCAGGCTGTAAAGGGGCGCATCGCCGGGCTCGATAAGGCTGGGCCGCTCGGTGGCGCCGCTCAGGTTGAGCACGGCCAGCACGGCGCTGGAAAAGCCGGGGTTGCCGCTGGCGCCCTCTATTCCGCCCAGAGCCGCCAGGCCAACGTATTCCGGTACCTCACTGGCTTTGTCCAAGTATCCTATTTCGAGGGCAATGAACCCGCCCGCCGACGACCCGCCGGCCACGATGCGGCTCGGGCTCACCCGATAAGCATTGGTTGTAGCAGCATCCTTGCGGAAAAAGCGCACCGCTGCGCGCATGTCCTGCATGCCCCGAATGGCGGCCCGGGCCACCTGCGGGGTGTCAGCGGGCGCGTTGAAGCCCGTGACGGGGAAGCCCAGCCGGTAGTCAATGCTGGCCGTGACGTAGCCCAGCTTGGCAAACTGCGTGCACACCTTTACCATGTAGGCATCGGTGCGCGAGCCCACGAAAAAGCCACCCTGGTGAGCGAAGATGATGACGGGCCGCTCGGCCGCTACGTCGCCGGTGGGCTGGTACACGTCCATGAGCAGCGTTTGGGGAGCACCAAAAGCCGTGACGGCCGAGCCGTAGGCGACGCCCGAGGTCACGGTCACGTTCGGGAAAATGGGCTGGTAGAACCGGCCCCCGGTGGTATCAATGGGGGTTTGGGCGGCCGCTGTTTGCCAAAGTTGAAGCAGCAATAACCCAACAAAAAGTAGCTTAGCTTTCATAGGTTTTGAAGGTAGAAATGTGGTTATTAAAATTGGATGATTGACGTGAAGCCGGCACGGGTGGCTCGGGTTGGGGCCTGCCGGGATGCAGCTGCTCAGTTGCAGCGGCGCGGCTTCGAAGATACAGCTTGCGTTATTTGCAGCCGCTTTACCCCGCTTCCTTATGCCCATTCAATTTCCTCCCGCTCTGCGGCCCGGCCAGCGCGTGGCTATTGTCAGCCCCGCCCGCAAAATCAGCGCCGCCGAGCTGGCTCCTGCCATTGCTACCCTCCAAGGCTGGGGCCTGGAGGTGGTGTTGGGCGAAACCATTGCCGGCGATTACCACCAGTTTGCCGGTGACGACGACCTACGCCGGCGCGACTTCCAGCAGCAGCTCGACGCCCCCGGCATCCGGGCCATTCTCTGCGCCCGCGGCGGCTACGGCACCGCCCGCATCGTAGACGGGCTGGACTTTTCGCGCTTTGCCCGGCAGCCCAAATGGGTAGCCGGCTTTTCCGACATCACCGTGCTCAACAGCCACTTGCTGGCCCTGGGCCACGCCAGCATCCACGGCGTCATGCCGGTGCTGTTTCACCAAACGGGCGGCGAAGCGGCCCTGGAAAGCTTGCGCCGGGCCCTTTTCGGCGAAGCTGCCTTGCCCATAGCGGCCCCGGCGCACCCGCTCAACCGCCCCGGCACCGCCACCGGCGAGCTGGTGGGCGGCAACCTGAGCTTGCTGCATACCATCACGGGCACGGCCTCGCAGGCCAGCTTTGCGGGGCGCATTCTGTTTCTGGAAGACCTCGACGAGTACCTCTACCACATAGATAGGATGATGCTGCACCTGCACCGCAGCGGGCAGCTGGCCGGGCTGGCCGGCCTGGTGGTGGGCCACTTCTCGCAGATGCGCGACAACGCCATTCCCTTCGGCAGCGCCGCCGAGGAAACCATCAATGCCTACGCGCAGCTGTATGACTTCCCGGTGGGCTACGGCTTCCCCGTGGGCCACGAGGCCGACAACCGGGCGCTGGTGGTGGGGCAAATGGCCCGCCTGGTAGTGGGCGCGGCCGGCGCTCAGCTTGCCATAGCCTAGCACAGCAGCCAAACCAGCAGAGGCGACCAGCCCCCAGAATATTGCCTGGGTGCCGGCCGCCTCTTTAAGCGCGGTTGTCGCCTGTTCTAGTCCAAATACAGCACCTGCAGCACCGTTTGCCCCACGGCTTTCAGCGTGTTGCGGTCGATGATGCTCATGTTGTCGGTGGTGGCGTGGTGGTAGTTGGGGAAGTACTGCTCGGGGTTGTTGGGCAGGTGGTCGATGATGTCGACCGTGGGGATGCCCGCCTGGTTGGTGTACACGTGGTCGTCGGTGATGCCGGGCGAGTCGCTGAACAGGAAATAATCGGTGTAGCCGAGCGCGGCGGCGGTGTTCCAGATTTTATCCACGGCAAAACGCGCCTTCTCCCGCGAGAGCTCCTCGCGGCTGAACTTGGCCCCGCGGGCCCCCACCATGTCAAACAGTACCCCGAATTCCGCCTTATAGTTGGCGGGCAGCAGGTGTGTGCTCCAGTACTGCGAGCCCAGGCACCACGAGTCGCCGGCGCCTTCGAGCTGGTTTTTGAGGTCGGCCTGGGTGCCGGAGTCGTAGCCCCAGTCTTCGGCGTCGAAGAGAATAAAGTCCACGCCCACGTTGGGGGCGAGGCTGTCGGGCTGCAGGCTGAGCACGCGGGCCATTTCCAGGGCCACGGCCACGGCGCTGGCGCCGTCGGAGGCACCGTCCATGGGGGCGTTTTTCTTGGTGGGGTCGTTGTCGGCGAAGGGGCGGGTGTCCCAGTGCGCGAAGATGGCCACCCGGCGGGCCGCCTGCGGCTGGTACTGCGCCACAATGTTGCGCGCCTTGATGAGGGTGCCGTCGAAGGTCATGGCCTCAAAGGGCTGCTCCATCACCTTCAGACCGTAGCTCTTGAATTTGGCCACCAGCCAGTTGCCCGTGGCCACGTGCGCCTTGGAGTTGGGCACGCGCGGCCCAAAGGCCACCTGCTTCGCGGTAAAGGCATAGGCCGAGTCGCCGCTGAAAACCGGCGCATTGGGCAGCTTTATTTCGGCTGGGGCGGTGGTGTTATCCACAGTTGCGGTGCTCTTTTTATCGGGGCAGCCGGTGAGAACGAGCAGGCCGGCCAGGGCGGCGAGGGGAAGGCGGAGAGTACGCATCAAAATAAATGGGTCATCCTGAGCGCAGCGAAGGACCTTATCACGCCTGCGCAGCTAGTAATTAGTACTTCTGACAAGAGCAGCCGTGATAAGATGCTTCCTTCGTCAGCATGACAAATGGCTTTATTCCTCGCTATACGCCCATTCCACGCCGGCTTTGGTGTCTTTGATGACAATGCCTTGCTCTTTGAGCGCAGCCCGAATCTGGTCGATTTTTGCGTAGTATGGCGTGGCGTCTTCAGCAGATTCTTTGGCTTCCTTGGCACCATTTTTAGCTTCGGAGTAGAAACCCAGCGTGAGTTCCAGCAGCTGCTCGGCGTTGGCGCGGGGCTCGTCCTGCAGGCCCAGAATATCCACTACCAGGGTCCGGTAGGCAGCCACGGCTTCCGTCAGCGCGGCCGCCGACACGTCGGCCAGAGCGGCGGGCGTGGTGGCCAGGGTGTTGAACTTGCGCAGCAGGTTGAAAAGGCTGGCAATGCTGCGGGCCGTATTCAGGTCGTCGTCGAGCCCCGTGTATAGGTCGGCGGTGAGCTTGCGCAGGTCGGCGTCGCCAGGTTTAGTTGTTGGTTGCTGGTTGTCAGTTGCCGGTTCGGCGTCATTTTCACCAGCAACTGACAACGAAGAACCGACAACTAATTTATCCAGCAGGCGCAGGCCGTTCATCAGCTTGCGGTAGCCTTTGCGGGCGGCCTGCAGGGCATCGTCGCTCACGTCCACGGGCGAGCGGTAGTGGGCCTGCAGCAGGAAGAAGCGCACCACCATGGGCGAGTAGCCCTGCGCCAGCGGCCCGGTAGGGCCCTGAAACAGGTCGCCGAGCAGCACGAAGTTGCCCAGGCTCTTGCTCATCTTGGTGCCGTTCACGGTAATCATGTTGTTGTGCATCCACACCCGCGACTCGTCGGTGCCGGTGTCGCTGGCCTGGCACTGGGCTATTTCGCACTCGTGGTGCGGGAACATGAGGTCCAGCCCGCCGCCGTGGATGTCGGAGAGGTTGCCCAGGTACTTGCGGCTCATGGCCGAGCACTCCAGGTGCCAGCCGGGGAAGCCTTCGCCCCAGGGCGAGGGCCAGCGCATGATGTGCTCGGGCGAGGCCTTCTTCCAGAGGGCAAAATCCAGCGGGCTGCGCTTTTCGTCCTGGCCGGCCAGGGTGTCGCGGGTGCCGCCCAACTGGTCCTCAATGCTGCGGTTCGAGAGCTTGCCGTAGCGGTGGGCCTCGTTGTAGTTGGGCACGTCGAAATACACCGAGCCGTTGACTTCGTAGCCAAAGCCGTTGGCGATGATTTCTTCAATCATACCGATTTGCTCGGTGATGTGGCCGCTGGCCTGGGGCTCGATGTCGGGCGGCAGGCAGCCCAGGGCCATCATGTGCTGGCGGTAGCGGTTGGCGAAGTGCTGGGCCACCTGCATGGGCTCGATGCGGGCGGCGCGGGCGGCCTTTTCCATCTTGTCCTCGCCGGTGTCGGCGTCGCTTTCCAAGTGGCCCACGTCGGTGATGTTGCGCACGTAGCGCACCTGGTATTTCAGGTGGCGCAGGTAGCGCGTGAGCACATCAAACACCACCGGCCCGCGGGCGTTGCCCAGGTGGGCTTCGCTGTACACGGTGGGGCCGCACAAATACACACCCACCTGGGGCGCGTGCACGGGTTGGAATTCTTCTTTCTTACGAGTAAGCGTGTTGTAAAGCGAGAGCGACATGGCGCAAAGGTAGCGGGGAGGAAACTCCCCTCCTCAGATGAGGAGGGGATGTTCGAGCCAACGGCTCGGACGGGGATGGTTGAACTCGTTGAACGATATCCGCGCCGTGAGGGTGCCGCCGTAAGCTTCGTGAAGAGGTTGTTCGGGGGCATTCAGGCATCGTTGGATGGTGGTTCGGCCATCGTTCGGGTGGTCGTTCGGCCATCGTTCAACGAGTTCCCTGCGGTGCCACCACCCCCGTTTCAGCTGGCGCTGAAACATCCCCTCCTCATCTGAGGAGGGGAGTTTTTTCGTTCAACGGCGCAGCTGATAAAGCGCTTCAAGCGGGAAATGGTCACTCCAGTTTATCTCGCGGTGCACGCGGCAGCCCAGCACCTCCCACTGGGGGCCGGCAAATTGCTGGTCGATGCGCAGGGCAGGCAGCTTGCCGTTGTAGGTGGCGCCAATGCCCGTGCCCACGGTGGCCCAGGCGTTTTGCAAGCCGTCGGCTAGTTGGTCGTAGGGGTAGGAATAGGGCAAGTCGTTGAGGTCGCCGGTCAGCAGCACGGGGTAGGGCGAGCGGGCGATGTGGGCCAGCACGCTATCAATCTGCGCGCCGCGGGCCACGGCTCCGTTGCGGAAGCGCCGCAGCAGGTTGGGGGCCTTGGCCCGCAGGCCAGCCTGGCTGCCGGTGGCCGTTGCAATATCAGATTCGGCCATGCTCATGCTTTGCAGGTGCAGGTTGTAGACCCGAATGGTGTCGGGGCGGCCGCGGCCGGTGCGGGCAGCCGGCCGGGCCAGGTCGGCCCACATGGCGTGGTTCTGGGTGAGTTGGCCGAAGACGATGGTGCCGCGCCGCACAATGGGAAAGCGCGAGAAAATAGCCATGCCAAACTCGGCCCCGATGGCATTGGTCAGGGAGACGGAAATGAATGAGCGGCGCCCGCTCCGGCGCCCCAGCCGGTCGTCGGTGCGGAACACGTCGCCCACTTCACGCGAGCCCTGGGGCTCGTTGTAGTACTCCTGCAGGCAAAGCACGTCGGCCGGGCTTTCGGCCAGCCACCGGATAAAGCCTTTGGAAGACGCAAAATCAGGGTCGCGCAGCCGAGCATACACGTTGAATATGCGGCAGTTGGCCGAAAGCACCGAGACGTTGGCCGGGGATGTGGGCGCCAGAAACGACGAGCGGAGCGTCTGGCCGTTGGCCAACTCCTGCGTTTTCGCCGTCACCTTGCTGTTGAGGTAAGAAGGATGCAGGGGCAGGCCGCGCTGCACGTGGGGCCACGTAAGAAACAGCACCACCACGGGCAGCACGGCCACCCGCCAGTTGCGCCGCAGCCAGTACAGCGCCAGCAGCACCGTGAGCAACAGGGCTATAGGCGTGGTAAGGGCCCCAAATACCACCGGCCAGAAGACCTTGGCGGGCACCTGCTGACAGGCAATGGCCAGCAGGAGCCACAGCAGCGTAATCAGCGTGATTTTGAAAGCAAAAGAGCGGCGCACGACACAGGAAAAGGGGCCGCAAAGGTAGCGGCATGAAAGGAAGCCCGCGAAGGGCCGGAAGTTTATTTATCTTTATCGACTTGGATTGTATACGGTTTTGGGGCGGTGTCTCCGGGCCGACTTCCCTTAGCCGGTTACTGTTCGTAAGAACTTTTGCTCGGCAGCCCAGCACCCGGCGCGCCACCGTGGCAAGGGCCGGGCAAGCTGCTCTATTTTTGATGCTAATTCTCCTGCCCGCTCTACCTTTCGCGCCCTATGCTTCCATCTTTCCGCACGCTCTGCCGCCGTTTGTTTCCCACGCTGCTGTGGCCGGCGCTGCTGGCGCAGGCCGTGCCCGCGGCCGCGGTTTCCATTGAGCCGGGCAACCCCAGCCTGGAGTTTATTCAGAACAAAGGGCAGTGGGACCGCCGCGTGCGCTACGAGGCCGCCCTGCCGGCCGGCCGCCTCTACGTGCAGGCCGATGCCCTCACCTACAGCTTCCTGGACCCCGCCGCGCTCAGCCACCACCGCGAGGGTGCCCGCGGGGCCGCGCCCGCCAGCACCGGCCGGCCCGATGGCGACATTGCGGGCCACGCCTACACCGTGCGCTTTGAGAAAGCCAACCCCCGCAGCCGCCTCACGGCCGAAACCCCCACCCCCGGCGAGCGCAACTACTTTGTGGGCGCCGACGCCGCCCGCTGGGCCAGCCACGTAGGCGCCTTCCGGCGGCTGCGCTACACCGAGCTGTGGCCGGGCATCGACCTGACGCTGTACGAAAACGCCGGCCACCACCTGGAATACGACGTGCTGCTGGCCCCCCGCGCCAACCCCGCCCGCGTGGCCCTGCGCTACAACGGTGCCACCAGCCTGGCGCTGACCATCGACGGCAACCTGGTGATAAAAACCACCGTGGGCACCACCACCGAGCTGGCTCCCAAAGCCTGGCAGCTCGATGCCCGCGGGCGCCGCCAGCCCGTGGCCTGCCGCTACGTGCTCACCGGCCGCACCCTCACCTTCGCCCTCGGCGCCTACGACAAGTCCCGCGCCCTCACCATTGACCCCACCGTGCAGTTCTCCACCCTATCGGGCTCGACGGCCGACAACTGGGGCTTCACCGCGACTTATGACGACGAGGGCAACATGTACTCGGGCGGCATCGTGTTTGATACCGGGGGCGCGTTTCCCGCCTCGCCGGGCGCTTTCCGCACCACCTTCAGCAGCATCGTGGACATGGCCCTGATTAAGTACAACACCGCTGTATCGGGCCCGGCGGCGCGGGTGTGGGCCACCTACCTGGGCGGCAACCAGGCCGATTTCCCCCATAGCCTGGTGGTGAATGCGCAGAACGAGCTGGTGGTGTGCGGCAGCACGTCCTCGACCAATTACCCTACTACTACCGGAGCGGCCCAGCGCGTTTTTGGCGGGGGCACGGCCCTCGACCCGTTCCGCGTTGGCACCCGTGAGGGAGCCGAGCGGTACAAGCTGCCCAACGGCTCGGACCTGGTCATCACGCGCCTCAACGCCACCGGCAGCGCGCTGGTGGGCAGCACCTACCTGGGCGGCTCCGGCAACGACGGCGTAATTGCGCAGCCGGCCGGCATCGGCGCCAACTACGGCGACGCTTTCCGTAGCGACGTGCTGCTGGACGGCGATGGCAATGTGTACGTGGCGGCGGCCACCAGCTCGGCCAACTTCCCGGGCCGCACCCTGGGCTTTAATGCCACCTACCGCGGAGGTGTGTCCGATGCGCTGGTGTGCAAGCTCAACGCGGGCCTGACGGCGGTGGTGTGGTCCGGCTACCTGGGCGGCAACGCCGCCGACGCCGCCTATTCGGTGCAGCGCGACAACCAGGGCCGGGTGTACGCGTGCGGCGGCACCACTTCCAGCAACTTTCCCGCCACCGCCGGGGCCTACCTCACCGGGTACCAGGGCGGCAGCGCCGACGGCTTTGCAGCCCGCATCAGCCCGGATGGACGCCGCCTGGAGCGCGCCACTTTCATTGGCACCAACAGCTACGACCAGGCGTTTTTCCTGCAGCTGGACGCGGCGGGCAGCCCCTATTTGTTTGGCCAGACGCTGGGGCAGTTCCCCATCACGCTGGGCAAATACGGCGCCGTGGGCGGCACGCAGTTCGTTCAGAAGCTCAGCCCCGACCTGACCGCCAGCGTGTACAGCACCACGTTTGGTAACCGGGCCGGCGTGCGCGGCGGACCCAATCTGGTGCCCACCGCCTTCTTGGTCGATGACTGCGAGCGGATATACATCAGCGGCTGGGGCGGCATAGACAACGACCTGGGCGGCAACTGGCTAGGCGGCTCCACCAATGGCCTGCCCGTGACCAGCAACGCCGTGCAGCGCAACACCGACGGCAGCGATTTTTACCTGGCCCAGTTCGCCGCCGGCATGACCGGCCTGGAGTACGGCACCTTTTTCGGCCAGCAAGGCGCCGGGCCCGAGCACGTAGACGGCGGCACCTCGCGCTTTGACAAGCGCGGCGTGGTGTACCAGGCGGTGTGTGCCGGCTGCGGGGCCACGCAGGGCTTTCCGGTGCCGCCGGGCGCGGCCAGCTACAACACCCGCAACGCCAGCCCCAACTGCAGCAACGGCGCCTTCAAAATCAACTTCGAGATAATTCAGGCCGACCCGGGCCCGCGCCGCGTGCTGTGCCTGGACGGCGGCAGCGTACCGCTAACGGGCAACCCGGCGGGCGGCGTGTGGGCCGGGCCGGGCGTGCAGCCGGTGGCGGGCGGCGGCTACCGCTTTGTGCCCACCGCGGTGGGGCCGGGCCAGTATTTTATCAACTACACGGTGGCGGCCACGGGCACCTGCCAAAGCACCCGCACGGTGCGCTACGTGGTGGCCCCGGCCGTGGCGCCCGCCTTCGCGGCGCTACCGCCGCAGTGCACCTCGCTCGCGGGCGGTGTGGCCTTGGCGGCCACGCCGGTGGGCGGCACGTTTAGCGGGCCGGGCGTGGCCGGCGGGCGATTCAATCCGGCCACGGCGGGCGTGGGCACGCACACGCTTACCTACGCCTTGTCCGACTCGCTGGGCTGCGGCATAGCGTCGCAGCAAGTGGTGGTGACCCGGCCGCCAACCATCACCCCCGGCCGCGACACCACGCTGTGCGCCGACCTGCGCCAGCCGTTTCAGCTACGGGGCGCGCTGCCCGCGGGGGGCGTGTGGAGCGGCACGGGGGTATCAGCCACCGGCTTTTTCACGCCGCCAGATACTAAGAACCGCGGCGGTATATTCACCCTCACCTACACCGTGACGCAGGGACCGTGCCAGGCCTCGGCCACGCGGCGAGTGGTGCTGGCTCCCACCACCGACCTGAACGTGAACCTGAACCTGCCCGTGTGCGCCACTGCGCCGGAATACGCGGGCCTAGCCCCTTTCAACCTTTCCCTGACGCCCGTACTCATCGCCCCCGGTGCCACCTACCGCTGGGATTTTGGCGATGGCAGCCCCGCCAGCACCGAGGAGTCGCCTACTCACCGCTACGACCTGCCAGGCACCTACCGCATCAAGCTCACGGCGCGCTACGGCAACTGCGATGTCCTCACGGGCTTTGCCCCCGTGGAGGTGGGCGAGGTCTTTGTACCGAACATCATTACCCCCAACCGCGACTCGCTCAACGACACCTTCCGGCCGCGCTTCAGCTGCCGGCCGGCTTCGCTGGAAGTGTTTTCGCGCTGGGGCCAGCGCGTGTACCAAACCAACGACTACCGCAATAACTGGAACGCCCAGGGCCTGGCCAATGGCATTTACTACTACCTGCTGCGCGATGCCGACGACCGCCGGGTGAAAGGCTGGGTGGAAGTGCGCCGGTAGGTTGTTTTTTAGTTACGTATCGCCCCACGTTCACCTCACCCTGGCTTTTCGCCGATGAAACTACCTCTACCTGCGTCACTTGCAACATTTTGGCTGCTGGCAGCCAGCGCTTGGGCGCAGCCCCGGGCCCTCCCGGCGCCCGCTAGCGCTACCCTGGAATTTATTGAGAACAAAGGGCAGTGGGACGGGCGGGTTCACTACGCTGCGCACTTGCCCGGGGGGCGGCTTTTTGCCGAAGCTGACGGCCTCACGTTTGCGCTGCTGGCCAATGGCGGACCGGCCCAGCACAAGCATGAAGGCCCCGCTACTGACGAGGCTTCCCTTGGCGCGCCCGTGCCGGGGCACGCCCTGACCCTGCATTTTGAAGACGCCCGGCCGGCCACCATCACTGCCGAAACGCTCACGGCCGAGCGCCGCAGCTACTTTGTGGGCGCCGACGCCCGGAAGTGGGCCCGCGACGTGCGCAGCTACCGGGCGCTGCGCTACGCCGGGTTGTGGCCCGGCGTGAATGCGCGGGTGTACGAAAGCCCCGACCAGCACGTGGAGTATGATTTCGAGTTGGCCCCCGGCGCCAACCCGGCCCTCATCGGCCTGCGCCACGATGGGGCCGATGACGTGCGCCAGGATGGGGCCGGCAACCTGCTGGTGCACACCAGCGTGGGCACCGTCACGGAGCGGGCGCCGCAGGCCTGGCAGCTGGATGCCGCCGGCCGCCGGCAGGCCGTGACGTGCCGCTACGTGCTGGCCGGACCGGTGGTGCGGTTTGCGCTGGGCCGCTACGACAAGCGGCGCTCGCTGACCATTGACCCGGTGGTGGTTTTTTCCACCTACACGGGCTCACTGGCCAACAATTGGGGCTTCACCGCGACCTACGATGCGCAGGGCAACCTCTACTCCGGCGGCATTGCCTTTGAGGCCGGCTACCCCACCAGTCCGGGCGCGTTTCAGACGTCTTTTGCCAAGCTGATTGACATTGCCATCATCAAATTCAACACCAACGCCAACGGGCCCGCGGCCCGGGTGTGGGCGACTTACGTGGGCGGCGACAACACTGATTTCCCGCACAGCCTGGTGGTGAATGATAAGGGCGAGCTGCTCCTGCTAGGCTCCACGGGCTCGAGCGACTACCCCACCACGACGGGGGCACTGCAAGCCAAGTTTGGCGGCGGCACGCCGGCCAATGCGTTTGGTTCCGGGGCGGGGCCCCCCTTCGACGTGCCCAACGGCTCGGACCTGGTCATCACGCGCCTGAACGCCGCCGGCAGCGGGCTGGTGGCCAGCACCTACCTGGGCGGCGCCGGCAACGACGGCCTGCTGCCCTTCAACCCGCTCACCAAGCCCACCGCCGCCGTGCCGCAGCTGGTGCACAACTACGGCGACCCGTTTCGGGGCGACATCATCGTGGACGCGGCCGACAACGTGTACATCGCCTCGCACACTACTTCCAGCAATTTTCCGATGGCGCGGGGCTTCAACAGCACGTACCGCGGCGGCGCTTCCGACGGCGTGGTGTGCAAGCTCACGCCCACGCTTGGCGCGCTGGTGTGGGGCAGCTACCTGGGCGGCACCGGGACCGACGCCGCTTATTCCATTCAGCTGGAGCCCGGCAGCGGCGACGTGTACGTGGCCGGGGGCACGGTGAGCGACGATTTTCCGGTGACTGCCGGCGCCTACCTCACCGCCAAGCCGGGCCGGGCAGATGGCTTTGCGGCGCGCATTGCGGCCAACGGCACCAGCCTGCGGCGGGCCACCTACGTGGGCACGGCCGACTATGACCAGGCCTATTTCCTGCAGTTGGGCACCGATGGCGGGGTGTACCTGCTGGGCCAGACCACGGGCCCTTTTCCCACCTCGCCCGGCCTGTACGGCACGTTTGGGGGCACGCAATTCATTCAGAAGCTCGATGAAAACCTGAGCACGAGCTTGCTGGCCACGGTGTTTGGCGCGCCCACTTCGCCCCAGAACCCGGCCCGGCTGACTAACATATCGCCCACTGCGTTTCTGGTGGACCGCTGCGACCGGGTGTACGTGTGCGGCTGGGGCGGCGACGTGAACCAGAACCCCTTCAACTACCTGGCCGGCAACGGCAGCACCAACGGCCTGCCCATTACTTCGGACGCCGTGCAACGCAACACCGACGGCAGCGACTTCTATCTGGCGCAGTTTTCGGCAGGCCTTACGGGCCTCACCTACGGCACGTACTACGGCGACACTTCCCCCAACTCTACCAGCGAGCACGTGGACGGCGGCACCTCGCGCTTCGATCCGAGGGGTATTGTGTACCAGGCGGTGTGCTCGTGCTTTTCGAGCTCGGGATTCCCCATTCCGCCGGGCGCCAACACGTATTCCGTCACCAACAACAGCTCTAGTCCCACCTTCGGGGTGAGCTGCAACAACGCGGCTTTTGTGCTCAACTTTCAGCCCGACATTGCCAATGCAGGCGCCGACCAGACGGTGTGCGCCACGGCCGGGCCGCAGGCGCTGGTGGGCAGCCCCGCGGGCGGCATCTGGACGGGGCCGGGCGTATCGGGCAGCCCGGGTCAGGGCTTTGTGTTTACGCCTTCGCTGGCGCTGGTGGGGGTGCAGGCTCTCACCTACACCGTGCTCAGCACGGGCCTGTGCACCACCGTGGGCGTGCGCCGCATCACGGTGACGGCGCCGCCCACGGTCATTTTTTCGCCGCTGCTGCAGGCCACCTACTGCCAGCCGGCGGCCGGGGCCCCGTCGCTGCCGGTGGTGCCGCTCACGGCTACGCCAGCGGGGGGCACATTTAGCGGGCCGGGAGTGGGCGGCAACGCGGCGCTCGGGTTCTTCTTTTCGCCCAACGTGGGCGCGGGCACTTTTCAGCTGGTGTACACGCTGAATGCCAATGGCTGCGTGGTACAAGCCACGCAGGCCGTCACGGTAAATCCCGCCATTGTGGTGGCCCTGCCCGCCGATACGGTGCTGTGCCCCGGCAGCACCCAGCCGTTCGCGCTGCGGGGCAGCCCGGCGGGCGGCGTGTTTAGCGGGCCCGGGGTGAGCGGTACGGCGACTACGGGGTTCTTTTTTACGCCCCCGGCCAGCTTCTCAGCACCACTGGTTGTAACCTACACCGTGACCACGGCCGGCTGCACGGGCACCGGCAGCCGCCGCATTTCGGTGGCGCCCAGTCCCTCGCTGGTGGCTTCCTGGACGCCGGTGGCCTGCCCCGAAACCCGGCTTGCGCCGCTCACGCTGCGTTTCACCTTTGCCAGCTCTCTGGGTGCATCGCCGCCACCGGGCATGCTGTGGGAGTTCGGCGATGGCACGCAGTCGACCGAGGCCAATCCGACGCACACCTACTCCTCACCCGGCTCCTACCAGCCCCGGCTGCGGCTACGCTACAACAACAACCGCTGCGAAACCACAGCCCTGCCCCCGGTGGTGGAAGTAGTAGAGCGCAAAATCCCCAACATCATCACCCCCAACGGCGATGGCCAGAACCAGACGTTCCGGCTGGGGCCGGACTGCGCGGCCCGCCTGCAAATATTCTCCCGCTGGGGCCAGAGCGTGTTTGAATCCGCTGCCTACCACGACGACTGGAGCGCCAACGGCCAGCCCGCCGGCGTGTACTACTACCTGCTAACCTATGCCGACGGCCACCGCGTGAAAGGCTGGGTGGAAGTGATGCGGTGAAGCAGGGAGCAGGGAGCAGGGAGCAGGGAGCAGGGAGCAGGGAGCAGAAGAACGTCATGCTGAGCGCAGCCGAAGCATCTCGCGTGCAATAGTGACTCAATCGTAAAGAGTTAGTAGTGGCACGCGAGATGCTTCGGCTACGCTCAGCATGACGTTTTTTTAGCGTGACGTTCTCGGTTAGTCACTGCTCACTTCGCCTCCCCTATCACCTTCCCATACACCCACTGCACATCGCCCCAACCGGGCAGTAGGTCGCGCCATTCGGTGCCCAGTGCGCGGCGGTAGTGCCACACCATGTACCCCACACTGGCCGCGTAGGAAGCCGACATGCCCACGGCGGCCCCCACCATGCCCAATTGCGGCACCAGCCAAAGGCACAGTGGCACCGTGACGGCCAGGCCAAGCAGGGCCGCCCGGTTGTTGACGCCGTAGCGGGCCGTGCCACTGAAATACGCGCTGGCCTGCATGCCGGCCCCGTTGATGAGAATGCCCGGAGCCAGCGCTAGAATAACCGAACGCGCAGCGCCAAAGTCCGGGCCGAACACCGCCGCCAGCCACGCGGCCGGCACTGCCGCCAGCACGGCCACGGCCCCGGCCGTAGCCAGCAACGTGAGCCGGCTGCCCCGAAAGGCCGCGTAGGTCTGGGCCCGCTTGTCGGGTGCATTTACCAGGGCCACATATTGAATAAGGGCCGTGCTGCGCGGAATAAGCCAAATGGCCTCGGCCAACGCTACGCCTACGGAGAGAATGCCCAAGGCCCGGGCATCGGCCAGATACGCCACCGCGTAGTACCCAAAGCGGTAGTTGGCGAAGGCAAGCAGGTTGGAGAGCTGGGCGCCGCGACTGTGCCGGGCCAGCTCCCGGGCCGTAGCCCGGCGCTGGGCGCGCTTGAACCCGGTAGGGCGGCTCCGCCAGGCATCGGGCAGGCGCAGCAGCAGGGCGGTGCTCAGGAGCCAAGGCACCCCGTAGGCCACGTAATTGGCGTAGTAATAGGCCGTGACACTGGGCCACTCCAATGGGCCGAACGCCACCACCAGCGCCCCGGCCAGCAGCGCCGCCTGGGCCGTGGTGAGCACGTTGTAAGCACGTTCGCGCTGCCGGCCCAGCAGCAGGAACACGTTGATGGACAGCAGCACCTGCACCAGTGTGACGGCCGCCAGGTGCAGCACGTAGCTGGTGCTTACCGGCCGCAGCAGGGCTACTGCCGCGGCGCCCCCGCCGCTTACCACTGCGGCCCAGCCGTAGGCCGGCAGCAGCAGGTGCCACACGTTGCGGTGCGGCACCAGATATATCAACGAGGAACCGCCCACCAGCCCGGCCAGCAGCACCAGCCCCGACATATCCGTAAAAAACAAACTAACCTCTCCGCGCCCCGCCGCCCCCAGGTACCGCGCCGTGAGCCACACCACCGCGAAGCTGAGCCCCGCCGTGAGTACCCGGGCCGCGAAGTGCTGGAAAATGCGTTTTATCATGAAAAGCCGAAGAAGTGCGCAAGAACGCACAACTCCCCTCCTTTTTTAAGGAGGGGATGTTCGAGCCAACGGCTCGGACGGGGGTGGTTGCCCTCGTTGAACGACACCCGAACAACCCTTGATGGAATCGTTCGGGTATCGTTCAACGACTTTACCACCCCAGCTTACGCTTCGCGTAAGCGTCCCCTCCTTAAAAAAGGAGGGGAGTGTGGTTCAACGCCAGTTCAGCACTTGCCGATACAGTGTTCCAAAGGCTTCTCCCACTGTTTGGGGGGCACACCTGGCGGCGGCATCGGCGCGCAATTGGGTGGCGTCGAACTGCACGCTTCCATCCAATAGGGCGGTGAGCGCGGCTTCGAGGCCGGCCTCATCGTCTGGCTCTATTAGCAGGCCAAAGGCGTTTTCGGGCTGAAATAACTCCGGCACGCCACCGGTGCGGGTGGCCACCACCGGGCAGCCGCAGGCCCGCGCTTCGAGCAGCACGCAGCCAAAGGTTTCGGCCCGGCTGAAGGATACCAGCGCCGTGGCGCGGGCCATTTCGGCGGCCACCATTTCGTGCGGCAGCTTGCCCAAAAAGGCCACGGTGCCATCAGCCAGCAGGCCCAGGGTGGCCGCGTATTCTTTTAGGAAGGCTTCGTCGGGCCCGTAGCCGGCTATGCGCAGCTGCAGCCCGGGCCAGGCGGCGCGCAACCGGGCCACCACCCGCAGCACGCCCGTAATGTTCTTTACCTGGTCGGTAAACGCCGAAACGTGCAGCAGCGTGGGCGCGGCGTTTGCGGCTGATTTTTCTTCCGGATGAAACAAGGTTGTGTTCACGACGTTGGCGATAACCACCGGGTTGGAATTGACAAACCCCAGGCCGGCCATGGCATCGCGCAGCCCCCCCGATACGGTGTGCAGTGCCGCTGCCTGCCGCACCACCGCCCGCGTGAGTACCCGGCGCAGCCCCGAAATGCCCACCGAGCGCAGCGGCAGATAGAGCGTCCAGTGCTCGGTGACGATGAACGGGATGTTGCGTACTGCTTTGAGGGCCCAGGCGAACAGCCCCGTGCGCAGCAACACGTGCACGTGCACCAGGTCGGGCTGCTGGCCCCAGTGCTGGCGCAGGCGCCGGTAGCCGCGCAGCAGGCACCAGTAGTAGAGCAGCAGCTTCAGCGGCTTATCGAGCAGGGCCAGGCCGGTGGGCGCGGCGCGGTAGTAGTAGCGCAACGTGGGCCAGGGGCCGGTAAAATCCTCTTCTAAATCAATCAAGCCGGGCAAGGGACCGCGGGCCACGGCCGCGAATAGCACGGCCACCTCGGCGTGGCCAAACGCTGCGATTGCTGCCACGTGCCGGCCCACAAAGTCGCCGTCCTGGTCGTCGTAGCGGTGCGGGTACCACTTGGGCAGCATCAGTACGCGGGGCGTTTTCAATTTTCAACAACAACGAAGGAGGAGGTCGGCATTCGCCACAAAGTAAAGCCGCAGCCCAGCAGGCGGAGGGCTGTTCGTGCAACGGCACCGGCTGGGTCAGGCCCCAAAAATCCACCTACTGTCATTAGCAGCATCGGATTTCATCGCTTGAATGACTCTAAAGGCACTATTTCAATATGGTAACAATCCGATAAAAGTGGCGGCACATTAAGGCAACGGGCCAGCCGGAATTTTGTGCTCATTATGGAAAACACCATTACGCGGATACTCTTCGCCCTATTGATGAGCTTTGCCACGCTGGCTACCGCCGCGGCCCAGGGCACTGGAAGCATTAAAGGAACCTTCAAAGACGAAGCCCAGGAAGCCATCATTGGCGGCACAGTCTTGTTGGAGAACACCTCCGTTGCTGCCCCAACGGGCGTTGATGGCTCCTACTCGCTGGAAAAAGTGCCGGTTGGGGTATACACCCTGGTCGTTTCGTCGGTGTCGTACAAAACCCTCCGGCTGGAGAACGTAGCCGTGGCGGCCGGTAAAACCACTGTGGTGGACGGCAAGCTGCTGGCCGATAGCAAAGCGCTGGACGAAGTGGTGGTGACCGGCGTGCGCCGCACCAACACGGAAATGTCGGTGATTAACGAAATCCGGCAGGCCAGCGTGGTGGTGAGCGGCATTTCGTCGGAACAGATTGTGAAAACGCAGGACCGCGACGCGGCCGAAGTGGTGCGCCGCATTCCGGGCGTGACCATTGTGGACAACCGCTTCATTCAGGTGCGGGGCCTGAGCGACCGCTACAACAGCGTGTGGCTGAACGACGTGAGCGCACCCAGCTCCGAGACGGACCGCAAGTCGTTTTCCTTCGACATCGTGCCCAGCTCGCTGCTCGACCGGGTGCTGGTGTTCAAAGACCCCTCGCCGGAATTGCCCGGCGATTTTGCCGGCGGGCTGGTGAAGGTGTACCTGCGCAAGCCGGTGTTCAACGAGAAACTGCTCACGGTGAACTACTCCACGGGCTTCCGCGACGGCACCACGGGCCATGATTTTTATACCGACAAAACGCAGGCTGGCGACGCCCTGGGCTTTGGGGCGGTGAAGCGGGAGCTGCCAAATGGCTTTCCGCAGCTCAGCTCGGCCTACCAGCAGTACGAGCGGGACTTCTACGCCCGCCAGCTGGACAACAACTTCGCTATTTATAAGCTGAAGGCCATGCCTGACATGCGCTTCAACCTGTCGTATCTCGACCAATTCAATATTGCCGGCCTGGAAATCGGCAGCGTGACTTCGCTGAACTACACCAACGCCTACACCCACTTCAACATCAACCGCAATTTGTTTGACGTGGACGGCGCCCGCACCGACCAGTTCAAGGACGACCAGTCGACCAACAACGTGCGCCTCGGCGCCATCCAGAACTTCAGCCTGCAGCTCGCCGATGGCGGCCGCCTGGAGTTCCGCAACCTGTTTAGCCAGCAGGCCCGCAACCAGCAGGTAACGCGCGAAGGCTTTGACGACAAAAGCGTGCTGAACCGCCGCAGCTACCAGGCCGGCTACCAAGGCCGCACCACCTACACCAGCCAGCTGGCGGGCACGCACATCTTCAACAAGGAAAAGACCCATTTTGACTGGGTGGGCGGCTACGGCTACTCCAGCCGCAACGAGCCCGACCTGCGCCGGGTGTCGTACCAGGTGACGCCCGCCGCCGGCGAAGGCCGCCCCGAAACCCAGACCGTGCTCACGCCCGCCGCGGGCCAGGTGGACGCCAACAACGCCGGCCGCCTCTACCAGAAGCTCGACGAGCACATTTTCACCGGCACGGCCAACGCCAAGCACAAGGTGCAGGTGGCGGCCCGGGAAGTGGAAATTGCGGCCGGCACCTACCTGGAGTACCGCAAGCGCAGCTTCAACGCCCGCGCCCTGGGCTACTCGCTCAACGCCGGGGGCCTGCAGGGCCTGCGCAACGAGAACGTGGGCAATATTTTTTCGCCGCATAACATCGGCAGCGACGGCTTCCGGGTGGACGAGGACCTGAACTCCACCTACCACTACGGTGCGTCCAACGAGCTGGAAGCGGCTTATGTGTCCTTCAACCTTCCCTTGGGAGAAAACACAAAGCTGCTGACCGGCGCACGCTACGAGCGCAACGTGCAGTCCATTGCCACGGGCATCAACGGCCAGCCGGTGACCCAGGACGTGACCACCAACTTCGTGCTGCCCTCGGCCAACCTGAGCTACAACTTCAGCGCCAAAAGCCTGCTGCGCGCCTCCTACGGCCGCACCCTGAACCGCCCCGAATTCCGCGAATCGGCACCGTTTTTCTACTACGACTTCGATTTCAACGTGCTGAACTATGGCTCTTTGTACCTCAAGCCGGACAGCCCGTTGAAAGTGGCCACCATCGACAACTTTGACCTGCGCTACGAGCTGTACCCCAGCACCGGCGAGCTGATTCACGTGGGCGCTTTCTACAAGAACTTCACCAACCCCATCGAAAACGTGGTGGTGCTGACCTCGAACCTGGCCTACACCTTCGCCAACGCCCCCAGCGCCTACGCCTACGGCGTTGAGCTGGACCTGAAAAAGGACTTCACCTTTGTGAGTGAGGGGCTGAAAAACCTGTCGGCCGTGTTCAATGCCTCGCTCATCAAAAGCCAGGTGACGCTGGGCAACGACATTGTGGCCTGGAACAAGAAGCGGGCGCTGCAGGGCCAGTCGCCCTACGTGTACAACGGCGGTCTGTATTACCAGACGCCCGACAACAGCTGGCAGATATCGGCTCTCTACAACGTATTCGGCCCGCGCATCCTGTTTGCCGGCAGCGACCAGTACCCCGACGTGGTGGAGCTGCCGCGCCACACCGTTGACCTGTCCCTGACCAAAACGCTCTCGTCGCGCCTCACGCTGAACGCGGGCATTCAGGACCTGCTCAACCAGCCCACCAACCTGGTGCAGGACTACGGCAACAACCGCAAATACACCGCCGCTGACCCTTCGCTCACCAATTTCCGCCGCGGCACCTACTACACCCTGGGCCTGCGCCTGAATCTGGAGCCGCGCGCCGCCGTCACCACGCCCCTGCCCTAGCGCGGGGGTGAGGTGACCCAGCCGTGCCTTCCCCACTTAGTTTTTCCACTCCCCCTTTTTATGAAAAAGAACACGCTTTCGCTTTCCCTCGCAGTCACCTTGCTGCTCGGAATGACTTCGTGCGAGAAGAAAGACATCACGCCCGCTCCCAACACCACGGGCAGCGGCACCACCACCCCCAATCCCGGTTCCAGCAACCCCGGCACGGCCGTGGTAGTCGATGCGCCCATCACCACCAACACCACCTGGACGGCCGCCAACCGCTACCTGCTCAAGGGCTACGTGTACGTGCGGGCCGGGGCCACGCTCATCATTGAGGCCGGCACCATCATCAAGGGCGACAAGGACACCAAAGGCTCCCTCATCATCGAGCCCGGCGCCAAGCTTATTGCCATTGGCACGGCCGCCAAGCCCATTGTTTTTACCTCGAACCAGCCCAAAGGCGCCCGCAACTACGGCGACTGGGGCGGCGTTATTCTGGCCGGCAATGCCCCGGTGAATACCCTGGTGGGCACCACCCGGCCCACCATTGAGGGCGGCCCCACCACCCAGTACGGCGGCACCAACGCCACCGACAACTCCGGCACCCTGCAGTATGTGCGCATCGAGTTCGGCGGCGTGGCCTTCTCGCCTAACAACGAGGTGAATGGCCTCACGCTGGCCGCCGTGGGCTCGGGCACCACCCTCGACCACATTCAGGTGTCGTACAGCGGCGACGACTCCTTTGAGTGGTTCGGCGGCACCGTAAACGCCAAGTACCTGGTGGCACACCGCAGCTTCGACGACGATTTTGACACGGACAACGGCTACTCGGGCAAGGTGCAGTTCGTCGTTTCCCTGCGCGACCCGTTGCAGGCCGACCAGTCAGGCTCCAAAGTATTTGAGTCGGATAACGATGGCAGCGGCTCGAATAACACCCCGCAAACCTCGGCCGTGTTCTCCAACGTCACCGCGGTGGGCCCCATTCTCAACCCTGCGGCGGCCAACTACAGCCCGCAGTTCACCGCCGGCGTGCACCTGCGTCGCAACTCGGCCCAGAGCATTATGAATTCCGTGCTGATGGGCTTCCCCACCGGCGTGCTCATCGACGGCGCCCCCACCGCCGGCAACATTGCCCGCGGCGATGCCCGCTTCAAAAACAACATCGTAGCCGGCTCCCTCACCGGTTCCAACTCAACCGCCGGGCAGCGCCAAATCATCTACGTGGGCCCCACGGGCGGCGCCGGCAGCCTCACGGCCAACAACGTGATGAGCGCCGACTCGGCCGCCTGGGGCAGCGCCGTGGGCCCACTCACCTGGCTGAAAGCCAACGCCAACCGCCGCTACGCCACCGCCGACAACGTGCAGCTGCTGAACCCCTTCGGCCTTACCGCGCCCAGCTTCCTGCCCCGCACCGGCTCGCCTATTGTGACGGTGGCCCCGGCCACCGCCCCCGCCGCGCCAGCCAGCTTCACCGACAGCAAGCTCACCGATTCCTTCTTCACCCCGGTGAACTACATCGGCGCCTTTGGCGACCCCACCGCCCCGGGCTTTACCAGCTGGCTTGCCAGCTGGACCAATTTCGACCCGCAGAACACGGATTACTAAGCGGGGGTCATCGCATTACCGCGCATCTTTCCAAAAATCAGGACTGCAAAACAGTCCTGGTTTTTGGCGTTGAGGCAGGCTAGAAATGAGTGCAACGACGCTGTATTCTTGGGGCAGGGCTTTGGGGTTGGCTCTTTGAAGAGCTTCTGACTCTATCAAACAGCGGGCCTTACCAGTGGCTCTGGCTTCGCGTGCCGGCTACGCCCGCCGTAATATTGCTTCAGCCATTGGCCCATCTGGGCAGGCGTGGCCTTGGCCGCTTGCAATTAACCTCCTTCTCATCATGCTTACTTCCATGACCGGCTTCGGCCAGGCCCATCGCGAAACCGATACCTACACCGCCGCCATTGAACTCCGGTCCGTCAATTCCAAAACCCTGGACCTGACCCTGCGGCTGCCGCGCTTCCTGATGCCGCACGAGCTGGAAATTCGCAACGCCGTGGCAAAATCCCTGCTGCGCGGCAAAATCAATTTGAACCTGGATTTTTTGCGGCCTGCCGCGGCCCGCGCCACTGCCTCCCTCAACAAGGAAGCGTTGCTTGCGGCTTTCCACGAGCTCAAAGCCGTGGCCCAGGGCCTGGGCCTGTCCACCGGTGAAGACACCCTGCTGGCGGCCTTGCGCCTGCCGGGCGTGATTCCCAGCGCGGCCGAAGCCCGCGAGGCCGAACCCGCAACCGAGGAAATTACCTGGGCCGAACTGCAGCCGCTGCTCACCGAGGCGCTGGCAGCCATGCACCTGTTTCGCCAGGACGAAGGCGCCACCCTCACCACCGAAATCCTGAGCTACGTGGCCATCATCCGCCAGCAGCTCGCGGCCGTGGAGCAGCACGACCCCGCCCGCATCGAGCACGTGCGCCAGCGCCTGGCCGGCCACCTGGCCGAGCTCACCAGCCACGAGCACTTCAACGCCACCCGCTTCGAGCAGGAAGTGCTGTACTACATCGAGAAGCTGGACATTGTGGAAGAAAAAGTGCGCCTGGCGGCTCACTTGGCCTATTTCGAGCAGGCCGTGCGGCAGCCCGACGAGGCCGTGGGCAAGAAGCTGGGCTTCCTAGCGCAGGAGATTGGACGCGAAATCAACACCATCGGTTCCAAGGCCAACGATGCTACCGTGCAGCACCTAGTGGTGGGCATGAAAGAAGAATTGGAAAAAATTAAAGAGCAGCTCAACAACATTCTGTAGGCCTCCAACCTCACACCTCTTTTAGCTCAGCCGTTCAGCATGCTACAAGCGCAGTTGGCCGAAAATAATTGAATTTATTGCACTTTAATAATAATTTATAAAATACAATAGTTAAGAAAATCTTTCTGGCAAGGGATTTGAAAACGGCATTCACTAGGCCAAACAAGCATCACAACCTGCCGAATGTTAGGCCTTTATTGAATTAAATGCCCGGCTCATTCGGGAGGTACCAAAATAAATCGCAATATTTGTTGTCCAAAAGTTGGATGTTATAATATTGTATCTAACTTGGCTTAGCTTAATGGTCTTACCGTTACTCACTTCTTATTTGCATTAGTATGAAATCTACACTTTTACTCTTTATCCTGGGATTGATACTTACGGCTGCGCACCCGGCATCTGAAATTGAGCTGGTAAAAAAGCGCGTGCTCAGCGAGCGGGTGGAAATCCTTATCCCCAAGGGCTTTGAGGTGATGACCGAGCAGCAGATGGACTTCGCTTACGCCAAAGCCCAGAGCCGCCCCAGCGTCATTTTCACCAACAACAACCTCATCAGCCTCGCCTTCAACTACAGCGACAACGACGCCGACCAGGACATGGTCGACATCTACGCCGCCTCGTTTGGCAAGACGTACCACAAGCAGTACAAAGACGCCACGTGGTTCGGCGATGGCGTGAAAAACATCAACAACCGCAAGGTGGGCTTCATGGAATTCATGAAGCCGGAGATGGGCCACGAAGTGTACACGCTGGTGTTCTTCACCGACGTGGAAGGCAAACTGATGATTTGCACCTTCAACTGTGCCGACCGCCAGAAGCCCGAGTGGGAGCCCATCGCCAAGCAAATCATGCTCTCGCTGAAAGCTAAAGGCTAGGCTGTTAGCTGTTAGCTGTTAGCTGTTAGAAATAAGGTCGGTAGTTGAACGCAGGTTCGGCTACCGACTATTTTTTTGGGGCTTGGGTGGCGCCCAACTCGTTGAGAAAGTCCCGCACCAGGCCAAATGCCCCGGCAAAGCCGGCCAGCGACAAAGCCTCGGGCCGGTCGTTCACGTCGTGGTAGGCGGGGCTGCCGCCGCGGGTGTAAAGGAAAAAGGCCGGCACGCCTGCTTCGGAAAACGGGTAGTGGTCGGAGTTGGCGGCGCGGCTGCGGGCGCCCAGCGCGGGCAGGTAGTGGTGCGCCTCGTTGAGCTGCACGAGGCGCTGATAAGCGGCTTCGTGCACGCGGCCGTTCACCACGGTGGCGCCCTGTTCGCCGGTGCCCAGCAGGTCGAGGTTGACCAGAAATTTGATGCGGTTGAGCGGCACCAGCGGGTGGGCCACAAAGTAGCGGGAGCCCACCAGCCCGGCCTCCTCGGCCCCAAACAGCAGGAACACCACGGAGTAGGCGGGCCGGTTTTCGGGCCGGGCGTAGTGGGCGGCCAGCTCCAGCAGCAGGGCCACGCCGCTGGCGTTGTCGTTGGCACCGGGGAAATAGGTGTGGCGGCCCATGGTGCCCAGGTGGTCGTAGTGCGCGGTGACCACCAGTAAAGAATCGGCCTGGGCAGTGCCTCGAATAACGGCGGCCAGGTTCTGGGTCTGGTAGTTGCGTTGGAGATGGACGTCAACGGTCGCCGTAAGCCACAGCTTGGTGGGCGCCGGGGCCGGGGTAGCGCAAAAAATGGCAGTGCCGGCAGTTGGTTTGGCCGGAGCCAGCAGCTCTATCTCCATACGCGGGCTTTGCGTGGGCGCCAGCGAGGCCGTTAGTTTGGGCACCAGCGTTACCCAGGCGGCGGCAGACTCCAGGTGCTGCCGCAGCGTAGCGGGCAGGCCGGGCAACCGAGCTTGGTCGCGGGCAGTGAGCAGCAACGCCTGTTGCTTCAAGGGCAACTCCAGCAGCCGCTGTTGAGACGCGGTGTTTTGCAGGGGTCTGGCAAACACAGCCGTATCCAGCGTTAGGAGCGGCATATCGTTGATAGAGCCACCGCCGGAAGTTGCCGTCATGATATAGTCCCGGCCCGGCTTGGCAGCAGGCAGCTGCTGGCGCTTATCACCAAAGGCCATATGCACACGCATCTCGCCCGGGAAGGTGTTCACATCCAGCATGAACGGCTGGGTATAATCCGGTGCAAGCGGCGCCAGCTGCAGCTCCCGCAGCCGCTTGCGCAGGTAGGCGGCCGCCTTGTGCTCGCCCTGCTGCACGTAGCCCCGGCCGTGCATTTGGCGGGAGGCCAGCGTTTCGATGGTTCGGCGGGCGCGGGGCAGGTCCTGGGCTTCGGCGCGGTGGGAGGTGCCCAGCGTGGCTACCAGTAACACCAGCGGCACCAGGCGCGGGGCGGCCGGCACGCGGTGCCGTAGCAGCCACGCCAGCCCCAAAGCCAGCGCGGCGCCAATGGTGTCGCCAATCAGGTCTTTTACATCGCCCTGCCGGCCCATTTGCATGGTAGTTTGCAGCAGTTCGATGAGGCCGCCGAACAGGAAACTACCGATGAGCAGCGGCCAGCCGGGGTGCCGGGCCAAGCGGGGCCAGCGCGTCTGCCGGCGCAGGGAAAACCAGCTCAGCAGGGCCAGCAGGCCGAATACACCCGCGTGCGCGGCGGTGTCGAAGGCCAGCAGCTCCCACTCGGGCGTGAGCGGCATGTCGGCCGCCGGCAGCAGCGTGAGCAGGAGGATGACGGTGGCCCAGGCAATGGGCAGGGCCGCGTAGGGACGCTGGGGCATCAGCTGGAGTTATGAACTGGTAAAACAAGAACGTCATGCTAAGCGTGGCGAAGCAGCTTTACCTCAGTAGTAATCCAATCGAGCGGATTTACTTCCGAGGTAAAGCTGCTTCGCCACGCTCAGCATGACGTTCTCCTTTTCGGGCGAATGCACAAGCTAAAGCATGTGCTACAGGCTAGGCGCCTACCAGCTCGCCGTAAGTTTCGGCGCTCAGCAACTCTTCGAGCTCCTCGGGCTTGGCAATGGAAATCTTCACCATCCAGCCGTCGCCGTAAGGGTCGGAGTTCACGGTTTCGGGAGCGTCGGCCAGCTTTTCGTTTATCTCCAGCACGGTGCCGGTGATGGGGCTGAATAGGTCAGAAACCGTTTTCACGGCCTCTACTGTGCCAAACACGTCGTGCTGGGCTACGTCCTTGTCGAGGGTGTCGATGTCGACGTACACAATGTCGCCGAGCTCTTTTTGGGCGTGGTCGGTGATGCCGATGTAGGCAACATCGCCTTCAACGCGAATCCATTCGTGGTCTTTGGTGTAGTGGAGGGTGGCGGGCAGGTTCATACTAGCAGGGCGCTGAAGGTGTTTGGGAAGATGGAATTAGCAGAGGCGTAAAGCTACTGCGTCAAACTATAACGCAGCTGCACCCCGCCCTCGGTGGTGGCGTTGCGGAAGGCATTGCTGATACGGGGAGTGGTGATGGTCTGGCTGTAGTACAACTGCAGGTTGAGGCGGGTGTTCAGTAAATAGTCGATGGTGGGGCGCAGCTGGAAGGTTTTCGAGCCGTTGGTCACCTGGCCTTCGGGGCGGCCGGGGTCGGGGGCCACGCCCTGCGGGTTGCCAATATCTTCTACCCCCAGAATGCTGCGCTGCACCGTGATGTTGTCGCGAATACTGAGGTCCATGCGGGCGGTGAGGTTGTTTTTCAGCACGCGCTGTTCGCCGCGCACCTTGAACGGCAGCTTGAAGCTGTTGGTGGCGTAGCCGAAGCCAATCACCATTTCGTTGGTGTAAAGCTCGGTCACCTGGGCATTGGAGGTATTCAGAACCACGGCGCGGTCGGTGCGGTACTCAATGCGGCCCGTGGCGCGGCTCAACGTCTGAAAATTGACGCCGATGAGCGGCGACAGCCGCTCCACGATGCTCACCTGCCCCAGCACGTAGTACGGGATGTATTGCCCCGACGCGTTCCGGATGTTGGGAAAGTCGCGGTCGGGGTTGAAGGTGCTGGAGTTGTAGTTGGTGGCGGTGGCGTAGTTGTTCACGCTATACACCGACGAATAGGCGTGGTTGAAGGCAAAGGAAGTAAAGTACTTCTTCACAAAGGGCAGGTCCGAAAAGCCGTTGTACTGAACAGTCCAGTTGGGCAGCGGCAGCATGGCGAAGGGGTCGAACTTCTTGGCCTCGTAGCCATCCGACGACCGGCCGTGGTAGGCGTCAATAAAGCTCTGAATAAGCACTTCCTGCGAGTTGTAGCCGTAGCCGCTTTCCGGGTTCACGCCAGCGACGGGGTTGGCGCGCGCCAGCCGTTCCCGCACAATGGCGCGGTTGTTCACGAAGCGCTGGAAGGCCTTGGATGTTTCGCCGTTGGCCCCCAGGTCGCCAAACAGGGTTTGGATGGTAACCGTGGACGTGCTGAACGAGCCGGTGCCGAGCAGCGGGTTATTAGCCAGCCGGGTCAAACCCGTAATCGGGTCGCGGTAGGCCGTCAGCTTCACCGAGTCAAGTTCGTTGCGGTAGTACACTTCCTGGTTGCGGGCCAGCTGCCGGCGCGCGTCCACCTGAATGTTGAAGCCCCGGAATGGCTCCAGCGCGGTGCGCAGCGTGAGCACCTCGGTGCGCAGCGAGCTAAACGCCGTGTTCAGGTACTGGCTGCTGTCGGTGTACCAGCCGTTGTCGCGCGAGCGTTCGTACAGCGTGTTCAGCCCGTACTGCTTGCCCAGGATGAAGGGCACGCCGGGCGCCGTCAGGTCGTGGTCGAGACCGAAAATGTAGGTTTTGGGCAGGTAGCCGGGCAGCAGCGTGCCGTTGGTGCGCACGTAGGTGAAGTTGAGCGAGCGGGCCGTCATCAGCGAGCGCAGCACCGCTTTCACGAAGCGGTTTGTCTCGCGCAGCGAATCCGGCAGGGCCTCGGCTTGTGGGCGGCCGCCTTCCAGTTCGGGGCGGGCCGCTGCGCCAGCACGGGAGGGCTGGGGCCGCGCGCCGGGCGGCGGGGCGTTGTTGATGATGTTGAGAAACTTCACCTTGTTGTAGAGCTTCACCAAGTCAATGCGGCCGTTGGCGCTCAGCTCGGCGTTGTTCTGCACGGTGTTGCCCAGCTTGAGTTCGTAGGTCAGCGTGTCGCGGGCCTCGTCGCCGGTGGGCACCGGGAACAAGGGCGCCCGCTGCGACGCCGACGACGCCTGCCAGGTGTAGCTGGCCGCATAGCGGGTGTCGGCGCTCAGCCAGTCGGTGAGCGGAAACTTGTCGAGCGGCAGGCGGTAGGTGAGCGCCGCCACCTGATTGAAGTTGGTGGTGCGGCCACCGCGCAGCAGGTTTTCCTGCAGCAGGTTGCGGTTACGAATGGCCTCGTCGCTGTCGCCGATGGTGCGGCCGCGGCCTTCGTCTACCACGCCGCGGTTGTTGGCGGTGTAATCAAAAATCAGGTTCTTGGTCAGGTCCCACTTCAGGTCATAAATCCGGCTGATGAAGAAGGCCTTCTGAATAACCGGGGTAATGCCGCTGGAGCTGGGCAGGGTGCCGGGCTCCAGCACCCGCTGCAGAAACCGCTCGTTGTAGCGCCGGTCAATATCGGTGCGGAACGAGAAGCGCGAGGGCAGCGGCGTAAAATTCACGTCCTGGAAAATTTTCAGGTAGGGGTTGTCCAGGGCCTTAATCTTGCTCAGGGGCGTGTAGTTCTTGGGAGTGGTTTGGTACACGTAGGCCACGGCCCCGGTGTAGGCGCGGGTGTAGTCGCGGTCGGTGCGGATGTCGGTGTGCAGGCGCTCGGTGAGGGAGTAGCTCAGGGCCACGTTCTCAATATCCCAAGGTTTGGGCGGGGCCACGGGCTCGCCGGGCTTACCGGGGCCGCGCTCTTTGCGCACGTTCAGCACCGAAATGCTGCGGCTGGTGGTTTGGTCGACGACCTTGCGGCGGTATTCGGCCTGCGTGGCCGCGTTTTCGGAGCCCGAGCCGTTGGTAAATTTCTCCAGGCTCTGGCTGAGCTTGGTGTCGGGGTCCAGCGGGTCGTAGAGGGGCGTGCGGCTTTCGTGGCCCAGCTGCAGCAGCACGGGCACGCGCAGCTGCAGGCGCTCGGGCAGGAACTTGTCGGCGGCCACGGTGGCCTGCACGTCGCCGCGAAATACGTCGTCGATGGAGCGCTGCTGCGCTTTGTCCTGCAAGCCCCCGAAGCCCACGCTGGTGAAGTTGCCGGTGGCCGTGAGGTTGGCCACGTCGGCCATCTTCACGTTGAGGCGGGCGGTGGCGGCGTAACCGGCCTGCTGCTCAAAGTCCGACACCCGCAGCTCATCGGCCCACAGGTTGGCCGTGATGGCGCTGGTGCTGGGGTCAGTGCCGTCGGAAGTGGGATTGAGAATGCCCAGCATCACGCCCTGCACCGCCGAAAAATCGGGGTTGCCAACCACGGTGATGGTGGCGCCGTTGGCGAGGGTCTTGGTGTAAGGAATCTGAAAGTTGTTGCCTATCTGCTTGTTGCGCTCCGACTTGGCATCAATAAAGTCCTGAAACGCCACGTCGATGCGGTTGGCAACGGGCCACACCTGGTCCACGCCCGTGTCGCCGGCCCGGGTCATTTCGAGGGGTAGCGCGTACTGGTAGTAGTTCTGGGTGTAGTCGGTGCCGATGCGCAGGAACGCCTGCACGTCGCGGCCGGTCACGTTCGGGTCGGGGCTGTCGCCGTGCAGGAACATCTTCAGGCGCTTGTAGCGCAGCATGTTGATGGTGATGTTCTTATACGCCCCCTTGGCAAAGCCGTCGCGCAGGTTGGTCACGGACAGGCGCAGGCTTTGCTCGTTTTGCAGCCGCGAGGTGGCGGTACTGCCAAACTCCCGGTCGCGCTGAATACCGGGCGGCGACACGTAGGGAATCTTGCCCGTGCCCGTGGCCACGGCCAGGCCGTTTTCTTCCAGGCTCACCGTGGAAATGGTGAAGGCGTCGGCGTCGGTGAGCGAGCCCACGGGCGGAATTGGTCCCTGGCGCGCATCCACGATGCGGTAGATGAAGCGGCGCCACTGGTTGGCCACAAACTGCGGCTGCACCAGGCGCAACACCACCGGCTGCTGCCAGCCGGTCATGTACATGCGCAGGAAGCGGATGTTTTTGAAACCGAACTCCTGGGTAGCCCCCCGCAGGGTGTAGCCCTCCCGAATGGGAATGCGGAACTGGTACCAGGTCACGGGCTCCCGGCTGGTCTGCTCGTTGTTGGTGGTTATTTTATCAATGATGAAGTTCTGGCCTACTTCCAGCCCGCCCGGCCGCAGGCGCATGCGGTACTCGTAGTAGCGCTCCACTTCCTGCACCACGTTGTCGCGGTTCAGGTCCTCTTTGTCGGGGTAGGCCGTGGAACTGAGCTGGCTGTTTTCGGGCGAGTTGTTCTCGTAGCCGTTGTAGTTCTTGTAGCGGCCCAGAATGCTGGCGTTGGCCTGGTCGTAGCTGGGGTCGAGGTGGTGGCGGAAGTCGTCGGCCGAGGGGTCGGTCAGGTTCGCGTAGGCGGGACCGTATTGTGTTTGCGCCCGCTCGGCGGCGTTGTTCACACCGTCCAGGCCCACGTCCTGGCGCTGCCGGGCGCCCGGCGTGGCGTTAAAGGCATCGGTGAGAAACTGCTGGGTCGTCACGCGGCCGTAGGGCGTGGGGCTGCTGTTGTTCGCTATTTCCTGGGGGTCGTCGGTAGCGGGAAGGCCGTTCTCAAACTCGTGCTGGTTGCCGTCGCGCAGCACGTCCTCGTTCACGTTGCCCAGGTTGATGAGCAGTTCGCCGCCCGTGGTGTTGTTCACGGCCGGGCTGACGCCGTCGTTCACCTTGCCGTTTTCGCCGCCCAGGAAAGGGTCCATCATCCAGAACTCCAGGTACTCAATGTTGGCATTGTCAAAGTCCGTGTCGAAAGTGATGGCGCGGCTGATGCCGCCATACTTGCCCTGCAGGCCCACGGCACTGGCTTCGGAGCCGGTAAATAACTGCCCGGTCTGGTTAATATTGGGGTTGTAGTTGTACGGGCCCCGCTCGCCGGGATAGTAGGCCATGTCGAAGGTGTACTCGTAGCCGTTGCCCGTGGCGCCCAGGTCCTTGTTCGGAAACACCTCGTTGCGCTCGACGCCGCGGGTGTAGTGGTTCTTCAAATCGGCGCCCGCAATGTTTTTGGGCGCGTTCGAGCCGCCGGTGTAGTAGCTCTGGTCCACGGTGTACCAGGCCAGCTTGGCGCGCTGGTCGTTGTAGCGCAGGCCCGTCACGGTGGCCGGGTTGGCAATGGGGAGCGGGGTAGATGCCAGGCGCCACGCCGGAATGGATGCTAGCCCACCCAAAGTGTAGGGCGTGCGCGCGTTCTCAAAATCGTCGATGTACGAGGCTCCGTCTTCGCCCCGGCCCAGCTTCGACTGGCCCGGCAGCAGCTTGGCAAACTCGCCGCTGAAGGAAATGGTCGAAATCTCCTTGGTCGACAGGAAGGGCAGCATGTCGAGGTACTTGGTCAGCACCCGGCTGTCTTTTCGAATGCTGCCGTCGATGCCCACAATGCCGTTGTTGGCCGGCTCATCGCCGATGTTGACGCGGTTGATGCCCGGCGCCTGATTCTCGAGCAGGTACAGGGCCGTGCCGCCCAGGTTCACGTCCTTGCTGAGGCGGTAGTCCAGCCGTGTACCCAGCAGCCGCCGCGGCTGCACCTGCACCAGGGCGTTCTTTTCAAACTCCACCCGCAGCTCGTTGGCCGAGTTGAGGTAGGCGGGGTTGAGGATTTTTACCTTGGCCTGATCATAAAACACCTGATAGTCCACGCCCTCGGTGAGCAGCGTAGAGCCCGAGCGCACCCGCACCGAGCCCTGCGCAATGCCAATGCCGGGCAGGTTGATTTCGTCGGAGCCGCCGCCGCCCTGGAAGCGGCCGCGCAGGAAGAACTTGTCCTTTTCCTGCCGCTGCTGGGCGTCGCTCTGGGTCTGGTCGTACAGCTCCGAGTACACGTACTTGTCAATCAGCGCGGTTTCGGAGGGGTCGAACTGCCGGCGCAAAAACGCGCCAAAGGGCTGCACGTTGGGGAAGATGATGCGGCCCAATTCGGGGTCGATGGTGACGCCGGGAAAAAAGTCGAAGTTGCCGTCCGGGTTGCGGTCGTTGTTGGGGTTTACGTTGTCGAGGTTGAGCACCTCAATTAGCGGGCGGTTGGCAATCTTGTTGCCTTCCTTCAGCGAAATCAGGTCCACGCCCGTCTCGTCGTCCTTGTAAATGAGCTGCAGCTGGAAGTTGTCGCGCTGCAGCTGCGAAGCGTTCAGGGGATAGATGTTTTTCATCATCAAATCCCAGGTCGGCGTGTTGCGGTTGAACTGGCCGGGGCTCAGCGGGTCCTCCGTGGGGGTGGGCAGCACGCCCACGCCGGGGTTGCTGGCGCGCAGCATTTTCAGAAACGCCACCTCGTCGGGCTTCACGTTGGTGTAGTCTTCCGTCAGCTCGCCCACTTTGTAGGTTCTGCCGTTGTAGATGTACGTGTAGCCCACGCCCAGCACCTGGTCGGGCAGCAGGGCAGTATTCAGGGAAAGGTAGCCGAGCTGCGCGTTGAACGTGTACTCGCCGGGGCCAAGCTTGCGGGCCCGCACCCGCTCAAAATCCAGGTTTTTGGTGAGGCCCTGGCTGTTTTGCAGGAAGGCATCCACGCCGAGGTTGTCGCGGGTACCGCCCGGCCCCGTGAGCACGCTGTACTCGGAGTTCGCGGCGTTGTCGGCCGGTATTTGCGGGGTGGGGTTGGGGCGCACGGCGTACTGCGGCCGATAAATGCGCCGCGGTTCGCCCAGGTCCATCAGCGTCACCACGTTGCGCAGGGCCTCGGTGGTGCGGTTGTCGTTGGTCACGTATACATCCACGCGCGTGATGGTCACGCCGCTCTGGATGGTGGGCAGGTTGCGCAGGGCCTGGTCGTAGCGCTCCCGGAAAAAATGCGAAAGGAAAAAGTGCCGGTCCCGCTCGTACTGGCTGGCCTTTATCTCGTACTGCCGGCTCTGGGCGCCGTTCTGAATGCGCACCTCGTCGGCGGTGCCGCGCACGGTGGCGGCCACGGCCGTCACGCCCAGTCGGCCAAACTGCAGCTGCGTTTTAACGCCGAACAGGTTCTGCCCGCCCTGCACCAGGGAGTTAGTCAGGGGCAGACTCACGTTGCCCAGGTCCACCTTCCGCACAATGTCCGTCTCTTCGCCCGCGTAATCGAACTTCATCTGGTTGTCGAAGTCAAACGAAGCCTTGGTGTCGTAGTTGAACACCAGCTTGAGCTTGGTGCCAATGGCACCGGTCAGGTTCACGTTGAGGTTCTGCTCAAACAAAAAATCGCCCACGCTCTGCTGGCGCAGGGTCAGGGCGGGGTTCTCGTTCTTGTTGTGCCGCCAGCCAAATTTGAGCGCCACCGAGCCCGCGGGCCGAATGTCGACGTAGCTGCCACCAAAAATGCGGTTGGCCACCGGGCCCAGGTAAATTTTGGGAATCAGGCGCTGGGCCTGGGGCGTGCCGGCCGCCGCCGGAGTGCCCACAATGCCGCCGTTGGCCTTCTGGCGGTAGTAATCCCGAATGGACTCGCGCTGCTGGTACTCGGCAAACTTATCGTAGGAGAGCACGCTGGGGTCGCGGTAATCTATTTCGCTGCCCACTTTCTCCTGCACGTTCACCCGTTTCAGGCTGTCGTCCACCGTCACATCAAGCTTCACGTTGCTGGGCAGCGGCAGCACCAGCGGCGACTGGCGGCGGCGCACGCCAAACGGGCTACCGGGCCGGTCCTGAGGCCGCACCCGCGGCCGCCGGCTTGGCTTGTAGGGCCCCGTCGTGTCGGCCACGGGCCGCACGGGCTCGGGAGTATCGGCGGCCAGCACGCGGCTGGCCTGCAACCACGCGGCGGCAAGGCGCGGCCGGGCCGTAGGGGCCGCCTGGGCCCACCACGTCAGCAAAGACGCAACCACGATGACCGACGCAGGGAGTAACTTCTGGCCTAATTTCAATTGAGATAAGTAGGAAATAGCTATTAGCTGGCAGCTACTGGCTGTTGGCTGAAGGGTGTCGTGGGGTGCCTGGGCTCATTGAATAAAGGGCCAAAGCGGCACCGGCGTCTTGGTTGCGTTGAGAGACCCCAAAGCGGCTAGCTATATAGCTTAAAGCTAATGGCTAACAGCTCGGAAACGCTCCGACTCAATGCGATTTCAAAGCAAATTTAATCAATTCCTCCACGCTTAGCTCCCCGCCGTGCTTGTGCTGGATTTGGTCCAGCTGCTTCTCGGCGGCGGCCCGCGCAAAGCCCAGGGTAACCAGGGCCTGCAACGCTTCGGCGCGGCGCGTATTGTGCTGGCGCGCCAGCGGCACGGTGTCCACGCCGGCTTTGGCCAGCAGTTCGTCCTTGCGCAGCTTGTCTTTTAGCTCCAGTATCACGCGCTGAGCGGTTTTTGGGCCCACGCCTTTGATGCTCTGGATGGCCCGCACGTTTTCGTTCACAATGGCGTCGCGGATTTCGCCCACGCTCATGCTGCTCACCATCACAATGCCCGTGCCCGGCCCGATGCCCGACACCGAAATCAGCAGCATAAACAGCGCTTTTTCGTTGGGGTCCAGGAAGCCGTAGAGCGTTTGGCCATCTTCTTTGATGTGCTGGTAGGTGTAGATTTTGGTAGCCGCGCCCTCTGCCGGCAGCTTGGAGTAAGTGGCCAGCGAAATCCGGACTTCGTAGCCCACGCCGAGGATGTCGACAATGGCCAGGGTGGCGTCTTTGTAAGCGAGTTTACCGTCGAGGTAGGCAATCATAAACCGGAATAAAATGGAACGAGTTTTCTGTAGCTAGGCAACACCAACGGCGGGTTTTTACTTCCCAAATCTGCCGGCTTTTCAGCTAAAATTTTGGGTGAAATGCAGAAGCAGCCAACTCTTGAAATACCGTGGTGCTGAACTACTACAACGCCTTGCTGCCCATTTGTGCGTCCACCACCGCAATGGCGGCCATGTTCACGATGTCGCGCACCGTGGCCCCGAGCTGCAGAATGTGCACCGGCTTGCGCATGCCCATGAGCACCGGCCCAATGGCCTCGGCTCCGCCTATTTCCTGCAGCACTTTGTAGGCAATGTTGCCCGACTCCACGTTGGGGAAAATCAGCGTGTTGGCCCCTTTCTCAGCCAAGGGCGAGAAGCCGTAGTGCTCTTGCAGCAGCTGCGGGCTCAGGGCCACGTTGGCCTGCATCTCGCCGTCAATGAGCAGGTCCGGGAAGCGTTGCTTGGCCAGCTCGGTGGCCCGCCGCGTCTTTTCGGGCAGCGGCCCGGCGTTGGAGCCGAAGTTGGAATAGCTGACAACGGCCATGCGCGGTTCGGTGTCGAAGAACCGCACCGCCCGCGCCGTAAGGCCAATAATTTCTACCATCTCCTCGGCCGTGGGGTTGATGTTCACGGTGGTATCGGCGAAGAAATACGGGCCTTTTTTGTGCTGAATGATGTACATGGAAGCCACGCGCCGCACGCCGTCCTCGGTGCCAATAACCTGCAGCGAGGGAATAATGCTCTTGCCGTAGTCCTTGGTGAGGCCGGTGATGCAGGCGTCGGCCTCGCCGGTTTCCACCATCATGGCGGCGTAGTAGTTGCGCTCGCGCATCAGGCGGCGGCCTTCGTAGAGCGTCATGCCCCGGCGCTGCCGCTTCTCATACAGAATGGCCGCGTACTCGCTGCGCTTCTCGTCCTGCTTGAGAATGTTGATGATTTCACAGCCTTCCAGGTCCAGGCTGTTGGCCCGGGCAATGATTTCGATGGTCTCCTGCGGCCCCAGCAAAATGGGCGTGCAGATGCCTTCGTCGCGCAGAATCTGGGCGGCTTTAAGGATTTTGTAGTTGTCGGCTTCCGCAAACACCACCCGCTTCGGGTTGGCCCGCGCGGCCGAGGTGATGCGGTTCATCAGCTTCTGGTTTACGCCGAGGCGGGCGCGGAGCTGGTCTTCGTAGGCCGTCCAGTCCGTGATGGGCAGGCGGGCCACGCCGCTTTCCATGGCCGCCCGCGCCACCGCCGGGCTAATGGTGGTGATGAGGCGCGGGTCGAGCGGCTTGGGAATCAGGTACGTGGGGCCAAAAGACAGCGTGTTGTCGCCGTAGGCCTTGTTCACAATTTCGGGCACGGGCTCCTTGCTCAGCTCGGCCAGTGCGTGCACGGCGGCTAGCTTCATGGCCTCGTTTATTTCGGTAGCGCGCACGTCCAGCGCGCCCCGGAAAATGTAGGGAAAGCCCAGCACGTTGTTCACCTGGTTGGGGTGGTCCGAACGGCCGGTGGCCATGATGATGTCGTCGCGCGTGGCCATGGCCAGCTGGTAGCTAATCTCGGGGTCGGGGTTGGCCAGGGCAAACACAATGGGGTTGGCGGCCATGCGCAGCAGCAGGCCGGCGGGCAGCACGTTGGCCGCCGAAAGGCCCAGGAACACGTCGGCACCTTCCATGGCCTCGTCGAGGTTGTTGATGGCCCGGGTGGTGGCAAACTGCATTTGCAGCGGCGCCAGGTTGGTGCGGCGCTCGTGAATGAGGCCGTCTTTGTCGAACACCACCACGTTCTCTTTCTTAAGACCCAGCGCCAGGTACAGGCGCAGGCACGACACCGCCGCGGCCCCGGCCCCACTCACCACCACTTTGATTTCGTCGATTTTCTTGCCCACCACTTCCAGCGCGTTCAGCAGCGCGGCCGATGTGATGATGGCCGTGCCGTGCTGGTCGTCGTGCATCAGCGGGATGTTCATCTTCTCCCGCAGTTCCGTCTCAATCCGGAAGCACTCCGGCGCCTTGATGTCTTCCAGGTTGATGCCGCCGAAGGTGGGCTCCAGCGCCTTCACAATGCGGATAAACTCGTCCGGGTCCTCGGCGTCAATCTCAATATCAAAGCAATCGATGCCCGCAAACTTTTTGAAGAGCACGCCCTTGCCTTCCATTACCGGCTTGCTGGCCGCCGGGCCAATGTTGCCCAGCCCCAGCACCGCCGTGCCGTTGGTAATCACGGCCACCAGGTTGCCTTTGGCGGTGTACTTGTACACGTCGTCGGGGTTCTCGGCAATGGCCTTGCACGGCTCGGCCACGCCCGGCGAGTACGCCAGGGCCAAATCGAGCTGCGTGCTCATGGGCTTGGTGGGCACCACTTCCAGCTTGCCAGCGGGCTCCTGGGAGTGGTAGTTCAGGGCATCCTGTTTGTTTATTTTCAGCATCGGGACATTCGAAAAAAGAAACGGCCGCGCGGGCAGCGCGGCCGTGTAGGGCGAAATTAACGCGAAATGCTTGGCACGGCCGCGTTTATTTTATATCTGGCGGCAAGGCAGGCGCTTAGCTCTGGGGCACCAGCAGCTTCTGACCCAGCTTTACTTCGTCAGAAGTCAGCTTATTAAACTCGCGCAGCAGCTGCACGCTCACCTTGAAGCGGCGCGAGATGTTGAACAGCGTATCGCCCGGCTGCACCAGGTGCACCTGCGGTTTCTCCAATGCAGGCCGCAGGGGGCTTGCGGCGGCCACTTTGCTGGCTGCCCTGGCAGGCAGGCGCACGGCCTCCGGGGCTGCCTCGTCCTCGGCAGGCTCCCCAAACACCAGCCGCTGCCCGGCCTCCACTTTCTCGGAAGCAAGCTTATTCCAGGCCACCAGCTGCGCCACGCTCACGTTGCGCTCGCGGGCCAGCTTGGTGAGGTTGTCGCCCTTGCGCACGGTGTAGGAAGCACCCGTTTGCTCAGCAGCTGCGGGTGCTCCTGTGGCCTCAGTGTCGGCCGCGGCAGCAGGTACTGCCGCGGCTGCAACAGTCTCTTCTTTGTCCTTCACGGGCGAGGCCACGCGCTTGGCAGCAGCGCGGGCCTGCGCATCGGCCGCAGCCTGCTTGATGGCCTGGCGCTGCCGCATGGCCACCAACCGGGCCTCCTGGGCCTTTTCCTGCCGGGCAATTTCCTGCAGCCGGGCTACTTCTTGGGCATTTGCTTCGGCCTGAACCTTGCGGGCCGCTGCCACTTCTGCCGACACGCCGCCCACCTGCCGCGCTGCCACCGCAACAACCGCGGGGGCCATGCTTTCGAGCGGGGCTTTGGGGGCAAGCGGGGCTGCCACGGGCACGGGCACGAACACCACCAGCTGCTTGCCTGGCTTCAACGCCTGGCCTTTGGGTAGCTCGTTCCACCGGCGAATCTGGGCCTGGCTCACGTCAAACCGCTCCGCCAGGTCAGCCAGCGTTTCGCCCCGGCGTACTTTATGGGGCACTCGCCGGAACTTCGGCGCGGCGGCTTCATCCCTAACCCGGGGGCCCTGGGTGGCGGCCAACAGTTGGCGGTTGCCCCACGGTTCCACGCCATCCAAGCGCGGTGGCATAAAGGCCAGCGGCAACGGCAGCGCGGCCGTGGGCTGGCAGTAGTCGAGCAAAGTAGCCCGGTCCACATCGCCCAGATGCACGGCGGCGGCTGTCGGGTACCGCACCACGTACGGCCGGTAGCCCGCGGGCAGGGCCGCACGCCGCAGCTCGGGGTTGAACTTGCTCAGGTACATGGAGTCTTCGTAGCCGCAGGCCTGGCTCAGGCGCCGCAAGTCGAAGGCCTGCCCGCGCACGCCCAGCGTGTCCATGGGCTCGGCATATTGGTAATTAAGGGTAGCAGTGCGCAGGCCGTGGGAATCGGCGTACTTCATGCTGTACATAATGGCCGTGAAGGTGGGCACGTAGTTGCGCGTTTCGGCCGGCATGTGGGGGTACAGGTCCCAGAAGGTTTTCTTGCCGGTGCGGCGCATTACGCGCTGCACGCTGCCCGCGCCCCAGTTATAGGCCGCCAGCACCAGCTCCCAGTCGTGAAACACGCCGTAGAGGTAGCGTAGGTGCTTGCAGGCGGCTTCCGTGGCTTTTTCGGGTGCCATCCGCTCGTCTATCCATTCGTCGCGCTTCAGGCGCAGGTCTCCGGCGGTAGGGCCCATAAACTGCCAGAGGCCGGTGGCGCCCACCGGCGACTTGGCCGTGGGTATCAGCGCCGATTCTACCACGGCCAGGTATTTCAGGTCGGTGGGCAGGTTGTACTGCTTGAGGTATTTCTCGAAAAGAGGGAAGTACAGGTTCTCGCGCTCCAGCACCCGTTGCATGTAGCTGCGGTTGCGGGCCGTGAAGAGCGTGACGTACGACATCACCGCGTTGTTGAACTGATGCGGCACATCGGTTTCGAAACAGCTCACCCGGTCGCACACCAGGTCGCGCAAGGTGGGCGGGGTGCGCAGCCACTCCAGCCGGGCCGAGTCGATGGCCATAGGGTCAACGAAAACGGCCACCAGCGAGTCGGGCTGCAGTTCGAGGTTAATCCGCAAGCTGTCGCCCAACAGTGCTGGCATCGTGGAATTTGCGGGGTTCCTCCCCCCCGATTTAGGTACCTGCTGGGCCTTAGAATCTGTTGTTTCAAACAGCAGCCAAGGCAGCACCAGAGCCAGCAACCAGCGGCTGCTCCGGATGGTTTTCACACGCTTAATCCCTTGCTTCATAGCACTAAGATAGGGCAAGGGTAAAGAACTTGTATAAGTACGGGCTCACAATTTTTCGCATTCCATCAGCACGGCCAAGCGGCAAATGCCTGAAAGCACAAATTAAGAGCCCGTCTAACCAGCAGGATGGAGCGGAGACCGGCTCGCGCTTAGCAACTGGTCAGCGGGCTGAATAAGAGGCAAGAATCACAAATACAGAAGCCCGGTCGCTTTTCTTTTTTTTATTGTATTTCCTAACTGCGCCGCATTGTACTTTAGCGACTACACTAGTCATTTGGCTACCGGAAATTTTGCTACTGGTATTTTTTCTATTCACCCTTTGTGGACACGATTTATATAGAAAAGGAGTACATTTAGGCCTGTTTTAACAGTTTTATCATTCTTTCTCAGAAACCAACAGAGCCTCGGCACCATCATGAAAATTGGAAAAGTTCTAATGCCTGCAGCTAGCATCCTGCTCTTCTCCTTTGCGGTAAGCGGCTGCAATAAGTGCAAAGACGAGGAGCCGCGCGCACGCATCACCAACAACGGCACCCAAAAAGCCAGTGTCCAGGTAAAAACCTCCGGTGGCAACACCGTTAACATCAACAACGTCGACCCGGGCACATCGTCAGCGTATGCCAACTACGCGCCCGGGCAGGTCACATTCACGATTACCGTAAACAACACCAACTACGTTAAAACCACGGACATCAGCACGTGCTACCAGTACGATATCAGTATCGACCGCAGCAATGTTATCACCGTGAGCGGAATAGACCGGAACGACTAAACGCCCCGAACTGCGGCTTGTCTTAAGCCACTACCTCTTCCGTGAGCACGCCGGCAAAGGCCAGCAATTCGGCCTCCCGGAAGGCGCCGGCCATCACCTGCAAGCCAATGGGCAGGCCGGCCGTGTCCTCCCCTATCGGGACCGAGATGGCGGGCACGCCGGCCAGGGAGGCTTGCACCGTGAAAATGTCGGCCAGGTACATAGAAACCGGGTCCTGCTTCTCGCCGATTTTGAAGGCCGTGGTGGGCGTGGTGGGCAGCACCAGGAAGTCGTACTGGCGCAGCAGCTCGTCGGTTTTTTCCTTAATCAGCCGGCGCACGCGCTGGGCTTTGGTGTAGTAAGCGTCGTAGTAGTTGGCGCTGAGCACGAAGGTGCCGAGCAGGATGCGGCGCTGTACTTCGGCCCCAAAGCCCTGAGCGCGGCTCTTCTTGTAGAGCGATTCCAGGTCGGTGGCGTCCGGGGCCCGGTAGCCGTACTTCACCCCATCAAAGCGGCCTAGGTTGGAGCTGGCTTCGGCGGTGGTGAGGATGTAATAGGTCGGAATCATGAAATCCAGGTACGGAAACTCCACGGCTTCCACTACGTGGCCCTGGCCGCGCAGTATGTCCAACTGGGTTTCCAGCGCTGCTTTTATCTCCGGGTTGAGGCCCGCGTTGTCCACGGCATCGGCAATGTAGCCGATGCGGTAGTGCGGCGCGGGCGCGAGCTGCTGGCTGTAGGCGGGCACCTCGCGCTGGCTGGCGGTGCTGTCCATGCCATCCGGGCCGGACATTACTTCCAGCAGCAGCGCGGCGTCCTGCACCGAGCGGGTGATGGGCCCAATCTGGTCAAACGACGATGCGAACGCTACCAAGCCGTACCGCGAAATGCGCGAGTACGTGGGTTTCAGGCCAATTACGCCGCAGAAAGCCGCCGGCTGGCGCACCGAGCCGCCCGTATCGGAGCCAATGGAAGCCAGGCACATGTCGGCCTGCACGGCCACCGCCGAACCGCCCGACGAGCCCCCGGGCACGCGCTCAGGGTCGGCAGCGTTGCGGGACGGGCCAAAATAAGACGTTTCATTCGAGCCGCCCATGGCAAACTCGTCGCAGTTCTGGCGGCCAATGAGAATGGCATCAGCATCGAGCAGGCGCTGCACGGCCGTGCCGGTAAACAGCGATTTAAAGCCGTCGAGCATCAGGCTGCTGCTTTGCAACGAGTGCCCGGCGTAGGCCAGCACATCTTTCAGGCCGATGACCATGCCAGCCAGTGGGCCGGCCGTGCCGGCAGCCAGCTTGGCGTCCACGGCGTCGGCTTGGGCGCGGGCCTCGTCGGGCCACACCTCCAAAAAGGCGTTGAGGGTGGGATTCTGGCGCTCGATGTTGCCCAGATAATACTCAACGAGCTGCCGGCAGGACGTGGTGCCTACCGACAGCTCGTTGCGAACTTCGGATAAAGAATGAAACCGCTTCAAACTACTTGCAGATTAGGTGGCCGGTCAGGCGTTAGACGTTTGGATTCGACGAGGCCGGGATGTAGGGCTGGCGGGGCTGGGTGCCATCGGGCGCCAGGTTGGGCGGCAAGGAGGGCGCAACGGGCAGCTCAGCGGCCAGCGTAGCGTCTTCAGCCTTGGGCTCGTCGTGCGAGTAATCGGCATCGGCCGTGGGGAACGCCGAGGCCGTAGCCGGAGCCGCCCAGGGGTCGAAGCCGGAACCGGTTTCGGCCGTGGGGTCGGTGTGCAGGCTGGGCGTATCGTAGGCAGTTGGCTGCGGCGGCGCGTAGTTCTGGGGAGCGGGCTGGCCGGCCTGCTCAAACTCTTTGCGGATTTCCGTGCTGGCGTCCTTGAACTCACGGATGCCTTTGCCGAGGCCCCGGGCTAGTTCCGGAATCTTGTTGGCACCGAAGAAAATGAGGATAACGACCATAATGAGCATAAGCTCAGAACCACCGACATCGCCCAGGAAGAGAATGAAAGGGATTTGCATGACTCAGAAAGGTGCTACTGGCGCGGCTGGGTGGTGGGGTCGTTGGGATTGTAAACGGGGGGCACCTGCTGCTGGTAGCCCTGCTGCGGTGCATTTGGCTGCTGGTAGCCTTGCTGCTGCGGCGCGTTTGGCTGCTGCTGGTAACCCTGTTGCTGGTAGCCTTGCTGCTGGTAGCCCTGCTGCTGGTAAGGCGGCTGCACGGGAGGAGCCATGGGCTGGTCGCGGTACTGCGGCTGCTCGGTTTCTGCCACCTTGCTGGCGTCCTTAAACTCGCGGATGCCCTGGCCCATGCCCTTGAACAAGTCGGGGATGCGCTTAGCACCGAACAACAAGACGATGGCAAATACGATAAGCAGGATTTCGGTGGTGCCGAAGTTGCCGATTAGAAACAAGGGATGATGCATGTGAAGACGGGCGCCTGGGCCCAGTTAGGATGATAAAAGAGGATATACGCAGTCCAACACAATTTGGAGTCTCAAAGATACCAGTTATTGGAGTTTGGCGCGTTAAAGCCAGTCCTTTGGAGATGAATCGGGTTATTTGGCCGCGCCGCGACCAAAGCTGGACCAAACTACGGGCCATCCTCATCTACAGAGGAGTTAGCTTTGTTATACTGCATCTTTATACTGCATATTTCGTGAACGCTGCCTTATTTACTAAAGGTCCCCAACCTTTCCATTTTGTTACGTTGTGAAAAACACCAAACGCGCCACTCCCGCCGATTCTGCCCTGCGCCAAGTAAACGAGCCCGAACGGTTGGAGGCCCTTCATAGCTATCAGGTGCTCGACACCGACCCGGAGCAGGTATTCGACGACATCGCGCAGCTTGCCGCTTTCATTTGCGGCACGCCCATGTCGCTGGTTTCGCTTCTCGACGGGGAGCGGCAGTGGTTCAAGGCCCGGGTGGGACTCGAGGTGCAGGAAACGCCCCGCGAACACGCATTTTGCCACTACGCCATGCGCTCGGCCGATGTGTACGAAATAAGCGACGCCACTGCCGACCTGCGTTTTGCCGAGAACCCGCTCGTGACCGGCGACCCCAACATCCGTTTTTACGCCGGCGCGCCGCTGCTCTCGCCCGAAGGCCAGCCCTTGGGCACGCTCTGCACCCTCGACACCGTGCCCCGCGAGCTCACCGAAGACCAGCGCGAGGCCCTGCGCATCCTGGCCCGCCAGGTGATGGCCCACTTAGACCTGCGCCGCACCCGCCTGCAGCTCGACGACGAGCGCCAGAAGCTGGACGGCGTGCTGCGCATGGCCAACAATGCCGGCGATGCCTTGTACGCAAACAACCGCACCGAAATCTTTGTGAAGCAGGACCAGCGCCTGGTTCGCATTGCCACCGCCGACCTGCAGTACGTGGAGGCCATGGGCGATTATGTGAACCTGCACACCACGCGCGAGCGGTTCACGGTATACGGCACCATGAAGGACCTCGAAACCAAGCTGCCGGTTCGGGACTTTGCCCGCGTGCACCGCAAGTACATTGTGCGGCTCGACCGCATCGTGGCCATCGAAGCCGATGCGGCCTTGCTCGACGGCGTGCGCGACGCCGTGCTAAGCCGCGGACCGGTGCGGGTCCCCATCGGAAGTTCATACAAACCAGGCTTGCTGGGAAGGCTGAATTTGGTGTAGCGCACCGGGCCGCCAGTGCTTTTTTGCATGTAGCTAGCCCAGGCTTTCATTCGCCGTGAAAACGGCGCTACTCGCCGAGATGCCCGGGCATTGCCCTGCCGAATACCCCACCTTTGAGTCGGTTATCGATTGCAGTAGGCTAGTAGCCGCTGCTGCCGACAGCTAAGTTTGTTTTCATAGCTCAGAAAGACCCGCACCTTTGGCGCGGGTTTTTTTTTGAGCAAAAACCACTCGCATGGGCTTAGGCCCGGCAGCTACTGCAATGGGGCCTAAGCCCTGGGCCTAGCGGTGCCCCAGCCAGCTTTGCGGGTTCAGGTTGGAGGAGTTGTGCCACACCTGAAACTGCACTTCGGAGGTACCTTCGGAGTCGGTAGCTACCGTGCCGATAACTTCTTTGGCGCTCACGCGCTGGCCTTCGCGCACCGTCACAGACCGCAGCTTGGCGTACACCGTGAAAAAATCGCCGTGCTGAATCATGACGATGGTGTTCATGCCCGCAATGTTGGCAATGGTAAGCACCTTGCCGTCGAAGCAGGAGCGCACCGATTCGCCGGCGCCAGTCTGAATGTCGATGCCGCGGTTTTCCACGGTCACATTGCGCAGCACCGGGTGCGGGTGCCGCCCAAAGCGCTGGCTGATAAAGCCCCGGCTCACGGGCCAGGGCAGGCGGCCTTTGTTGCCGGAGAAGGAGGACGAGAGCAGCGCCGATTCGGGGGTAAGGGCAATGCGCACGGCGCGGCGGTCGGCGGCGGCTTCGGCGGCGGTTTCGGGCGCGTCGTTTTCGGGGGCGGCCGTGGCGTTGTCGGCGGCGCTGGCAGCGGCAGTTTCCGGGTCGCGGCGGGCGCGGGTGGTGCCCTCGGCCGCACTGCGCGCGGCGGCCG
>NZ_MDZC01000054.1 GCF_001816165.1 Hymenobacter glacialis
GTGCACCACTAATTCCAATGATTGAGTTAGTGGTGGCACGCGAGATGCTTCGGCTACGCTCAGCATGACCGTCGGGTTTTACAAGCTGACCAGGCCAGCCTACCCCGCCAGCTGGGTTACCAGGTCTACGTACTGCTGGCGGGCAGCGTCTTTGCTGGTGCCGCGCAGGCCGGTCCAGGCGTCGTATTTGGCAATGGCTTTGAAGTCGAAGCCGCCGGGCCGGTCGCCGGTCACGTCGCCTTCGGTGGCTTGTTTGTAGAGGCCATAGAGCTGCAGCAGCACCATGTTGGAGGGTTTGGTGGGCAGCTGCTGGGCGCGCTGGCTGGCGGCGTCGAAATCTTCCTGGGTGGTCATGAGAAAGGGGAAATGCTGTTGTTTTAAGTAGTGAGCCCCGTTGTACCTTGGCAGCTCACTTAAGCAAACGTATGACGCGCCAATCTATTCACACCTGGGCCACAGCCGTGCTCCTGCTCACGGCCCCCGCTGCTTTTGGCCAAAAGACCTACCTGCACTGCGGGCGCCTGCTGGATGTGCGCAGCGGCAAGCTGCTGAGCCAGCAAACCATTGTAGTAGAAAAAGACCGGATTGTGGCCTTGCAGAGCGGCTACACCGCCGCCGCCGGCACCCAGGACAAGGTGGTGGACCTGACCAACCGCACCGTGCTGCCCGGCCTGATTGACTGCCACGTGCACGTGGAAAGCGAAACCAGCAAGGAAAACTTCGTTAAAGGAATCACCCAAAACCCCGCCGATGTGGCCTACGAAGCCATTGAATACGTCAACAAGACGCTGATGGCAGGCTTTACCACGGTGCGCGACATGGGCGGTTCGGGCGTGAACGTGAGCTTGCGCAACGCCATCAGCCGCGGGCTGGTGGTGGGGCCGCGCATCGTCACGGCGGGCAAGGCCATTTCGGGCACGGGCGGCCACATGGACCCCACCAACGGCTACCGCGCCAGCCTGATGGGCGTGCCCGGCCCGGCCGAGGGCATCATCAACGGACCCGACCAGGGCCGGCAGGCGGTGCGCGAACAGTACAAGCGCGGCGCCGACCTCATCAAAATAGCTTCCACCGGCGGCGTGCTCTCGGTGGCCAAAGACGGCTCGGCCCCGCAGATGACCGAGGCCGAAATCCGGGCGGTGGTGGAAACCGCCCGCGACCTGGGCCTGGCCGTGGCCTGCCACGCCCACGGCGCCGAGGGCATGAAGCGGGCCATCCGGGCCGGTGTCACCAGCATCGAGCACGGCACACTGATGGACGACGAAACCATGAAGCTGATGAAGAAATACGGCACCTGGTACGTGCCCACCATCACGGCGGGCAAGTCGGTGGCCGACTCCGCGGCTAAAAACCCGAACTACTACCCGCCGCTGGTGACTCCCAAGGCGCTGGCCATTGGCCCCAAACTGCAGGGCACCTTCGGGCGGGCCTATAAGGCTGGGGTTAAAATTGCGTTCGGCACCGACGCCGCCGTGTTCCGCCACGGCGCCAACGCGCTGGAGTTTGGCTACATGACCGAGGCGGGCATGCCGGCCGTAGAGGCCATCCGAAGCGCCACGCTGAGCGCCGCCGAGCTGCTGGGCCGCAGCAGCGACCTGGGCACGCTGGAAGTGGGCAAGCTGGCCGATATAGTGGCGGTGGATGGCGACCCACTGCAGGATATTTCGGCCATGATGCGGCCGCGTTTCGTGATGAAGGCCGGCAAGACGTACCGGCAGGAGTAGCGCGGCGCTGCGGCGGTACGGCGGGAGAAGGAACGGGCTTGCACAGGCCCGTTCCTTCTCCCGCTTTTGGTTGTGGGCGAGTTTGAAACGTGTTATCGCAGGCAGTAGCCTGCATACACTGCACTACATAACAGTCGTTTATAGCTCGATGCAAATGTCGCGCGAGGCATTCGGGGTGAATATGAAAACCAGTGCCGAACTTTGGCGAGGGCAACTTATTTCCGCCCAAAAATCATTCTATTTTTCATGAAAAAACCCTCTTGCCGCTATTGCTTGCGGCGCTAATGCTCGCCCACGGTACTGCCGGCGCCTGGGGTTTCTTTGGTCATCGCACCATCACGCAGATAGCGGTATACGAGCTGCCCACGTCGATGCAGGCTTTTTACTACCGGCACATGGCCGAAATTGTGCGCCTGAGCACCTCGCCCGACGAGCGCCGCAACACCGACCCCACCGAAGCGCCCAAGCACTTCATCGACATCGACCACTACTCGGAGTCCGACCCGTTTGGGCGCATGCCCCGTAACTACGACAAGGCCGTGGAGAAATTCTCGGCCGACACGATAAAGAAGTACGGCACCGTGCCGTGGACGGTGCTGGAAACGCAGAACAACCTCACCGAAGCCTTTCGGATGCGCGACACGGTGAGCATCATCCGGTACTCGGCCGAGCTGAGCCACTACGTGGGCGATGCCTTTGTGCCGCTGCACACCACCGTCAACTACGACGGCCAGCTCACCGACCAGAAAGGCCTGCACAGCCTTTGGGAAAGCCAGCTGCCTGAGCGGTTCATCAACGGCTACAACCTGGTGGGTGAGCCGGCCAAGTACGTGAAAGACCCGCTGGCGGCCATTTGGGGCGTGCTGCAGGAAAGCTTCGGTTTTGTGGGCGAGACGTTTGACCGCGCCACCAAGATTGAAAAGACCATGAAGCCTGACGTGCGCTTCACCTTCACGCACCGCAACGGCAAAACGTCGCGGCGCTACTCCGATGCCTTCGCCGATGCCTACGACAAATCGGTGGGGGGCATGGTGAACTACCGCCTGAAGGGCGCGCCCACCATGATTTCGTCGCTCTGGCTCACGGCCTGGCAAGACGGAGGCAAGCCAAACCTCAACGAGCTGATGACCCCCAGCAAAATCTCCAAGGAGGAGAAGGAGAAGCTCAGCAACGAACTGGCGGCCTGGAAAAACAAGACCCTGAGCCAGAACCAGCTGCTGCTGGCCCAGCAAAAACCCAAGAAGGTAGAAGTGGTCGACGAAATCAAGTCGGCGAAGGACATGGCCGACACGCCCGACGAAGCCGCAGCACCAACTCCGGTTTCCACTCCCACAGAGCCGGTTCCGGCCGTTGATAAGCTCAAGGTGAAAACCAAGGGCAAGGACGGCACCGAGAAAATAAAGCAGAAGGGCGGCGTCCCGAAGTAGGCGCTCTGTTTTTCTTAGCCCGCAGCGGGTGCGGAAGGAGGCGCAGAACGTTCTGCGCCTTCTTCCGCACCCGCTGCGGGCTACAATGCCCAGGATGTACTTTGCGCCATGAAACGCCTCTTTCTTCTGCTATTGCTGGCTGCTGGCTGCAACCAGGCGCCGCCCGCCACCGCGCCCACCGCGGCGGCCCGGGAAATCCCCGGCCCCGACCTGGCCACCCTCACCGATAGCGCCGCGCCCGCCGCGCTACTGGCTTACGGGCGCCAGCACCCCGGCTCGGAAGTGCTTATTAAGACGCGCCTGGGCAACATTCGGGTGAAGCTCTACGACGACACGCCCGTGCACAAGGCCAACTTCCTGCTGCTGGCCCGCAAGGGCGTGTTCGACGAGACCATGTTCAACCGCGTGGTGAAGGACTTTGCCGTGCAGGGCGGCCAGACCTACGGCGCCCGCACCATTCGACTGAAGCGCTACCGCCTGCCACCCGAATTTCGGCCCGACCACTTTCATAAAAAAGGTGCCCTGGGCATGGCCCGCTACGACGACGAGCAGAACCCCGGCCGCCTGTCTTCCAACACTGATTTCTACTTTGTGGTGGGCGAAAAGCTCGACCCCAACCAGTCGCAGGCTATGGCTGGTCGCAAGCTCACCCCGGCCCAGGTAAAAGCCTACGCCACCGTGGGCGGTGTGCCCTCGCTCGATGGCCAATACACCGTGTTCGGGGAAATACTGGAAGGCCAGGACGTGGTGGATAAAATTGCCAATGAGCCCGTAGAGCCCGACAAATGGCCAGTTAAGGACATTTCGCTTAAGGTGGAGGTATTGAAATAAGTCTTGGCCCGATGGCCGGCCGCTCAGGTCGGCAGCCCGGTGCCATGGAGGCCGCCCACCACGTGACGAGGCCGCTGGCATGGTGGAACGCGTAGGCGGCACTAGTTTCGACAACGCCTTAATAGGCGACAGGAAGGCAACCCAACTGCTAAACCCGGGCAATACCTGCCGGATTCTGCAACCAGAACGGCGGGGCCGGGCACATAAAAAGGCCCGTCCCCAAGGGGAACGGGCCTTCTTCTATCAAGAGGGAGAACAATTTCTCAATCTTGATTCAATGAGCACTAAGCAATAAGCTTACCAAATTTTGGCGCGGTCGGCACCGGAGCGCACCATTTTGTCGCCATCCTTGCAGCTAAAGGCCTTGTGGAACTCCGGCATGTTCTGCAACGGACCGATGGTGCGGTACTGGCCGGGCGAGTGCGGGTCAGTCTGGATGAGCTGACGCAGGGCCTCGGGGCGGGAGTTGGAACGCCAGATTTGGGCATACGCCAGGAAGAAGCGCTGCTCGGGCGTGAAGCCGTCAACGGTTTTGCCGGCTTTGGCCTGCGGGGTTTTCATGAACGCCGCGTAGGCAATGGTGAGGCCACCCAAGTCGGCCAGGTTCTCGCCCATGGTCAGCTTGCCGTTCACGTGCACCGAATCCAGCGGCGAGAAAGCATCAAACTGCTTGCCTACCACGGCTGCCTTGGCGTTGAATTTGTCGGCATCCTCTTTGGTCCACCAATCGCGCAGGTTGCCGTTCGAATCGTAGTTGCGGCCCGAGTCGTCGAAGCCGTGGGTCATTTCGTGGCCAATCACGGCGCCGATGCCGCCGTAATTCACGGCATCATCGGCCTTGGGGTCGTAGAAGGGCGGCTGCAGGATGCCGGCCGGAAACACGATTTCGTTCATCGGCGGGCTGTAATAGGCATTCACCGTGGGCGGGGTCATGCCCCACTCGCCGCGGTCAATGGGCTTACCAAACTTACCCAAACGCTCCTTAGCCGACCACTCGGCGGTGGCGAAGAGGTTATTCAGAGCGCTTTCGCGGCTAATGTTCAGCGCTGAATAGTCCTTCCATTTGTCGGGATAGCCAATTTTCACCACAAAGGCGTTGAGCTTCTTCAGTGCTTCGGCCTTGGTGGCGGCGCTCATCCACTCGGTGGCGATGATGCGCTCGGCGTAGGCCACGCGCATGTTTTCCACCATCTGCAGGGCGCGGGCCTTGGCAGCGGGGCTGAAGGCCTCGTCTACGTAGAGCTGGCCGAAGGCCTCGCCCAAGGCGCCGTCGGTGGCGCGCAGGGCGCGCTTCCAACGGGGCTGCTGCTGCTTGGCTCCGGTGGTTACCTGCGCAAATTTGAAGTTCTCGTCGCCGAAAGCCTTGGGCAGCGCGGCGGTCACGCTGCTCACCAGGTTCCAGCGCAGATACTGCTTCTGGTCGGCAATGGGCTCCTCTTTCAGCATGGCGCTCACTTCTTTGAGGAACTCGGGCTGGCCCACAATCACGTCGGTGGCGCTGGCCAGGCCGCTTTCCTTGAGACGCAGGGGCAGGTTGAGGTTGGGGTAGTCGGCCGTGGCTTGCGCCACGGTCATCTTGTTGTAGTTGGCGTTGGGGTCGCGCAGAGCCACGCGGGTGCGGGTTATCTTGGCCAAGCGCGTTTCGAGGCGGGTCACGGCAGCGGCGTTTTTCTCAGCCGTGGCCTGGTCGTCGCCCAGCAACTTGAACACGTTTACCTGGTACGTCTGGTAGGCATTGCGGATGGCCTTGGAGCGGGCATCGTCCTTCAGGTAGTAGTCGCGGTCGGCCAGCGAAAGACCACCCTGGCCCATGCGCACGGCGTACTCGCTGCTGTTTTTGCTGTCCTGGGCCACGCCGAAACCGTACCAGCCCTTGGCAAACACCTTGGGGTCGGCGAGGTAGCGCTGAATGCCGGCCAGGTCCTGAATGGCATTGATTTGGGCCAGGCGCGGCTGCAGGTATTTCAGGCCGGCTTTTTCGATGGCCATGCTGTCCATCGAAGCGGCGTAGAAGTCGCCCACTTTCTGGGCGTTGGTGCCGGGCTTGGCCGTGCGGTCGGCGGCCGATTTTTCAAGAATACGGCGCTGAATGGCTTGGTTGCTGTTGCCCAGCTCGTTAAACGAGCCCCAGCGGGTCTCGGCAGCCGGAATGGGGTTGTTCTTCAGCCACGTGCCGGAGGCGTACTGAAAGAAGTCGTCGCAGGGCATCACCGACTTGTCGATGTTGGCGGTATTAATGCCAATGCCGGGCTTGGCGGTGATGGCCGGTACCACGGTCTTCTGCTTGCCCGCGCTGGACTTTGTTTTCACCTTGGTTTGGGCTTGAGCCGCGGAGGCCACCAACCCCAGCAGCGCCGCGGAAAAAGCCGCGCGCCGCACAAAAGAGAATTGATACATAAGAGTTTTAAAAGAGCGAATTATTACGAACTACAAGTTACAACGGCCATTTAGCGTTGAAAAATTCAAAAAAAGAAAAGGAAGAATGCAGGAGTAGCAATTGCGCCGGTGTCCTTCATCCTTCCTTTTTCTATTGTTTACTCCAGCTGACTACCAAATTTTAGAGCGGTCGGCCGTGGGGCGCATCATCTTGCTACCGTCTTTGCAGCCAAAGGCTTCGAAGAACTCGGGCATGTTCATCAGCGGGCCGTTGGTCCGGAACTCAGCGGGCGAGTGCGGGTCGGTCTGCACCTGCTGGCGCAGGGCTTCGGGCCGGGAGTTGTTGCGCCAGATTTGGGCATAGCCCAAGAAAAAGCGCTGCTCGGGCGTGAAGCCGTCGATGGTTTTGCCAGCCTTCGCCTGGGGCGTTTTCTTAAACGCAGCGTAGGCAATGGTGAGGCCGCCGAGGTCAGCCAGGTTTTCGCCCATGGTCAGCTTGCCGTTTACGTGCACCGAATCGAGCGGCATGAAGGCGTCGTACTGCTTGCCCACAATGTCGGCCTTGGCGTTGAATTTGTCCGCGTCTTCTTTGGTCCACCAGTCGCGCAGGTTGCCTTTGGAGTCGTACTGGCGGCCCTGGTCGTCGAAGCCGTGCGTCATTTCGTGGCCAATCACGGCGCCGATGCCGCCGTAGTTCACGGCATCATCGGCCTTGGGGTCGTAGAAGGGCGGCTGCAGGATGCCGGCAGGAAACACGATTTCGTTCATCGGCGGGTTGTAATAGGCATTCACCGTGGGCGGGGTCATGCCCCACTCGTTGCGGTCGATGGGCTTGCCGAAGTGGCTGATTTGGTCCTGGTTGGCCCACACGCGAGCCGCCAGCAAGTTGTTGAGGTAGGACTCGCGGCCGATGCTGAGCTTGGAGTAATCCTTCCACTTATCGGGGTAGCCAATCTTTACCACAAAGGCGTTGAGCTTCGTCAGGGCCTCCTTTTTGGTGGCGGCGCTCATCCAGTCCGTGGCCTTGATGCGCTCGGCGTAGGCCACGCGCAGGTTTTCAATCATCTCCTTGGCTTTGGCTTTGGCCGCCGGCGAGAAGGCTTTGTCCACGTACAGCTGGCCGAAGGCCTCGCCCAGGGCGCCGTCGGTGGCGCGCAACGTGCGCTTCCAGCGCGGCTGCTGCTTTTTGGCCCCGGTCAGGGTTTGCGAAAACCGGAAGCTCTCGTCGCCGAAATTCTTGGGCAACGCGGCCGTTACGCTGCTCACCAGATGAAAGCGCAGGTACTGCTTCTGGTCGGCAATGGGCTCTTCCTTGAGCATGGCGCTCACTTCCTTCATGAAGTCGGGCTGGCCCACAATCACCTCTTTGGCCGCGCCCAGGCCACTTTCCTTCAGCACCAGCGGCAGGTTGAGGTTGGGGTAGGCGGCGTTGGCCTGCGCCAGCGTCATTTTGGTGTAGTTGGCGTAGGGGTCGCGCAGGTCCACGCGGCTCTTGCTGGCCTTGGCCAGGCGGGTTTCGATGCGCTGCACGGCGGCGGCATTGCTTTTGGCCGTGGCCTCGCTGTCGCCCAGCATCTTGAAGGTGTTCACCAGGTAGGTGTCGTAGGCGCTGCGGATTGCTTTCGAGCGGGCGTCGTCCTTCAGGTAGTAGTCGCGGTCGGGCAGCGTGAGGCCGCCCTGGCCCATCTGCACGGCGTACTGCGTGCTGATTTTCTCGTCCTGGCCCACGTAGGAACCGTACCACACGCTGCCGGCGTGCGCCTTGGGGTCGGCCAGAAAGCGCTGCATCTCGCCTAGGTCTTTAATGGCCGCAATGCGGTTCAGATGCGGCTGCAGGTACTTCAGGCCGGCCTGTTCAATGGCCACCGAGTCCATGGCCGAGGCGAAGAAGTCGCCTACCTTCTGGGCATTGGAGCCCTTGGGAGCCTTGGCGGCGTTGGCGGCGGCATCGTTGAGAATGGCGCGCAGGGTGGCGTTGTTGGCATCGGCCAGCTCGTTGAAAGAACCCCAGCGCGACTCAGCAGCCGGAATGGGATTGTTTTTCAGCCAGTTGCCCGAAGCGTAATGAAAAAAGTCTTCACAGGGCTTTACCGACTGGTCGATGTTGGCGATGGTGATGCCAACGCCTTTCTGGGCGGTTTGGCCCATTGCGGTGCTGGAAACCAGGCTGCCTAGTCCGAGCACGGCCAGGCTAAGCCGACGCGCAATTACAGTTACAATCATATAAGAGTGTTGGGATGGGAAATGATGCCGTGAAGTTACAGACACCCGGCTTTCGCAGCGGTTGCAGAGCAGGGTTAAAGAACCTAACCAAACAGAAAACATGAGCATGACGCCATATTCCACCTGTTGGGACGGCGCTGGTCGCAGGTTATTCGGTTATCGTTCAACGATTTCACCACCCCAGCTGGCGCTTCGCGCCAGCGTCCCCTCCTCAAAAAAGGTGGGGAGTGCGCGTTTTTCCAGCACCGCTACGCCCCTCGCCCGTAACTTGCGCCCATGCCGCTCTACAACCGCCGCCCGGAGCTTCCCCCTACCCTGCCGCCTCCGCCGCTGGGCCTGGCCGACCTGCTGGGCCGCGTGCGCCAGGCCCTGCAGCAGCAGCTGGCCAATTCCTATTGGGTGGTGGCGGAAGTCTCTGAGCTCACCGTGCCGCGCTTTGCCGGGGCCCACTGCTACCTCACCCTCACCGAGCAAACCATCGATAGCCGCGGCACCCCCATTAAGGCGCAGGCCCGCGCTACGCTCTGGAGCCAGCGCTACCAGCAGCTGGCGCCAGCCTTTGAGCACCACACCGGCCAGCCGCTGCGTGCCGGCCTGAAACTGCTGCTGCGGGTGCAGGTGCGCTTCCACGAGCAGTACGGGCTGAGCCTCGACGTGGCGGCAATTGACCCGAGCTACACCGTGGGCGAGCTGGCCCTGCTACGCCTGAAAACGTTGCGGCAGCTGGAGGAAAAAGGCCTGCTGGAACGCCAGAAGCTGCTGGTGCTACCCCTGGCGCCGCAGCGGCTGGCGGTTATTTCCTCGCCCACGGCGGCGGGCTTCCAGGATTTTGTGCAGCAGCTCGACGAAGCGCCTTATGACTTTGCCCTCACGCTGTTTCCGGCGGCCATGCAGGGCGACGACGCTCCGGCCAGCATCCGCGCTGCGCTGGACGGCGTGCGGGCGCGCCGCAGCCAGTTCGACGCCGTGGTGATTATTCGGGGCGGCGGCAGCCGCACCGACTTGCTGGCTTTTGATGAATACGGGCTGGCGGCGGCCGTGGGCGCGTTTCCCCTGCCGGTGCTCACCGGCATTGGCCACGAGCGCGACGAGGCCCTGGTGGACCTCACGGCCCACCGCGCCCTGAAAACCCCCACCGCCCTGGCCGTATTTTTGGTGGAGCGGCTGGCCCGGCTCGAAGCTGCGTTTATGGGCTATGGCGAGCGGGTGGTGGCCCTGGCCCGCGGCCAGCTCAGTCAATCCCATACCCGCCTCGACCAACTCAGCGGCCGCAGTCGCTACGCCGCCCACCGGCAGCTCGATGCGGCCCGCGATGCCTTGCACGCCCGCGCCCGCCAAGCCGCCCAGGGCCCCCGCGAACAGCTGCGCCAACTAACCCAGCGCCTGGGCCGCTACCGGCACCAGCTGCCCCGCGCGCGCCGCGCGCTGCCCGGGAGCAGCGCGGCCTGCGCCAACGCGGCCGCCGGCTGCTGAGCCGCTTCGCGCGCCACCACCGGCGGCGCCGCGAAAACCTGTTGCGCCGCCGCTTCCAGCTGCAGCTGGTGCTGGAGCGCCACCTGCACCGGGCCGAGCTGCGTCTTTGTCAGTTATCAGTTAACAGTGAGCAGTTAACCAATAGCAGACGCCCGCCAAACCCGTAGTCAACTCTTCATAATTGCTCACTGATACCTGCTCACTGTTAACTGATAAAATGACTTACCGCGAAGCTATCGAGGAACTGGAAACCATCCTGCGCGCCCTCGAAACCGATGCCGTGGACGTGGACGACCTCACCACCCGCGTCGAGCGCTCGGCTGAATTAATCCGGCTGTGCCGCCACAAGCTGCGCCACGCCGAAGCATCCTTGGACCGCGTTTTCGACACCCTGGACGACGAAGACGAGGCCGACGAGTTGGCCGAAGACGACGACGACCAGGAAGCCGAAGAAACCGCTGATGAGGACGAAAACGACGAGCACGATGACCTGCGCGGCGGGCCCGGTCGCAGTTGGTAAAAACCCCAACAAACAGTCTCGATTAGGTGCTTACATTTGCTTCTTCATCCAATACAAACTTCTTTTTATATAATTGTTCCAAAGTGTGTTAATGTCAGTTTTTATGGAGTAGACACGCACCAACTTGCGTCCCTACTTCCTGTGCCAATTCATTGCAAAAAAAAACGCAACCTGAACCGTTGCGTGTACGCTACACGCCTTGAGTTGCCCCCGTATTCTATTGACCGACTGATTCTTTTTCTCTTCTTTTGTGCTACCTGTCCGGCAGGTGCCTGCATGTGACCGACTTTCTACCCCTGTTGCTTCTAACGCCTACTTTGCTCTTGCTGGTGCTTGGGCTGGTGTGGTTTGTGGTACGCTACCAGCGGATACAACTGCGGCAGCAGCAGGAGCTGGCCCAGCTGCAGGAAGCGGCGCAGCAGCAGGCACTGGCCGCAGCTCTGGTAGCGCAGGAAGACGAGCGGCAGCGAATTGCCGCCGAATTACACGACGGCGTGGGCACCATTCTGGCGCTTGCCAAGCTCCACCTGTTTGCGCCGGGCAGCCCGCCCGCGCCCGAAGCCAGCGCCCTGATTGACCAAGCCGTGGCCGAAGTACGCCGCATATCGCGCAACCTGCAGCCGGCTACGCTGCAGCAGCTGGGCCTGGCCCAGGCCATGCGCGCGCTGGTGCAAGCCGTGCCCACCGAAAGCGGCCCCGAAGTACGCCTGGAGCAGGAAGGACCCCTGGGTCGCCTCATTCCGCCACACGAACTGATGGTGTACCGCATTGCGCAGGAGCTGCTCACCAATGGCCTGTTGCACGCCGACGCCCCGCACATTGTGCTGCGCGTGGGCGCCGTGCCCGGCCTGCTCACCCTTACTTATTCCGACGACGGCCAGGGCTTCGACCTGGCGGCGCTGGAAGAACTGCCCCCGCCCGGCCCTCACGGCCAGCCCGTGGGCATGGGCCTCATCAACCTGCGCAGCCGTGTGGCAGTGCTGGGGGGCCAATTGCATTATCATTCCGAACCAGGGGTGGGAACCCGCGTAGAGGCTATTTTGCCTGTTACGCTGCTGCCAGCCGGCACGCCCGCCCCTTCTTTTACGCTCAATTCATGAGACCTACTTCTACTCCTGCGGCCGGGGCCGTGCCAGTTCGCCTAGCCATCGTCGACGACCATATCTTGTTTCGCAAAGGGCTGCGGGCGCTGCTCAGCGGCTACGTGGGCATTGAGGTGGTGTGCGAAGCCGGCAACGGCCAGGAGCTCCTCGAGCTGCTGGACCAGGGCAGCCGCCCCAACGTGGTGCTGATGGACATGCAGATGCCCATTCTCGACGGCCTGCAAACCACCCGCCTGCTGCGCACCCAGTTTCCGGCGGTGCGCGTGGTCATCATCTCCATGCACGACGACCCTTCGCTGGTGAGCACCGTGCTGGCCGAAGGTGCCCACAGCTACCTCGTAAAAAACACCTCGCCCGAGGAGATGCGCAGCGCCGTGCTGGCCGCCGCCGCCAGTACCGGCCAGTAGCGGCCACGGCGGCAGCACCCGTGCGGTTTCTAATGCGTGGCTGCTGCGCCTGTTGTACTATATCAAAAAGCCCCCGCTTCCTATACTGAATAGGAAGCGGGGGCTTTTTTTGATGCTTAAGCCAGCGACAGCCGTTGCTTAGAGCGTGGCCGACAGGCCCACCGTGAAGGTGCGGCCGCGGTTGAAGAAGGCCTGCAGCAAGTCGAGGCTGCCGTTGTTAGCAGCGGCCCGGTTCGAAACATCGGTGAAGTAAAACTCATTGAACACGTTCAGCACGGAGCCTTTTAGCCCGAGGCGCACCTTGTTATTGAGCACGGGTTTGAATTCGTAGCCCATGTGCAAGTCAAAGTTGCGGGTGGTGGGCAGGCGGTACGAATCGGTGCTGCTGGCGGGGTCGAGGATGGTTTCGGGGTTGAAGTCGGCGTAGTATTTGGTGAAGAGCAGGAACGAAGGGCGGATGTAGGCGCCGCGAAACGGCTCGTAGCGCAGGCCAATCTGGAACTGGTTCTGGGCGGCGTCGCCCACGTGGGTACCGTCGAGGAACACCGGCTGGTCTACCAGGTCGGGGTTCACAAAGGAGCCGTCTTCCTTGGTCTGGTTGAGCAGGCCTTTGCCGGTCCAGCGCCAGTCGCCCATGGAAATGGCGGCGTTCAGCTGCAGGCGGCGGCTGATTTCCTGCGCCACGCTCAGCTCCACGCCGGCGTGCCGGGCGTTCACGTTGCGCACGTTGCTGTACACGGCTTCGCCGGAAGCATTGGAAAAGGAGGTAGTGGTTTTGTTGGACCACAGGGTGTAGTAGGCATTCAGGGTCACTTTCAGGCTGGGGTACGAAATGCCGTAGCCTATTTCGGCGCTCGAAATGCCTTCGGGGCGCACGTTGTCGTACTTGCGGCCGGCGTTGGTATACAGCAGGTTGAAGAACGGCACCTTGCTGTTGTAGCCCACGTTGGCAAACACGTTGTCGTGCTCGGTGATGTTGTAGTTGGCACCGGCCTTCACGCTGTAGCCCGTGAAACGGGTCCAGTCGGTTTCCACGAAGCTACCATCGGCCTGCTTGAGCTGGAAGTAGTCGATGCGCTTGTAGGCCACCTGCGAAAGCGTGGCGCTCACCACCGCCGAGAGCAGCGGCGTCTTGTATTCGAGCTGCGAGTAGCCGCCCAGCCAACGGGTTTTGCCGTCGTAGTTGTAGCCGAGCTTGTCGCCTACCTGCAGGCGGGCCGCCGGGTCAGCGTTGCGGTCGCGGCCCGAGGCGGGTGCCAGCGCGAAATCTGCCCCCACCAGGTCGCGGATTTCGCGGTAATGCAGGCCCGTGTAGTTGCGGCCGTCCACGCCCGCCGAGAAGGTTACTTTGTCATTCACCAGGTAATCGCCGCCCACCACAAAGCCGTACCAGCGGTGGCTGTTCACGCTGTTTATCAGGAACTGGGTGGCGCGGCGGGTGGGGTTCGGGTTGGGGTTGTTGGCCGTAGGCAAGCCGATGTTGTCGTCGTAAATCTTCTGGAAATCCGTTTGACCGGTGGCGCTGTTTTGGGCAATGGTGGTGGAGTTGGAAGCGGTGAGGCCGCTGGAGCCGCCGCCCGTGCCGTAGGAAGCATACAGCACCGTGGACACAAACAGACGGTCGGTGGCCTGCCAGAGGTCGTTGAAGTTCACTTGGGGCTTGTGGTAGAAGTTGGTGCGCTCGTTCAGGACCTCTTGGCCGCGGCTGGTTTTCTGGCCATTCGGCCCCAGGCTGTAGCGGTCCAGCGTGCCCCAATACGGGTTGTACTGGAAGCCGCGGTTGCCATTAATAACGGGCTTGGCCCCGATTTCGCGGGCTTTCTCATCCGAATACACCCCTACCTGCGCGGGGAAAGAACGCTGCCCGTGCTTCTGGGGCGAACCCATGCCGGTGAGCGACAGGCTGTGTTTGCCCGCCCGCTTGCTGACAGTACCGAAGTAGGTGTAGGCGTCGTCAAACGCCTTGTCCACCCAGCCGTCGGAGGTACGGCGCGAGCCGTAGACCGTGAACGCCCAGTCGCCCTTAAGCTGGCCGGAACTGAGCATGAGCGAATATTTCTGGTAGTTGTTGGAGCCGGTTTCCACGCGGGCCAGCACCGATTTCTTGTCGTCGAAGCCTTTGGTGAGCACGTTGATGGTGCCGCCCACCGAGGGCACGGCAATCTTGGACGCCGACAGACCGCGCTGCACCTGCAGCGACTTAGTCACGTCGCCCAGGTCCCAGTTCGACCAGAACACGTTGCCGTTTTCCATGTCGTTCACCGGCACGCCGTTGATGAGCACGGCCACGTTGCGCTGGTCGAAGCCGCGCACGTTGATGCGCGAGTCGCCGGTGCCACCGCCGCGCTGCGTAGCGTATACGCCGGGCGTTTCGTTGAGAATCATCGGCAGGTCGCGGTTGGAGAGGGTTTCGCGCAGCTTCACCTCGCTCACGGCCGAAAAGGCTACGGGCGTGCTCCGCTCCTGGGCCTGGGCGGCCACCACGGTCACTTCTTCCAGGCTGGCGTTGTCGGGGCTCAAGGCAAAGGAGGCCACCACGTTCTGGGTGGTTATTTTAACGGTTTGGGTCAGCGGCTTGTAGCCAATGAAGCTGGCCTGCAGCGTGTAGGTGCCGGCGGGCAGGTTGGGGACTTTAAAGGAGCCGTCGGCATCGGCGCCGCTGCCGGTGTTCTGGCCGCTGCCCGTTACCTGCACCGTGGCCCCGGGCAGGGTTTCGCCGGTCACCTTGTCGAGAACGCGCCCCCGAATGGAAAACGTATTCTGCGCCAGCGCCGGCAGCGCAAATAGAACCGTAACTAAAACAGTAAAAAAGTGCTTCATACCTGTATAAAGAGCACCCGGCACACTCCGGGGACAACAAATATACAGCTTAGCAGAGGCCAATCTAAAGCCATGCTGACGGCCCCGCCGGGCGGGGCTACACCAGCTCCACGGCCGGATCCCAGAACAGCCGGGCGAACTCCACCACCCGGTCTTCCTCCACCCGCACGCCTTCGGCTTCCAGGGCTTCCTGCATGGCGAAGGGAGTGGCGAAGTGCAGGCGGCCAGTGAGGTGGCCCAGCCGGTTTATCACGCGGTGGGCGGGCACGTACTGGTCGGCCGTGTGGGCGGCCATCATGGCGTAGCCCACGGTGCGGGCGCCGTGCCGGGCCCCCAGGTAATGGGCAATGGTGCCGTAGGTGCTCACCCGCCCGGCCGGAATAAGGCGCACGACTTCGTGCACGTCCTGGAAAAAATTACGGGGCTCGGGGGCGGTTTGGGCAGTTGGCTTCATCGGGACGAAGATAGGTTTCGGTCCGGGTGATGCCGACCTCCGTCTATTTTATATAGAGGGGCGCAACCTTTCGGGCAAAATTTGCACTATATACGCTACCCCGCTCCCTTGCCTGCTGCTTCGCGCGGGCTTCGGGGCCCGACTTAAACATCAGCCGCTACTTGCGCGTTCTTGCCACCTATGCCAGTTGAAACCACCACCATTGCCCCTGCCCCGCAGTGGGATACCACCTCCACACCCGGCCCGAGTGCGGCCCCTCTCCTGCCTGAGTACGAGCCCGAAACCCCGCCTTCCAAAAGCCGCGCCTGGCTGGGCTGGCTGATTGCGGCCCTGGTCATCGCAGGCCTGGTATTTGTAAAAATAAAGTATTTCCCCAGCGCTGCGGGAAGCGATAAAAAAGGCGGTGCCGCGGGCGGCAAGGGAGGCAAAGGCGGGCCGGGCGGCGCGGGTGGCAAAGGCCAGCTGGTGCCGGTGCAGGTGTATGTGGTAGCTGCCTCCAGCCTCACCGACCAGGTAGCGGCCACGGGTTCCGTGCTGGCTGAAGAATCGGTCATCATCAAAAGCGAGCTGTCGGGAAAAATCACCAGTCTCAATATCAAGGAAGGCCAGTCGGTGAGCAAGGGCCAGCTCCTGTTCAGCATTAATGCTGATGAAGCCCAGGCCGCCATTCAGAAGCAGCAGTACAACATCAAGCTGTTTCGCGACCAGGAAAAGCGCCAGCGCACCCTGCTGGATAAGGAATACATCAGCGCCCAGGAATACGAGCAGTCGAATAACGCGCTGCTCACGGCCCAGGCCGACCTGCAGGCCCTACGCGCCACCCTGGCCAAAGCCTACGTGCGCGCCCCGTTCTCCGGTGTGCTGGGCTTGAGCACGGCCACGGTGGGCACCTACGTGAGCCCCGGCGCCGAAATCACCACGCTGTCGCGCGTGCGGCCCGTGAAGATTGACTTTGCCGTGCCCGGCCGCTTTGCTGCCAACGTGCGGGTGGGCGATGTGGTGAGTGTGGTAGACGAAACCACCAACCGGACCTTTGATTCCAAGGTGTACGCCATCGACCCGCAGATTGACCCCGTGAGCCGCACCCAGCCCGTGCGCGCCCGCTTTGCCAACACCAACAATGAGCTACGCCCCGGCGCCTTCGTGCGGGTGAACCTGAAGCTGGGCGAAAGCGCAACTGCTCTGCAGGTGCCCACCGAAGCTGTGATTCCGGAAGCCAGCGGCTACAACGTGTACACGGTGAAGGGCGGCAAAATGGTGCCGCAGAAAGTCAAAATCGGCATTCGCTCCGACAAGGTCATTCAAATAACCGAAGGCATTGCGGTAGGCGACACGGTGATTCGAACCGGTATTTTGCAGGTGAAGCCGGGGGACGGGGTTCGGGTAATTAAATAATTTGAACGTCAAGCTCCCCTCCTTACCAAGGAGGGGATGTTCGAGCCAAAGGCTCGAACGGGGGTGGTTGTGGGCGTCTGGAGTTTTTTAGGTGACTTCGTTCCACTAACTCGTTCAACGCCACAACCACCCCAGTTCAGCCTTGCGGCTGAACGTCCCCTCCTTGGTAAGGAGGGGAGTTTACCGTCCTATATCCAATTAACTAAAAATGAGTCTTTCCACTACCAGCATCAACCGGCCGGTTCTCGCCATTGTGATGAGCCTGGTCATCATCATTTTTGGGGTGATTGGCTTTCGGTACCTCAGCGTTCGGGAGTACCCGAGCGTGGACCCGCCCATTATTACGGTGTCGGCCAGCTACACGGGGGCCTCGGCCGATGTGATGCAGGGCCAGGTAACGGAGCCGCTGGAAGAGGCTCTGAACGGCATTGCCGGCATCAAGAACATGACGTCGAACTCGCGCGACGGCCGCACCCAGATTACGGTGGAGTTTGACCTCGACTCGGACCTGGAAACGGCGGCCAACGACGTGCGCGACAAGGTGTCGGGCGCGCAAGGCCGCCTGCCGCGCGACATCGACCCGCCCGTAGTGAGCAAGGCCAACGCCGACTCGCAGCCCATCGTCATCACCTACCTCAACTCGGACAAGCGCACGCTGCTGGAACTCACGGACTTCGCCAACAACTCCCTTAAGGAGCGGCTCCAGACCATTCCGGGCGTGTCGGAAGTGCGGGTGTATGGCGAGCGGAAATACTCCATGCGCCTGTGGCTGGACCCGGTGAAACTGTCGGCCCTGCGCGTGTCGCCGGTGGACGTGCAGCAGGCCCTGACCCGCGAAAACGTGGAGCTGCCCAGCGGCTCGGTGCAGGGCCAGGCCACGCAGCTCACGCTGCGCACCATGGGCCGCCTGACGTCAGTAGCGGACTTCAACAACCTGATTATCCGCAAGGACGCCATCTCGCTGGTGCGCCTCTCCGACATTGGCTACGCCGAGCTGTACCCGGAAAACGACCAGACCATTTTCCGGGTAAACGGCGTGCCGGGCGTGGCCCTGGCCGTGGTGCCCCAGCCGGGCTCCAACCAGATTGACATTGCCGACGAATTCAACAAGCGCCTCCAGCAGTACGGCAAGGATTTGCCCTCGGACCTGAAGCTGCGGCCGGGCATCGACAACTCGGTGTTTATCCGCAACTCCATCAGCGAGGTGGAGCACACCATCATCGAAGCCTTTGTGCTGGTGGTGGTTATCATCTTTTTGTTTCTGCGCGACTGGCGTTCCACGCTCATTCCGGTGGTGGCCATCCCGGTGTCGCTCATTGGTATTTTCTTCGTGATGTACCTGCTTGATTTCTCCATCAACGTACTCACGCTGCTGGCCATCGTGCTGGCCATTGGCCTGGTGGTGGACGACGCCATTGTGGTGCTGGAAAACATCTACTCGCGCATTGAAGATGGCGAAGAGCCCAAGGAAGCGGCCATAAAAGGCACCGAGGAAATTCTGGTGGCCGTGGTGAGCACCACGGTGGTGCTGGCGGCGGTGTTTCTGCCGGTGGTGTTCCTCACGGGCATCACGGGACGGCTGTTCCGCGAGTTTGGTATTGTGGTGGCGGGCTCGGTGCTGATTTCGGCCTTCGTGTCGCTCACGCTCACGCCCATGATGTGCGCCAAGCTGCTGAAGCGCCAGGAAACGCACAACTGGTTTTATCGCAAGACCGAGCCGTTCTTCGAGGGCATGATTAACGCCTACCAGGATAGCCTGCGCTCTTTTTTGCGCAACCGCTGGCTGGCCTGGGTGATGATAGTAGTGACGGGCGGCGGCATTTGGGGCTTCATGAAAATCATCCCCTCGGAGCTGGCCCCGGTGGAAGACCGCAGCCGGATTAACATCAGCGCCACCGGGCCGGAAGGGGCATCGTTTGAGTACATGGACGACTACATTTCCCAGCTGACCAAGGTGGCGACGGATTCGGCCGGTGCCGAAAACCTGAACAGCGTGTTCACGGTCACGTCGCCGGGCTTCGGTGGGGGCTCCAACTCGGGCATTGCGCGCGTGATTCTGCGGCAAGCCGGCCAACGGCCCAAAACCCAGGACCAAGTGGCCACCAGCCTCACGGCGGGTGTGAAAAACTTGCCCGCTGCCCGTACGTCGGTGTCGCAGGACCAGAGCATTGGCGGTGGCGGCGGCGGCCTGCCGGTGCAGTTTGTGGTGCAAACCCAGAACTTCGAGAAGCTGCGCGAAGCCGTGCCCAAGTTTCTGGAGTTGGCCCGCCAGGACCCCACCTTCCAGTTCGTAGACGTGAACCTGAAGTTCAACAAACCTGAGCTGCGCGTTAACATCGACCGCGAGAAGGCGCAAAGCCTGGGCGTTTCGGTGCAAAGCATTGCCCAGACCCTGCAGGCTGGTCTTAGCGGCCAGCGCTACGGCTACTTCATTCGGGGCAGCAAGCAGTACCAGATTATTGGGCAGGTGGCCCGCGAAGACCGCAACCAGCCGCTGGACGTGCGCCTGCTGTCGGTGAAAAACAACCAGGGCGAGTTGGTGCAGCTCGACAACGTTATTCGGCTGGAGGAAAGCAGCACGCCGCCCCAGCTTTACCGCTTCAACCGCTACAACTCGGCGACGTTCTCGGCCTCGCTGGCCCCCGGCCAAACCTTGGGCGACGGCATCGCGGCCATGCGCGCCATTGCCGAACAAAACCTCGACGACACCTTCACCACCGAGCTGGCGGGCACTTCCCGCGACTTCGAGGAAAGCTCCTCGTCGCTGCTCTTCGCCTTCGGCCTGGCCCTGGTGCTGATTTACCTGGTGCTGGCCGCGCAGTTTGAAAGCTTCCGCGACCCGGTCATCATCATGGTGACGGTGCCGCTGGCCCTCTCGGGCGCCTTGCTTAGCCTGTGGTACTTCAACCAGACGCTGAATTTGTTCTCGCAAATCGGCATCATCATGCTCATTGGCCTGGTTACCAAAAACGGCATTCTCATCGTGGAATTTGCCAACCAACGCGTCGAGAAATTCAACGTGGACTACATGACCGGCCTCATTGAAGGCGCCACCGCGCGCTTCCGCCCCATTCTGATGACCTCGCTGTGCGCCATTCTGGGCATTCTGCCAATCGCCGTAGCCACCGGCGCGGGCGCGCTCAGCCGCCGGGCCATGGGCATTGGCGTGGTGGGCGGACTCCTGTTTGCCACGGTGCTCACGTTGTACATCGTGCCGGTAATGTATTCCTACTTCGCCACGGCCAAAAAGCACAAGCCCAAACCAGCCGAAGCCGTAGCGGTGTAAGGCCGCACACTCCCCTCCTTTTTTAAGGAGGGGATGTTTCAGCAAAGCTGAAACGGGGGTGGTGCCCCTCGTTGAACGATGAAAGAACAAGGCCAGTCGCAAGTCGTCTAAATAACTAGCCGCTAGTCGTTCATCCATTATTCAACGACTTCACCACCCCAGCTGGCGCTTTGCGCCAGCGTCCCCTCCTTAAAAAAGGAGGGGAGTTGGATGTTCTTTCTTCTTGTCATGTCCCGTTCTCTTTTCCTTTTCCTATTTGCTGCTACTGGTGCGGCGCAGGCCCAACAGCCGGTGCTCATGCCGAAGCAGCCCATTGAAAAGCCTGCTACCAAGCCCCAAACGGCTAAACCCGTGACGGTGGCCGCCGCGCCACCGCTCACGCTGGCGCAGGCCATTCAGCTTGGGCTGGAGAATAATTTCAACATTCGGCTTTCGCGTACCGACGAGGAAATCTCGGCCAACAACGTGACGCGCGGCAATGCCGGCCAGCTGCCAGTGGTGCGGGGCAACCTCACCCGCAACTTCAACCGCAACAACGTGCGGCAGGAGTCGTCGAGCCGGCCCGAACCCAGTGTGGCCAGCAACGCGCAGTCGAACCTGCTGAACGCCAACGTGGCCGCAACCTGGACTATTTTCGACGGCTTCGGCATGTTCATCGCCTACGACCGGCTGAAGGCCCTCAACCAAACCCAGCGTCAACTGACCCGCGCTACGCTGGAAGAAACCGTGGCCGCCATCACCGACGGGTACTACGCGGTGGTGCGCGAGTCGGGTAAAATCAAATCCATTGAGGAAGCCCTGAAAATCGGGCAGGCGCGCATCGACCTTACCCAGGCCCGGGTGGAAGTGGGCGTGAGTGCCAAAGTGGAAGTGCTGACTGCCCGTGTGGACTACAACGCCGACCAATCCCTGCTCATTCAGCAGCAGGAGCTGCTCACCACCGCCAAAATCAACCTCAACAACTTGCTGGGCCGCACCCCGCGCACCGATTTCAGCCCCGTTGACTCCATTGTGGTGGCCCGCGACCTGGACCAGGCTGCCATCACGCAGGCCATTGAGCTGAACAACCCGCGCCTGCAGGCCGCCAGAACCAACACCGAAGTGGCCACTTACGACCGCAAGCTGGTGCGCGCTTCGCGCTTCCCGGAGGTGGGCCTCACCTCGGGCTACGGTCTGAATCGCAACGTGAACGGCGCGGCCTTCTTCGGCAACCAGCTCGTGACCAACACCGGCCGCACCTACGGCCTCAACTACGGCGTGGTGGCCTCAGTGCCCATTTTTGATGGGTTCAACCGCACTCGAATGGAGCAGAATGCCCGCGTGGTGGAAGAGCGAAGCCAGCTGCAGCTCGGCCAGACCCAGCTGCAGATTGGGGCCGATGCCGAGCAGTCTTTCGCGCGCTACCAAAACCGCCTGCAACTGCTGGAACTTGAAGAAAGCAATATTTTACTGGCCCGTGAGAACGTGGCCATTGCCCTGGAACGCTACCGCCTGGGCCTGCTCACGCCCATTGCCCTGCGCGAAGCCCAGCGCACGCAGCTTAATGCCGAAGTCCGGCTACTCGACATCCGCTTCCAGGCCAAGCAGGCCGAAACGGTACTCCGGCGCCTGAGCGGCGGCATGGTGCAGGGCCAGTAGCAGCGCTCCTACGGCCCCCACGGCGGGGCCACAGGCTTACTTCATGGCTTTGAGCTCGGCCAGGGCTTCTTTCGTTTTGCGCTGTTTGCTGTCTTCCTGCTCCTCCTTCGACTTGGGCGATTTGGGGGAGTCGCCATAGAACTCCAAGATGTTTTGACGGGCTACCGGGTTCAGGTTTTCAAACTTCTTGTCTGCCAGCTTGCGCACCCATTCGCCATAAGTTTCATCGGCCAGGGGGTACTCGCCGGCATGCGTGGGGTGGCCGGTGTCGAAGTCGGTATTGGATAGCGCGGGCGTGGCGGCGGCACTATCGGCCGGCATCCGGGCTACGTGAGCCCGGTAGTTCGTCAATACCTTCTGGAAACTGGACCGGAATAATTTCTGGGCTTCGGGGGTGGGCAGCTTAAAAGCAAAGGGCTTCAGGGGTCCGATTTTGGGCAGCACCCGAATAAAATAAGAAATAATACGGGCACCAAAGCCGGGCCGCTCGTACTCATCGCCGTATTCTTTTTTGAACTGGCGCTGACTCGTGCGCTTGAGGTAGTCGCGGCGCCGGGCGCCGGGGCTCAGCTCCAGAATATCCTTGCGCTTGTAGTGCCAGGCGGCCCGGGCGGCGGTGGGAATCAGCTGGCTCACCGCAAAGCGAAAGCTGGCAATGGTCAGGTCCACGTTGACAATTACCTGCCCCAACTCCAGCCCGTAGGTTTGCAAAAAGGCCCGCTCGAGTGTTGATTTACTTACTTTGAAGCCAAAGTTTTTGTGGTATTCCTGGGAGTGGTACTTGCCGCTGGCAAGCTGCACCACATCAAAGGCAAATTCTAGCTGGGTGTGCTGCTTGGGGGCCTGGTTGTAGGTAATGGCCGAACCGAATTCTTCGGCCAGCTCGGGGTACACGCTGGCCATGGCGCGGTTGGTGCCTTCGGCGTGCCCGCTCACGTCGGCAGCGTAATGCCCCAGCGCCCCCAGGGCAAAAGCGTAGTCGTTGCGGTTGCGGGACTGGCTAATCAGGTTGCGCACGAAATCGCCGGAGCGTACATAATGCGTCAGATTGGTAAACAGCACGTTGCCGAAGGGATAATACCCCATGTCCTGGATTATGGCGCCCCCGTAGGCGTAGGCTTTGGCGGCGGCTATTTCCTCGTCGGTGCCGCCGGGATAGCGACGCTGCAAGGCGGGCACTAGGCTCCGCTCCCACGTCGAGTCGATGTTGGCCTGGTGGGTGAGCACAGAATACGCCGCTGCCGGGCGGGCGGCAAAGGCCAGAAGCGCGGCGAGCAGTACGGGAAAGAAACGGAACATGAACAAAACTAATACTATGTGCAGGCTTTGCAACGGCAAACCGGGCTCCACCGTTGTCGCCCATGTCTCGCAGTGGCTCAATCAGTAATCTTCACTGACTACTCAGCTGGCCGCCGCCGCCGCTTTCTCCTACGTGGGCAGGGGCTGGGCGGTGTAGGTGGGGCCCACGCAGCGCGGTCCCTGCGCCGTCCAGGCCAGTTGGTCGATGCAAAGCTGCCGCTCCGTCATGGCTGGGTTCCAGGCGTGGTACACCAGGTATTCGGTCTGGCCATTGGGGCTCAGCACGTGCGAGTGGTGGCCGGGACCGCGCACGTGCCCGGCCACTGCGGCCAGCACCCGCGGGCCCTTCTCAGCGCCCGCGTCCGAGTAAGGGCCCGTGACGGCATCGGCCACGCAATAGTCCACGCCATAGCGGGGCGTGAGAAAGTTGGCGCCGCTATAGAAGCAGTAGTACCTGCCGGCGTGCTGCCGCACAAACGGCCCCTCCAGGGTGTGCCACTCGGCAAAGGTCTGGTTGCCGTAGAGCGGCATGGTGCGGTTTTTCTCGAATACCGTCCAGTCGTGGCGGGCACGCATCACGGTGCGGCTTTCACCAGCCAGGCGGGTCATGCCCAGCAGGCGGTCAATTGCCAGACCGGTGCCGGGGCGGTAGCCGTTGTCGGTGTCCGTAAAGTCGCGGGCGTAGAGCAGGTACCACCGGCCATCGGTGTCCTGGTACGGATGGGCATCAATGCAAAACTTGCTGCCAGGCACGTCGAGCAGCGCTACTTGGGTATAGGGGCCTTCGGGCGTCCGGCTGGTGGCCACGTGCAGGCGGTGGCCCACGGTATCGGCAAGGGCCCCGCCACCCATGGAGTAGTACATGTAGAACGTGCCCTCGTGGTACACCACTTCGGGCGCCCAGAAGTCGGCCTCATCAGCATCCTCAGGCGGCATAAGGGCCCCACCGGCGGGCGTCCAGTCTACGAGGTTGTTGGAGGTGAGCAGGGTAAAGATGCGGCCATCGGCCGCTCGGCCCTGTCCCGTGGTGCCGAAAGCGTAGTACGTGCCCTGGTGGCGCAGCACAAACGGGTCGGGAAACTGGGCGGCGTACACGGGGTTGGTGTAGGTGCGGGCCGGTGGCGCAGCGTTGGAGGGAGTGAGCATGGGCAAGCAACGCTGTGCAGCAAAGTGAAACGCCCCGCTGAGCAGGAATACGGCGGCGCCCTTTTGGCCTGTCATCCGGCCAGTACCCAGCCTTTACGCCAACAACGCAGCCAATGGCCAGCCCAGCGGCCCCCAAAAAAGTACTTTGCAGCCAACCGCAGCCTACTCGGATAGCTGCTTATAATATTCCGGCAATGCCTTTTATGTTTAGCCGGGCAAATTTCTGCACCCGGCCGAAACGGGCCGTGGTTTCGTCCAGCTCCTCGTCTTTGGGCAGCGAGGCCGGCACCTGGGTGTGCAGGCGCGCAAAAACCGACGCGGCAATGTCCATGTAGCCGAGCAGCAACAGGTACAGCTGCTTCTTCTCGGTTTCGGCGTATCCCTTCACCCGAATGGCTTTGGTGAGGGTTTCGAGCTGCGCCGTTTCGTCGGTAAACAAGTCGCGCAATTCCCACCGCCGCTCCTCGTAGCCATAAAGCTGGTCGGCGGTGGCGGAGGAAGCGGCAAAAGGGAAAATATCCGCAAAGGCCACGGCTTGTGCGAAGGCCGCCTCCGTGGCATACACCGTGGCCAGGTGTTTTTGCAGACTGGCCCATAGCCCCGCGCGGGCTTTGTCGAAGGTGCTGGGGACGGGCGCGTCGGTCTCGCTCATGGGGAAGCTACAATATGGAATGGGCCAAAGGTACTGGCGCGGCCGACACCGTGGCCAACCCAGTGGCAGCGGGTGTACCCATTTCGGAAGCAAAAACCTATTGGGATAAATCGGGCAATGAGAGGAAGCCCCGCCGGGAAGCAGCGCGAAGCGGTGCCCATCCGGGTCAGGCATGGCGCGGGCCTGAACTTGTGCGGGGCGGTTATGTTATGGTCCCGGTTTTCAGCAGCGACTTCTCGTAACAGGAACTTACTACGACAACCGTCCGATACTATTTCTTATTCAACAGACCCCAAACCGATGAAATCCCTCCTCCTCACGGCCGCACTGGCTGCTTTTGCAGTTACAGCCCAGGCCCAAACCGCCGCCGTGCCGCGCACCGCCGCCGACCAGATTGCCACCAAAAAAGGGCCTCTCACGGTGCAGCCCATCACACACGGCAGCGTGGTGTTTACCTGGAACGGTAAGACCATTTACGTAGACCCCTACGGCGGCGCAGCGGCCTATGCCGGGCTGGCTGCACCCGATGTAATTCTCATCACCGACATCCACGGCGACCACATGGACACCAAGACGCTGGCAGAGCTCCCCGTGAGCAAGGCCCTGATGCTAGTGCCCCAAGCGGTGGCCGATAAGCTGCCCGCCGAGTACAAGGCGCAGGTCCGCATCCTGCGCAACGGCCAGCGGCTCGACACCCTGGGCATGACGGTTTCGGCCATTCCTATGTACAACCTGCCCGAAGCAGCCGACGCGCCGCACACCAAAGGCCGGGGCAATGGCTACGTGCTCAACCTGGGCGGCAAAAACGTGTACCTGTCCGGCGATACCGAAGACATTCCCGAAATGCGCGCCCTCAAAAGCATCGACGTGGCTTTCGTGTGCATGAACCTGCCCTACACCATGGACGTGAACCAGGCCGCGCAGGGCGTATTGGCCTTCAAGCCGCGCATTGTGTACCCCTACCACTACCGCGGCCAGAACGGCATGAGCGACGTAGGCAGCTTCAAGAAAACCGTGAATACGGGCAACAAGAAAATTGACGTTCGGCTGCGCAACTGGTACCCAGCGGCCCAATAAGGCCGGCAGTTGCTTGCCACAGGCGAAAGCTTAACTGTCTAAAATGAGAAAAGCCCCGTTTCCTTTATGGAAACGGGGCTTTTTGCGTAGAGAGCGAGGGATTCGAACCCCCGGACCTGTTACAGTCAGCGGTTTTCAAGACCGCCGCAATCGACCACTCTGCCAGCTCTCTGAGTCAACGCCACTTGCGCTGAGGTAATTTTGGCAACAAAAAAGGCTCTTTCCAACATAGAAAAAGCCTTTTGTAGAGAAGGGGGGATTCGAACCCCCGATACCGTTGCCGGTATAACGGTTTTCGAAACCGTCGCATTCGACCACTCTGCCACCTCTCTAACAGGCTCCCCGAGTGATTGGGGAGTGCAAAAGTAGAAAGGAATCAGGAATGGCAAAGGAAGAATGTTCAATTTTCTTTAAAAAAATCCGTAGTCGCTTCACTATCAGCCCGTCATTATTCTTCCTTTAGTTCCTTCAGGCGCAGCTGTTCTCGTAGCATCTCCCGCCGGCGCCCCGTCACAGCATCCATGCTCACATTGACCTCGAAACCGATAATCAACGTCATGCAAACGAATTCGAGCCACACCATGAAGCCCACCAGCGCTCCAATGGAGCCGTAAAACGTGTTGTAGGAGTCGAAAATACGGACGTAGAGCGTGAACAGAAACGACACCACGAAGATGAGCAGCGTGGCCACTATGGCCCCCACCGACACCAGCGGCCACTTGTCTTGCACGGGCGGCACGAAATAATAAATAACGCAGGTAGTGCTCAAAAACAAGCCCACCAGGGAGCCGTAGCGCACAAGCGTCAGCACCAGTTCGGTGAACCGCTCGGGCACGATTTCATAGAACACCAACCAATCGATGAGGTAAGTGCCGAAGAAGATACCGGCGATGGCCAGCACCAGAATCAGCGAGAGCATGAAGGTGAGGCCCGTGGCAATCATGCGCTTGCGCAGGTAGCTGCGGTGCTTAAACCACGGGTACTTCTTCTCAAAGGCATCGAGCAGGGCCATGATTCCGTTGGAGCTGAGCACCAGGGCCGCACCAAAACCAAACGAGAGCAGGCCACCGTGCGGGATGTTCACGATGTCTTCGATGGTGGACGCGGTGGCCGCGTACAGCTCGCGGGGCATAAAGTCGCTGAGGAACAGCAGAATGTCTACATTCAGGTTCGGCACGGGAATGTACGGAATGAGCGTAAACAGGAAGATAATGGTGGGAAAGAGGGCTACCGTGAGGTTGAAAGCCATGTAGGCCGCCCGCTTTTCCAGGCTGTCGAGGCGCAGCTCGTGCAGGATGCGGTCGAGCACATCGTAGAGGGAGGCCTGGCCGCCGGGCAGCCGCAGCCGCTTGAGGCCCACAATCAGCCGCCGGTACGACCGTTGCTTGCGCACGTCGGGGAAGCGGACTCGGCTGATGGCGGCGGGGGCTTTCAAGGTGGAGGTTATGGGCAGTGAGCGGTGAGGGAAGTTACCAGCAAACAGCGGGAGTGGCGGTAAAAGTGCATTGCCCGCCCCCACCCGGCCGCCGGGCGCTACTTGCGGAACGCGGCCGGTGCCGGCGCATTGGGCGAAATGGCGCCGGGCGTGGGCAGCACCGGGCTGTCCACCTCGTCTTCGGTGAAGTAGGGTGCCAGGCGCTCCTGAATGCTATTGGGCACGGGCACGGGCGGCCGGTGCTGGTGTTCACAAACACCATGAGAGTGTGGCCTTCGGTGAGCAGCTCCTGGGCCTCGTTGTAAATTTCGTACTCAAACAGCACCCGCGAACCCTCGGCGGGCTGCTTCAGCAGGAGCCGAACCGTGAGCAGGTCGTCGTAGCGGGCGGGGCGGCGGAAGCGGGTGCGCAGCTCCCCTACCGGCATGCCCACGCCCTCGGTTTCCAGGTCTTTGTAGCGAATACCGAGCTGCCGGAACGATTCGGTGCGCGCCACCTCAAAGTACGCCGCGTAGTTGCCATGATAGACGTAGCCCATCTGGTCGGTTTCGGCGTAGCGCACGCGGATTTGGATATCTGACTGGTACATATAGTGGCTTTGGGTGATTTAAGTAACCGTCATGCTGAGCGCAGCCGAAGCATCTCTACTGCAATAGTAAATCCAATCATTAGGATTACTTACACGGTAGAGATGCTTCGGCTGCGCTCAGCATGACGTTCTAAATAAGGGTCATCGTATTCCCGCCCGGTTGAGTGCGGCCTGGTAGCGGCGGGCGTTGAGCAGGTGGCCGGTTTCGTTGGTGGCAAAGGCGTGGTAGCCGCTGAAGTCTTCTTTGGCGCAGAAGTACAAATAGTTGTTGCTCTCCGGCTGCAGTACAGCGTCGATGCTGGCAATGCTGGGCAGGTTGATGGGGCCGGGCGGCAGGCCGGCGTACTTGTAAGTGTTGTAGGGCGAGTCCTTGGCCAGGTGCACATTGAGCACGCGCTTAATGGTGAAGTCGCGGTTGGCGTACACCACGGTGGGGTCGGCCTGCAGCTTCATGCCGCGGCGGAGGCGGTTGAGGTACACGCCCGCAATGCGGGGCCGCTCGCTGGCGTGCTGCTGCTGCTCAGCTTCCACAATGCTGGCCAGGGTGCTCACTTCGGCCCGGGTCAGGTTAAGCTTTTCGCGCTGGGCGTCGCGGGCGGGAGTCCAGAACTTCTCGTACTCCTTCTTCATGCGCTTCATGAGGTTTTCGGCCGAAGTGTTCCAGTAAAGCTCGTAGGTGTTCGGAATGAACATGCTGAGCACGGTGGTAGTATCAAAACCCAGGCTTCGGGTGTAGGCGGGGCTGCTCAGGAGCGAGTCAATCTGTCGGGGCTGGGCATCAATCTGGCTGGCCAGCTTATCGGCCAGTTCGCGCCGCAGCCGCACGTTGGTAAACGTGAGCTTGAGCGGCGACTGCAGACCGGCCTTGAGCACGTTGATGAGCTGGCGGTTGGTGTACCCTTCCTTGAGCTCGTAGCGGCCGGGCTTCACGTGGTCGGGGTACCTCATCAGCTTGGCCACAAAGTGCAACGAGAGCTTGTCGACCACCACGCCGCTGGCATCAATGGCGCGCAGGGCAGCCTGCCAGTCGTCGTCGCGGTGCACCACCACGTAGGTGGGCTTGCCCTTGGTTTCGATGTTGGCGGTGAAGAACACCTGGTAGAAATAGTAGGAAAAACACACCAGGGTGAGCGTGAAAATGACGCTCACGGTGGCCCAGCGCCGGCGGCGCTTCAGGGATTGGTCGCGGAGTTCAATGGCCGACTTTTTGGCAGGCTGGGACATGGGCTGGAATTAGAGAATCAAGGGAGCGACACCAAAAGTACGAAAGCCGGCTACCCAAGCGCCTAAGCCGTACCAGAGTTGTTTCGTTTCAGCCAGCCGTAGTACCTTGCCCGCGCCTTTGGCTTAGCGGGCACTCTGGTGCCGCCCAAAGCCGCTCACTGGCCGGCACTTGCCTGCCTTCATGTTTTATTCCTCCCCTCGTTCTATGCCCGCCACCCTGCTCCGCATCCACCCCGAAAATCCGCCTCACAGCCGTATTCAGCAAGCCGTAGAGGTGTTGCGCAAAGGGGGAGTCATTATTTATCCCACCGATACCGTGTATGGCATCGGCTGCGACGTGACCAATGCCAAGGCAGTGGAAAAGGTGTGCCGCATCAAAAAGCTCATCCCTGAAAAGGCCAACCTGAGCTTTATCTGCCACGACCTGTCGCACATTTCCGACTACGCCCACGGCATCACCACCTCCACCTACAAAGTCATCAAGAAAGCGCTGCCCGGTCCTTTCACCTTCATTTTCGAAGCCAGCTCTAACGCACCCCGCTTCGGCGGCACCAAGCGCAAAACGGTCGGCATTCGGGTGCCCGACAACCAGATTATTCTGCAGCTGGTGAAGGAGCTCGGCAACCCCATCGTGAGTACCTCGGTGCGGGAAGACGAGAACACCATCGACGAGTACGTGACCGACCCGGACCTGATTTTCGAGAAATACCGCATGCTGGTAGACCTCGTCATCGACGGCGGCTTTGGCGGCAACGTCCCCAGTACCATCATCGACTGCACCGAAGACGACTTCGAGCTGGTACGCCAGGGCGCGGGCGACATCGAACAGTATTTGTAGCGGTAAATGATTAGTGGTTAGTGGTTAATGCCGTTCCAACGAACAGGAACGGCATTAACCACTAACCACTAATCATTTACCACTAACCCCGCTTGTGTTTCCAGCGGCGGTGCGTCCACAGGTATTGCTCGGGCGCCGCTCGGATGTCGCGCTCCAGGTGCCGCACAAAGGCGTCGGTAATGGGGAATTCATCAGCGGGGAGTGGCGCGTCACCATCGTAGAGCTCGGTCAGCACAATTTCGTAATGGCCACGGCGCACCCGCTTGATGCTTACGTACACCACCGGCGCCTTGAACCGCGCGGCCAGGCGGTCGGCACTGGTGTAAAAGCCGGAGTCCTGGTTCATGAAGGTGGTCCAGTAGGGCCGGTCTTCGGGCCCGGCCGCCTGGTCCGACAGCAAGCTTACCACGCGCGGCTCGCCACGCCGCTGCACCATGTCGCGCAGGGTGTCGCGCATGGGAATGAGGCCGGCACCGGTGCGGGTGCGCAGCTCGTGCATAAAGCTTTCGAAAAACGGGTTGCTCAGCGGCTTGTACACCCCGTCGGCCTCGGCCGACAGCCACACCGCCCCCGAAGTGAGCACCCATTCCCAGTTGCCCGCGTGCGACGACAGGCCCAGCGCCATGCGCCCGGCCCGGAAATAGCGCTCCAGCACCTCCGGGTTGCGAAAGCGCACCCGCTTCTTCAACTCCGCGTCCGACAGGTGCGCCAGCTTGATGGTCTCGACCATCACTTGCGCAAAATGCCGATAAAATTCCTTGCCGATGCGCTCAATTTCGGCCTCCGATTTTTCGGGAAAAGAATTGCGCAGGTTTTGCAGCACCACGCGCCAGCGGTAGCGCACCACGTAGGCCAGCAGGAAGTATAATCCCTCCGCAATGACGTAGAGTACCCCAAAGGGCAGCCACGCCAGGCCCAGCAGCAGCCACCGCAGGGGCTGGTAGTACCACGGGTACGGTAGCCGCGGCGCCGCGCGCTGGGCGGGGTTGGGCGAAATCGTGCGGCTTCTCATCGGGGGACGGCGGCACCGGCTGGTGCGTACTCTGCGGTAGTGCGCTCGCCCACCACGCGGTGCCCGGCCAGCAGTTTTTTATTGCCGGGGCCGCCGTACACTTCAATAAACAGCGTGAACGGCCCCTCCGGCAAGGGCCCCATGGGCAGCTGGCCCACCACCGTGGTGGGGCGGCCACTTTGGGGCGTGAGCTCGCCGTCGGCATCGGCGGCCGAGCCATCGGGGGTGGTGAGGTGGTAATGCACCCGCAAGGTCTGCGTAGTGGGCGCGTTGTGCAGTTCGGTGTAGAAGAATATGTTTTCGGCGCCCCGGGAGTAGACGTAGCCGGGTGCGCGGGTGAGGCGGTAGCCGCCCCGAGAGAAGTTATCGGTGCCCCCGTTCTTGGCCGCGGGCTTGGTCAGGAGCACAATATCGGAGAAGAACGGCCCCGTGGGAGCCTCCAGGACCAGCGGTTCCTCCACGGTGGTTACGCCCCCGGCGCTGCGGTACTGGTCTTTCACGGTGCCGCGCAGGGTGTACTTGCCATCGGGCAACAGTATCCGCTTCAGGAAACTCTGAGGGTTTTTGATGGCAATGGTGGTATCGTTGAGCACCGGCGGCTTCAGGGTAATCACCTCGCGGTAGGCGGGCTTGCCGTCGGCTTTGAGCACTTCCAGCGTGACGGTGGCCGCCGACTGAAACGCCCGCGGCGCCCGCTGCCGGTAGGTGAGCGACTGGGTGGGGACGGTGACGTAGATTTCGACCTCGGCGCCATTCTCCACCTTGTTGAGGTTGCGGAAACGAGCCACGTCCAGCATAATCTGGGGCGGGCCGGCCTGGGCAGCCGGGGACCAGGCCAATGAGAGCAGAGAAGCAGTAACTAGCAGGAGAAAACGCATGGCACAAAAGTAACGATGGGAGGCCGGGCCTTAACCGGGCCCGTTCTTTACCTAAATTCCGTGCCACCTGCTAACCCCCGACGCCTTCCGTGATTCTACTCACCGAAATTCAGTACCACCCGCCCGCCGCCCTCTTCGCCGAGCTGCTGCGGGCCGATGGCATCCTGCTGGAAGCCCACGAGCACTACCGCAAGCAAACCTACCGCAACCGCTGCCTTATTCGCACGGCGCAGGGCGTGCAGCCGCTCACCGTTCCGGTTATCAACGGCAACCGGGCCGAAAAAGTGAGCATTTCCGCCATCGAAATTGACTACCGCCAGAACTGGATTCACCGGCACTGGCGCACCTTGCAAACGGCCTACGGAAATAGTCCGTATTTCGAATATTACGCCGACTATTTGCACGATATTTACGTAGGTAAACCAGCCCTGCTCTTCGAGCTGAATCTGCAGTTTTTGCAGCTCATGCTGCGGTGCTTTCGCCTCAGTCTGCCCCTTCGCCTCACCCACGAATACCTTCCCTCCTACCCCGCGCAACCTTATTCCGAGAAACTTAGTCTTAGCAGCAGTCAATCCATCATCGCCGACCGGCGCGACTGGTTGACACCCAAGGCCAACGCCAAAACGGTAGAAACTGACAGTCCGGCAGTTCTTCCCCTGGTGCGGCCCTACCCCCAGGTGTTTGGCCCAGGTTTTGAGCCGGGGCTGAGTGTGCTGGACCTGCTTTTCTCGCAGGGCCCGGCGGCCGGGCAGTATTTATTGTAGACCATGCGTTAGCTTGTTTCTACACCGCTTTATTTTATGCGCAAGCTGAGGCGTGCGCGACATTGCCCGAACCTTCGCCCGAGACTGCTTGTTTTCAAGCTACATCGGCCCAACCCGTACATCGTGTATTTTCCCGACGCGGGGCCCATTTGATTTTTCACTACGTTTATTGGCATGGAAGCTAAATTCTCAAACCGCGTCAAAGAGGTTATTTCCCTCAGTCGGGAAGAGGCCATCCGTCTCGGCCACGACTACATCGGTACCGAGCACCTATTGCTCGGCATGATTCGCGAGGCAGAGGGCACCGCCCTCGGCCTGCTGCGCAAGCTGGGCGTGAGCATCGACGAGCTAAAGTTCTCGTTGGAGCAGGCCACGCGCAACACCGCTACCCAGGGTACCAGCATCACCGGCTCGATTCCGCTCACCAAGCAGACCGAGAAGGTGTTGAAAATAACTTATTTGGAGGCTAAAATCTTCAAGTCCGAAATCATCGGCACCGAACACCTGCTGTTGTCCATTCTGCGGGATGAGGACAACATCTCTTCTCAAATTCTCTCCAAGTTTAACGTGAACTACGAAACTGTGCGCGACTCACTGGACTACCACGGCAACGCTTCGCCGAGCCCCAAAGCCGGCCCCGATACCGACGACGACGACAACGACAAGCTGTTTGGCTCCTCTGGCCCCGGCGGACGTGGCGGTTCCGGCAGCGCCGGTGCCACCAAGAAGCCCGGCGAAAAGTCGCGCACTCCGGTGCTCGACAATTTCGGCCGCGACCTCACCAAAATGGCTGAGGACGACAAGCTTGACCCCATTGTGGGCCGCGAAAAGGAGATTGAGCGCGTGGCCCAAATCCTAAGCCGCCGCAAAAAGAACAACCCCATCCTCATTGGTGAGCCCGGCGTGGGCAAAACGGCCATCGCCGAAGGCCTCGCTCTGCGCATTATTCAGAAAAAGGTAAGCCGCGTGCTCTTCAACAAGCGTGTAGTGACCCTTGATTTGGCGTCGCTGGTAGCGGGTACCAAGTACCGCGGCCAGTTTGAGGAGCGCATGAAGGCCGTGATGAACGAGCTGGAGAAGTCGCCCGATGTGATTTTGTTCATCGACGAGCTGCACACCATTGTGGGCGCCGGCGGGGCTTCGGGCTCGCTCGACGCTTCCAACATGTTCAAGCCGGCCCTGGCGCGGGGCGAGATTCAATGCATCGGCGCCACCACGCTGGACGAATACCGCCAGTACATTGAGAAAGACGGCGCCCTGGCCCGTCGTTTCCAGATGGTGATGGTGGACCCCACCACGCCCGAGGAGACCATTGAAATCCTGCACAACATCAAGGACAAGTACCAGGACCACCACCACGTGGTGTACACTGATAAAGCCATTGAGCAGTGCGTGATGCTGAGCGACCGGTACATGAGCGACCGGTTCCTGCCGGACAAGGCCATCGACATTCTCGACGAAGCCGGTGCCCGTGTGCACATCAACAACATTGTGGTGCCCGAAGATATTCTCACGCTCGAAGAGCAAATTGAGAACATCAAAGGCGAGAAGAACCGCGTGGTGAAGTCGCAGAAATACGAGGAAGCCGCCAAGCTCCGCGACACCGAGAAGAAGCTGCTGGACCAACTCGAAACGGCTAAAAAGAGCTGGGAAGAGGAAACCAAGAAGAAGCGCTACACGGTGAAAGAGGAGAACGTGGCCGAGGTAATCGCCATGATGACCGGCATCCCCGTTTCGCGCGTGGCCCAGAACGAAAGCCAGAAACTCCTCAACATGAACGAGGAGCTCCAGGGCCGGGTAATTGGCCAGGACAAAGCCATCAAGCAGTTGGTGAAGGCCATTCAGCGCACCCGCGTGGGCCTGAAAGACCCCAAGAAGCCCATTGGCTCGTTTGTGTTCCTGGGCCCGACGGGCGTGGGCAAGACGGAGCTGGCCAAGGTACTGGCCTCTTACCTCTTCGACAAGGAAGACGCGCTGGTGCGCGTGGACATGTCGGAGTACATGGAGAAATTCAGCGTATCGCGCCTGGTGGGCGCGCCTCCCGGCTACGTGGGCTACGAAGAGGGCGGCCAGCTGACGGAGAAAATCCGCCGCAAGCCGTATTCGGTTATCCTGCTCGACGAAATTGAGAAGGCGCACCCGGATGTGTACAACCTGCTCCTGCAGGTGCTGGACGACGGTATCCTGACCGACGGCCTGGGCCGCAAGGTGGACTTCCGGAACACCATCATCATCATGACCTCCAACATTGGGGCGCGTGACCTGCAGGACTTCGGCGCCGGCATTGGCTTTGGCACCAAGGCCCGGCAGGACAACATGGACGAGCTGACCAAGGGCACCATTACCAACGCCCTGAAGAAGACGTTCTCGCCGGAATTCCTCAACCGTTTGGATGACGTTATCGTCTTCAACTCGTTGGACAAAAAGGACATTCACAAAATCATCGACATCAGCCTGGCCAAGCTCCTCTCGCGGGTGCAGGCTCTGGGCTACCGCATTGAGTTGACGGAAGCAGCCAAGGACTTTGTGTCGGAGAAGGGCTATGACCCCAAGTACGGCGCCCGGCCCCTGAACCGTGCCATCCAGAAGTACATTGAAGACCCGATTGCGGAGGAAATCCTTAAGGCGCAGGTGGTGCACGGCGACACGATAACGGCCGATTACACCGAAGGTGCCGAGGAGCTGACTTTTGCGGTGAGCAAGAGCGGCGAGGTCCAGAACCTGGCCAGCGATGAGCGGCCGGCCGAAACGCCGGAAGCCCCCGACACGGATGCCAAAAAGTAGCGTGCAGCACCTGCTGTAGCTCGTGCACATTGCATTACTAAGAAAGCCGGTTCCAGCAATGGGGCCGGCTTTCTTGTTGTCAATCTGTTATCTTGAGCCCTGGTTTTGACTGCTTCGAAAGCATTAGTAGTACATTAAATCTCACTCCGCATGAATTTTCTGCAAAGAGCAGCGCTGGCCGGAGCTGGCGCGGCCATTACCGGCAGCGCGCTGGCCCAGTCGGCCCCGGTAGCTCCCATCAAGCCCAAAGTATTTACCAATTTCGGCGTCACGCGCACCGATAATTACTACTGGCTTAACCAGCCCACCAGCCCGGAAGTACTGAGCTACCTCAACGCTGAAAACGCCTACTACGAGAAGCAGATGGCGGCAGCACAGAACTCGCAGAAGAAGCTGGTGGCAGAAATAAAAGGTCGTATCAAGCAGGAAGACATGTCGGTTCCGTACCGCGACAACGGGTACCTATACTACTCGCGGTTTGACCTGGGCGGCGAATACCCGGTCTACTGCCGCAAAAAAGGCACCATCGACGAAAACGAAGAAGTGCTGCTCGACGCGAATGAGATGGGGGCAGGGCGCACCTATTTCCAAATCGGTGACTGGTCTGTGAGCGACAACAACCAGCTGCTGGCCTACACAGCCGACACCGTGAGCCGCCGCCTCTACACGCTGCGGTTCAAGAACCTGGCCACGGGCAAGCTCTATCCGGAGCGCATTGCCAACACCGGCGGCGAAGTAGTGTGGGCCGCCGATAACAAGACGGTGTTCTACACCAAGAAAAACGTAACAACCCTGCTGCCCTACCAGGTGTACCGGCACACGCTGGGCACCAACCCCAAGAGCGACGCCTTGATATACGAGGAGCACGACAACACCTTTAACCTGCACGTCACGCGCTCCAAGTCCCGGAAGTTCATTGGCATCGAGCTGGTGAGTTCCATGTCATCGGAGTACCGCTACTTGGACGCGGCTACGCCCACCGCCCAGTTCAAAACCTTTATTCGCCGCGAGAAAGACCACCTCTACAACGTGGAGCACCTGGGCGATAAATTCTACGTGCGCACCAACTGGCAGGCGCCCAACTACCGCCTGATGATGACGCCGGTAACCAACACGGCCAAAACCGCCTGGACCGATGCCCTCACCCGGCACCCCGAAATTTTCCTCGACAACTTCGACCTGTTTCGCGACTACCTGGTACTGAACGAGCGCAAGGGCGGCCTGCGCCAGCTGCGCGTGGTGCGGTGGAAAGACAAGCAGGAGCATTACCTGCAGTTTGATGAGCCGGCCTACACCGCCACCATCGGCATCAATGCCGAGCAGGACACGCCCCTGCTGCGCTACAACTACACCTCGCTCACCACGCCGATGTCGACTTACGAGTACGACATGAGCACGCGCACCAGCACCCTGCTCAAGGAGCAGGACGTGCTGGGCGGCTTCAGCAAAAAGGACTACGTGACGGAGCGGGTGTTTGTGAAATCGCGGGACAACCAGTTCATCCCCATGTCCATTGTGTACAAGAAGGGCACGAAGCTGGACGGAACCGCGCCGCTCCTGCAATACGCGTACGGCTCCTACGGTTTCTCGCAGGACCCCACCTTCAGCGCAGCCCGCCTTAGCTTGCTGAACCGGGGCTTTGTGTACGCGCTGTGCAACATCCGCGGCGGCCAGGAAATGGGCCGGCAATGGTTCGAAGACGGCCGGATGCTGAAAAAAATCAACAGTTTCAACGACTTCATCGACTGCTCCCTTTACCTCACCAAGCCACACGAGGCGCAGGTAGGCACGGCCAAAGTCAACCAGCAGTACACTGCTACCGACAAGCTGTTTGCCATGGGCGGCAGCGCCGGCGGCCTGCTCATGGGCGCCGTGATGAACATGCGCCCCGACCTCTACAAAGGCGTGATTGCGGCCGTGCCGTTCGTGGACGTGGTCACTACCATGTCTGACCCCAGCATTCCGCTCACCACCAGCGAGTACGACCAGTGGGGCAACCCCGCCGATGAGGACTACTTCAAGTACATGCTCTCGTATTCGCCCTATGATAACGTGAAAAAGCAGGCCTACCCCAACACCCTGGTCACCACCGGCCTGCACGACTCGCAGGTGCAGTACTTTGAGCCTGCCAAGTGGGTAGCCAAGCTGCGCGCCATGAAAACCGACAAAAACCAGCTCATCATGCACACCGACATGAGCGCCGGCCACGGCGGCGCATCGGGTCGTTTCAAATCCATTGACGACACGGCCCGGCAGTACGCGTTTATGCTGCAGCTGTTGGGCAAGAACCTGTAGAATTGCTACGCCCATCATCCCTCCAGCCATCATAGCGGACGCATAATTGGCTTGCGCTGAAATTGAGAACGGCCGCTTCCATTGTGGAAGCCGGCCGTTTTTCTGCCTGCCACTCGACCTTTTCTATGTTAGCACCTTCTTGCTTACGGCAAGGGGAGTAAGGGTAGCGTCTTGGGCTTGCTGTATCCGTTACTGCAGCAGGAAAATCAAACTGCTGAACCCGGCCCCGTTAACAGGCGGCAGCTCTGCGGAGTATTTTATCTGCTCCCTGGTTTCTTCCAGCAGCTTAAATTTCTGGCCGTTTATCCGCAGCTCTTTGGTTGTGCGGTCGATGCTGTAGGACTGGCTAACGGTCCGGGGCTCGTTCTGGCTGCATTTGGTGGCTCCCTGGTCAATGAGCACCGTGCCATCGGCAGCAAACGTGAACGTGTCGTCCTGCTCACAAGTCTGCACCGGGTAGAAGAGAACGTTGGCAGGGTTCGCGGAAGGATTTTTATCCTGCATTCCCCGTTTCCAGGATTTGGTTAGCAACACCTCCGCATCCGGCGGGGCCGGGGTGTCGCTCCCGCAGCTGGTGCACCCGAGCGCAGCAGCAGCGGCCAGCAACAGGGAAAGTGTTTTGGGGGCGGTCATCTTGTTCACTGAGCGTATTTTTTTCGCAAAGTACTCATCCCCTCCCGGTCCTTTATTCGGGTAATTTTATCCTGTCCCGATGCGCTGGCTCCGAAACCGCCAGCCGCCCCAAATCTGGGTGCGGCTTCTTTAAGCGGGCGCGTTACCTTTGGGTTGCTGATTTTACCCAGCTTCTTTCGCCATCTCCCAAGCCCACCCATGCCCGACCCGCACGCTCACGCCCACCTTTCCAAAACCGAACTGCTCGCTCGCAAAAACGAAGAAGCCCTTCTCGGCGGCGGCCAGGCCCGCATCGATTCCCAACACAAAAAAGGCAAGCTCACCGCCCGCGAACGGGTCGATTTGCTGATGGACGAAGGCTCGTTCGAGGAAATTGGCAAGTTTGTGATGCACCGGGCCAAGGACTTTGGCCTCGACAAAGAACACTACCTCGGTGATGGCGTGGTGACGGGCTACGGCACCGTGAACGGCCGGCTGGTGTACGTTTTCTCGCAGGATTTCACGGTTTTCGGCGGCTCGCTCAGCGAAACGCATGCCGAGAAGATTGTGAAAATCATGGACCTCGCCATGAAGAACGGCGCGCCCGTTATCGGCCTCAACGACTCGGGCGGCGCCCGCATTCAGGAAGGCGTGGTGAGCCTGGGCGGCTACGCCGACATTTTTTATAAAAACACCATGGCCTCGGGCGTGGTACCGCAGCTTTCGGCCATTATGGGGCCGTGCGCGGGCGGCGCGGTGTATTCGCCGGCCATCACCGACTTTATTCTGATGGTGGAAAACACGAGCTACATGTTCGTGACCGGCCCCAACGTGGTGAAGACCGTGACCCACGAGGAAGTGACCAGCGAAGAGCTGGGCGGCGCCAGCACCCACTCGGCCAAAAGCGGCGTGACGCACTTCAGTTGCGCCAATGAGGTGATGGCCATCACCCGCGTGAAGCAGCTGCTGAGCTACATGCCGCAGAACTGCGAGGAAACCGCCCCCGCGCAGCCCTACGAGGCCAGCGGCGACGAAAGCCGCGCCGTGCTGGACCAGCTCATTCCCGAAAACGCCAACCAGCCCTACGACATGCGCGAGGTGATTGAGGGCATCATCGACACGGATTCTTTCCTCGAAGTGCATCAGAATTTCGCGGAGAACATCGTGGTCGGTTTCGCCCGGCTGGCGGGCCGCAGCATTGGCATTGTGGGCAACCAGCCGGCCGTGCTGGCCGGCGTGCTCGACATCAACGCCAGCACCAAAGCCGCGCGTTTCGTGCGTTTCTGCGACGCCTTCAATATTCCGCTGCTGGTGCTGGAAGACGTGCCTGGTTTTCTGCCGGGCACCGACCAGGAATGGCGCGGCATTATCACCAACGGTGCTAAGCTGCTCTACGCTTTCTGCGAAGCCACCGTGCCGCGCATCACCGTGATTACCCGCAAGGCCTACGGCGGTGCCTATGACGTGATGAACTCCAAGCACATCGGCGCCGATATGAACTACGCCTGGCCCACCGCCGAAATCGCCGTGATGGGCGCCAAGGGCGCGGCCGAAATCATTTTCAAGCGCGAAATAGCGGCCGCCGAAGACCCGGCCGCCAAGCTCCAGGAAAAAGTAGACGAGTACCAGGAGAAGTTTGCCACGCCCTACCGCGCCGCCCACCGCGGCTTTGTGGACGAGGTAATTTTGCCCTCGCAGACGCGCCAGAAGCTCATTCGCGCCTTCAAAATGCTGGAGAACAAAGTGGAAACCATGCCTCGTAAGAAGCACGGAAATATTCCGCTGTAATCACCTGTCATGCTGACGAAGGAAGCATCTTATCACGGCTGCCTTTGTTAGATTCAGTTTTCAGGCGGCTTAGACGTGACAAGATTCTTCGCTGCGCTCAGAATGACAGATAATATGCGTCCCGAATCCTTCGAATTCCTCCAGACCTACCTCAACAATCCCTCCCCTACCGGCTTCGAAAAAGAAGGCCAGAAGCTTTGGCTGGAATACATCAAGCCGTATATCGACGAGTATTTCGTGGATACTTACGGCACGGTGGTGGGCGTGATTAATCCCAAAGCGAAATACAAGGTGGTCATTGAGGCGCACGCCGATGAGATTTCTTATTTTGTGAATTACATCACCAAAGAAGGCTACCTCTACCTGCGCCGCAACGGCGGCTCCGACCCGCTGGTGGCGCCCAGCAAGCGGGTGAATATTTTCGGTGAGAAAGGCATTGTGAAAGCCGTGTTTGGGTGGCCGGCCATTCACGTGCGCAAGGTGGAGCAGGACAAGGCGCCCACCATCGAAACCGTGTTTCTGGACTGTGGCGCCAGCAGCGCCGATGAAGTAGCCGAAATGGGCGTGCACGTAGGTTCCGTGGTGACGTTCGAGGACGAGTTTACGGTGCTGAACGAGAAGTATTACGTGGGCCGCGCCCTTGACAACCGCGTGGGCGGCTTCATGATTGCGGAAGTGGCCCGCATGCTGAAGGAGAACAACAAGAAGCTGCCCTTCGGCCTCTACATCGTGAACGCGGTGCAGGAGGAAATTGGCCTGCGCGGCGCCGAAATGGTGGCCCACCGCATCAACCCCGACGTGGCCATCGTGACGGACGTGACGCACGACAGCCAGTCGCCGATGTACGAGAAAAAAACGGCCGGCGACATCAGCTGCGGCAAAGGCCCGGTGATAACCTACGGTCCGGCCGTGCAGAACAACCTGCGCGACCTCATCATCGACACGGCCAAGATATCGGACATTGCCTTTCAGCGCGCCTCGGCCACCCGCGCAACCGGCACCGACACCGACGCCTTTGCCTACTCCGGCTCGGGCGTGGCCTCGGCCCTTATTTCGCTACCCCTCAAGTACATGCACACCACGGTAGAAACGGTGCATAAAGATGACGTGGACAACGTGACCCGCCTGATTTACGAAACCCTGCTGCGCATTGAGGACGGCCACGATTTCCGGTATTTTAAATAAGCCGTCTTTCAACCAACTGTCATCCTGAGCTTGCGAAGGACCTTATCACGCCAGAGTAAGTACCTCAACGTGATAAAGTCCTTCGCAAGCTCGGGATGACAGTTTTTGTATATGGAATTACCGTCGCTCCCTGCTCTCCCGCTCACCGTGACCGACCAGATGGGCCGGCGGGTAGCGGTGCCGTTCCCACCGCAACGCATCGTGTCGCTGGTGCCTTCCCAAACGGAATTGCTGTTTGATTTGGGCCTGGGCGCGCGGGTGGTGGGCGTAACTAAATTCTGCATTCATCCGGCCGAGGCCCGCACCAGCGCCGTGGTAATTGGCGGCACCAAGAACTTTGATTTCGAGAAAATTGCCGAGCTCAAGCCCGACCTGATAATTGGCAACAAAGAGGAAAACTACCAGGCCGGCATTGAGCAGCTGGCGGCCACGTATCCGGTGTGGCTGAGCGACATCAGCACCTTGCCCGAGGCGCTGGACATGATACGCCGCGTGGGCTTCATTGCCGGTGCCAAGGAGGGCGGCGAAGCACTGGCAGCAGAGATTAACGCTTCGTTTGCCGCGCTGGCTGCCCCGGCTGTCGAGGTCGTGCCGGTGGCATATTTCATCTGGAAAAAGCCGTACATGGTAGCTGCCAGCGGCACTTTTATTGATGACATGCTGCACCGGGCTGGGCTCAGCAACTCATTTTCCGCCTTGCAGCGCTACCCGGAAGTAACGGCCGAGCAGTTGGCCGCCGCCGCTCCCCAGCGCATCTTTCTATCTTCTGAGCCCTACCCATTTGGCGACAAGCACGTGGCCGAGTTCCAGGAAATGTGCCCCGGCGCCACGGTTGAGATTGTCGATGGCGAGCTATTCAGTTGGTATGGTAGCCGGCTGCGTCAATCCGCGGCTTACTTCAGTCGGCTGCGGTAGCGGTGAAGCCGCTTCTTGCGAGCTCCTTCCAGAACTGCGGGTAGGACTTTTTCACCACCGTGGACGACTCTATGCTGAGTGGCCCGCACATGGCAAGCGGCGCAAACGCCATGGCCATGCGGTGGTCGTGGTAAGTTGCTACCGACTGGCCGTTGACGGCAAACCCATTCGATTCGGCCCGGAAACGTCCTTCGGCAACCTCCTGTAAGCCGCCGCCGAATTTGGCCAACTCCATTTGCAGCGCGGCAATGCGGTCGGTTTCCTTGATGCGCAGGCTTTCAAGGCCCGTCATGTCTACCGGAATACCGCGCGCGGCGGCCACTACGGCCACGGTCTGCGCCAGGTCCGGGCAATCGGTGAAATCAAACGCGAGAGGCTGCGATTGGGAAGCCGCGGCGTGCTGCCGCAGATGCACGGCATCCGGCAGGAAAGTGGTTTCTACTCCGAAATGCGCCATCATGGCCACAATGGCCTGGTCGCCCTGCAGCGAGGTTTGGCGCAGGCCCGGCAGGGTAATTTCCGAGCCGGCCGGCGCTAGCGCTACCAACGAGTACCAGTAGCTGGCCGCCGACCAATCCGACTCCACCGTGTAGTCGGTGGGCTGGTACGCGCCGGGCTGCACCAGCAGCGTGTTGCCCTGGGTGGTGCAGGCGGCGCCGAATAGCTGCATGAGGGCCACGGTCATGTTGATGTAGGGCCGCGAACCCACGTGGCCCGTGAGCTGTAGGCGCAGGCCGCCGGGCAGGCGCGGCCCCACCATGAGCAGCGCCGAAATGTACTGGCTGCTGATGTCGCCCCGCACGGCCAGCGCCGTGGGCTCCACCGTGGCGGGGGCGGCCGTGAAACCCGCCAGCTCCAGCGGCGGGTAGCCGTCGTTGTTCAGGTAGCTGATGCGGGCCCCGGCCTGGCGCAAGGCCTCCACGAGCACGGCAATGGGGCGCTCCTGCATGCGGGGCGTGCCCGTGAGCTGCCCGCGCCAGTCGGTGACGGTGAGGTAGGCCGTGAGAAAGCGCATGACGGTGCCGGCGTCCTCGGCGTCGAGCACGCTGGTGCCGGGCGCGGCGGCCAGCAGGCGCCGCATGAGTTGGGTGTCGTGGGCGTCGGAGAGGTTGCGCAGGGTGCCGCCACCGGCCAGGGCTTGCAGGATGAGGGCGCGGTTGCTTCGCTTTTGGAAGCCGGGAGTTGGGCAGTGCCACGAAGCGGACCGCCTGGCCAGGATAGGTGCATTAACGAGTAGTTGTCAGTTGGTAGTTGTTCGTTGCCCGTTGTCCGTTGCTAGTTGAATTACCTAACAACGGACAACCAGCAACCGACAACTACAACCGGTGGTAATAAGTCAGCGACTCGGCGATTTCGGCCACCGTCACCGGCTGGTCGAATACCCCGTTGCCAATGCCCTGCAGCAGCGTGCAGTTGATGGTAGCGCCGGAGTTTTTCTTGTCCTGCAGGGCCAGCTCGGCGATGGCGGCGGCTTCCAGACTCAGGAAATTCAGCTTGTCAAACACCGAAAACACGAACGTCTCAATCTTATCCAGCTCGTCCTCGCTCAGCAGGCCGCGCTGCACGGAAAGCCAGCTCTCGCACACCAGCCCGGCCGCAATGGCCTCGCCGTGCAGGGCCTCGCGGCCGGGCTGAATGAGCAGGAAGCTCTCCAGGGCGTGGCCCACGGTATGGCCGAAGTTGAGCAGCTTGCGCGGGCCGCTTTCCAGCGGGTCCTGGGCCACGATGCGCTGCTTGAGCGCCACCGATTCGCGGATGATGCCCGTCCAGTCGTCGGTGAGCCAGCCCAGGCGGCGGTGTTCGTCAAAGGCGGCGGCATCGGCAATGAGCCAGTGCTTAAGCACTTCGGCATAGCCGGATTTCACCTGGCGCGGGTCGAGGGTTTGCAGGAATAGCGGCTCGATGAACACGGCGGCCGGCGCCTGAAAAACACCCAGCTGGTTCTTATAGCCCTGAAAATCGACGCCGGTTTTGCCGCCCACACTGGCGTCTACCTGCGCCAGCAGCGTGGTGGGCACTTGCATAAAGCGAATACCCCGCTTGTAGAGCGCCGCCGCAAACCCGCCCAAGTCCGTGACCACGCCGCCGCCCAGGTTCACCAGCACGGCGTGGCGGTCGGCCCGCTGCTCGGTGAGAGTGTTCCACACGGTGGTGCAGCTTTCCAGGGTTTTGTATTCCTCTCCGGCCGGAATCTCGATGAGGCAATAATTGACAGGCAGGTGCTTTTCGAGCAGCGGCAAACACAGGCGCGACGTATTGCTGTCGGCCAGCACAAACACCCGCGTCACGGCCGGGCGGTACAGCAATTCGGCCAGGGCCGGCAGGGCTTCGGGCCCAATCAGAACAGAACTATCCATGGCGCAAAAGTCAGGATAAATTTTTCGGCTACCTGCTCCGCGCTGGTGCAACCTTCCGGAGGTGGAGGCGGTCAACAAAATACCTGGCCGCAAAAACCGTTCTTTCGGCAACGCTACGCCAGTTGCTGGCTTTCCTGCGCCTGCTTTCCTTCAGCGTTTTCCCTCCCCACCTTGGCATGAGCAATTTTCTTCGCAGCATCTTTCTGTTAGTAGTATTTGCCTGCGTTTTCAGCAGCTGCAAAAAGGATACGGGCGCCGTTCTCAATGAAAACGGTGAAACTGCCAGGCTAGTGGGCACCTGGCAACTCACGCAGCGTGAGTGCCTGTGCCCCAGAACCGTGCCCAATGAACTGGTAAAATTCACCGACACCGGCTTCATCTTCCTTACCGATGGGCAGCCAAGCGCCTACGGTACATACAGCGTCACCCCTGCCGGCGTGGCGCCCGGCGGGCCGGTGCTGCAGCTCACCTACGCGACTGGTTCTTCAACCCTACAGAAAGCCGAAATCACTACCCTAACTGGCAGCAGCCTGGTGCTGGATTTTGGCATTGCCTTCGATGCGCCCCGCGATACCTACAAACGGCTGCAGTAAGGGCGCCTTCCCTTGCCCGTACCGGGGAACCAGAGGCGCAACCGCCGTTATATTCGGCCCACGCAACGCCACTGCATCACCACTTATACCTCCCCTCGTGCGCCTCTATCTACTTGTTGCAGCAACAGTTGTCAGTGCGCTGGCTGGCTGCAATGCTACCCGCGACCCCAAGCCAGCCACCATCTCCGATGCCGATGTGCTGATGAAGGCCACCGGCTACTGGGAATGGGAAAGCAGCACCACCAGGGGAGCCCGGCTCACGCCCGCCAGCGTGGGTTTTAGCCGGCAGCTGGTGTTTAAAAGCGACGGCAAGGTGCACATCTACCACAACCGCCAGCCCGAGTTGCAGGCCGTGTACCGGCTAAGCCAGGAGGTAGACGCCTGTCAGCCGCCACAGCCGCAGCCCGTGGCAGTGCCCATGGTCCGGTACACAGCCGAAGCCCAATTCCCGAACAGCGACCTGCGCAGGTACGGCATTGCCCTCGCGGCCGCCGATACTACGCTGTACGTGGACGGGGTGGGCCTGTGCACCGACACCGGCGCGGCCGAGCGGTACCGCTGGCGCAGCAAGTAGGGCCTTACAACCCCGGGCCCATGTGCGTGACGCCGTCTACTTGGGGCCGGCCGTTCAGCACTTCGGTTTGCTTGCGGATGCTTTCCAGGTGAATGAGCTTGTAAAGCTCGGCCACAAATTTCTGGTCCACGTTGAGCTTGCCCGCCCACTCGGTGCGGGTATTAAAAATCTCCTGCCAGCGGTCAATTTGCAGGATTTTCACGTTGTTCTCTTTTTTATATTCGGCCAGCTCTTCTACCAAGGCCATGCGGCGGGCCAGGGCTTCCACAATTTCGCGGTCGGCCTCATCCATCTTCTGGCGCAGCTCTTCGGCTTTGTTGAGGTACTCGGCGTTGCTGGAGGAGCGGTACCGGTACTGCAGCTGGTCAAGAATTTCGCCGAGGCGCGCGGGCGTCACCTGCTGTTCGGCATCGCTCAGGGCGCGGTCCGGGTCGGGGTGAGTTTCAATGATAAGACCGTCGTAGTCCAGGTCGAGGGCTTTCTGGGCAATGGGCAGCAGCAGGTCGCGCCGGCCGCCAATGTGGCTGGGGTCGCAGATGAGCGGGATGTGCGGGAAGCGGGTTTTCAGCTCAATGGGCAAAATCCAGGTGGGCGCGTTGCGGTAGCGGCTGGGCGCAAACGTGCTGAACCCGCGGTGAATGGCCGCCAAATCCGTAATCCCGGCCCGCTCCATGCGCTCCAGCGCCCCGGCCCACAGGGCCACGTCGGGGTTCACGGGGTTTTTCACCATCACGGGCACGCCGGTGCCGGCCAGGGCATCGGCCAGCTCCTGCACCGCAAAGGGGTTTACGGTGGTGCGGGCCCCCACCCACAGCACGTCGATGCCGTGGCGCAGGGCTTCTTCTACGTGGCGCGGCGTGGCCACCTCAATGGCGGTGGGCAGGCCGGTTTCGGCTTTCACGCGCTGCAGCCAGGGCAGCGCCACGGCACCCATGCCCTCAAACGAGCCCGGCCGGGTGCGGGGCTTCCAGATGCCCGCCCGGAACAAGTCAATTTTACCCAGCGCCTTCAGGCCGTGAGCCGTGGCCAGTACCTGCTCCTCGGTTTCGGCCGAACACGGGCCGGCAATGAGCAGGGGCTGGCTCTTTTTGGCCAGCAGCCGGGTAAAAAACGTATCGGTAACAGGAGCCATGGCAATAGCGGACAGTAGGTAAATGCCTTTCCGGCAGCGCCGAAAAGTTGGGCAAACGTAACTCGTTTCCTCGAAACGTTGTTTACCGATTACCTTCGCCCCCTGTTTGCTTCAGGCCCGATTTCCACCTCTCAGCTGCCCCGTATGTCGCCCGTTTCATCTACTCAGGCCCCGCCAATTTCCTTCGAGGATACCCGCGTCGCCTTCGCCTCCAAGTCCGACGCCGAGTTGCGCAAAGTGTATGCGCTGTTTGCGGCTATGAACAACGGCACCCTCGTGAAAACCGGCAGCGGGCTGATGAAAGCCGCCCTGAAGTGGAACCTGCCCGGCACGAAATTCCTCATCAAGCACTCCATCTTCGAGCAGTTTTGCGGCGGTGAAACCATTGCCGAGTGCCGCCCCGTCACCGCCGAGCTGGGCAAGTACAACATCGGCACCATCCTCGACTATTCGGTGGAGGGTGAGGGCAGCGACCGCAGCTACGACCACACCCGCGACGAAATCCTGGCCACCATCGACGAAGCCCACCGCTCCAAGCACATTCCGTTTTCGGTGTTCAAGGTAACGGGCGTGGCCAACGTGGCCATTCTCGAAAAAATTCAGGCCGGCACGCTCCTCACCCCCGCCGAGGAAGCCTCCCACGCCCGCGCCGTGGCCCGCGTGGAGGCCCTGTGCGCCCGTGCCCACCAACACGGCGTGCGCCTGTTCGTGGATGCCGAGGAAAGCTGGTTTCAGCACACCATCGACCAGCTGGCCTACGACATGATGGCCAAGTACAACCGCGAGAAGGCCATTGTCTGGAACACTTACCAGCTCTACCGCCACGACCGGCTGGATGCCCTGAAAGCAGCTCATGACACCGCCGCCGAAGCCGGCTACTACATTGGCATGAAGCTGGTGCGCGGTGCCTACATGGAAAAAGAAGCCCGCGTGGCCAAGCAGCGCGGTTACGAAAACCCCATCAACCCCACCAAGCAGGCCACCGACGACCTCTACGACGAGTCGCTGCGCTACTGCATGGAGCACGTAGACCGCATTAGCATTTGCGCCGGTACCCACAACGAAGCCAGCTCCCTGCTCCTCACGCAGCTTATGCAGCAGGCCGGCCTGGCCCCCGGCGCCCCCCGCGTTTGGTTTGCCCAGCTCTACGGCATGAGCGACAACCTGACCTACAACTTGGCCAACGCCGGCTACAACACCGCCAAGTACCTGCCCTACGGCCCCGTGGCCGCCGTGATGCCTTATCTGTTGCGCCGGGCCGATGAGAATACGGCCATCGCCGGCCAGAGCAGCCGCGAATTCCTGCTGATTCAAAAAGAAATTCGCCGCCGGCAGGGCCGTTAGGTTCTTCAAAATAAAAAGGCCCAACGCGCGCGCACGGCTGCGGTCGGGCCTTGTTTGGGCCCTTTTA